>NZ_JBEXHC010000009.1:228324-231065 GCF_040607655.1 Streptomyces sp. NPDC005266
GAGGCGGCCCGCTCGCACTGGGCGAGCGTGTGCTTCGCCAACTGCGGCGGGGCGCCCTTGGGGACGGACCCTGGTCATCGGCTCACTCGCCGGACAGCACCGCCTGCGCCGCCCGGCGGGCATCCTCGGCCGTGTCCGCCGCGCGCGCCGCGGAGGCGGCCCGCTCGCACTGGGCGAGCGTGTGCTTCGCCAGCGTGGCCCGCACATAGGGGATGGACACGGCACCCATGGAGAGGCTGGTGACGCCCAGACCGGCCAGCACACACGCGAGCAGCGGGTCGGATGCGGCCTCACCGCAGACACCACAGCTCTTGCCCTCGGCCTGCGCGGCCTCGGCCGAAGCCGCCACCAGATCCAGCAGCGCGGGCTGCCACGGGTCCTGGAGCCGTGAGACCGCCCCCACCTGGCGGTCGGCGGCGAAGGTGTACTGCGCCAGGTCGTTGGTGCCCAGCGACAGGAATTCGACCTCCTGCAGGATCGACCGGGCCCGCAGCGCGGCGGACGGAATCTCCACCATCGCGCCGAACTTGGCCCGCAGCCCCGCCTCGCGGCACGCGTCCGCGAACGCCTTCGCGTCGATCCGGTCGGCCACCATCGGGGCCATGACCTCGAGGTAGACCGGCAGCCCCTCGGCTGCCTTGGCCAGCGCGGTCAGCTGCGTCCGCAGCACCTCGGGATGGTCCAGCAGAGTGCGCAGTCCGCGTACGCCCAGCGCCGGGTTGGGCTCATCGCCCGGGGTCAGAAAGTCCAGCGGCTTGTCCGCGCCCGCGTCCAGGACCCGGACCACCACCCGGCCCTCGGGGAACGCCTCCAGCACCTGCCGGTACGCCTCGACCTGCTTCTCCTCCGATGGTGCCTTGGTGCTGTCGTCCAGGAACAGGAACTCGGTACGGAACAGGCCCACACCCTCGGCGCCCGCCTCGACCGCCGCCGGAACGTCCGCCGGGCCGCCCACGTTCGCCAGCAGCGGCACCTTGTGCCCATCGGACGTCGCGCCCGGCCCGGAGGAGGCGGCCAGCGCGGCCCGGCGCGCCTCGGCGGCCCGGGTCAGCTCCGCGCGCTTCTCCTCGCTCGGGGCCACGAAGATCTCGCCCGTGCTGCCGTCCACGGCGATCACGGTGCCCTCGACCAGCTCCCCGGCACCGGGCAGCGCCACCACGGCCGGCACGCCCAGGGCGCGCGCGAGGATCGCGCTGTGGCTCGTCGGCCCGCCCTCCTCGGTCACGAATCCGAGCACCAGGGTCGGGTCGAGCAGCGCGGTGTCGGCGGGGGCGAGATCCCGCGCGATCAGCACATACGGCTCATCGCTGTCGGGCACCCCCGGCATCGGCACACCCAGCAGCCGGGCCACGATCCGGTTCCGTACGTCGTCGAGGTCGGCCACTCGCCCCGCCAGATACTCCCCGGCCCCGGCCAGCAGCGCCCGGTACGCGGCGAAGGCGTCGTACACCGCACGCTCGGCGGTGCTGCCCACGGCGATGCGCCGCTCGACATCGGCGATCAGCTCCGGGTCCTGCGCCATCATGGCCTGCGCCTCGAGCACGGCCTGGGCCTCACCGCCGGCCAGATTGCCGCGCGCGATCAGATCGGCCGCGACGGCCTCCACCGCGTGGCGCGCACGACCCTGCTCACGCGGCGCCTCATCGGCCGGAATCTGCTTCGCGGGCGGCTCAAGAACCGCCGTGCCCATGTGCCGCACCTCGCCGATCGCCACCCCGTGGCTCACGCCGACGCCTCGCAGCGTTGTCTCCATTTCACCCGTCCCCGGTCGATACGGCGGGAACCCCGCCGTGGTGGATGTCGTACTGGCCGATCACGCGCCCGCACCGGCTCCCGCCGGCCGCCGGGCCGACGCCCGGCTCACGTCCAGCTGAAGAGCGCGTCGCCCGGATTCACACCGTCGTCCTCGCGGACGTCGGCAAGCGAATCGGCCGTGGCCTCCAGGGCCACGACCGGACAGATCGGCGACTTGCCCGCGGCCACCGCGACGGCGGGGTCCCAGCGCACGACCGCGTCGCCGCGCTTGACGGTGTCCCCCTTGCTGATGAGCAACTCGAAGCCTTCGCCGTTCAGCTGGACGGTGTCGATCCCGAGGTGGGTGAGCACGCCGTGCCCCTCCTCGTCGACGACGACAAACGCGTGCGGGTGCAGGGAGACGACGATGCCGTCGACCGGAGCCACCGCCACACACGGCTCGAGCACCGGATCGATCGCCGTGCCAGGACCGACCATGGCGCCGGAGAACACCGGATCGGGAACCGCTGCGAGTCCGATCGCCCGCCCGGCGACCGGGGACGTCACGGTGGTCATGGGAAGCCTCCCAGGGTGAAGATTCATCACGCGCCGTCACCGCCTGTCCCGGACAGCGCACTGCCCAGAAGAGTAAGTCATAGGAACTTTGGGTTCCGCACAAGCGGCGCAGACCGGAGAGCGCCCGTGGCCCACGAATCGATTTGCCACGGCCGCGTGAGGCGCTGTACTGTCTTACCCCTGCCCAACGGATGAAGCACTGCGGTCGCCCGCGTGCACATCCAGGTCGGGGCAGCATCTTCAGCTACTTGATCCAAATCTCGGATCCGCTTTCGTATGCCATGCGAAAGACATCGGTTCGGAGGGCAGGAAACAGTCTGATAGCGTGTGAAACACCGAAGGGAAGCGCCCGGAGAAACCGGTGAAACGGTTTCGAAGGAAGCGTCCGTTCCTTGAGAACTCAACAGCGTGCCAAAAGTCAACGCCAGATA
>NZ_JBEXHC010000010.1:0-29937 GCF_040607655.1 Streptomyces sp. NPDC005266
TCTCCCGGGCCGGCTGCAGTACGAGTGTGATCGCTGCCGTAGTGGGTGGGCGTCCGGTGCGTCGGCGCGCGGTGTAGTCCCACTTCGCGGCGATGAACCTGCGGTGCCAGGCGAGCAGGGTGCCGGGGGTGATCGGGAAGGTCTTGAGCCAGTGGCGTCGGGGTATCAGCCCGGACAGGGCGGCGAACCAGCACCGGTCGGCGGGCTCATAGCGCACCGGCCCGGTCAACTGGCGGCACAGGACCGCGTTCTCGTGCCGCAGTACCAGCAGTTCCGCGTCCTTCGCCGTCTCGCGACGGAGGAGCACAGTTGGTACCGTCAGCAGCTTCCGGGTCACCTTGTACAGCAAGGACACGATCACGTGGGGCATGATCCCAGCGGGCCGTCCACACCCCGCTCAGCTGTGGCGATACCCCGCTCAGCTGTGGCGATGACTTTTCGAGCGGCACACGATGCGCACCAGCATCGGCTCGAGCACCAGGCTGGGCCCCCGGTCGGAGAGCATCCGATAGGTCACCTGACCGGACACGTACTCCGTCGCGCCGCTCGTCGCCCGGGTCAGTGTGAAGTGGCGGGGCAGTGACGCCGTCTCCCCGTCGGAAGTGAGCGCGTCGCCGTCCACGAAGAACTCGGCGACTGGCCGGTTGAGGGCTACCGCCACGCGGCTGGTCGGCTGTGCACCGGACGACGAAGACGGTTCCGGACGACGAAGACGGCTGGGTCGGTGATCGGGCGTGGTCGGCCGAAACCCGTTCCGTCGTGGTCGGAGCGGTCGTAGCGTCGTGCCATGGCCACTGTTGACGACACGGCTTACCGATACGGCGCCGCTGCCCCCGAGGACGCCGAGGCCATCGAGGCCCTGGACGGCTCCTTCACCACCGGCACCGTCTTCCAGGTGACCGTCACCGAGGACGGGTTCGCGCTGCGGGAGGTCCCGGTGGACCCGCCCCTGACCAAGGTGTTCCCCGAGGACGAGCCGGACGGCGACGACGCGGACGACGCGGATTTCCGCACCTTCGTCGCCCATGGGGCAGCCGGCGACCTGGCGGGCTTCGTCGCCGTCTCGTACTCCGCCTGGAACCGCCGGCTGACCATCGACGACATCGAGATCGCCCCGCAGCACCGGGGCAGGGGGGTCGGCCGCGCGCTCATGGGGGTCGCGGTGGAGTTCGCCCGTGAGCGGGGAGCCGGTCACATCTGGCTGGAGGTCACCAACATCAACGCGCCGGCGATCCACGCGTACCGGCGGATGGGCTTCGCCTTCTGCGGGCTCGACACTGCCCTCTACGAGGGCACCCCCTCCGAGGGTGAGCAGGCGCTCTACATGAGCATGCCCTGTCCCTGAGCCGACAGCAGGCGGCACACGGAGGGGGAGGCCCCGTCGCCCGCGACCGTGGCGGTCAGCAGCCAGGCCGGGGCGCCGTCCGGGGCGGTGGCCCGCTCGTACCACTCCACGCGCGCGTCCAGCAGACGGCAGCCCGCCGCCTGTCGGACGGCGTACCGCCTCTGGAAGGGCCGGGACCGCCACACCGTGAGCGGAACGGCCCGCTCGCCGCCGGTGCGGCGGGAGCCGCGACTCACCGCGTGCAGGGCCGCTCCCGCCGCCCCTGGAAGGGTGCGCTCCACCGGTACCCCGAATGCCTCGGCGAAGTGCAGGAGGTACGCCATGCGCTCGGCCTCCGGCGGCGCACCGAGCACTGCCCGGCCCGAGTCGTACCACACCCCCCACTTGATGTTGGAGACCAGCCCGGGGAGCCGGTTCATGTCGCGGGGGATCCAGAACAGCACCACGTCCGAGCGGCGCATCGACTCCTCCTCCCAGGCGTTCGCCGTCAGGGCGTCGTTCTCCGTAGCTCCTGCCGAGGACGGCAACCATCAGGCCGAGGCGCGGTCAGTGGACCGGGCCGACAACACGGGCGCGACCCGCGTCTATGGCTTTGCGTCACCAAGCACTGACACCGGCCGCGCCAGCCATCCGGCAGAAGACTGTGGTCCGGTGGGCCAAGGGCCGCGACATCCACGCGGTCGGCATGGCCACGAAGCGGCTGGAAGGTGGCCTCGAACTCTTCCGGAAGCGGCAAGACCCTGATGCGCCCACGCACACCCGGGAGGACAGCAACGAACTGGGCACTGCGGTCACCCTGGTGTTCAGGGTCTTGCAGTCATGCGTTGAGCAGACCACGGACGCCGCCGCGCCCCGACTGCCGCAGCACCACATCGACGTCGTCCGCAATTTCGAGAAGGGTCGGGGATGGCCGAGCAGGCGGTTCCTGGACGGCTTCGTCCCGCCGGCTCTCCCCCACCAGCAGCACCTGCAACCGCGCGCCCACAAAGACCTGCTCACCGGTCTGGGCTTCCTCCAGCTCTCGGACAAGGGACAGCTCACCCCACACGTCCAGCTGTCACTGCTGCCCCCGGGCAGCCGAACCGACCGCGCCGAGGACGCCGCGCGTCCTGACCGCCCTCAGCAGTTGGCCGTCAGCGGATCGCTGACGGCCAACAGGGGAAATCCGTGCAGCTATCGATCAGTCACCCACACAAGTAGCTGTTATCAGATCCATTCAGCTACCCATGCAGAGCGCGTGAGGGAAAGCTGGTCAGTTAGCGGGTGAGCGATCTGTTCCGCTAGTGGAAACGCGGGTCCATGGTTCTGGCAGCAGTGAGCGCTCGGGAGAATCCAGCAAGGTTGACCAGGATCCCCGCGAGTGGCTACCTGCCGACCCGGGAGCCCGCTGCCGGTACGTCGAGGAGTGAACCGTGGTGAAGTCCCGCTGGGAACTCTCGGCGGACCCGGCAGAAGTGACAGCCCTCGCCGATCCAGCGGATGGCTGCCACGACGCCCGGATCACCTACACACCCGCCTGCTGAAGACAGCCGGTTCTCGTCGGCCCGGCATTGGGGTGAGACGGCGGCCTGGTCGGCCGTCGCCCCCTCCCCGTGCGCCGCGGCGTCGCCATCCCCGAGTTCATCCTCTTCCCCCTCCCGAGGGAGGATGGACCGCCATCACGCTGCCGGGCCACGCGTGCCTGCACGTCGTCGATCAGCCCGTTCCCGTGGGGCTGGTGCGCCTCAGCCCGCCCACAGGCGCAGGCACTTCCAGGTCTTGGGGCCGACGATCCCGTCCCGCGTGATATGGCACCAGCTTTGCCCCTGGACCTTCTTCACGGCCGCCTTGGTCGCGGGACCGAACTTGCCGTCCATCGCACCGCTCCAGCCCCCGGGGAGCGAGTAGTCGATCAGGCACTGGATCTCCTTGACCTTGTTACCCGAGGCGCCCTGCTTGACGATCGGGTACGTGGTCACCTTGGTGTAGTAGCCGGCGGTCGCCCAGCCACTCTTCTTCCAGATAAGGCACCGGTTCGCCGCCGGGTGATCGGCCTGCCCCCGCTTGGCCGAGTGATGCTGCATGACGGCGGCCGTCCCGGTCGATCGCGGGACCGAGGCCGTGGCACCGGTGGCGCCGGCGAGCGCGAACCCTCCGCTGAGGACGGCCGCGGAGGCGGCCAGGGCGATGTGCTTGCGAGCGTTCATGAAGGGGTTCCTTCCCCGTGTGAGTGGTGAGGGTGGCGTGGGGTGAACCGCGCCACCTGGCTTGCACCACCGAGATTGCTGGTCAACCTGGCGCCGGCCCAGGAAGTTTGGCCGGTTGCCGTTACTGAACGTACTTCGCGTTCTTTCCGATTCGATCTCGACGAGCAGCGCGCCCGGATTGACTCCCCATTTGAGAGGACGCCATCCGAGGACTGCTCCTTACCGACGTTCGAGCACAACAACAGGGAACCGTTCGCGCATAAAAAGTCAGTGAATTCAGGGATCGCCGAACGGATGTTCTCCTTCGAAGATGTCGGCCCTGGTCACTGACGCTCCCGTGAGCCGCCCGGTAACGCGGAGAGTCCGGCGATCGGACTTTCGGACTTGTGGCTGGTTACGCACTGGAGCCGGTTCATCGTGGGGGACTACGGTGATCGGGCATCCGTAGAACAAGTGGAGCGCGGAGGCGAGACGCGAGTGGATCAGGCGGTCTTCAGACGGCTGTGCGAGAAGCGCCAGTGGGATCGGCCAGAGATTTTCCTCAAGGCGTATGCCAGGGTCGCGGCCAGCCTCGGAGAGCCCGAGCAGGTGACAGCGCGGCAGTTTCACCGGTGGCGCCAGCCAAACCCACCCTGCCCGGGACCCTCGAGGCAGCGGGTGCTGGAAGAGATGTTCGGAATGCCACTCGAACAACTCGGCTTCACCCTCCCCCCACACCGCCGATCGACAGGGGACTCACCCGCCGCATCCGATATCTCCGCCGTCGATGGACAACTGCCGCCAAGGAAGGCCAGCGTCACCGGGAGATCGCACAAGCTGCACGATGCCGCGGACACAGGGTTACGGTTCGCCGTGCTGGGCCCAGTTCGTATGTGGCGCGGTGAGCAGAAGCTCGCGCCCCTCAGCCCGCAAGAACAGACCCTGCTGTGCGCATTGCTGCTTCGTCAGGGACGCACTGCCACCGCAGACGAGTTGGTTGACGCGGTGTGGGGGGAAGCGCCACCGCCTGAAGCGCTCGCCGGATTGCGCACCTACGTCTTCCGGTTGCGTCGGAAGCTGGGGCCTGGCGTGCTGGTCTCAGAATCCGGAGGCTACGCGCTCCGAGCGGAGCAACGGGCGCTGGACCTCGAGGTCTGCAGGGAATACGAGACGCAAGCGAAGCGTGCCCGGGCAACAGGGGATCTGGCTGAGGCACGGAGATTGCTGCACATGGCGCTGATGCTGTGGGATGGGCAACCCCTTGCCGGGGTTCCCGGCCCGAATGCGCATGCCCAGCGCAGTGGTCTGGAGGAGTGGCGCCTGGCCTTGTTGGAAACCCGTCTTGAGCTCGACTTGGAATTGGGCCTGCACACGGAGATGGTCTCGGAGCTGACCGCGCTCACGGCTGAGCACCGGCTGCGGGAGCGGCTGCGTATCATGTTGATGCTGGCCCTGTACCGCAGTGGCCGGCAGGCTGAAGCGTTGGGCGTCTACGCCGATACGCGCCGACTGCTCGCCGAAGAACTAGGTGTGGACCCCGGCCCCGATCTCAAGCGGCTATACCAGCGCATCCTGCGCGTCGACCCCGCGCTCGCCACCCCGCCCGCCGCGCCGACGGACTCGGCGGCCGTCCGCCCCACGGTTCCGCGCCCGGCGCAACTCCCCGCGCGGACCACCGACTTCACCGGGCGCCGGGCCACCGTGGACACTCTGCGGGAACATCTGCTGCGCCCGCGCGGAACAGCGGTGGCCATCGCCGCGGTGCACGGACTGGGCGGGGTGGGCAAGACCGCCCTGGCCGTGTACGTCGCCCAGTCCGTACGGGAGCGCTTTCCCGACGGACAGCTCTACGCGGACCTGCTGGGCCACGGCCCGCGCCCGGCCGAGCCCGCGGTGGTGCTCGGCACCTTCCTGCGCGCTCTGGGAATCCCGCCCGGCGCCCTGCCCGAGGGCACTCAGGAGCGGGCGGCGCTGTACCGCTCGCTCCTGGCCGGCCGCCGGTTCCTGGTCCTGCTGGACAATGCGCACAGTGCGGCCCGGATACGCCCGTTGTTGCCCGGGGCTCCGGGCTGCGCGGTCCTGATCACCAGCCGCGCCCGTATGGCGGATCTCGACGGCGCCGACCTGGTCGGTCTGGATGTCATGGACCCGCCGGAAGCCTTGGACCTCTTCACCCGGATCGTGGGCCCGGAGCGGGCCGCGAAAGAGCCCGAGGCGTGTCAGGAAGCGGTCGCGGCCTGCGGCTTCCTGCCGCTCGCGATTCGTATCGCCGCCGCCCGGCTGGCCGCTCGCCCGGCCTGGAAGGTCACCACCCTGACCGGTCGGCTGGCCGATGAGCACCATCGACTGCGCGAACTGCGCACCGGCGATCTGGCCGTCGAGGCCTCCTTCGCCTTGAGCTACGGGCAGCTGTCCCCCGAGCAGGCACGGGCCTTCCGACTGCTGGCCGTCCCGGACGCCCCGCGTCTCTCGCTCCCCACGTCCGCCGCTGTCCTCCGCCGCGACCCACGGGAGGGCCGCGTCACCGCGGCCCTGCTGGAATCCCTGGTCGACCTGAGCATGCTGGAGTCGACCGCCTCCGATCGCTGGCGCTACCACGACCTACTGCGCCTCTACGCCCGCGAGCGCGCCGAAGCCGAAGAGACCGGCGCGGAACGCCGGGCAGTCCTGTCCCGGCTCCTCGACTTCTACCTGGCCACCGCCATCGGCACCTACGCGCTCCACAACCCCGGCGACCGGCTGCTCCACCACCTGGCCCCGACCACCTGGCCCGGGCTCCCGTTCGACGACAGCAAACCGGCCCTGAGCTGGCTCTTCGACGAAGGACCCGCTCTGCTCGCCACCGTCCACCAGGCGGTCGACGAGCCAGCCCTGCTGCGCAGGGCGGCCGATCTGCTGCTCGCCAGCCAGGACCTGATGGAATCGGGCACCTGTGTGCACCAGTACGAGCAGGCCGCCCAGGCGGTGGCCGACCGCGCCGGCTCCGTGCGGGACACTGGGTCCGAGGGACGGGCCCGACTCCTCCTCGGCCAGGTGCACCATCTCGCCGGTCGGCTGGACCAGGCAGGGGCCCAGGCGCGGCTTGCCCTCACTCTCGGCCGGACCGCCCAGGACCCCCTCACCCACAGCTATTCGCTGAACCTGCAGGGCAACCTCGCCACCGCTCGGAACCGCTACGAGGAGGCGGCGGCCCACTACCGGCAGGCCATGGAGGTCTTCCGGGCCGACGCCAACCGCTACGGCGAGACCAGCATGCTCATGAACATGGCCAGAGCCGACCTCGAACTCGGCCGGAGCGAGCAGGCCATCGCCGCCTGCGAGCAAGCCGTCGAATCCTGGCAGGAACTCGGCGCCCGACTCCGCCTGGCCAACGGCCACTACGCCCTGGCCCTCGCCCTTCACCGGGCCCATCGCCATGAGCAGGCTCTGTCCCAGCTCCAGCGGGCGCTGGACGGATTCGAGGAAACCAGACAGCCCTTCTGGCAGGGCATGACCCACTACCGGATGGCCCAGGCGGAACTGGCCATGCGGCGCCCCCAGCGGGCCGCCGCCCAGGCCGAACACGCCCTCGCCCTGCTCAACGACCTTGGCGGCGACCAGCGTCGCGCGCATGCGCTGACCGCGCTCGGGCGAGCGCTGGAACAGCTCGGCCAGTCCGGACGGGCCCGCACCTGCTGGGAGCAGGCACTGCGCCTCCTCGGCCGATCCGACACCTCCGAGGCCGACGAGGTACGAGCCCTGCTGGAAGCCCGGCCATGACGCCGAAGCCCCATCGGCCCCCGGCGCCGGGCGGAGGGCAAGCCGATGCGCGCCCGGCCTCCGTGGCGCGCACCGGCTTCCACCCCCGTCAGCCGGCTGCCGACGCGTCCGCCGACCGCGGCGGCGGCCAGTTCCCCGTCCCCGTCACGACTCCGGCCGAAGCGCGGGCGACTGTGGTGTACCTGTCCTGGTTGCGCATGGTGATTCCTCCCCGTGTCGAGCCCGGCGGGCTCGCTGTGATAACCCGGCCCTCGTTCAGGGCTGGGCGGGTCATGACCGGGACTGGGAAAGCGCCGGGCTCCCCGGCCTTCTGGCCCCGGTCACCTCCGAGTTCAGCCGCCGCGGCATTGAATGACAGCCACCTCCCACCAGCCTGATCAATGGCCGGACCGCCGGGAGGGGGCGCGGGGCGGGCGGGACAGACCGGGAAGGATCACCCATGGCGGGTCGTCGTGAGGCGCCGCTGGATCCGGCCGAGGGGCCGGTGCAGCGGTTCGCATACGCGTTGCGCAAGTTGCGCCAGGAGGCCGGAGGTCCCACCTACCGGGCGATGGCGCGGAAGTCGGGCCACGGGGCGAGCACGCTGTCCCAGGCGGCCGCGGGGGAGCGGCTGCCGACCCTGCCGGTCGTCCTGGCCTACGTACGGGCGTGCGGAGGGGACGCCGAGGAGTGGGAGCGGCGCTGGCGGCAGGCAGCCGAGGAGGACGCCGCCGAACCACGGGCGGATGACGGCACCCCCGAGCCGTACCGGGGGTTGGCCCGCTTCGAACCGGACGACGCGGACCTGTACTTCGGTCGCGACCAGCTCATCGACGACGTGCTGCGGCTGACGCGTGGCCGACGCCTGGCCGCCGTGGTCGGAGCCTCCGGCAGCGGCAAGTCGTCCCTTCTGCGAGCCGGACTCATCCCCCGTCTGCGAACGGCCGGCGACCCGAGCGTGCGGCCCGCAGGCGTACGCATCATCACGCCGGGCGAGCACCCGCTGCGCGACCGCGACCGTCGGCTCACCCCGAAGGACGCGGCGAGCGGCGACACCTGGCTGATCGTCGACCAGTTCGAGGAGCTGTACACCCTCTGCACCGACCCGGCCGAACGGACGGCCTTTATCGACCTACTGCTGGAGGCCATGGACCCGGGCAGCGGGATGCGGGTGCTGATCTCGGTACGGGCGGACTTCTTCGGCAACCTGGCCGGCCATCAGCCGCTGGCCGACGCCCTGCGCGACGCCACCCTCTTGACTCCGCCCATGAACAGCGACGAGCTGCGGGAAGCGATCGTCAGACCCGCCCAGGCCACCGGGCTGATCGTCGAACGCGACCTGACCGCCCGCATCATCACGGAGGTGGAAGGCGAGCCGGGCGGTCTTCCGCTGATGTCCCACGCCCTGCTGGAGACCTGGCGCCGCCGCAAGGGCCGCGCCTTGACCATGGAGAACTACGAGGCGAGCGGCGGGCTCCACGGCGCGATCGCCCGCACCGCCGAGGAGGTCCACGGTCGGCTCAGCCCTGCCCAGGCCGATGTCGCCCGGAGTGTTCTGCTGCGGCTGATCACCCCGGGGGACGGCACGCCCGACACCCGCCGCCCCACCCACCGCGACGAACTCGACTTCGGCGATGAAGGCGACACCGCCACCGTCATCGAACATCTCGCCCGCGCCCGGCTGGTCACCCTCGACGGGGACACGGTCGACCTGGCCCACGAAGCCCTGATCACCGCCTGGCCCCGGCTGCGGAACTGGATCGGCGCGGAGCGCGAGCGGCTGCGTGTCCACCGTCGGCTCACCGAGGCGGCCATCGCGTGGCGGGATCTCGGCCGCGATCCTGGGGCGCTGTACCGCGGAGCGCGTCTGGCCGTCGCACAGGAGGTGTTCCCCCGGTCCGACTGGGACGGCCGTCTCGTCCCGCTGGAGCGGGAGTTCCTCGGTGCCAGCGGCACGGCTCTCACCCGGGAACGCCGTCGGCGGCGCGGTCTGGGCACCACGTTCTCCCTGCTGCTGGTGGTGTCCCTGGTGGCCGGCGTGGTCGCGTGGCAGCAGAACCGCACCAGCGACGAGCGCCGGGTGCAGGCCGCGGCCCGGCGCGTGGCCGCCGTGGCGGAGAATCTGCGCTACTCGGACCCGGTCACCGCGATGCGGCTGAGCCTGGCAGCTTGGCGTACCGCACCCACAACGGAGACCCGGTCGGCGCTGCTGGGGTCGATGGAGCAGCGGGAGGAGGACCGGTTCGCTCCGGCGCCCGAAGACCTGGCTGATCAGCTCTTCCTCAGCGGCGACGGACGTGTGCTGCTCCAGGCGACCGGTCGGCAGGTGACGGCCTGGGACGTATCCAGCCACCGCAGAACCGGGCGGTACCCCGGCATCGGTGACGACTGGGACGTGAGCGCACTGAGTCCCGACGGCCGTCGGCTCGCCTTGGCCGGGGACGGCGGGCTGGTCCTGTGGGACGTGGCCGGGGGACACCGGGTCGGCGCACCTCTCACCTCCCGATGGCCGACGACGGTGGTCTTCGGCCCGAGCGGGCGCACCGTCCTGGCCGACGACGGCCCGGGCGGCGGCACCATCACGGTGCGCCTGTGGGACCTGGAGCGTCGTCGCACGCTCTTCGAGCAGCGGGTGCCGGGACTGCGTAAAGCGGCCGTCAGCCGGGACGACCGCCTGGTGGGGCTGTGTCCGGAAGACGGGCGGATACGACTCTGGCGGGTCGCCCGGCAGCGCCCGGTGACCCTGCGGAACGCCTACCGGGTGGGGGAGTCCGACGAGTGCGCCGTGGCCTTCAGTCCCGACGGCGGCCGGGTGACCTTCGGAGTCGGAGAGCGGGTGGGCACCTGGGACACGGTCTCCGGCCGGCGGATCGACGAGTTCCGGGGCAACGGGTCGGCGGCGATGCGCTACACCGGGGACGGAAAGTTCCTGGTGACCTCGGGTCAGGGAAAACTCCAGATGTGGCGGCGACCGGTGTCCGACGACGCCGTTTTCCAGTACGCCACCACAGCGGACTCGGCGAGCGACTTCAGCATCGATACCGGCGCCCGGTTCCTCCGCTACATCGCCGACGCGGGTCCCGACACCGGGGCCGGGAAGGCCGTCCGTACGGTCAGCCTGGGCGATCTGGCACACCTGCGCTGGACCACGGATCCGCCGGAGGGCATGTGGCTCGGCCCGGACGGTGCGACGCTGGCCACCGCTCGGCCGTCGCACGGTCAGAAGCGGTTCCGGTTCGTCGATGTGCGCAGCGGCCGCGACAAGGGGAACGCTCCCGGGATCGGCACCTGTTCCGGGGCGGACACCCCGGGCGGGCGGGGCGGCGCGTCGGCCACCTCGTGTTACGGCCTCGTGGCGTTCGCGGCGAACGGACGCAGCGCCGCCTATACGCTGACCTCAGTGGACGAGCCGGGTTCCCGTCAGCGCGTCGTCTTGTGGCGCGAGGGGAGCGGCCCTGTGAAGCTCACCTTGGCCATCCGTCCCAGGGCTCTGGTCCGCCGGATCGCGCTGAGTCCGGATGGCTCGACCCTGGCGGTGTCGCTCCGCCGGGGTGCGGATACGTGGCGAAGCGAGGTCTGGGACGTCCGTACCCGTGCGAGGACCCGGGTCATCAAGGGCGTCGGCGGCGACGCCCTGACCATCTCTCCCGACGGACGGTGGCTCGTCACATCGGACGGCCATGCCGTCGATCTGACCTCCCCCTCCGCGCGGGTCAGGCCGCTTTCGGCGGGGGCCGGCACGGCAGACCTCCCGACCGCCGGGGGAGCGGCGTCCAAAGGTCTGCCTTGGACGGGCGTCGAGGTGATGGCTTTCAGCCCCGACGGCCGGTATCTGGCGGCAGGCGACCACTCCGGCAGGGTGACACTGCTCGACGGCCATCTGAGCAAGCGCCTGGGGATCATGTCCGGGCTGATCACCGACGTTCGCCAGGACTCCGCGGCACCGGTGACCGCGCTGGGCTTCTCCCACGACAGCCGTACCCTGGCCGTGGCCGGCCTCGACGGGACCCTTCGGCTGTGGGATGCCGCCGCCAACCAGCCCCTGGGGTCCGTCCTCCCCATCCCGTCCGAC
Organism: Streptomyces sp. NPDC005266; assembly: GCF_040607655.1. Taxonomy (NCBI): domain Bacteria; kingdom Bacillati; phylum Actinomycetota; class Actinomycetes; order Kitasatosporales; family Streptomycetaceae; genus Streptomyces; species Streptomyces sp. NPDC005266. The sequence goes on from NZ_JBEXHC010000010.1 coordinate 11,321, forward strand.
CCCGTCCAGTCCGTCGCATTCAGCCGGGACGACGGCACCGTGACAGTGGCCAGCGATCACATTCCGTCGCAGACGTACCACGTGTCGGAGAACCAGGTGGCCGACGCGGTCTGCGAACGTGCTCAGGGCGGGCTCTCGCGGGGCGACTGGGAGCGGATGATTCCCGAAGTACCGTACCGCGGGCTCTGCTGACCCCTGGGACGGCGGAATTGCGGTTTTTCGACGGTCAGTTGGCTTGGGCACGCCGTCCTGAGCACGGCGAGCGCGTGGTGGTGGGCCGCGCTCGACGCCGGGGTCCCGCCCGGCGCGTCCACGGTAGTTGGGCCCGATCGCAGTGGTGAGCATGACGAGGATGATGCCCCGCTGGGCCGCTGCCGTGTGCCCTTGCCGGAAAAATCATCCGTGCAGGTCACGCCGCATGTCGGTATGCGTGGAGGATGCCGCCGAGGCGATCGAGTCGACGTATGTCTCGGCGGGCTAACGTGTCCGGGCCGTCGATCGGTGGGGGCAAGGGGTGTAGCGGTCTGGCGTTCGCAATGTCTTTCGCCGCGCTCGACCGGGCCAGCAGTGCGAGCCATCGGAAGGTCTGGCACCCGAGCAGATGGATCAGACGTACGGTCACGACCCAGCATCATGCCCTGCAAGCACTCGCCCAACCTCCTGCGCTCCGATAGATCCGAACCCGCAGGTCACCTCGGGTGACACGGTTTCCGGCACCCACAGCCGTACACCTCGAACCTGATCGCGAGAATGAGTGCGATCGCTCGCTGTTTTCTTGTCCCCTCACCGTCCGAGCCACTGGAGTAGGCGGTCGTGGCGGAACTGGTACGCCGTGGAGGCGATGCGCATGATGCCTGCGGTACGCGCCCACCGTAGGAAACGGGCAAGGCGCCAGGGAAGGCGACCCCTGGTGCAGAGGAGCAGAGCCACGTAGCGTCGTGACACTGCCGAGGTGAATCCCGGACCGGCGGCGAGGAAGGCTGAAGCACCCACGACGACGGCAAGAGGCAGCGGGACAGACATCCACGACGCGCGCCAGGCCACGACAAACGCGATGATCCCCGTGATAGCTCCCGCGACAACACCCGCCACGAAATCATTGTGCAGCGCACTGTCGGGACTGGGAAGCCCGGGTTCATCCTGGTCGGGGAGACCGCCTCCCCTTCTGCGGGCCAGAGCGATCCCCACATGTACTGCCACAGCCAGCGCCAGTGCTCCGCCGGCGAGTCCCGCTACCAGGCCGGCGAACGCGCCGAAGCCCTGGAGCGCTGCCCCCGCACCGGCACCTCCGGCCAGTCCCACGGCAAGGGCTGCCGACAGGGCTGCTTTGAGGTGGATGTCCGAACGCACGGACACCGTCAGGCCGAGACCGAAGACCAGGGCGAATCCCGCGCCGTACATCAAGCCGAACCCGGCAGGGAAGACTGCCGCACCGCGGCAGGCCGAGCTCGGCTGCGCGCCGCCCTGCGGGCGCAGCAGCGAGCCGTCGGGGCGGCAGAAGACCAGCCCCTCCAGTGGTGTGCCTTTGGGCTGGCTGGCCCGGGCGAGCGCGGCCTGGCGCTCGAGGGCGGCGACCACGCGCGGGGCCAGGCTCACCCAGTTTCGGCTGGCTTTGGTTTTCGGATGGCCGAGGTAGAGGTGGTTGTTGTTCACGGCCGTCAGGTTCCAGCGCACACCAGCAGCATCCGCTCGGCCGGGTGGACATCCGTCCAGTGCAGCCCCAGGGACTCACCACGCCGCATACCGGTGCCCAGCAGCAGCTCGAACAGATCAGCCATCTGATCGCCGTAGTGAGCATGGTCGTGCCGCAGAAACGCCGCGGCCTGCGGGGATTCCAGCAGATCCGCTCCGGCGCGACCGGACGGGGCAGCAGGATGTACCGGCACGGGTTGGCCGGGATCACGCGCGTGCGCACGGCATGGCCAAGCGCGCTGGAGAAGGGGGCACCGATCCGGTAGACGGCGGTGCGCCCGCATCCGCGGATGAGTTCGGCCTCGCTCCAGGCGGTGATGTGCCGGGCCCGCAGGTCGGTCAGGAGCAGCCGTCCGAAGGACGGGATGAGATCGGCGTGCACGTGGTCGCGGTAGCGGGCGAACGTGGTGGGCTTGAGCACCTTCTCCTTGAGACGCAGCCACTCGCCCAGATACGTGGCCAGGGTGAGATCCTCGCTGCAGTCCAGGCCGGTCCGCTCGGACTCCAGGGCGCGCTCGAGCGCTGTCTCGGCGGCCTTGCGCGTGGCGAATCCGCTACGGCACAGCGGATGGCGCTTGCCGTCGGCCGAGGGCAGGTCGACAGCGAAAGCCCAGGATCCGTGCCCTGAACCGTCTTGGAGTCGGGGGCAGCTGGCGCCGAACTGCCGGCCGTCCGGGCGACGGCAGCCGCAACGCCGGTACACCCGGCCGCGTTCAGGAGACTGAGAAGTCACTTGGTTCACCTCCGGTGGGGGAGGGACTCGCGTCTCCAATCCCTCATCGTCCAGGACCGTCCGGCCCGCCAGATGTGTCATCAGGAGCGACGGATACTCGCAATGCGCGCCGGTCGGATCAACCGCGACCAGTCCAGGAGCCGGCACGTCGGTCCCCGCCAGCAGTGTCAGGGCGCCAGCCTCCCTGTTCAGCCAGTCCTCGGCACGCTCCATGTAGAACGGGTCGACGAAGCTCCGCAGCACCAGGTCACGGGTGCCCCGGTCCCGCGTGCCGATGATCAGCCTCCGCATTTCGGCAGTGATGCCGCCGTGCAGCGCCTCTGTTCTGACGATCCGTTCGCCGACCTCCAGATGCCGACGCACCCAAGCCAGTGTCAACGGTCGGACGGCCGACGCCTCATCGTGGTTGATCACCGTGCCACCTCGTCCCGGACTGCAACAAAGCTTTCAGCGGCATGACCAGCACCTTTCCTCTGGACCATCTTGATGTTGGCCGGTCAAGCACTCCGGTACTGTCAAAACTCGGGCTCTGGCTCAACTTCCGTGGAGCAGTCACGCTCGGTAATCGATTGGGGGCATCGCTCTGACTGGTTAGGCTCCGAGCCATGAGTGGGCCGGTGTTGACGATCGAGCTGGCCGAGGCGCGCATACCGTGATTCGGCAGCTCCGCGAGTTCCTGGTTCGCTCATCAGTACATTTTGAAGACAAGCGGGCGCTGTTGTTATGACCGCTTCCGTCCACTATGAGTCCCACGGTGCCCGTGCCGCCACCGAGTTCGGAGTTCGGGAAGTGCTTTTCGACGTCACCCGCAGCGAGCTCGTCGACACCTTCGGCGAGGGCCGAATCGCGACCGTGCCCGCCACCGCCTTCCCGCCCGCCGCCGCGGACACCGAGGGCGCCGGCCTCCTGCAGACCGTCGGCGTCCCCACTGGGGTGCTCCTGCTGCGTCAGCCCGATGAGGACGACAGCCTGCTGCCCCTCGTCCAGGATGTCGTCTACATCGAGGACTTCGAGGACTTCGAGGACGCCCCGGGTGACTGGCCCGTCATCGGCTGGCTGCTCAACGCGCACCTCGCCCTCGACCCCGTATCCGGCAAGGTGCACGCCCTCGACCCCGACGAGGAGACCGTGGTAGAACTCCACGCGGACGTCTCCTCCCTCGTCCAGGTCACCCTCCGGCTCCAGCTCCTGCTCGAGGAGTTCACCTTCAGCGGCGACGAGGACGAGGAGGAAGCCGACTTCGAGCGCCTGGACCGCGAGGTCGATCGCATCCGTGAGGAGACGAGCAGCATCGACCCACTCCCCTTCCACGACGACGAGACCGTCTGGTCGGTAGTGGGCGATGAGATCGCCACGGGCCAGCGCTTCAAGGGCAACAGCCCGGGAGCCCGCTCGCTCTGCAGGTGATCGCCGGCCGATGTCGCCCACGAACCGTGCGGGCTGCGCGGTGCGCAGACCGCCTTCCTGCGGACCGGTCTCCTCTCTTGTCACCGCCGTCAGTCTCACCGGGCGGCTGTGCCGACCCGGCTTCGGACCACTCAGTTGCGTCGCCGAGGAACTCCACCTGGCCCTGTAGGAGGGCGGCAGGCAGTCGGCCGGCGCGAAGGGGTGTCGTAGTGCGCGAGGGCCGGGGCAGGGATGCCGCGGCGGGCGGCGGAGGCGACGACCTCCCACCGGGGGGACCTGCGCCTGCCGATGTCGTCGGCGAACGTCGGCTCGCCCATGAGGCTGGGCGGGCACGGTTGCGGCCACATTACGGCCCATGACCGCCAGGCCGGTCACACCGATCTGAGGGGAGGCGGGGCGTGTCCCTCCCCTCGTAGCGTGAAGGGGCCCTGACTCCGGATCTTGGACACCCGAGACGTAGGACGACGCCATGAGGAACCGCTTGGTCCGGGCGTAGACCTCCGATGCGGGATCCCTTCGAACACCTGTCGGTGATCCGCCACCCACCACAACGGCCATTGCTCACTGGCAGAAACGTCCGAAGCCGCCCCACTCCGGGTCCGTCACATCGCGCCGCCCCATGCCGCATCAACGGTCCGGCCCCGGAGCAGTCACATCAAGTCCTTGATGAAGGCCCGGGCAGAGTCGGGGCCGGGCGTGTCGGCCTCGGCCGCGTCCGCGTCGGTGACCGGCGTGGCGCCCGCGGTGAACTGCTCAGGATCCCCGGCCATGAGCCGATCCACCCCGTTGGGCAGACCCGGCCCGGGTCCTGGTACCTTTTCCCGATGTTCGATGGGTGTTCGATATGTGTATGTTCTAATCTCCATGACCAGCGTAATGGGATGACCGCGCTGGCGTGGTGGTCGGCTGTGGCGTGCGGGAAGCCCGGCCGACTGTCCTTTGCCGCGTTGTAGATGTCTCGGTGCTGCGTGTCAGCCGAGCGGTCAGCGCGCCAAGAGAGCGGCCCCGATGTGAATGCGAGACCTGCCCATGACCGAGCACGGAAACCGCCCCACCGACACGATCAGGAGAAGAACCGTCCTCCGCAGTGGTGGCGGCCTGCTGGCCGCGGCAGCCGCGGGCCTGCTCTCGGGGTGCTCCGGGTCCGGCGGCGACTCCTCGGGAGCCAAGCCCGTGAACAAGGGCGGTCTCCTGCGCATCGGCTGTACCGGCGGCAGCGCCAAGGACACCCTCGACCCTCACAACCCCGTCATCTGGCCCGATCACGCGCGGGCGGTGAATCTGTTCGAGCGGCTGTTCGTGCATGACGAGAGATACCGTGTCAAGCCCCTGCTCGCGGAGTCGATGGAGCCGTCCAAGGACGGCACGATCTGGACGCTGAGGCTGCGTTCCGGGGTGGAGTTCCACAACGGCAAGACTCTGGACGCCGACGACGTCATCGCCTCCCTGCGCAGGATCGCGGACCCCAAGGCGCCCACCGCCGGGGCGACCAGCCTCTCCGTGGTCGACGTCGCGGACCTCAAGAGGCTCGACTCCCTGACCGTGCGTATCCCGCTGAAGGCTCCGTATGCCCTGCTGGAGGACCTGCTCGCGCAGACTGTCATGGCTATCGTCCCGGCCGACTTCGACCTCAGGAAACCCGTCGGCACCGGCCCGTTTGTGTACAAGTCCTTCACCCCCGGGGACCAAAGCGTCTTCACCAGGTTCGACGACTACTGGCGCCGCCCGGCCTACGTCGACCAACTGCACATCATCGATTTCCCCGACGACACGGCCAGGGTCAACGCGCTGCTCAGGCACGAGATCGACGCCATGGACAACCTGCCGCTCGAGCAGATCAAGCTGGTCGAAGCCCAGGGCTGCAAGGTGCTGATCTCGGAGCCCGGTGCCTGGACCCCGCTGACCATGCGCGTGAATGCCGGTCCCTTCGCGGACGACCGGGTCCGCCAGGCGATGCGGCTGATCGTCGACCGGCCTCAGATGGTCCGCCAGGTACTCAGAGGACAGGGACGCATCGGCAACGACCTGTACTCACCCCTCGACCCGGCGTACAACCACGATCTGCCGCAGCGCGTCCAGGACCTCGGCAAGGCCAAATTCCTGCTGAAGGCCGCCGGGTACGAGGGGCTCAACGTGGAGCTGGTCACCTCCAACGGCATCGGCATCGGCGCGGTCGAGACCGCGCAGCTCTTCGCCCAGCAGGCCAGGGGCGCCGGGGTGACGGTGCGGGTCCGTAAGACGGACTCCGGGAACTTCTACGGTGACAAGTACTTGAGGTGGCCGTTCGCCATGGACTACTGGTTCACGCGGAACTACCTGGCTCAGGTGGAACAGGGTTCGATGAAGGGCGCCCCGTACAACGAGACGCACTGGAACGACCCGGAGTTCGTCTCCCTCATCAACCAGGCCCGCGGCCAGTTCGACGAGGGCAAGCGCAACGAACTGCTCAAGGCGGCCCAGAAGATCGAGCACGAGCGCGGCGGCTACATCGTCTGGGGCTTCAAGAACCAGGTCGACGCGTACGCGGCCGGGGTCAGCGGACTGGTCCCGACCCCCAGCCACCCCTTGTCCGACTACCGGTTCCGCGACTTCTCCGTCAGCGGCTGAGGTCGAAGCCGGGCAGGGGCGCCGCCCAGCAGGGCACAGTCCGCCGCTCGAACGCCGGGCTCCTCGGAGGCACGGCCCGGGACCGACCGGCATGCCGATCGTCACAGTTCTCCATGCACGACGCTTGAACCCCATGGGCCAAAAGGCTGTAGTCTCCGCCTGTTCGGACAAGCGGTACAGACGAAGCAGGGGCAACAGAGCAGCTTGCCCGTACGAAATCGTTCCGGAGGCTCGGTGTCCCCGCACAAGGTGGAAGCAGCGGAACAGGCACGTCGGGGAGCCCGGGTTCCACGAAGGGCCGATGTTCTCCTCGACCGCTGGCCGTTCCAGCGCAAGCTCAATGTGCTGGTGATCATCCCCGTTGCGGTCGTCGCCGCCATCCTCGTCTACGTCGTCGCGGGCCAGGTCGCACAGGCCCAGTCAGCGGCGCGCACCGCGGCCCTCGTCCGCAGCAGCGAACAGGTCGCCTCCCTCGTCGACGACCTGCAGAGGGAGCATCAGCAGGCGATTCTGCTCTCGGTGCGCTACCAGGCCGCCCAGCCCGGTCGGCCCGCGCCGTCGCCCCGGGACTACCGCCGGGCCCAGCGCGCCGTCGACCGCCAGGTCGCCGAGGTTCGCTCCGCGTTCGGATCCCGCCTTCCCGCGGCGGAGGCCAGGGCGCTGCGGGGCGTCGCCGGGCTGACCGGGCTGCGCAAGACAGTCGAAGGCGCCTACCTCCCGGCCGAGAGCATCGATCCGGCCTATGGCCCCGTGGTCTCCAACCTCATCGACGGGCTCGGCCTCGGCGGATCCGCGGGCGGTGTGGTGTCGTCGCCCGAGAACGTGCTCGACACCCTGCTGCGCGCGGACGCCGCGCACGCCACGTTCGAGACGGGCGTCTTCTCCGCCCAGACCGGCGACTCCAGCGCGCTTACGGAATTCACCGGAGCGGTGGGCAGTCTCCAGCTCTACAACCACCACGCCCAGCGCTTCACCCGGATCGCCTCGGCGGCACAGAGCAGCCAGCTGACCCGGATCGAGCGCAACGCGCACCAGAACGCCATCCGGTCGGAGTTCGCGTCCCTCCAGTTCGATCCCTCCTCCCTGGAGGCCGAGGACCTCGACGAGGTGCGGGCGGCCGTTGACAAGGCCATCGCGGCGTATCCGACGTACGAGAAGCAGGCGTCCACCCGGCTGGAGGTCACCCGGTCACTTATCCACCAGATCGCGGACGACAGCGACCGGGCCTCCTCCGATGCCTGGTGGCGAGTGGGGTGGCTGCTCGCCGGCGTGGTGCTGATCTTCGCTTTCTGGCTGCTGCTCTCCCTCCTGGTCCGGCGCTCCGTCGTACGGCCCGTACGGATGCTGACCGCCGCGGCCCAGCAGGTGGCCAGGGCGACGGGGCAGGAGCTCGCGCGGGTGGCGGACGACGAGGCCGAGGACGACACCCGGCTCAGGCTGAAGGCGGTCCCGGTGCCGGTACGCGACGAGATCGGCACGCTGGCGGAGGCGTTCAACGAGGTGCAGGAGACAGCCGCGGCCCTGTTGCAGCGCCAGGTGCTCAGCAGGCGCAACGTGGCGGAGATGTTCGGCAACGTCGGGCGGCGCGTCGACAACCTGACCGCCCGCCAGCTGGCGCTGATCGATGCGGTCGAGCGTGAGGAGACCGACCCGGCGCTGCTCGACCAGCTCTACCAGATCGACCACCTGGCGGTACGCCTGCAGCGCAATGCCGACAGTCTGATGCTGCTCGCGGGGGTGGCGGAGACCGCTCTTGAGGCCCGGCCGACGGCGCTGACCAACGTCGTACGGGCCGCGCTCGGCGAGATCGAGGAGTACCAGCGGATCCACCTGCGCGTGTTGGACGAGGTCACCGTCGCCCCCGACATCGTCGGCGATCTGACCCTGATGCTCGCCGAGCTCATGGAGAACGCGGTGGCGTTCTCCCCTGCCGAGAGCCGTGTCGAGGTGCGGGTGCGCTCCCAGGCCGAGGGGGCGGTGGTCGAGGTCGTCGACCATGGCCTCGGCATGAGCGCGGAGCGCCTGAAGGAGGAGAACGAGCGGCTGGTGCGCCGCGAGCGGCTCGACCTTGCCCCCACCAAGGTCCTCGGGCTCTTCGTGGTCGGCCGGATCGCCCGGCGCTGGGGCATCGAGGCCACGTTGACCCCGACCCTGGGCGGCGGGGTCACCAGCAGGGTCTTCATCTCCTCGACGCTGCTCGTGCCGCCCAGCCGCGTTCCCGCGACGGTCGCGGGCGAGGACGACTCCCCCTCGTCGGCCCTCTCCACCCGGAGCCGGCCCGCGGGACCCGCCAAGTCCCCAGCGCTCACCGGGCCTGCCGAGACATCCGCCGTTCCGCGGCAGCATCCCCGGCCATCGCGGTGGACCCCCGCAGGCACCGCACCGCAGGACAGCACCGGGAAGGGTCCGGCACCGCTTCCGCGACGCATCCCGCGGACCGCGCACGCGGCCGGACCGGCCCCCGAAACCGGGTCCGGGAACACCGCCGAAAGGGCCACCGCCGAGGCCCGGGAGCACCCGGATGACGAGGCGCGCACCCCGGCACCGACCACGCCGCCGCTGCGGCGCCGCGTGCGCGGAGCGACGCTCACGAACGCCTCGACGGCACGCCAACCGACTCCGACGTCACGGCAGCCCCTCGACGCCGAGGCGGTCCGCTCCTCCATCGAAGAGTTCGAGGAGGCGGTGGAACGGGCCGAGCGCGAGAGCGCACAGCCGGGACAACAGCCGACTCAGACGCCGGCAACACCAGAACCCCCGGAAGGAGTGGGGCAGTGACCACGTCGACAGGTGGGACTGAATTCAACCCAGTGGAGCCCGTTGACCTGCGTGCCGCCGCAGAGGACTTCACTTGGCTGCTCAACCGATTCGCGACGGAGACCGCAGGCGTGGTGGATGCCATTGCCGTCTCCTCCGACGGTCTGCTGATAGCCGTCTCGCGGCTGCGCGACCACGCGGACTCCGAGCGTCTTGCGGCGATCGTCTCGGGGATCACGAGCCTGGCCGTCGGCGCCTCGGGCAACTACGGCCTCGGCGCACTCAACAAGGTGATCATAGATCTGGAAGGAGGTCATCTCCTCGTCTCCGCGATCGGCAGCGGATCCGTGCTCGGCGTGGTCACCTCGAACGAGGCGAAGCTGGGGAGCGTCGCCTACGAGATGACCCTGTTCGCCAACCGCGTGGGCGCGGCCCTCAGCCCCGAGCTGGTCCTCGAGCTCAAGAACAGTGTCGGTTCCGCGGCCACCGGGTGATCGGTCCGGCACAACATGGAGAAAGGAAAGAACTGGAATGGCGTCCGAGGGTGGTCAGCACCACCCGGGCTCCGGCGGTTCGGGATCCGCCGGCCGCCCCTCGGCGATCCGGCCGTTCCTGCTGACCGCGGGGAGGGTGGCGGGCAGCGACGCAGAAGCGCCGCTCCCCATCGAGACCCAGGTCGTGGCTACCTCGTTGGGCCTGTCCACCCTCGACACCCTGGCCTTCGAACACCGCGACATCGTCGCCGCGTGCCGGCAGCCGCAGTCGCTGGCCGAGGTCGCCGCGAAGCTGCGCCTGCATCTGAACGTCGTCCGTGTGCTCGCGGCCGACCTGCGCGCCGACGCGCTCCTCGCCGTGTACGTGCCCAGTGCCGATGCCTTCCGTGACGCCTCCGTTCTGCGAAAGGTGATCGATGGTCTTCGTGCCGTCGCCGAATCCGAAGGGATACACCTTGACAGCCAACGGGACTGACCCACCGTGCGTCCCGGGCGAGACCGACCGGCCGCCCCTTCCCGTGAAGATGGTGATCGCGGGTGGGTTCGGCGTCGGCAAGACCACGACGGTGGCGTCGATCTCGGAGATCGAACCGCTCACCACCGAGGCGTCGGTCACTGAGGTGGCGGCGGGCGTGGACGACCTCAGCCACACCCCCCACAAGACCACCACCACGGTCGCCATGGACTTCGGCTGCATCACCCTCGACCCGACACTGAAGCTGTACCTGTTCGGGACGCCTGGCCAGGAACGTTTCGGCTTCATGTGGGACTACCTGGTGGATGGCGCGTTGGGCGGGTTGGTGATCGTCGACACCCGCCGCCTCGACGACTGCTTCGCCGCGGTCGACTACTTCGAGGACAAGGACATCCCGTTCGCGGTGGCGATCAATGCCTTCGACGGCGAGGTCGCCCACGGGCTCGATGAGGTGCGCTGGGCGCTGGACGTCAGCGACCACGTCCCGCTGTTCGTCTTTGACGCCCGCGACCGGGGCTCGGTGCTCGACGCACTGCTGGTGGTACTCGACCATGCGCTGAAGCGCGCCGAGGCGTAGGCAGCACACGCCCGTTCACGGCGGTTTCTGGGGACGTTGCAGACGTAGATGCGGTGGTGGCGTGCTACTGCGAGGAAGTTGATGAAGCCGCGTCCGCCGAGAATGTCGAATTCTCGGAGTCCGCCTTCCCTGTCGAAGGGGCGACCTACCTTTGCCGCGTCGACCCCAAGCGCGGCGATTCGGTTGCCAGCCGCTCGACCTCTGCCACGACGCCCGGCCCAAGTCCGCCGGCGACGTGCTCCTCGCTCGGGTTGTGTTCCCACGTCCAGTCGGTCACAGCCCGGCCTCGGCCTCCGCCGCCTTGCGGATCTGCTGAATTTCGTCGATGGCAGCCGTTGGGTCCTGTTCGGCCATATCCACAATCTGTTCGAGTTCACGGAGGCGGGCGGCACGTGCCGGATGCCGCTCGATGGCGATGAACACAGCCCATGAGTGGACGAAAGCGCGCAGGGGGGCGAGGCTCTGTGTCTCCTGTGCGTTTGTCGTTGCTTCGAACAGGTGCTGAGTGAGCGCGGGGATCCTGCTGGGAGCGATACGAGCAACAGCCGCACGCAGGGCATCCGGCGTGAGGTCGGGCATGGGGATCAGTGGTCCATACGGGCCGTCTGGCTGCGCACTCACGATGACCTCCGGTGCGGGGGATTGCCCGACGTACGATACCGTGCTGGCGTCGAGTGGCGTGGACGTACGGACAGGCGGGTGCGTGCACGGCGCCATCGGCACGGGAACTCGCGCTCTCAGACGCATTGGCCGATGCCTTGGCCTTCCCCGGGACGCTTGTGCTCACAGAGCCTTGTACGGCCTATTTAACGGCTATCGGTAAGTGGCTCATGGCGACGTTAGGCGCATCAGAGCGCGATACGAACCGTGGGGACACGCGAAGCGGTCGCTATCGTGCGATACGGATCGTAGCGGAGAGTTGCCGCGCTGCGGGGTCGTGGCCGACCGCGTCGAGGCGTGCGGCCAACCAGGTCCCTGATCTCGGGCGTGAGGGGGACGGTGCGGCGGCGTTTGCCCTTGGTGCCTTTGTCGATCAGCCCGCCGGGCCCGGGTATGGTCTGGCGGCATACGTCCCAGGTCCAGGCGCGCCGGTCGGTGTCGCCGGCCCGGACGCCGGAGACCTCGCCGATCCGGGCTGCGGTGCCTGCGGCGAAGCGGATGAGGTTGCCCCATCCGGGGAACTGGTCGGCGGACCGGGTCACGAGAGCGTCGGCGAGGGTCTCCAGTGCCTCCCAGGCGGGTAGCGCGAGCGAACGAGGGTCGTCCAGTTCGTCCTCGGCCTGCTTGTAGGTCTTCTGCCAGCCGGTGACCTTGGCGGGGTTGATATCGATGATGCCGTCGCGGACGGCCTGCTGCATGACCCGGGCGAGTGGGGCGATGGTGTTCTTGACGCTGGAGCGGCCGTGGCCGTCGGCGATCCATCCGTACAAGGCCCGGTCGATGACGCCGTTGCTGACGGTGGGAATCCGCAGATGGCCCAGGGTCGGCACGACTCGCAGGCGCCATCCGGCGCCGTCGGGGTCCATGGTCTTGGCTTCAAGACCCCGCGTCGCCAGGACGTAGGTGACCTCGCCGATAGGCACCCCGGCCCCGTCGTGCGGCGGGTGGCCGTCGCGGGCTCCGCGCGTCAGGTGCTGCTCGCCCGATCAGCGGCGGCCTGCGGCGCCAGGGCGCCGGCCAGCCGGTGACCGTACGGTCCCTCAGGACGGCCTTGGCCGGGCCCCTCACTGGCGGCCCGCCTGACCGCACAAGGCGGGAGGTTCGGGCCGCTGCGAGGTTGTAGGCGCTGTCAGTAGGCATCACGGACGCAGTTCCTCTGTGGCCAGGCGCCTGACGTACGCCCCCGTGTGCTGGCCGGGGGCGCCTTGCGTCAGACCGGCCGGCAGCCTGCTACCGCCGGCTGGCCGAGCAGCGGGGCGTACGTGCACCGCCGTACGCGAGGTTTCTCTATAACCTGCGCCGCGCAGCATTCAGTATTGCTCGGTCTCCACGAAACCCGCGTCCGCGTCGTTGTTCGCGCCGAGGGCGTCGGCAGCGGCGGTCGGGTCGAATCCGGGCGGGCTGTCCTTGAGGCCCATGCCCATGCCGGCGAGCTTTTCCTTGACCTCGTCGATGGACTTCGCACCGAAGTTGCGGATGTCGAGCAGGTCGGCTTCGGAGCGGGCGACCAGTTCACCCACGGAGTGGACGCCCTCGCGCTTGAGGCAGTTGTACGAGCGGACGGTGAGGTCGAGCTCCTCGATCGGCAGTACGAGTTCGGCGGCGAGGGCGGCGTCCGTGGGGGACGGGCCCATGTCGATGCCTTCGGCGTCGATGTTGAGCTCACGGGCGAGACCGAACAGCTCGACCAGCGTCTTACCGGCGGAGGCCATGGCGTCACGGGGACGCATGGCCTGCTTGGTCTCGACGTCGACGATCAGCTTGTCGAAGTCGGTGCGCTGCTCGACACGGGTCGCCTCGACCTTGTAGGTGACCTTCAGAACCGGCGAGTAGATGGAGTCGACCGGAACCCGGCCGATCTCCTGGCCCACCTGCTTGTTCTGCACGGCGGAGACGTAACCGCGACCGTGCTCGACGGTCAGCTCCATCTCCAGCTTGCCCTCGCCGTTGAGCGTGGCGAGGACGAGGTCGGGGTTGTGTACCTCGACACCGGCCGGGGGCGCGATGTCGGCGGCAGTGACCAGACCCGGGCCCTGCTTGCGCAGGTACATCACGACGGGCTCGTCCTGCTCGCTGCTCACGACGAGCTGCTTGATGTTGAGGATCAGGTCGGTGACGTCCTCCTTGACGCCCGGCACGGTGGTGAACTCGTGCAGGACACCATCGACGCGGATGGACGTGACCGCCGCACCCGGGATCGAGGACAGGAGCGTACGACGCAGGGAGTTGGCGAGGGTGTGGCCGAAGCCCGGCTCCAGCGGCTCGATGACGAACCGGGAGCGGAACTCGTCGACGACCTCTTCGGTCAGGGACGGACGCTGAGCAATCAGCACGTGGTGTTGCCTCCAGTGGTTTGGCGCCCGGCACGTGACGCCGTGACACCACGAAGCGTACGGGCGATACGGGCGATACGGTCTCCGCATAGGCCGAACCGCCCTTCTCCCCAACCAGGCGAGGAGGTTTCGCGCCTCCCCTCTGCCCGGCGTCCCCACGGCTTTCTGCTTGGCCCGCGTCCAGCTCGCGGGCGCGTATTTTGCCCTGGCCGTCCTGCGCGGCCGTGGCGGGGTGGTGTCGTGATCATGGCGTTGGCCGGGACAGTGACACCTCAAGCGGCCGCCTACTGGGCGCCCGGCTAACGGTGTACACGACCCCTGCCGGCCGGTGACGCGGATGGAGAGCGGGGTGGCGCCGGGGTAGGGCGCCTTGCGGTCGTAGGGGCGGTTGGCGGTGGCTGGCCGACTCCGCGTGGGGTCGAGATCGTGGGGCCGGTCGCCCAGCACCTCGTCGAACACCTTGCGGCGCACGGGCAGCGAGCCCCTACCCGGGCGAGTCAGTACTTTGTTCTGGAGCGTCCCGGTGGGATTCGGACCTGTAAAAATGCTTTTGGAGCAATCCGGAAACGTAAGGTCACGAGATTTTACGCTGGCTCTCTGAGGGCCTCGATGCCTTCACTGTCTACTTCTTCTGAGACTGTTCGGATTCGGCGGAATCTGGAGTCCATGGAAACCCAGACCGTCATGGGCGAAGCGCAGGCGCGCAAGCAGTGCGCACCGCACCGATGGAGCAGGTGCTCAGAAGGTACCTGGTGGGGGCGCGATCAATAGGGCTCTGAGCTGCACGGATGCGGGCAGCTGGATATCCCGCCTGGCTGCCCTGGGCCTGCTGCCTGGCCTTCGGCCTCGCCTCGGCCGGCGGCGTCGCCTGGCCGCACCGCACCGGAACACTGCCCGCCCCGCGCGCGGCCGTCCCCGCGGCGGCATGAGAGAGAGCGGCACGAGATGAGACACGAACGAAAGCGAGAGAGGACGCGGGGCAATCTGCTCACCGACAGCCCCGAACTGTACGAGGCCAGGTTCGCCGACCCCGAGCGGATCGCCGGACGCTGGGCCGAGGACGTCCTGCGGCGGTACGGCGCCGGCCCGCGGGCCCTCGACATCGGCCGCGGCACCGGGCGCGACGCCGGGTACCTGCACGGCGCGGGCCGCACGGTGGGCTTCGCCCTTGCGCGCACGGTGGGCTTCGCCCTTGCGCAGGCCGGTGCCGATGAGGAACTCGATCAGGTCAGCGAAGTCTGGATCGTTCGTGCGGCAGTGGCGCGGGAAGCGGATTGCCTGGGCCGGGGTCCAGATGGTGCGCTCGCCGGAGGCCGGACGCGGGATCACGGTGGGCCGGACGACGTTCGGCCCACCTGGAAGTCCGCGGACGAGACCGACTCGGCGGAACCCTCCACGAGTACCAGCGAGCGGCTTGAGCTGCGCGGATGATTTATCGAACCCCGCAGAGTTCGCGCACTGTCGCCATGTCGCTGAACGGGAGCAGCTGCTCACCGACGATCTGGTACGGCTCGCTGCCCTTTCCGGCGATCAGGACGATGTCGTTCCGGTGGGCGGCGGACAGGGCGTAGGCAATCGCCCGACGGCGGTCGGTCAGCCGTTCGAACGCCGTCCCGGTCGCCGCGAGACCTGGCGTGATCTGGTCCAAAATCGTTTCGGGGTCTTCGTTGCGAGGGTTGTCCGAGGTGAGGACGCACAGGTCGGAGTGGGTCCCGGCGATCTTCCCCATCCGCGCACGCTTGGTGACGTCACGGTCCCCGCCACAGCCGAAGACGGTGATGACCCGGCCGGAGGCGAAGGCCCGGATGGTGGTGAGGACTTGCTCCAAGGAGTCCGGGGAGTGGGCGTAGTCCACGATCACGGACGTGCCGCGCGGGGTTTCGAATCGTTCGAGCCGACCCGAGATCGGAGGCATCCGGTCGAGTGCGGTGACCAGTCCCTCCAGGTCGTGCCCCAGGATGTGGCAGGCGGCCACGGCCGCCAGAGCGTTCGCCACCGAGAATCGGCCGGGAACCGGGATCGCGGCCGGATACTTGTGACCGTCGTGGTGGAGAGTGAACCGCGTACCGAAGGCGTCCATGGTGAGGTCGGTGGCCCGGTAGTCCGCCTCGGCGTCGAGGGCGTATGTGGTCACCGCGCCGGGCATCATCACCGGGATCCCGGCACCCACCGGATCGTCGACGTTGACAACCGCGCGTCGGCACAGGCCCTGGAACAGGCGCAGCTTCGCGTCCCGGTAGTTCTCCATCGTTCCGTGGTCGTCGAGGTGGTCCTGCGTCAGGTTGGTGAAGACCCCGACATCGATGAACGAGTGGTCCACTCGGTGTGTCAGCAAACCCATCGACGTGGCTTCCAGAACCACGCTCCCGACCCCGCGGTCGCGCATGCACCCCAGCAGGTACTGGAAGTCCGGCGATTCCGGTGTGGTCAACACCGACCTCGGCATGGGGATCAGCTCGTCGCCGATCCGGTTGCCGGACGTTCCGATGACGCCCACCTTGGCACCCTCGGCGATCCGCAGGACGGACTCGACCATGTACGACACCGACGTCTTCCCGTTGGTGCCGGTGATGGCCACCATGTCCATCCGCCGCCCCGGATCGCCGTAGTAGCGGGAGGTGACGACCGCGGCCGCCGTCCGCGTGTCCGGCACCCGGACGACACACACCCCCGCGGTCGCAGCCCGGACCGGCGCCGGGAGATCCGGCGCTGTCCCGTCGACGAATACCGCCACCGCTCCGCGCGCGAGGGCAGGCCCAACCGCCTCGGGACCGCCCTCACCATGGCCGGGCACCGCGATGAACAGCGACCCCGGCGAGACCCGGTGGGCGTCGAAGCACGCTCCCGCAGTGATCTCCGTATGGGGGTCGCCCTGAAGAATCTCGTGGTCGTGCCCGGCCAGCAGCTCGCTCAGCTTCACAGGAATCCTTATCGATGACGCGGCTCGTCCGGCCCGCCGGCCGTCGCAGGGCAGACGGCGGGGCCGACGGCGCGCCGAAGCCGGGGGGCGGAAAGAAACGGGCTTGGCGACTACCGGATCGGGCCGGAGGCCACCACTCAGCCCGACAGGTGGAGTATCACGGGGTACACACGGGGAGCGGACCGCGGCGAAAGAAATCCACGGTCAGGCGGCCCGGCCGGACAGGGGACGTCGGAAATCGCTAGCCGTGGCCGTGCAAGGCCCGGCAGCTGGCCTGCGGCACCTCGACGTAGAGGGCGGTCGAGCACAGCGTGCGAGGCGCCTGCCGGCACTCCCTCACCCTCACAGCACGTGTGCAACCCATACGGCGAGTGTACGTCCAACGCAACGGTCCGGGATACGCGTACGCGCCCGTCCCGAGGCAGCGGCGTAAACGCGCTGGCATGACGCTCCCTTCCGAGCGCCACGCATCAGACGGGTGGCTTCCTGGACCTTGATAACGAAATGGCAAAGCCCCCGGATTCACGCGGGTCGCGGAGGGGTCGGTTCCGCGCACGAGGAGATTCCCCGTCCCAGGACGCGGATCCGCTACGCGATCTGTCGGTCGGTTCCGCGCGCACGAGGAGATTCCCCGCGGCCGGATGCGTCGACTACCGCCGGGGTGCAGTCGGTTCCGCGCACGAGGAGATTCCCCGCAGAACGGCGCCATCGCCCTGCGGGCAGCGTGGGCGGGGTCCGATTACCGCCGCGGCCCTGTCTTCGACAGGATGGATGCCATGAACGAAATCCGCACCGCCCGCCTCCTTCTCCGCCGCTGGCATGACGACGACATCGCCCCCATGGCGGACATCAACGCGGACCCGCAGGTCATGCGCTGGATCGGCGATGGCTCGGTCCGCGACCTGGACCATACGGCGGCGGACATCGAGCGCTGGGAGGAGGAGTGGGACGACGAAGGGTTCGGCCTCTTCGCCGTCGAGCTACTGGCCTCAGGCGAACTGGCCGGTTTCGCGGGTCTCTCCGTTCCCACTTTCCTGCCGGAGGTGCTGCCCGCTGTGGAGATCAGCTGGCGGCTCGGGCGACAGTTCTGGGGCCAGGGATACGCGTCGGAAGCCGCCCACGCCACGCTGGAGTTCGCTCTCCAGGATCGCGGTCTCGACCGCGTCATCAGCATCGACCGGGTGGGTAACGACGCGTCCCAGAACGTCGTACGCAAGCTCGGCATGGTGCCTGAACGCGAAACGACGCACCCGGCGTACGGCTTCCCGCTGCGCGTTCACACCATCGATCTCACCGAGTTCGCCGTCTGAACCCACCGACCCTGTGGGGCTCGGATATTCATCGCTGCGCCTCAGGCGGCGCACGGGTACTCGTTGACCGTGCTGCCCAGGACACGTGTACGAGCGGCACTGACGGTTCTTGCCCGGACGAAGGGCTCGGGGTCTTGGCCAGACCGTGCGGGGTGATGATGAGGCTGCCGGGGCGGGCGGCGGCTAAGCGATTACGGCGAAGTGAAGTGCTGATCCTTCTCGGCGTCCAAGCCCTCGGCCAGGCCGAACGGCGAGGGATCAGCGGCGAACTTCACCGCATCCGCTTAGCGCCAGCAGGGTGCGCTGGTGGTGCCCGCCGTCGCGGTGGGCGTACGGCTCGATCAGTACCAGCGGACGGCCGGTCACGGCGCCACCGCCTCGGTCGGCTGCTGGCGGGCGTAGTGCTCGGGCAGCCAGTGGGGGTCGTTGAGCAACTCGGACCGGGCCGGGGCGGGGGCGGCCTCGCGAACGAAGGAGATCCCGTCACGGATGCCTGCCGCCGCGTGCGCGGCGAACCCGCCGTTGCTGCTGGCCGTCCAGGTGTCGATCCGGGTGCCCGTGTCCTGATCGTTCATGCCGTACTCGCTGCCGCGGGCGAGCATCGCGCACTCGCGGAAACCTGCCTTCCATGCCAGGTACGGGCTCCGGTCGA
>NZ_JBEXHC010000010.1:30035-97717 GCF_040607655.1 Streptomyces sp. NPDC005266
GAACCGGGTCACCCCGGCCGCGCGCTGGCAGAACTCCACGCGGCCGGGCAGGGCGGCGAGGACGTCGATGGCCTCGCCCATCTCCCGCAGGGCACTCCGGCGGATCAGCTTGAGTCCGCCGTATCCGTAGGCAGGTACGGGCTCCGGTCGAACCGGGTCACCCCGGCCGCGCGCTGGCAGAACTCCACGCGGCCGGGCAGGGCGGCGAGGACGTCGATGGCCTCGCCCATCTCCCGCAGGGCACTGCGGCGGATCAGCTTGAGTCCGCCGTATCCGTAGGTGAGCCCGATCCGCTCCGGGCTGCGCGTACCGAACAGGTCCATCACCGTCAGCCGCGCCGCAGCCCGCTCGGTCTGGTCCTTGGCGAGCGTGGCGAAGCGGGCGGTGCCGTAGTGCGCGTAGAGCCGGTGGTTGCACACCCCGATCACCTCGTCGCCGTCCGGCAGGGCCGCGTCCGCCGGGTCACGCACGAGGCACTCGTCGCGCGGGGCAGGCACGACGCGCAGCCGCTTGGTGAGATCCACGCCCATCCGGCTGGCCGCCGCGCTGGTCCACGAGGCCGCGGTGGAGGAGTGGACCAGCACCTGTTCGCAGGCCGCCAGGCCGGCGGCGAACGCCAGCAGGACACCGCGCCCCAGACGCCGGTCGTCGAGCGCCGGATCGACCTGGAACACACCGGCGTCGGTGAAGAAGAACGGCTCGGCGAGCATTGGTCCGTGAATGGCCCAGATCTTGGTGCCGCCAGGCGCCCGGGGCCAACAGTGGCGGGGCCGACAGTGGCGGGGCCGACAGTGGCGGGGCCGACAGCGGCGGGGCCGAGGCGATCGACCGATACGGCGCGATCAGGTGCTGGCGCGGCCGTGCCGAGGGGCGGCCCGGCGCCTGCGAGCCGTCCCCCTGGACGGAGCCTTCATTCCGCGGTGACGGCCCGGGCGGCCTCGACCAGGACCGCCCCGCCATCCTGGCCGGTCATCACGACACGTGACAGCCAGGGCCCCTTGCGGTCGTAGGCGTGGGTGACGGTGGCCTCGCTGGTCTCCCGCTGCGTACCGTCGCCGAAGTACCAGTGGTAGCGGTACCCGACGGCGGGCGGCTTTCCATCCACCGTCACCGACATGCGCATCTCACTGCCGACGTGCGCCTTCTCCGGGACGTTCAGCTGCGCCCGGGGCCCGTGCCGGGGGAGGTGGAACCACTCGCGAATACTTGGGTTGAGGAGAATGGCGTCGGCGTACTGCCGGGCGCCCTCGATGTCGGGGTGAGCGACCGCCGCGGTCAAACACTGCGCCGGAGTCGGGCTGAGCTCGGGGCAGGCCCGCGTGCGGAGCGGGAACGCCGGGTCGGTCACCGGCGTGCCCCAGACCTTGGAGTCCCGGGTGAGAGCGGCATTGTCCACGGTGAACAGTCCGTCGGCGGCAGTCGCGTACGGACCGTCCGTGGAGGCATCGTTGGCGGCGGCCGCCGCCTGACGGTAGGCGGCGTTGACCAGTTGTGTGTACTGCTCGTAACGCTCGGCCACGCCGCCGAGGGCGCTCTTGCAGGAGGTCAGCCGTGCCCCGGTGACCCCCGGCTCCGAACAGGTCTTCACCGGGATCGGAGAACTGCTGCGGCTCAGCGCGTAGTAGAAGTCGGCCACGACCACCTTCGGCCGTCCCGGCAGGGAATGGGCTTTCTCGATCGCCGCCTGCATCCCGCGTCCGCCGTACCCGACCTTGGCGCCGCTGAAGTAGGGCACGTCCTTGGCCGGGTTCTCCGCTGCCGCGCCGATGCCGGAGCACTCGCGCTTCACCGCCTCGGGCAGGTTCTTCGAGCCGGGAGTGATGCCGACTCCGATGCCGAAGAAGGGATCGAGGTCGTTGATACACCCGTTGATCACGACCAGATCGAGACCGTAGCCGCCCGCCCGCGCCTGCGCGCCCGCCTTTTCCAATTGGCAGAACACGTCCGGCATTTGCTGGGTGACCTCGCCGAACTCCATCTCCCCGTCGCCGTCCGGGTCCTGCTTCTCCGTCGTGTCCAGACAGGCCGCGTCATCGTTGCCCGCGGGCAGCTCGGGCGCGTCGAGCACCGCTCCGGAGATCGAGTAGTCCATGTTCTGATGGCCCCGGCCGGTCTCGCGGCCGAGCAACTGACCCGTCAGATAGGGAAACTTCTGGTCGTGGTCCAGGCCCTGCCCCCAGACCACGGAGTCACCGACGGACGCCACCCGCACCGGGTCGCACCCCCGGCGTATCGTGTCCCGCCAGACCTTGCCGTAGCGGCCGGGCGCATGACCCCTGGACGAGGCGGTGATGCGGGCGTCGACCCGCAAGGCGGTCTCAACTGTGGGCACCCGGTCGAAGGGGATGCTGAACTCCGCCGTGCCGACATCGGCGGCCATGGCGAGGCGCCCGCCGGCCAGCCGCTCCTCACCGGCACGTACGCGCCACTCCACGGTGGCTCCGGCCTTCGCCGCGGCGGGGTCGTAGACCTGCACCCGGCCGTGCACGGCTCCGCTGCACACCGGATTCGGCGTCAAGTCCACGTCGAGAACGAGGGGGAACGCCGATCCCGGTAGGGCGCTGGTCTGCGCCGCGGCGGGGAGCCCGCCGAGGAACTGGCCGAGGAGCACGGCGGCCGCTCCGACCGCCGCGAAACGCCTCGCCGCCAATGAGCGAGCCGCCAATGAGCGATGGGCCACCCCCGGTCCGCTGGGAGCGGAACCCGCGCCTGTGCCCGCCCGCCTTGGCGCAACCCACCGCGACCAAGCTGATCTCACGCCAACACCCCTGTTTTCGCTGTCATTTCAGTCCGTGCGGAGTCACTGAATTCCGCATCGGTAGGGATGATGGCAGTCGGGAGACCGGCATGGACCGCGAGCGGGGGCCCATACCGAGTGAAACTGATCACTTACCCGCAGTTACGGCCTGCCAGGGCAAGGCGACCGAGTTGGGCGGCCTCAAGTACCGGCCGCCGGGCACCACGTTTCGAACCGGTGGTCGCACGGCCGCGGGCACCGGTCTCTCCCACACCCCAGACCGCACGGATCATGTTGTGCCGGCTTCCTCCCAGGTCGATGAGCCGTTCGGGCGCCGAGGGAACCTCGGCGGCCAGCAGGCGGAAGCCGCCGGGCAGGAGCATGTGAGCCTGCAGGAACTGGCGGGCCCCGGGCCGCTTCCAGTCGCTCCATAGCACCGGGGCGGGGCCCCGCTCCATAGCACCGGGGCCCCGCCGTTCGGCGGGGCCGGATCGCGGTCCAGCACCGTGACCCGCTGTTCCTCCACGGCCAGAATCATCGCCGTCATCAGGCCCGTCGGCCTGCGCCCAACACCAGCGTGTGCACCATTGAGGCTGCGCCATCTTGAAGTGGCTGGTCAGCGGGGTGGTGTGACCTCGTTTCGGGGTGCTCGTGCTGGTCGCGGGCGGCAGTCTGGGGTGTAGATCGTCCGGCGGGGCGGCTTTGCCGATGAGTTCACCGTCCTCGAACGGTCTACCCAGCGACACGACCGTTCGCGACAGGAGTGCCATGTCCACCATCCAGCCAGTGATCATCACTGCCGACCAGGACGTCCTGCTCGGCTTCTATACGAAATTGTTCGGCGCCGAGGAGATCTTCCGGGTACCGGCGGAAGGCCCGGCCTTCTACCTCGGCTTGCGCATCGGCGACACCGACCTCGGGCTGGTGGCCAAGGAGAACCCGGGGACTGGGGCGGCGCCGCGGATCCTGCTCAGCATCGCTGTCGACGACGTCGACGAGACGCTCGGCCGGGTGGCGGCGCTGGGCGGCTCGGTCCGTAGCGGCCCCAACGACATGCCGTGGGGACAGCGCGTCGCCCACATCCAGGACCCCGACGGCAACCCGGTGAACCTCATTCAGCCAATCCCGGACCGGTGACGCTGTTCCGGGGGCATGTGCTGAGTGTGGGCTACCTGCGGTAGAGATCAATTATCGGTAGTGGCATCGATGTTCGTCAGGCGAGCAGCGCGCGAAGCAGGTGGGTGGCGCGGGAGGGGTCAGTGCGGAGCTTGGTGAGGATCCGACAGTTCTTCAGGTGGGCAAAGCCGCGTTCGACGGGGACGCGTCCGGCGGCCAGGACGCGGTTGGCCTCCTTCTCGGCGGGTGCGAGCTTGCGGGCACGGGTGGCCTTCAAGCCGGTGACGACCACGGGGTCGTCACCGTCGTCGTCCAGGCCGATAAAGCCCAGGTCGGCCAGGGCGCAGAGACCGGCAGCAGCTTCATTGAGCGTTCCCTTCCTTCCATCGATCGGTCGCACCTCGTGGGTGTGTCATCACCGCCGCCGCGGGCGGCACGTCCAGCGACAACTGATCCCGTTCACGAGAAGCTCACCACCTTTCCAGAAACCCTCCTGGTGGCGGGCCCGTCCGTGCCAGGAGAGTGTCCTCCCTTCCTGGTACTAATCGATCTGTCACGATCAACAGGAAGGCATCTCAGTGCGATTGAAGTCAGGGCGAATGATGCAGGCAGTCGGACTCGCGGTACTTGTGCTGTCGCTCGCTCTCACCGGATGCAGCAAGAAGGGCAAGAAGGGCAAGACGCGCAATCGGTCGCATGCCACAGTCTCGTCGGGCAGGTCGGTGGGCGGTGCGCGGGCGGCCCAGGAGATGCTGCCGAATCATGAGGCGATGCCGACCACGCTGAGCACTCTGGACGGTGAGCCGATCAGCAGGGCCAAGGCACCGACCTCCTGCAAGGAGCCGACGGGCAAGTGCAGGGGCGCCAACGCGCACGGCAGCGTGACGTACAAGGCCGATGCCGGCAGGAGCAAGGTCGCCCAGTTCGACGTGATCGCCTACCGCAATGAGAAGGCCGCGAAGCGCGCCTACCGGGAGTGGGACAGCTACATAAACGGGGACTCGCACTCGGACGAATTCCGGAGCGAGAACATCAATCAGGTGATCGGCAACGAGCACATCGCCTTCGCGGACCTGCGTCCGGGGAAGTCAGGCCGCCATGAGGCGTTGTTCCGCCAGGGGAAGTACGTCGCCACGGTCGCCTACATCAATCATGAGCCGGCCAAGGTGATGCCCAGGACGCTTGCTGGCCTGGCGACCATGTTCGCCGAGCGGATCCACCAGAAGGCCACCGGAGAGACTCCATCTGCCTCGGCCGTGAACATCCCGGTCGTCTGACCGGCCCTGGGAACCGCCTTCCGATCCGTTCCGCCAGGAGCCTCGCGGACCTGACCACCCCTCGTCCTCGCGGTACCGGGCCCGCAGCTCCTCCTTCATCGACCGCTGGAAGGTGAACACAGGACGTGCACCACCAGCGGCTGCGTCTCACGAGGGGCTGTGGAAGCTCGGGGTCCTGCACACCGGCCGCTGGTCAGAGTGCCGTGTCAGCGAAAGGTGCTGATAAGGCGGTGACGGCCTGGTCGTACAGCGCGCGTACGGACCTGTCGGCGCGCGGGAGCGGCGGACGCGCCCACTCGATGACGTCCCGCTCGAAGCCGTTGCCCAGGTACTTGCTCATCGCCGCCCGCGTCACGGGGGTGTGCCCGGCGTCCATGGCGCAGGCGGTCTCCGGGGCCCAACGGCGCAGTATCGCCAACCTGCCCGCCAGCGCCCGCAGTTCACTCAGAGCAACGTCATCGGCCATGCCCGTACGGACGACGGCGGCCAACAGCGGGTACGTGGACAGGTACCGCTCCGGGACGCCGCGTGGCAGGACACCGCTGTCCATCAGCAGGTCGCGCAGGTGGGTAACGGTTCGCCAGGGTGTCTCTTGGTGCAGCCCTGCGTGGGTGGGCGGGATGGTGCCGGTGGCCAGGCCCCGGAGGAGGCTTCCGGAGACCTTGATCCGCAGTTTCGCCATCCTGATCGTCTGCTCGGCCGGGTTGTTGTCGAAGGGCAGGTTCAGGTCGTGGACCCAGCGCAGGTAGTCGTCCCGGCGGCTGTGCAGCCGCTTGAACAGGGCGTTGTGTTTGCACTCGGTCTTCGAGGAGCGGGCGGCGGTCGCCTCCACTCCGTCGCGGACCGCCGTCCGCAACGCCTTGAGCTCCCCGGCCTTGACCCGGTCGGCGACCGCTCTACGCCCGTGGCGCGGGCGGCGTCGGCGGTCCTCAAGGCGGCGTAGTACAGTCGGTTTCCTGACCTTGGGTGGTGGTCAGGGCTCGGCTGTCAGGGCTCTACGGAGCCGGGCGAGAAGCCGCCTCCTTGACGAGGGGAGAGCCATGGCGACAGCGAAACCGTCCGGGGTCTGGGCCACGGCCGTCGGGGTCGCCCGGGTGCGGGCACGCGAGACCCGGCGCGAGAACCCCTTGTTCCTGGACCCGCTCGCGGAGGCGTTTGCCGCCGCCGGCGGCCTGCCGGTGGACGGGGAGTCGCCGCGAGCGCCCGTGGACGACGCGGCCCGGCGGCGCTGGGGCGCGGTCGCGTTCTCGATCGTGGTCCGCACCCGCTTCCTCGACGAGCTGCTGCGCGACGCGGCCGACGCGGGCTGCCGCCAGGTGGTCCTGCTCGGCGCCGGCATGGACAGCCGGGCCTACCGGCTCGACTGGCCGTCGAGGACCCGCCTGTTCGAGATCGACACGGCGGAGCCGCTGGGCTTCAAGGAGTCGGTGGTCCGGGCCCAGCGGGCCGAGCCGCGCTGCGAGCGGATCACCGTACCGGTCGACCTACGCGAGGACTGGCCCGGTGCCCTGGCCGCTGCCGGGCACGATCCGGCGCTCCCCACGGTGTGGATCGCCGAGGGCCTGCTGATCTACCTGCCGCAGGATGCGGTCGAACGCCTGCTCGGGCAGGTGGGGGAGCTGTCCGCGACCGGCAGCCGGATGGGCCTGACGCTGGGTCAACCCGGTGTCCTCGAGCGCTTCGCGCAGGACACCGGCACCGCGGCGTCGATGTGGGTCTCCGAGATGCCGCCCGACCCGGTCGCCTGGCTGGCCGGTCTCGGGTGGGACGCCCGCGCGTACACCGTGCGTGAACGCGCGGCGGCGTACGGACGCCCGGTCACGGCGCCCGAGGAGCAGCCGCCGAGGCACGGCGGCCTGATCTCCGCGGCACGCCGCTGAGCACGGCGCACGTCCGCGCACGGCACTGGAGAGCTGCGACAGCAGCGCGCGGGCGGGGTTCGCCCGGCCGGTCCGGCCGCCGAAGCGGCCGGACCGGCGTTCTCAGCTCGCCGACGCCGTGGCGTCGGCCGGCGACCGCTCCTTCTCGGGCTCGCCGGGCGTCGGGGGCGTGCGCAGTACGAAGGCCGCCACGAGTACCGCCACCCGACGAAGGCGGCGCTGATCCCGTACGCCGGCAGGGAAAGACTGAGCGCTGCCGCGGACGCGGCGGCGACAGCGGCACGGCGGACAGCCATACGGCCTCCAGGATTTCGCTGTGACGCGTGCGGAGAATTGCCGAAACCCTGGCACCGTTCGAGTGGTGGATCAACGCTGAGCTGCAAGGTTTGCGCGAGATCTGAGGTTTCCCCTCAGTAACCAACCGAGGGGGGAGACGGCGCCGGGGTCCGCTTCGGAGCGGGGCGTGCGGGCGAGCAACGGCTCATCTCCCGGCGGCCCGTTGACGAATCCGCCGCGAGGAGCCATGGCGAGCAAGCCGTGGATGCGTACTCTGACCTGGCCGTCGCGTCGATGGCTGGATGCTTCGCGGTACGGCAGGAGCACACGATGGCCGCCTCCGCCCCTGCCGGTTCGTCCAGGACGGCCGGTTCGTCCAGGACGGCAGTGCGGCATCGCTTCCGGGCGTGGATGCCGGAGGGGCTGGCCGATATGGCCTAAGCGGTTACGGCGAAGTCAAGTGCTGATCCTTCTCGGCGTCCAAGCCCTCGGCCAGGCCGAACGGCGAGGGATCAGCGGCGAACTTCACCGCATCCGCTTAGCGCCATCCGGCGGTGACCCGCTCGGGGCCGCCACCGGCTTCACCGCCAGCGACGATGACCTCGACGCTGCCTGGTGCAGCGCCTTCCGGCCCGCCCATGTCGTCCGGGAGGCACGGGAACGCCACTGCGGTTCCTGGCCGTTGGCGCTGTTCACCGACAACGGCCCGCTGGAGCATGAGGGGTACTGCGGCTGTACCCCACGATGTTCGACGGATTCGGCCACCTACTGTTCAGCCACCACCTCGGACACCGCAGTTCGCTGCGGAGCGGATCCTGCCGCTGCGGAGCGGCCACATCGAGGGGGACGTGATCCTCGTCGAGGGGGCCGGTCCCTACGACCCGGCGGAGCGGGCCGCCAGGCTGCGGGCGCGGACGCGCCCGGGTACACGGGCGCGGGCTGAGCGGTCTCGGGCAAGTCCCGGGCTGCGACCCGGGCCGGCCGCTCTCGTCAGTCCATCGAGATCACAACAGAACGCTCATCGGATGACTCCAACTGTTGCTCAAGGGTTCGCATGGAGCGTGGGAACTGGGCATGTCGCTGTCAAGAAGACGCGACGCGGACGAACCGAGGCCGTGTGACGTCGGACCCGGATACTGGGGTGTGGGCGCGAGGGCGGGTGTGCCACGGCCCGCGTGGGGTTGCCAGGGGCCGGGAACGGTCGGCTGCGCTCTCGCGGAACGAACCGTAGGCCGGGCGTCGGCAGGCAGGGAAGTGTACGTATCATCCGCTCGCCCGGCAGCCGGTGGATGGTTCGCACATTTGGCTCCTTCCATTCCGCTGCCGGAGTCCGTGTCTGCGGCATTCCGGCCTCGGCCGGATGTCGCGCTGGAAAACTAATCGTTGACGGCCGGACAAGTGGACCCTATGGTGTGCGGCACGCGGTCGGTGGTGTGACGCAGCCCCCGCGGAGAACCAGGGATCGTTCGAGGTCCCAAGGTTCGCGATCGCGCCACGGCATATGCGGAACCCGCGATGCCACGGCGATTCTGCGACGGCCCCGGCGGCGCGGCCGCGCTCTCCACTCCGCCATGAGATGGCGCAGTTTTCCTTGCCCTGAAGTTTTCGTCGCTCGATTCCCGCATGCGTGAAACGCCGAGAGAGGCCGTGCCAAAAATGACGCAGTCAACGAAACACATCAGCCGGAGGTCGATACTGAGGACGGGGGTGGGCGCGGCGCTGGCGGCCCCGCTCGTGGCAGGACCTCTCACCTCCTGTAGCCCCAAGTCCTCCGCCGGCGGGCCGGCGAACAAGACTCTGACGGTCACCTCGTACGGCGGCTCCTACAATGACCAGCTGACGAAGACCATCCTTAAGCCGTTCCACAAGAAGACGGGTATCCGCCCGACGCTGCTGGCCAACACCAGCCTCGCGGCGCTCAAGACTCAGGTGCGCTCCGGCGATGTGCAGTGGGACCTGGTGGAGTTGACCGCTCCGGAGTACGTCCAGGCGGTGAAGGAAGGGCTGCTGGAGAAATTCGACTACGGCATCATCAGGGCCAAGGGGCTGCCTTCCTACGCGAAGGCGGAGTACGGCATCAAGTATCTGAGTTTCCTGTTCGTCATGGCGTGGGATCAGAAGCACGTGACCGACGGGCGGGCACCGAAGAACTGGGACCAATTCTTCGACCAGGGCAGATACTCCACCAAGCGTTCCGTATACGCACAGCTCTCGGACAGCTCGGTACTGGAAGCGGCGCGGCTGGCCGAGGGTGTCCCGTTCGACAAGATCTATCCGCTGGATGTGGAAGCGGCGCTGCGTTACCTGGGGCAACATCCCGGACGCGAGAAGCTGATCTACCACCGGGCGAACCAAGAGCCGGTGCAGCAATTGACCTCGGGCGAGGTGTCGCTGGCCACCAGCTTCAACAACCGGATCAACGCCGCCCGCAAGGACGGGGCCAAGGTGAACTTCTCCTCCGCGGGCGGTGTACTCGCGGGCGACTACTTCGTCGTCCCCAAGGGTGCCAGGAACAAGGAGGCGGCGTTCCGGCTGATGGATTTCATGAGCAACGACGCGGACGCCGGGGCCGACTTCGACCAGACGACGAACCTGACGCTGGCCAACACCCCCGCGCTCGCGAAGCTGCCCGCCCATGTCGCCGACACTCTTCCCACCAGCCCGAAGCTGGCGGACAGCATCCTGGTGCGGGACGACAAGTGGTGGGCGGACAACCTCAAGGCGACGGAGCAGAGGTTCAAGCTGTGGCAGGCGGGCAGCTGATCATGCCTCTCACCGCCGTCGCGCCGGCGCGGGGCCGCGCCGTGGTCCTCGGACGCCGCTTCC
The DNA here is from genome assembly GCF_040607655.1 of Streptomyces sp. NPDC005266. Lineage (NCBI taxonomy): Bacteria > Bacillati > Actinomycetota > Actinomycetes > Kitasatosporales > Streptomycetaceae > Streptomyces > Streptomyces sp. NPDC005266. The sequence goes on from NZ_JBEXHC010000010.1 coordinate 40,148, forward strand.
GCGTCCGCGGAACATGGGTGCTGCTCCTCGCGCCGATCGCCGCATTCGACGCCATCCTGTTTCTGACCCCGCTGGGGACGCTCGTCTCCTCCAGCCTGCACGACCACGGCTACCAGCGTGTGCTGGGAGATCCGCTGGTGATCAAAGCGCTGGTCAACACCCTGGAGATCAGTACAGCCTCCACGCTCGCGGCGCTTGTGATCGGCTACCTGTTGGCCTGGGTGATCTGGCGCAGTGGCCCGCTCCTGCGGGTCGTCATGTTCGCCCTGGTGCTGCTGCCCTTCTGGACCGGAGTCCTGGTGAAGAACTTCGCCTGGGCGGTTCTGCTGCAGGACAACGGTCTGGTGAACGGCGCACTCCAGGGGCTCGGGCTCACCGATCACCCGCTGACCCTGCTGCACAATCGTTTCTCCGTCGTGCTGGGCATGGTGCACTACCTCCTGCCCTACGCGGTGTTTCCGATCTTCGGCGCGCTGTCCGCGATCGACAACCGGCTGGAGCTGGCCGCGCGTTCCCTGGGCGCGGGGGAGGCGTCCGTGTTCCGCCGGGTCATCCTTCCGCTCACCGTGCCGGGCCTTTCAGCCGCGGGGCTGCTGGTGTTCATCATCAGCACGGGCTTCTTCATCACTCCGGTCGTGCTCGGCGGCCCGGGCGACATGATGATCGCCAACGAAATCGACTTCTATGCCATGGAGTTGACCGACTTCGCGGGCGCGTCCGCGCTCGCGCTCGTACTGACCGCCATCGTGAGCGTGCTCGTGGCGGTGTACCAGCGGATCCTCCGCGCGGGAGGTGCCCATGGGGCGGCGTAGTTCTCGGTTCTCCCCGACGCGGCTCGCCGCCGTACCGGTCTTCCTGTTCCTCGTCGTACCGACCGCGATCGTGGTCCCGATGGCGTTCGGCCACAGCCGGTACATCACCTTCCCGCCGGACCGGTTCTCCACCGACGCGGTCTCCGGATTCCTCGGTGACACGGCCTGGGTATCGGCTGTGCTGGCGAGCCTGCAGGCCGCGGGAATCGCCGTGGGACTCGCGGTGCTGCTGGGGGGCAGCGCGGCAGTGGCCCTGCACGGGCGGCGGTTCCGGGGGCGGTCCGCGGTGACCGGGGTGATCCTCGCCCCCATGATCGTCCCGGCCGTCGTGCTGGCGCTGGCCTTCTACCAGTTCTTCAACTCCGTCGGGCTGGTCGGCACGATCCTTCCGATCGGCCTCGCGCACGCCGTGATCGCCACGCCATACGCCTTCCTCACCGTGCGCGCCAGCCTGTCCGGCCTGAACCCGGCGCTGGTCCGCTCCGCACGCAGCCTGGGGGCCGGGACACTGTCCGTGACCCGGTTCGTCTACCTCCCGGTCATCCGGCCCGGTCTCATCGCGGGGGCGCTGTTCGCCTTCTCCGTGTCCATCGACGAGACAGTGATCGCGCTGTTCCTCCAGTCGCCGAGCGCGACCACACTGCCCGCGAAGATGTTCACCGACATCCAGTACAACCTGACCCCGAAGATCGCGGTCTCGTCGGCCATGTTGGTCACCGTCGCCACCCTCGGCCTTCTGGTCCAGGTCTTCTTCACACTCCGCCGCCGTTCCATCGCCCGGATGCTGCCGTTGACCACGGTGGCCGCCGACCAGACAGGGTGAGCTCATGACAACGTCCGTAACGTCCGTGACAGCCGACCCGCTGGCCGTCGGGAAACCGGAACACGGTTCCATCGAACTGCGCCAGGTACGCAAGACCTACGGCGACTTCGTCGCGGTGGACGACCTCGATCTGACCGTCCGACCCGGTGAGTTCGTCACCCTGCTCGGTCCCAGCGGTTCGGGCAAGACCACCACCATGATGATGGTCGCCGGCTTCGAGGATCTCACCTCAGGCATGGTGCTGATCAACGGTGAGCCGGTCGACTCACTCCCACCGAAGGACCGGAACCTCGGTGTGGTGTTCCAGAGTTACGCCCTGTTCCCTCACCTGAGCGCACGGGAAAACGTCGAGTTCGCGCTGCGCATGCGCAAGATACGGCCGGCGGAGCGCCGCCGGCGGGCCGAGGAGGCCCTCGAACGTGTCGGCCTCGCCGCGTTGGGCGACCGCAGCCCGCGCCAGCTCTCCGGGGGGCAGCAGCAGCGCGTCGCGCTGGCCCGCGCCCTGGTCTTCAACCCCTCGGCGCTGCTCCTGGACGAGCCGATGGCGGCGCTGGACAAGCGGCTGCGCGAGCAGATGCAGGAGGAGGTCAAGACCATCCAGCGGTCGCTGGGCATCTCCGTGCTGTTCGTCACCCACGACCAGGACGAAGCCATGTCGATGTCGGACAGAATTGTGGTGATGCGCGACGGGAAGGTCGTCCAGCAGGGCGCCCCCGAGGATGTGTACGCGCACCCCGCGACCGACTGGGTGGCCAATTTCCTCGGCGACACCAATCTCCTGCCGTGCACCATCGTGGAACGCACAGGCGACACCGCCGTCGTCGACCTCGGCCGGCTCGGGACCCACCGGGTGCGCGACCGCGGGGCCCAGGGGGATCGCTACGGGGTGTCCATCCGCCCGGAGCATCTGACTTTCCTCCCCGCCGAACGGGCGGAGAAGGGGGCAAGGGGACAGGTGGTGTCCTCCACCAACCTCGGCGCCACCATCCGCCACCGGCTGCGGGTGGGGGAACAGGAGCTGTTGATGCGTGAACTGTCCCCCAGCTCGCGCACCGCCGCCCAACTCGACGCGGAGGTGTGCGTCGGCTGGGATCAGGACAACGCCCAGCTGCTCACCCTCGACTCCTGAACGCGCATCCTTCGGGGTTCGGGGTGAGCGTGCTCCACGACTTTGACCTGGTCATCGAGGGCCGGGCCAGCGCCGCCGTCGGCCGCGATGTGGGCGCCACTGACCGCGCTATCGGCTTAACTCGCAGCCGGGCCGATCGCGCTGGGGCTCCGCTCGCTGTGAGCGGAGCCGGGCACTGGCTCAGTGGCGTCAGAGCCGAGCGCGACGATCCGGTTGTCCTGGTTCACATGCACGATCCGTGGACGCAACCGTTTGGCCTCGGCATCCTCGGCCTGAGCGTAACTGATCAGAATGATGAGATCACCAGGATGCACCAGATGTGCTGCCGCCCCATTGATCCCGATGACACCCGAACCCCGACGCCCCTCGATGACATAGGTCTCAAGTCGGGCCCCGTTGGTGATGTCCACGATGTGCACCAGCTCGCCGGGAAGTAGATCAGCTGCGTCCATAAGGTCGGCGTCGACCGTTACCGATCCCACATAATGCAGGTCAGCCTCGGTCACTGTAGCCCGGTGAATCTTGGACTTGAGCATGGTGCGCAACATGTTGCCACCTTTCCATATGCATGGTCGCGCCCCCTGACGGAGTGCGCGCCGACGGCTCGATGATAAACCGGCCCCGATAGTCGTTGAAATGCCGGGATTGATCATGACCACACGTGCACCTCGCGGTCCGGGCAGGGGACCACGCCGTGTACACCCACAAGGTGGAGACAGACCCGCCTTACCGGATGGCCTCCCGGAGGGGCGGCTGCCCGCATCCCACGGCCATCGGCCGGTGCATCCTCGCCCGCCGTCCCCCGAGGCCGACGTACGTGTCACGAGCATGTATGCGTCTCGCAGTGGGTCGTCCACCTGGTGAGTGGGCGGGCGTGCGGTTCACCTAGAGTGCCGATCATGTCTCAGTCAAAGATCATCGAGCGCATCGCTCAGCCCCCGCAGTCCACCCGGATGCCGTCCGGGCGAAAGAAGAAGACCCTGATCGCGGCCATCGGCATAGGCATGGCCGTCGCTCTGAGCGGGTGCAACGACGACACCGGCAAGGCCACGGCCAAGGACACCGACGCCGCGGGGTCGAAGGCACCTTCGGCGGGGTCCTCCCAGTCCTCTGCCCCGGCGAGTCCCTCGGGCGATCAGCCGTTGGTCGCGGGATGGCAGACGCAGACCGGGCAGAAGCACCACTTCCGCTACGACGTGCCCGCCACGGCCAAGAAGTGGAAGGTCCTCGACGAGGACGTGGCCCTCTCCTACACGGGCAAGGACGGCAAGCCGATCGTCGTCATGACCGGAGCCGCCAACTACCGTCAGGGCGGTTGCGAGTCGAGTCCCGGTCCCAAGGCAATCGGTGAGGCGGGCAAGGGGCAACTCGCCACCGTCGGCACCACGGGCGGCGGCAAGGACGGCACCCTCGAGGAGAACGCCCGTAACTGGGCGGGCAACTGGGGCTTCGCGGCGTACGGCGGTGAGGACCACAAGCCCAAGATCAAGGTCAGTGAGGCCAAGCCGTGGAAGCAGGGCGGTATCGACGGCTACACCGCGACCGCCCAGGTGACCGTCACCAACCGCCCGAGCTCGTGTGTACCGCCCAAGGCCGTCGTGCACAGCATCGCGCAAAAGCTCCCCGACGGCACCATGCACGGCTGGGTGATCTACGCGGACCAAGGAATTCCGAAGGCGCTGACAGCCGCCGAGATCAAGAAGATCATGAGCACCGTCCGGTCTACGAGCAGCTGACGCCCATTCGGTCAGGACCTCTGCTCCTCCTGTGGTGGCAGACGCGGGTCGGCGGCGAACACCGCCTCCGCCGCTTCCGTGGCTGTCCCTGGGGCGTGGGCAACCGTCCAGGGAGGCGCCCACGCTGATCCGACTCCGTGTCACGGCGAGGGTGCGGGGCTGCTGTGTTGCCTGAGCCCGACGGAGTGGGAGTGGGGCTTGGCGAAGGCGTTTTGCCGGGGCCGGGACCGGGACCGGGGCGGGTGGCGGATGACGACGGCCGTGACGCTGTTCCTCGACTGACGGCTGACGAGATCGCCATCTTCGACCCTTGCCGGGACGGAGCGTGGGGCACATTCACGCACTGGCCGGACCTCGACGAGCTGACCGCGCGGACCCCAGTGGGTTTACGGACAACACAGGCTCGGCCTACGGGGCGTTCAATGTTCTTCACTGGCGCCCGTCGCTCTTCATCAGAGGATCACTTCGCGCAGGCAGCGCGTCGGAGGCCCCGCCGCTCATGCGCAGCCGCTCGACCAGGAGGGGCAGCCCGACGACGACTATCAACCACACCTGCACGTAGAGCCTGTCGCCCTCCATCGCCACCGGGTGGGCCGCGGACGTCAGCAGGCCCGTACCGCCCACGGCGATCAGGCAAAGCGCGATGGGCACCGAGCGGCTCATCGCGCCCCAGACGCCCAGCACCAGGAGCAAGAGCAGGGAGGGAGCCAGTGCCTCTCTCTGTAGCCACTGCCACCAGTAGTTGGCATCGAGCCGGATCAGCAGGCGCCATGGGTTGGCGACTTCGGAATACGTCCAGTGGAGGGAGAAGGTGTCCTGGAGCGAAGCCTCCAATCCGGGCAAGCGGAGCACCCTGCTCATCGCAAAGGCGACCAGGGACTCGAAGAGCGAGACGATGAGCAGGCAGTGCGTACCCTTGTGACGGGCCTGTGGAACGAATATCAGCGCCATGGCACTCGCCGCCACCAGGCATGGCCCCACCAGGGCGAAGCTTGAGTACTTGACCGCGAAACCCAGCGCGAAGGCCCCCACGGACAGCAGAGCCCCCGCCACCCACCGCCCCTGGCACAGCCACACCGCACCGAGCAGCATGGCCGCCATGAGGGCAATCATCGGACCTTCCGTCATGGGGCGACTGCCCCACAGTCCTATCGGCGTGACGTAGTACAGGCACTGACCGAGCCATGCCACCGGAGGCGGTGCACGCAGCGCGCGCAAGAGCACCAGGACCAACAGCCCTCCGAGCGCCGTGAAACCCAGGGCAACGGCCGTCAGTCCCGCCTTGGCCCCCAAGAGCCGGACGAATGGTGCGGCCATCAGTGGATAGGCGGGGCGAGCGTGAAAGAGCGCCTCGTAGCGCGGATTGCTGGGGTTGAGGCCGGCCGCATGCTGAGCCAGGCAGTCCTGGAACTCATGGCGCCGCACCGGGGCCCGGAACTCGATCTGATGCAGCATGCGGCTTCGCTGAAGCATGGCCGCCGTGTCCGCGCAGTAGGCCCGCAGCGCTTTGTCCTGGGCTGTCCGGTAGGGGTCGCCCAAGAACTCGTACGCTGAGCGAGCGTAACGGTATGAGTCATTGGCGAAGCGCGTGCCTGGATAGGCGAAGACGTGTAACAACGCGAAGACGGCGACCGTCAGTAACGGGATGATCTTGGGTATTCGACTCATGATACACACCCTAAATGCGAACAAACAGGGCAACATCTCGAATGGTCCACCAGGGTCTTCCTTTGGGCTCATCGTGCGTCCCTGAGGAAGATGGGGCGGCCAGGCCACGCCATTGGCCGAGGCGGTTGATGCACCGTTCCCCGGTGTTGCACGGCCGCCGGCGGCCGGGTGAATCTTCGGACGTTATGCCCTGAGCGGTGCGTCGCCCATCGGGATCGGGCGGGGAGAGGTCGAAGATGTGCCTCGCACCGTGATCCCCGGAGAGGATCCCCGGAGAGAGGGACGGCATGGGCAGAGACGATATTCCAGCTCCTGGTGAGGGGGTGCTGGTGACGCATTTCCTGACGGTGCGTGACGTGGCCCGTTCGCGGCGTTTCTACAGCGAGGTGATCGGCGGGCAGGTCGTCCTGGCCGAGAATCCCTGCATCGTCAAGCTCTCCAACAGCTGGATCATCATGAACCCGGGCGGCGGTCCGACCCCGGACAAGCCGGATGTGACGCTGGTCCCGCCGAGTGACCCGCAGACCGTCTCCAGCTTTCTGAACCTTCGGGTCGCCGACATCGAGACGTGTTACGCGCAATGGAGCGCCAAGGGGGCTCGGTTTCTGACTCCGCCGATCGACCGGAGCGCGGAGATCCGTTGCTACATGCGCGATCCCGACGGCTACCTGATCGAGGTCGGCCAGGCCACCGGGATGCTGAAGGGCATTTTCGCCCGCACCGACGACACGTCCGGGTAGCTCCCGTGGTGCCTCCGGATGCCTGAACCAGAACTCCATTCTCGCGTCGGCCGCACCGCCACGCACCTGGGGCGACCTGACGCGGCCGACGCGCGTGCCCGGGCCCGCCGGACGACGATGGAGGCACGGACCGTTCCTGTGGATCCGTGAGGGGAAAGCAGTGTGATGAGGCCGGAGAGTTCGGCGCGGCGCGCTGGGCATCGCGGTGTTCCGCACACCGCGGACCTGCGGGTGGAGGCCTGGGCCCCAACGCGCGAGGAGTGCCTGGCGCAGGCGGTGCGGGGTGTCTGCGAGTCGTTCCTGGACCTGACAGGGGCAGCCGGTGTCCGCAGGCGGGACGTCGTGGTGCGGGCGGACAGGGACGAGGATGTGCTGGTCGCCCTGCTGGAAGAGGTCGTGTACTGGCTCGACACCGAGGGCGAGGTCCCGGTCGATGTGGAACTGACGCCGGTCACCGGCGGCTTGCGGGGCGGCCTGCAAATGGCTGATGCCGGGGCGCTTCCGGTGACGGGGGCCGCGCCGAAGGCGGTCACGCTGCACGAGCTGGCCTTTACCCGCGGGCCGGAGGGCTGGACGTGCTCGGTGACGCTCGACGTGTGAGCCTTGGGACTCCGAATGGCTGCGGGCCACCCTGGACCGGGTGAGCCACTGTTTCGGCTCCCGTGCCGACCATGAGTCCGACGGCGCACTCACCCTGAGGCCGTCGCACGGAAAGCAGCGAACATGACCGAAGCCGCCCATCGGCCCGAGGGTCTCGTGCGGGCCGTTCGAGCGGCCGGCATCAGCGACGAACGCCTGCTCCAGGCCGTACGAGCCACGCCCCGAGCGGCATTCGTCCCCACCGGCCATGTAACGCGCGCCTACCATGACGTGCCCATACCGATCGGGCACGGACAGGTGACCACGCAGCCCTCGCTCTCGGCCATCATGCTCGAGGGCCTTGACCTGAGCGGGGACGAGCACGTTCTCGAGGTCGGTACCGGCCTCGGCTTCCAGACCGCACTACTCGCCCGGTTGGCCGCCGATGTCGTGACCATAGAGATGTGGCCGGACATCGCACATCAGGCACGGCGCAACCTCGCCCGGCAGGGCATTCGCAATATCGAGCTGCGCATCGGGGACGGCAGCGGCGGCGTGCCGGACCGCGCTCCGTACGACGCGGTCATCGTGTCCGCCGCGTTCCCGGAAGTTCCCGCGCCGCTGGCCGAGCAACTGCGTTGCGGTGGCCGCCTCGTACAGCCTGTCGGGCCGGGTGGCCGGGAGCAGGTCGTGTCCTTTGTGCGTACCGCGACGGGGCTGGAGCGCCGGCGGGTACTTACGCCCGCGCATTTCGTCCGCTTGCAAGGACGGTACGGCTTCCCCTCCTGAGCCCTGCCGACCGCGTCTCCTGAGCCCTGCCGACCGCGTCTCCTCAGCCCTGCCGACCGCGTCGGGCCGCCGGCATTCCGGCGGCCCCCGCGCTGCGGCCGGGGTTGCTTTCACGACGGATCGTGCGCCGACACCATTCTCAAGTGGCCGACTCGGCAGTGCGCCTTGGCCGCGGTGAACGATTTCGCATGCGATTCGGCGCTGCCCGCGACGTCGAGCAGTGGTGTGGCTGCCACAGGGCTGGGACACTGGAAGTCCGTGCGGGCAACAAGCCTCTTCCCACGGGTCGCGCCTTCGAAGCAGTGGGCGCTCACCATTCCGCCACTTCTTGAATCTCCTGACCACTCCCGATATCGGTGTCATGCGCCGCCTGCGGCCGAGGTGCGGCAGCCGGTGAAGCGCAGGCATGGCCGCACGGACAGACCGCAAGGGAAGATCCGTGTCCGCCACACGCTCAGCCGATTTCGAGTACGCCATCCACACCGCGGACATCTGGCTGAAGGGCCGTGTCCGAGGCTTTGGAAACCGAGGACCGGCGCCTCGCCCACAGGGTCCTGCGCGCCTGGCTCCTCCAGTCGGCCTCCTGCCCGGGCTCGCCCGGGAACGGTGCGGGCCGACGGTGTCGCGTTGGCGGGAGAGCACCGGAGAGAGGGTGACGGGCATGGACATCACGCCGGTGGAGGAGGCCCCGTTCCGCTTCCGTATCGAGCGGCAGGGCCTGATGCGCGTGCCCGGGGTCGTCTTCGCGACGCGGGACCTTCTGCCGCAAGCGGCCGGGGACAGGGCGCTGGAGCAGGTCGCGAACGTAGCGACCCTGCCCGGCATCGTCCGCGCCTCGTACGCCATGCCCGACGTGCACTGGGGGTACGGCTTCCCGATCGGAGGCGTGGCCGCCACGGATATCGACGCCGGCGGAGTGATCTCGCCCGGCGGCGTCGGATTCGATATTTCCTGCGGCGTACGGCTGCTCGCCGCCGACACTGACAGGGGTCGGCTCGCGCCCCGGTTGCGGACGCTCATGGACATCCTCGGCGACGTGATCCCGCGCGGCATGGGACGCGGCGGCCTGTGGAAGCTGACCGGACGCCCGCAGATGGAGAAGCTGCTGATCGGCGGGGCCGAGTACGCGGTCGAACGCGGTCACGGCGTGCCACGCGACCTGGTGCGTTGCGAGGACCACGGAGCGCTCCCGGAGGCCGATCCGTCACAGGTCGGGCAACGGGCCGTTGACCGGGGACTCCAGCAGGTGGGCAGCCTGGGCTCGGGCAACCACTTCCTGGAGGTGCAGGTCGTGGACCAGGTGTACGACACGGACAGCGCGGCCGCCTTCGGCCTGCGCCCCGGCCAGGTGTGCGTGATGATCCACTGCGGCTCACGCGGCCTGGGACACCAGGTGTGCACCGACCACGTGCGGGTCATGGACAACTCGCTGCGCACCTACGGCATCTCCGTCCCGGACCGGCAGCTGGCCTGCACCCCGGTCGTCTCCCCGCCGGGCCGCGACTATCTGGGAGCGATGGCAGCCGCAGCCAACTACGGCCGTGCCAACCGGCAACTGCTCACCCAGGCCGTGCGCCACGCGTTCGCCACCGCTGCCGGGGTGGGCCTGGACCTGGTGTACGACGTCTCCCACAACACCGCCAAGATCGAGACCCATGACCTGGGCGGCGTACCGCGCCGGCTGTGCGTCCACCGCAAGGGCGCCACTCTGGCCCTGCCCCCCGGCCACCCGAGCCTGCCCGAGGACCTCACCGAGGCTGGGCAGCCCGTGCTGGTCCCCGGCACCATGGGCACCGCCTCGTACGTGATGGTCGGAACACCGGGGAACGACGCTTTTCTGTCCGCTTGCCACGGCGCGGGACGCGTATGGAGCCGCCACCAGGCACTGCGCCGGGTCCGGGGCGAGCAACTGCGCGGGGAACTGGAGGCCCGCGGCATCACCGTCCGCCCGTCTTCCTGGCGCGGGCTGGCCGAAGAGTCCCCGGACGCCTACAAGGACGTCGACGCCGTGGCCGCCGCCACCGAGGGCGCGGGACTGGCCCGGCTTGTCGTCCGCCTGGTACCGCTCGGTGTCGTCAAGGGATGAACTCTCACGCGATACAGTCCGCTTCCCCACGGGTGCAGGCTCTTCGGGCACCTGAATCGACATAGGGACAAGGACACCGCGGGGCGCGGATCCGGGACGGTGGCTGCAGGAGTCAAAGGTGCACAAAGCCCGCTGGCGGGGAATGAATCCCCAGCCAGCGGGCTTTCGCGCGTTACGGGGCCGGCCACTTCACCAGCCGCAGATGCCGTCTCGGCTCTTCCTTGGGGACCGCTTGGGGACCAAGGGCCCCCGGTCGGCGGCGAGGTGGCGAGGTGTGGTGAGGTGATGAGCGACCCGTGTCCCGCGATCAGGCGCGGCACGTGCGGCGGGACCCCGGCGTCAGCCATCCAGGTCGGGCCCGTGTGCCGTAGATCACGGCGCCGCGGAGGTTCATATGGCTCAGCAACGGTGGTCGCCGAATCCGCTCCAGATGTCAGCCGGGAGTGTTGAAACAGCTGACACTGATGACGACCGTGTTGTTGGCGGCAGGAGAGTTGTCCCCGACGTCCCCGGTGGTGGTGTCACCTGAGGTGACGTAGATGTCGCCGGTGTTGACGCTGCAATTCCGGACGGTGCTGGGAGGCGGAACTTGGTCTCCGTCACAGGCGGCCGCGGTGCCGGTCCCGAGGAGCACCAGGGTGCCGGCGGTTGCGGCCAGGAGGGCCGCCTTCTTCGCGATCTGCATAATTCCTCCGTATGCGTCGCAGCTGGAAATCAACTGGCGATCAGATTTAACAAGGGAAGTCGCGAAAAAGCCGTCTAGGAACGCTGACATTGATCTGCTCGGACCAATGGCCGTCCCTCTATCACCCCAATGACGCAGTCGCTGAGGCGGTGGCGGGACGCGTGGTCCTTCGCGGCCGCGCTGAAGCTCGGCGTCCGGGGTCGCCGGTTCGAGCTTCCACAGCGGGATGCCCGACCCGTTCCAGTGCACCTCCGCGCCGCCTCCCGTCGGTGCGTATCCGGGCTGGACGGATGTCACGGCGGCCGAGTGCGGGTGATGGGCGGGAGATGCCCGCGCGGTCGCATCACCGGTGTCGGGTCGGCCGGTGCGGTGGAGAAGGGGGGAACCAACAGCAGATGGTGACGCAGCTCGTTCCGGGGAGGTGGTGGAGCAGGCCGGCGAGGGACCCGGTTGAACATGACGCCGGATTCAACTATAAAAGTCGAGAGGCTGGCTCCCGTCACCCCTGCGGCCATGGCGCACGTCATCGGTCGAGGAGGAGACGGTCACCGACTGCTCACAGCGCCCCAGGTGGCGTTCGGCACCGCCTACCGGCATCGAGCCCGGCTCACGGAGCTCGGGATTCCAGCTCTGAAGCTGCCAGACGAACCGGACCGACAGGAAGCATGGAGTCGACATGAGGGAAGCAGTCATCGTTTCGACGGCACGGACGCCGATCGGAAAGGCCTACCGCGGCGCGTTCAACGACACCCAGTCGCAGGAGCTCGCCGCCCACGCCCTCTCGCACGCGGTGCGGCGCGCCGGGCTCGAGGGAGGCGAGGTCGAGGATGTGATCCTCGGCTGCGCCGTGCAGCAGGGGTCCTCCGGTGGCAACGTCGCCCGCCAGGCCGCTCTCCGTGCCGGACTGCCGGACACCGTGTCGGGGATGACGGTCGACCGGCAGTGTTCGTCGGGCCTGATGGCGATCGCGACGGCCGCCAAGCAGATCGTCGGCGACGGGATGCAGATCGCTGTCGGCGGCGGTGTCGAGTCGATCTCCTTGGTGCAGAACGACCACATGAACACCCACCGCATGGCTGATCCCTGGCTGGTCGAGCACAAGCCGAGCATCTACATGCCGATGTTGCAGACGGCGGAGATCGTCGCCGAACGCTACGGCGTGAGCCGGGAACGCCAGGACGAGTTCGCGCTGGTGTCGCAGCAGCGCACCGCGGCGGCGCAGGAGGCCGGGCGGTTCGACCAGGAGATCGTCGCGCTCGACAGCGTCAAGAAGGTCCTGGACAAGCAGTCGAGGGAGGTGCGGGACGAGGCCGTGACCCTGACCCGGGACGAGGGCAACCGCGCGTCGACCACACTCGAGGGCCTGGCCGGGCTGGCGCCGGTGCTGCCGGACGGTCAGGTGACCGCGCATTCCAGCGTGACGGCGGGAAACTCCTCGCAGCTGTCGGACGGGGCTTCGGCGTCGGTGTTGATGGAGTCGAAGGAAGCCGAGCGTCGCGGGCTGGAGCCGCTGGGCGTATACCGGGGCATGGCCGTTGCTGGTTGCGGGCCGGACGAGATGGGGATCGGTCCCGTGTTCGCCATTCCGCAACTGCTGAAGCGGCACAACCTCACCATTGACGACATCGGTCTGTGGGAACTCAACGAAGCGTTCGCTTCCCAGGCGTTGTACTGCCGTGACGAACTGAAGATCGACCCGGAGCGGTTCAACGTCAATGGCGGAGGAATCTCCGTCGGCCACCCGTACGGGATGACCGGCGCCCGACTGGTGGGGCACGCCCTGATCGAGGGCAAGCGCCGTGGCGTCCGGTATGTCGTGATCTCGATGTGTGTCGGCGGCGGAATGGGCGCAGCCGGGCTGTTCGAGGTCGCTTAGGTCCTCATGCGAATCGGCGGAACACGGCTGCCGTCGTCATGGCTGCCGTCGTATTGGCCGGCGGGAAGCCGGCCGCGAGAGAGGGTGTGCGCCTGTGGATACTGTGTCGAGCGTGGTGGGAAAGGCCCGAACCGCGGTGCTTGTGGACTTCGGCGGGGTCATCACCTCCAGTGTGTTGAGGGCTTTCACCGACTTCGGCGCCTCGCTCGGCGGCGACCCGCGCCTGCCGCTGGACCTCCTCAGCCGGGACCAGTCATCACGCACCCTCCTGGCCGACCACGAGTGCGGCCGTATCGACGCCGAAGCCTTCGAGCGAGGATTCGCCGAGCGTCTCCGTGTCCATGGCGCCGACGTACCGGCCGAGGGGCTCACGGCCCGGATGCAAGCGGGAATGTCAATCGACCAGGACGTTCTCGCCCTGCTCGGTGATCTTCGCGCCGCCGGGTATCCCGTTGCGCTGGTATCCAATTCGTTCGGGACCGGAACCTACGACGGCGTCGACCTCGCCGCTGTGGCCGACGCCGTCGTCATCTCCGCCGAGGTCGGGATCCGTAAGCCTTCCCGGCGGATTTACGCGATCGCATGTGAACGCCTCGGTGTCTCCCCCGAGGAGGCAGTCATGATCGACGATCTGCGGCAGAACCTCGACGGCGCGGCGCGGATCGGGATCGGGGGCGTGCTGCACACCGGTGCCGCCGACACCCGCCGCCAACTCGCCGAACGCTTCGGGATCACCGCCTGACCGATCGACCGGTCGCGGGAGACCGGGCGCGGGAGACCGGTCATGCCGGGTCGGCACCCGACCGCGGGTGCCCGGCCAAGCGGCCGGACGCCTGCCCCCTCCCGTCCCGCCGCCGGCCGAATCTCTTCCGGATGAGCTGCCGTACGCGGTTCGCGACGCTGGTATCGCCGTCATCCACGGCGAGATACCTGGGGGCTACGCACCTCCGGCCGCCGCCGGACGCCTCCGCTGTCCAAAGACTTGAAGTCGAGACCGGGTTCAAGTCTACTGATGGGCGAGGGTGAGATCCGTACCGCATCACCTGCTCACATCCCTGGAAGGCACCGTCCATGGCCAGTGTTTTCGACCCGGTCTGCCGCCACGCGGCCGCGACTCCCGACAACATCGCGCTGCGCGGCGGCGCGGATCAGTGGACCTACCGGCAATTGCGCGACGCGAGCTCACGGTACGCGGGCGCCCTGGCCGCCGCGGGCCTGTCCCCCGGGGACCGGGTGCTGCTGGCGGCGCCGTCGGTGCCCGAGTTCGTGGTGGCCTACCTCGGGATCCAGGCCGCGGGCTGTGTCGTGGTGCCGGTCAACACGATGTCCACCCGGGCCGAAGCCGAGTACGTCCTCGGCGACGCCGGTTGCTCGCTGGCGATCGCGTGGCACGCCCTCGGCCCCGCCGTCGCGGAGGCGGCCGAGACGCTCAAGGTGCCCTCCTGGACGCTGTCCCCCGGCGCGACGGTCACTGATGCTGCCACCCTCCCTGTCGTCGACCGGGACCGCGACGAGACCGCGGCCATCCTGTACACCTCGGGTACGACAGGGCGGCCGAAGGGTGCCCAGCTCACGGTCGGGAACCTGTTGTCCGCCGGGGAGATCGGCGCCGAGTGCAGCCGCGGATCGAGCGCCGACCGTACCGGCACCGGACTCCCGCTGTTCCACGTGTTCGGCCAGGCGTCGGTACTGATGGCGACCCTGACCGTGGGCGGCTCGCTGTCGTTGCTGGCCCGGTTCGACGCGGCCGCGATGCTGGAGATGCTGCGCCGCGACCGGCTCACCATCATGGCCGGCGTACCGACCATGTGGAACGCGATGCTGCACGCGGCGGGTGATGCGAGCCCGGCGGACTTCGCCGGGCTCCGCGTCGCCGTCTCCGGCGGCGCGTCGCTGCCCGGGGAGATCGCCCGGGCCTTCGAGGCCCGGTTCGGCTGCACCATCCTCGAAGGCTATGGGCTCACCGAGACCACCGCGTTGGGCACCTTCAACGACATCGACCGCGGCGGCAAGACCGGGTACACCGGCCGGGCGGTTCCGCGGCTGCGGGTCCAGGTGCGTGACATCGATGGCAACGAGTGTCCGCCGGGCACCGTCGGCGAGGTCCACATCAAGGGACCCACGGTGATGCGCGGCTACTGGAACCGCCCCGCGGACACCGCCGCGGTGATCTCGCCCGACGGCTGGTTCCGGACCGGCGACCTGGGTGAGACCGACACGGACGGCGACCTGCGCATCGTCGACCGGATCAAGGACTTGATCATCCGCGGCGGCTACAACGTCTACCCCGGTGAGGTCGAGGAAGTTCTCTACGAGCACCCGGACATCATCGAGGCGGCCGTGGTCGGCGTTCCCGACGACCATTACGGCGAGGAGGTCGCCGCGGTCGTCGCCGCCCGGCCCGGTTCGGAGCTCGGTGCCGCTGAGGTGTCGAGCTGGACACGAGAGCGCCTGTCCGCCTACAAGGTCCCGCGCATCATCCGGTTCGTCGACTCGCTGCCCAAGGGCCCGAGCGGGAAGATCCTCAAGCGTTCCATCGACCGTACGAATCTGGCCCGCGACCCCGCGCTCGGCGACGTACCCGCCCGCCGGCACTGAACATCCGTGGACGGACGAGATCGGTCCGCCGCGGAGCGGGGCTCGATCCGGCCGCATTACCCGGCTCTGATCTGTCATCAAGCGCCTCGTCGGTGAGTACGCCGAGGTGAACGGCCGGCTTCAGCGCATGTGGGCGTGTGGGCCGCGGCCGTCGCCCCGCACAACCCACCCTGCGAATTTGTGACTCCGACGTCGGATTCAAGTACACTTCTGAGGATGGATACCACCGCGCCCGAGGAGAATTACGGCGAGGAGGCACCGCCGGTGGCGCCTCTCTCGCCACTTCGCGAGCCGCCGCCGACGAAGCGCGGAGCGCGGACGCGCGCGGCTTTGGTGAAGGCCGCACGGAAGGTGTTCGAGCGGGACGGCTACCTCGACACCCGCCTGACCGACATCGCCAAAGAGGCCCATTGCGCGTCGGGATCTTTCTACACCTACTTCGCCAACAAGGAAGAGGTGCTTGCCGCCGTCCTCCTGGAGGCGCAGGAGGACATGATGCACCCCGGCGTGGGCCGGGTGCAGAGTACCGACGATCCGTATGCGGTACTCGAGGCGAGCAATCGCGCGTATCTCGAGGCATACAAGCGGAACGCGCGGTTGATGGGACTGCTTGAGCAAGTCGCCCAAGTGGAGCCGGAGTTCCGTAAGTTCCGAAGCCGGCGTGCGGATGCGTTCATCCGCCGCAACGCCCGCGGCATCGCCGACCTGCAGGCGCGGGGTGTCGCTGACTGTGAGATCGATCCGGTGATGGCCTCCCGCGCGCTGTCGGGCATGGTCAGCCTCATGGCCTATAACGCCTTTGTGCTCGGCGAAAGGCAAGAAGAAGGTACGCCGGTGGACTTCGAGGAGCTCGTGTCCACGGTCACCCGGCTCTGGGCGAACGCCCTGCGGTTCCCCGGCCACCGCTGATCCGGCCGTAGCGCCCACCGGGGCGGAGTCTTCCGCCCGCGACCGTTCGACGATCCTGGATCCTGGCGCCCGCGTCGGCGACGGGATCGGCTCGTGCGCGCCTTCACGCTCGACCACCTGGGTCGATACACCCGACGACACGGCCGCCGCGCCGGGCCGAGTCAGAGGCGTGGAGTCGGTGGGCGATGGTGCCCGTAAGCGGGCTCGCGGCGGGGCGCTCGTGGCCGACTGGCCATCTTTCGTGTGTGGTGGAGGCGTTGACCCGCTTCTGGTTCTTCAGTGGGGCGAGGCGGCCTTCTCCGTGGTGATGGGTTGAACTTGACGTCGGATTCAAATATACAGGTGGGGGGAGACGGTCGCCTCATCTCGGGCCGTGCTCCGGCACCGCATGCCCCGCCACGGAGAGGGTTCGCTGTGAACGTTGCAGAAAAGGTCGCCATCGTCACCGGTGGCGGTGGCGGCATCGGCGGCGCGCTGGTCACCCGGCTCGCCCGCGAAGGCGCCCGGGTCGTCGTCGCCGACCTCGACCCGGACACCGCGCGGGCGGTGTCGGAGACAGTCAACGCCGACCATCCGGGCAGCACCGTCAGCGCCGGCGCGGATGTGTCGGACACCGCCCAGATCCAGCAGTTGATCGCCCTGGCGGAGAGCGCGTTCGGTCCGGTCGACCTCTACTTCGCGAACGCGGGCATCGCCGGGGCACCCGGCCTCGACGCGAGCGAGAACGACTGGGACCTGTCCATCGACGTGAACCTGCGAGCCCACATCCGTGCGGCAACGCTGCTGGTGCCGCGGTGGCTCGAGCGCGGCGAGGGCTACTTCGTCAGCACCGCCTCGGCGGCCGGGCTGCTCACCCAGATCGGCTCCGCCACGTACGCCGTCACCAAGCACGCGGCCGTCGGCTTCGCCGAATGGCTGAGCGTCACCTACGGCGATCGCGGGGTCCATGTCAGCTGTCTGTGCCCGATGGGAGTGAACACCAGGCTGCTGCACTCGGGAGAGGACTCCGGGGATCCCCTGGGGAGAGCGGCCACGCAGGCCGTCACGTCCGCGGGTGACGTCCTCGAGCCGGCCGAGGTCGCCGACGCCGTCCTCGCCGCGATGGAGGACGAGCGCTTCCTGATCCTGCCGCATGAAGACGTTCTGGACATGTACCGGCAGAAGGGCTCGGACTACGACCGGTGGCTGCGCGGGATGCGCCGCTACCAGAGCTCCCTGCTGGCGCAGGCATGACCGGCGCGCCGGGCGAGCTCGTCCTCGCCGAACACCGCGGGCCCGTGCTGGTGCTCACGTTCAACCGGCCCGCCAAGCTGAACGCCTGGACCGACGAACTCGAAAACCGCTACTTCACGCTGCTCGACGCCGCCGAGGACGATCCGGACGTACGCGCCGTCGTGGTCACCGGCGCGGGACGCGGATTCTGCGCCGGTGCGGATCTCCAGCGGCTGCGGGCGGTCGGCGAGGTCTCCGAGGCGGACAGGGCGCGCCGTCGGCCGCGCGATGTGCCGCTGACCCTGCGCAAACCGCTGATCGGTGCGGTGGGCGGGGTGGCCGCGGGGCTGGGCATGGTGGAGGCGCTCTACTGTGACATTCGCTTCGGCTCGCCCTCGGCCCGGTTCACCACGGCGTTCGCGCAGCGCGGGCTGATCGCCGAGTACGGGATCTCCTGGCTGTTGCCCCGGCTGGTGGGGCACAGCCGGGCAACGGACCTGTTGCTGTCCAGTCGCATGGTGGACGCCGAGGAGGCACTCCGTATCGGACTCCTTGACCACCTGGTCCCCACCGGCAGTGTGGTCGACGCCGCTGTCGCATACGCCGCCGATCTGGCGGCGCGCTGCTCCCCGGCATCCATGGCCACTATCAAGAGCCAACTGCGCGACGACGCGGACGGCACCTACGCCGATTCCGTGACCCGGGCGGAAGGCGTCATGCTCCAGGCATTCCGCGGGGCCGATTTCGTCGAAGGCGTGGCCAGCCATCTCGACAAGCGCCCACCGAGTTTTCCCTCCCTACCCGTCAGGAGTTGAGATGTCCCTGTTTGAGACGTCGGACCGCGCCAAGAAGTACCAGGCGGATCTGCTCGAGTTCATGGATTCGCACATCTACCCCGCTGAGGCGGTCTACCACGAGCAGATGCGCGCGTCGGGTGACCCGAACTTCCACCCGCCGATCATCGAGGAACTCAAGGCGGAGGCGCGCAAGCGCGGACTGTGGAACCTCTTCCACCCGCACACGGAGTGGGGCCCGGGGCTGACGAATCTCGAGTACGCGCCGCTGGCGGAGATCATGGGACGCAGTCATATCGCGTCCGAGGCGTGCAACTGCAACGCTCCCGACACCGGCAACATGGAGGTGCTCACGTTGTTCGGCAGCGACGAGCACAAGGAGAAGTACCTGAAGCCCCTGCTCGACGGGACGATGGCCTCGGCCTTCGCGATGACCGAGCCGCGTGTCGCCAGTTCCGACGCCACCAATATCGAGCTGCGGATGGAGCGCGACGGCGACGAGTACGTGCTCAACGGCCGTAAGTGGTTCGCGTCCAATGCCCTGCACCGCAATTGCAAGGTGCTCATCGTCATGGGGAAGACGGATCCCACCGCTGCCCCGCACCGCCAGCAGTCGATGATGGTGGTCCCGATCGACGCCCCCGGGGTCACGGTGATGCGCGGGCTGCCGGTGTTCGGCTACCAGGACCGCGAGGGGCACGCCGAGATCGACTTCACCGACGTGCGGGTGCCGGCCAAGGACGTACTCAAGGGCGAGGGGGAGGGTTTCGCGATCAGCCAGGCCCGGCTCGGGCCCGGTCGTATCCACCACTGCATGCGGGCGATCGGCCAGGCCGAGCGGGCGCTGGAGCTGATGTGCCGGCGTGCGCAGTCGCGGGTGACGTTCGGCCGTCCGGTTGCCGACCGGTCCAACATCCAGGACTGGATCGCGGAGGCGCGTATTGATATCGAGATGATCCGCCTGCTCACGCTCAAGGCCGCGTACTTGATGGACACGGTCGGGAACAAGGAAGCGCGCACCGAGATCGCGGCCATCAAGGTGGCCGCCCCGAACATCGCGTTGAAGATCGTCGACCGTGCCATCCAGGTGCACGGGGGAGCGGGAGTGACCGAGGACTTCCCGCTGGCGATGATGTACGCGCATCTGCGGACGTTGCGGCTGGCGGACGGTCCCGACGAGGTCCACAAGCGGGCCATCGCCAAACAAGAACTGCGGCAGTACCGCGACGTGGCCACGGCAGCGGCGAGCGGCACGGGCGGCCCCGGCGGTCCCAAGGCGGCGGTGAACTGAGATGGCAGGACTCGATCTCACCGGTCGCACCGCCGTCGTCACCGGCGCATCGCGCGGTATCGGGCTGGCGATCGCCCAGGCCATCGCCGCGGCCGGCGGAAACGTCGTCCTCACCTCCCGGTCCCAGGAGGCGGCGGACGCCGCCGCGGCCCAGGTCAGGGGCACAGCGGTCGGCGTCGGTGCGCACGCGGTCGACGAAGAGGCGGCCCGGCGCTGTGTGGATCTGACGCTCGAGCGCTTCGGAAGCCTTGACATCCTCGTCAACAACGCGGGGACCAACCCGGCGTTCGGGCCGGTCCTCGACCAGGACCACGGTCGGTTCGCCAAGACCTTCGACGTGAACCTGTGGGCTCCCGTCCTGTGGACG
The DNA here is from genome assembly GCF_040607655.1 of Streptomyces sp. NPDC005266. Lineage (NCBI taxonomy): Bacteria > Bacillati > Actinomycetota > Actinomycetes > Kitasatosporales > Streptomycetaceae > Streptomyces > Streptomyces sp. NPDC005266. Next base: position 60,242 of record NZ_JBEXHC010000010.1, read on the forward strand.
GGTCTGGCCACGCGTGCCTGGATGGGCGAACACGGTGGGGCAGTCGTCAACACCGCGTCGGTCGGCGGCATGCTCCTCGAGGCGAACATCGGGCTGTACAACGCGTCGAAGGCCGCACTGATCCATCTCACGAAGCAACTGGCCCTGGAACTCTCGCCGAAGGTTCGCGTCAACGCGGTGGCACCGGGTCTCGTGCGCACGAAGCTGGCCGAGGCCCTGTGGAAGGAGCATGAGCAGGCCGTGTCCGCCTCGACGCCGATCGGGCGCATAGGGGAGCCTGCCGACATCGCCTCGGCGGTTGCCTTCCTCGTCTCGGACGACGCGAGTTGGATCACCGGCGAGACCATGGTGATCGACGGCGGGCAGCTGCTCGGTGACCCGCTCCCGTTCAGACAAGGAGTCGACATCGGTGTCTAGCGCGGACATCGCCGGAATCGACGCCGGGGCGGTGAGCCGCTGGCTCGAGGCCCTCGGCGTCGACTTTACCGGGCCGCTTGTCTTCGACCGGATCGGGCTCGGCCAGTCGAATCTGACCTACCTGGTACGGGACCAGGACGGCCGCCAGTGGGTGCTGCGGCGCCCACCGTTGGGTCGCCTGTTGGCGTCGGCGCACGACGTGGCCCGCGAGGCGAGGATTCTGACCGCGCTCAACGACACCGCCGTCCCGACCCCGCGGGTGCTCGGGCTGACCGATGATCCTGCCGTGACCGACGTCCCGCTGCTGCTCATGGAGTACGTGGACGGCCAGGTCGTCGACAGGATGTCGATCGCACGGTCGTTGACGCCCGAGCGCCGCCGGGCGATCGGGATGTCGCTGCCGCGGACGCTGGCAAAGATCCACACGGTCGATCTCGAGGCGACCGGGCTGACCGGTCTGGCCAGCCACAAGCCGTATGCGCAGCGTCAGCTCAAGCGGTGGTCGGGTCAGTGGGAGAGGTCCAGGACCCGCGAGCTGCCCGCCCTCGAGGACCTCACCCGGCGCCTTGTCGCGGCCGTCCCGGAGCAGCACGAACTGACGCTCGTACACGGCGACTTCCATCTGCGCAACGTCATCACCTCCCACGCCGGCGGGGAGGTGACCGCGGTGCTCGACTGGGAGCTGTCGACGCTGGGCGACCCGTTGGCGGACATGGGCAGCCTGCTGGCGTACTGGCCGGAACCGGGGGAGGAGGAGACCGGGGGAGATTTCCCCGCCTCCGTCCTCGAAGGCTTCCCCGACCGTGCCGAGCTCACTCAGGTGTACCTGACCGAAACGGGCCGGGACCCGGCGGCACTGAAATTCTGGCACGTGCTGGGCCTGTGGAAGGTGGCCGTGATCGCCGAGGGCGTGATGAGGCGGGCGATCGATGAACCGAAGAACAAGAGCGCGACAGGCACGCCCACCGTGGAACGTATCGATGCGCTCGTGGACAAGGCATGCCGGATCGCGGGTGAAGCCGGGATCTGAGAAGTATCGGCGAACTTGAGGGCCGCTCGGACATGCCCCGGCCGTCGGTGACGGTCTCACCCGCTCCGGCCCCGGTGGTCGTGGTGGGCGGCCCGTTGCGGCGGGCTCGTCGACGAACGGCCCGGACGTACTGGTAGCGGCGGCGGGGCAGCGGACGTCCGCGTACCGCGATCGGTAGTGCGCCTGGGACGCGGCGGCCGAAACCGCTGTTCGAGCGAGGGGAGACCCGTCACGCTTCCGCGCTCCACTGGCTATGTCAGCCTCTCCGCCCGGCCCACCACAGCGCCTGCTTCCTCGGGCCGCGCCCCGCGTCTGGTCAGGGAGCCTGATGGGCGAAGAGACGTGGACCGCCTCGGTTGCGGGCACGGGGCCGGCTTCCTGTCCTTGTGTATGTGGGCCACGGCCTGGACCGCGCGGTGTCGCGGTGGGTGGGGATCGGTGGTGATCAGCTTGTCCGGCACGAGCTGGAGTCCGACTCGCCCAGCAGATTGACAGGGACGGTGACGAAGGAGAATGCGCTGCTGCTGCACACACTGGGCAAGGTCACGTCCCTGGAGTTGTCGACGGTGACGCCGGGTGCGCCGTCGGCCGTGGCGTCGGCGGCGCCGGCGGCGAGGGCTGCGGTGGCGAGGGCGAGTGTGGACAGGGCGGTCCGGATGCGCATGGGAACTCCTTGCTGGGAGCGAGTGGCTGGATGTGACCGGCTTTGCGTATATGGGTGCCCTTTGGTGACGAGGTGGCGGCCTTGTATCGCCCCAATGGAGGAAGCCCGGCTCCGTAGCCGCCGGTCGGCCCGTTGGCCGTTGACGGGCTCGGCCGACACCTGGGGGAGGGGAGAGCCCTGTGGGTGCCTACGTTCGTGCTGGTCAGGCGCATGTTCGTAGGTGTGTAGGGTGCCGCCGGTCGGTCCATCGGCGGGACGTGGAGGCGGTTGAGCTGGTCTGGATCGGTGATGGGCTGGGGGAGCGACGCTGCCGCGTGGAGGGCGCGGTGGGACCGGTAGTGGTCGTCACACGAACTGCTGGACCGGTTTCTGCGCGACCTGCCGCCGGCCGCCGCCCCAACCCCGGACCAGACGGCAGACAGTAAGATCCGCCTCGACCTCAGTCCTCCTAAGCGGTTACGGCGAAGTCAAGTGCTGATCCTTCTCGGCGTCCAAGCCCTCGGCCAGGCCGAACGGCGAGGGATCAGCGGCGAACTTCACCGCATCCGCTTAGAGGATCCCGCGCTCGCTGGCGCGGGCGAGCGCCTCGACGCGGTTGCGGGCGCCCAGCTTCTCCAGTGTCCGCTGCAGATACGTCTTGACGGTGTTCCGGGTCAGCCCAAGGGCGTCGGCGATCTCCGGGTTGGTCTCGCCCATCGCCACCCGGCGCAGGATCTCGTACTCGCGTCGGGTCAGGCCACTGTCCTTCAGCCGTCTGGTCAGCAGCACATTGAGAAGGTGTTCCGGGCTGGTGCGGACCACCCGTTCCCCCGCGTGGGCACGGCGGACGATGTCCAACAGATCGGATCGGTCGGCGTCCTTGACGACGACGGCGTGCGCTCCGGCGTCGAGCGCCTCCTGCAAGGCCGCGTGGTCCGGGAAGGCGGTGAAGATCACGACTTTGACGCCGGGCACATGGGTCCGCATCCCCCGGATCACCTCGGGGGCGAGCATGTCGGGCAGCCGCAGATCGAGCAGGACGACGTCCGGCTTCAGCCGTTCGACCTCGCTGATCGCCGCCCGGCCGGAGCTGGCATATCCGGACACGGTGAGCCAGGAGGTGTTGCCCAGTGCCAGTGCGACGCCGTCGCGGACGATCGGGTGGTCGTCCACGACCAGGACGCGTACGGTCGGTTCGTTCATGCCGGAACCCACGCCTGGACGCTCACGCCGCCGTCCTCGTTGCGGCTGACATGGACCTCGCCGCCCAGCCGTTCCAGGCGCTCGGACATGGAGGCGTGGCCGAGGCCACCGGAGAGCCCGCGCGCCGACGGCGGGCCGACGCCGTCATCGGCGATGGTCACGCACACGCCCCCGGACAGGGTGAAGACGCTCACCACGACGGAACGGGCCTGCGCGTGTTTCTCAACATTCAGTAGGGCCTCCCGCGTCGCGTCCGCCAGCGCCTTGATGTGGGCCGGCGGAAGGCTCGGCATCTCGGTGACGGTGATGAGGCGGGCGATGATCCCGGTGCGTTCTTCGAAGGCCCGGCAGTCGCCGCGCAGCGCGACGCCAAGGGCCACCTGCTCCGGTGGCGCGTTGAGCGCGTGCAGCGATACGCGCAGGGCGGCGGCGGCTTGGGTGGCCTGCTCCTTCAGGTCGTTGAGGCGGGCGTGCACGCCGTCTCCTTCCGGCAGTTCGTCGGCCAGGGTGCGGATGCCGGCCCCGATGGAGAACAGCATGGCTCCCACCGTGTCGTGGAGTTCCAGCGCGATCCGACGCCGCTCCTCGTGCACGGCGACCTCGGCGGCGTGGCGGGCACGCTCCGCCATCACCGCGGCGGTCGCCGCCCGGCTCGCCGCCTGTTCCAGGGCTTGGGTGGTGCGGTCGCCGAACACGGAGTTCTCGCGGTTCGAGCCGTAGAGGACACTCAGCAGCCGGCCCTCGTGGAGGACGGGCACCGCGATCATCGCTCCCAGGCCCTCCGTCTCGGCCTGGGCGTTGAAGTCGTGGGTAATGGTGTCGGAACGGCGGTAGTCACTGACCCACAGCGGGCGGCGCCGGAGGAGCACCTGCCCCCCGAGCCCGCACCCCTGGGGTACGACCAGACCGTTCACAGCGGGAGTCCGGGCGTTCACCGTGTGCCCGAGCACGATCCGGTCCCCGCCGTCCGGTTCACCCAGCCAGGCCACGTCCACCCCGCTGAGCTCAGGCACATCGTCCACGATCCGGCGCATCGCGATGGACTGGTCGAGCAGGGCGAGGATCTCGCCGTATCCCTCGGTGAGCTCGCGCAGGACATCGGGCCATGGCTGATACCGCCTTTTGTCTGCCACGTCCGTCATGGTAGGTCGCCTCCCGAGGAGCGGACCAGGGACCGGTTGCGCGCTCCACTGCGTTGCATCCTGGCCTGGCGCCGCAGCCGGGGCCATCTCCGAATGGAGACCTCCGAAGAGATACCTCCCCCTGGAGCTACCCGTACGCACCGGCTGCACCCAGGATCACGCCAAGAGGCGCGCCGGCTCCTCCGCGGCTGTCCACCACCCCGCGCCCGGCACCCCTCACGCCTGAGCCGCTGCCTTCCCGACGCTAAGGATGACCTCGCAGATGTCCAGCCGTCCCCCCTTTCCCAGCACCATGCAGAACACGCCGCTGCTGGTTCGCAGGCTGCTGGAGAACGGCACACAGCAGCACGGCGGCAGCACGGTGATCACGGCCGCCGGCAACGGCACCAGGAGTGCGTCCTTCTCCCGCGTCGGCCGCAACGCCGCCAGGCTGGCGCACGCGCTGGCCGAACTCGGCGTGCGGCCGGGCGACCGGGTGGCCACGTTCATGTGGAACAACCAGGAGCACCTGGAGGCGTATCTGGCCGTGCCCGCCATGGGCGCGGTGATCCACCCCCTGAACATCCGTCTCTTCCCGGAGCAACTCACCTACATCGCCAACCATGCCGAGGACACGGTCGTCATCGTCGACGCCTCCCTGCTGCCGGCCTTCGCCGCGCTGATGCCCGATATGCGCACCGTGCGCCATGTCATCGTCAGCGGAGAGGCACCGGCTTCGGCGCTGCCCGACGGCCCGGCGCACGTCCATGACTACGGACGGCTCCTGGAAGGCCGGCCCGAGAGCTACGACTGGCCCGACCTGGACGAGAACCAGGCAGCGGGGATGTGCTACACCTCCGGCACCACGGGCAACCCCAAAGGCGTCGTCTACAGCCACCGCTCGCTGTACCTGCACTCACTGGGCATCAGCCTGCCGGACCTCATGGACATCTCCGCCCGTGACCGCCTGCTCGTCATCGTCCCGCAGTTCCACGCCCAGGCCTGGGGTCTGCCGTACGCGGCGTTCCTGACGGGAGCCTCGCTCGCCATGCCCGACAGGTTCCTGGCCCCCGCGCCGCTCGCCGAGTTCATCGCCGCCTCCCGCCCCACCAAGGGATGCGGTGTGCCCACCGTCTGGCAGGGCCTGGCCAACCATGTCCTGGCCCACCCCGAGGCCGATGTCTCCAGCCTCCAGGAGGCCGTCGTGGGCGGCTCCTCCTGCCCGCCCTCCCTGATGCGGACCTTCGAGGACAGTTTGGGGATCCGGCTGCTGCACGTCTGGGGCATGACCGAGATGTCGCCGCTGGGCACCCTGGCCCGCGCGCCGGAGGGCGCCGAGGGCGAGGACGCCTGGCGTTACCGGCTCAGCCAGGGCCGCTTCCCGGCGCCGGTGGAGGCGCGGCTCATCGGCCAGGACGGGGCCGTCCTGCCCCGGGACGGCAAGAGCGTGGGGGAACTGGAGGTGCGCGGCCCGTGGATCACCGGCTCGTACTACCTCGACAACGACCCGGAGAAGTTCCACGACGGCTGGCTGCGCACCGGTGACGTGGGGATGATCAGCGCCGACGGCTTCCTCACGCTCACCGATCGGATCAAGGACGTGATCAAGTCCGGCGGGGAGTGGATCTCGTCCGTCGAGCTGGAGAACCACCTCATGGCCCACCCGGACGTGGCCGAGGCATGCGTCGTCGGGGTCCCGGACGGCAGGTGGGGGGAGCGCCCCCTGGCCACGGTGGTGCTCCGGGACGGCCACACGGTGGCCTATGCGGAGCTGCGCGGCTTCCTGGCCGAGAAGGTCGCGGCATGGCAGCTCCCGGAGCGCTGGGCACTGCTCGAGGAGGTGCCCAAGACCTCGGTGGGCAAGTTCGACAAGAAGACCCTGCGCAGGCAGTACGCGGACGGAGAGCTGAAGGTCGACGTCATCCCGTAGGCCGTCTCCCCGTCCGTGACCAGCCGTTCCCATACCCAGGACACGCCATGAGCCGCATGACCGAGCATCCCGAACGCGATCGCCGGGAGGCGCCGGCCCGGTATCCGAGCGGGCTCGACCACGAGCTGTACTCCGACGCGAAGCCGCACCGGGCCATGGCCGGGGCCCTCTCCGGTCGTCGCGCCACGCCACTGCGGGCGGCGCGGTGACGCCCGGGGCCCCACCGCCCCCGCCGTGGGAACGGGGTTCGCGGCGGAAACCGGCTCCGTCCTCCGACAGGCGGCGCCACGCCGACCCGGGCCAGCGTCGGCCGCAGGCGGCACGACGGCGCCCGGTCTTCGCCGTCACGGGCGCTGTCGTCGGCCTGTACCTGTTCAACGCCCTGCTGGCGGGCGAGGTGCGGGGCGTGATGTCCGTACAGATCGCCGGACCGCTGAACATCGGTCTCGGCCTGGCCCTGTTCCAGTGCGTCACCACCGTCTGGGCGGCCCGCTGGTACGCCCACCACGCCACAACCGTCCTGGACCCCGAGGGCCGGCGCCTGAGGGCCCACGCCGAGCAGAGGAGGAACGCGCGGTGACCACAGCACAGCGGCTCACCGACTCCGGATCGTTCCCGATCTTCGTGGTCTTCGCCGCCTTCGTCTCCGGCACCCTGTTCCTGGCCATCTGGGTCACGTCGGACCGGGCCACTCCCGGCGACTTCTACGTCAGCGACGGCCGGCTGACCCCGGCGCGCAACGGTATCGCCCTCTTCGGCGACTACATGTCCGCCGCGACGTTGCTCGGCTCCCCCGGCCTGGTCGCTTTGACGGGATACGACGGGATCCCCTATCTCCTGGGACCGATCGTCGCCTGCATCGTGATGCTTCTGCTGGTCGCCGAGCCGTTCCACAGCGCCGGGCGGTACACGGTCGGCGACGTTCTCGCGCGGCGTCTGCGCCCGCGGCCGGTGCACTGGGCCGCGGGGATCGCCACACTCGTCATCTCCCTGGCGTACCTGATCGCCCAACTGGTCGGCGCCGGGGTGCTGGCGGCACCCATCCTGGGTCTGACCGGGCGGGGCGCGCAGCAGGCAGTGGTCGCCTCGCTCGGTGTACTAATGATCATTTACGTGATGATCGGCGGGATGCGGGCGACCACCGTGGTTCAGCTGGTGAAAGCCGTCATGCTGCTGACCGGAGGCGTCATCGTGGCCGTCCTGGTGATGTCGGAATTCGGCTGGAACCCGGCGGCTCTGATGAGCCGGGCGGCGGACAACAGCGGCTTGGGGGAGGCGTTCCTGCAGCCCGGCGTGCGGTACGGCGACGACGGTGCGGGCAAGCTCGACTCGGTGAGCCTTCAGCTGGCGCTCGTACTGGGGGCTGCCGGACTCCCGCACCTGCTCATGCGGCTCAACGCGGTACCCACCGCGCGTGCGGCACGCGGCTCGGTCCAATGGGCGACCTATCTGACGCTGGCGTTCTGCGTCATGGCCGGGGTGCTGGGGTTCGGTGCGGTGGCGCTGCTCGGCCGGGATGCCATCACGGCCGACAGCCCTTCGGGGAATTCGGCCGTACTGCTCCTGGCCGAGTTCCTCGGAGGGCCGTTCCTGCTCACGGTCATCTCCTGTGTCGCCTTCGCCACCATCCTGGCCGTGGTCGCCGGGACCGTGCTGGCCGCCTCGACCGCGCTGGCGCACGACCTCTACCAGGCCGGCTTCAGGGGCGGCGAGGGGTCGGAGAAGAGTGAACTCCTGTTCGCCAAGGGCGCGGTACTGGTAATCGGTCTCATCGCGACGGGGCTGTCCATGTACGCCCAGGGCCTGAACATCTCCCTCCTGGTGGGTCTCGTCTTCGCCGTTGCGGGGTCCACCGTCCTGCCGACGCTCATCTACACCCTGTACTGGAGGGGGTTCACCACCAGGGGGGCGCTCTGGGGCCTGTACGGGGGACTGTTCTCCTCGGTCCTGCTGGTGCTGCTCTCTCCCGCGGTGTCGGGAGGTCCGGCCGCGCTGCTGCCGACCGTGGACCTCGTGGTCTTCCCGCTCAGCAACCCCGCGGTGGTCTCCATCCCGTTCGGTTTCCTCCTGGGCTGGCTGGGATCGGTCCTGGACCGCGGAGAGCCGGGCGGGGCGGAGTTCGCCGAGACCGAGGCCCGGATTGTCACGGGGGCCGGCGCACGCCCGGACAACGATCCGGTCTGACGGAAGTGGGCCCGGGCCGCCGAACCATTGTGCCGAGCCGCCCAGCGATGGCGTCACCCGAGGTCGGCCCCAGCGAGGCTATTTCCGGACCGCTACGGTGCGCTGACCGGGGTCTCGGCGGTCCGGGGGGCGTCGCGGGGGCGCTGCGAGGTCCTGTGGCGTGCGCCTGATGTCTGAGTACGTACCTGAGTACCCGGTCGGATGCGGGGATGACCGCGTCCGCCGATCCTTGTCCGTATGAGTGAGACACCGGTCAAGCAGCAGAGTACGGCCGCGTTCTACGGTCAGGCGGTCGCCTCCTTCGCCGTCGCCATGGCGGCCACCGCCATCGGCATCTTCCGGCTGAACGCCGACGCCTGGGTGCGTGGCTTCCTGGCCATCGCCGTGCTCTACCTGGTGACTTCCGCCTTCACCCTGGCCAAGGTGGTCCGGGACCGGCAGGAGGCCGGGCAGATCGTCAGCCGGGTCGATCAGGCGCGGGTGGAGAGGCTGCTCGCCGAGCACGACCCCTTCGAGAAGCTGTGAACACTTCCGTACCGCTCGGGCGGGCACTCTCAGCTCCGCTCACGTTGGGGGGCCGGACGCTCCTTGGGGCGTCTCCGGACTGTGCGCGTGTCCGGTCCCGTGCGAGGCGTTGCGCCTGCGTTGCGGGCGGATGCGGGCTCACGAAAAGCGGCGTCTGCCAGGACGGGGGCAACTGGCCGACGCCGAGCTCAGAGGTGCGGCTGCCCATGCTGATGGGCGGTCACTCAAGGAACCTTTGGGGTCGTCAGCCCCGGGACGGACAGCCTGCCCAGTTCCGGCAGCCACAGGCCAGGCGCAGCGGCACGACACGTCATGGTGCCGCGCGGCGGACTCCTGGTGAAGACAGCGGGTTCGGCGGAGGCGCCGCCTGACGTCGGTGATCAAGGCTGCTGACCTGGCCGGATGAATCATCGGCACCCGCGTGTCCAGGAGATGTGCGGGCGGCGCGGTGTGCGGGCCGGTCAGCGGGCGAGATGAGGCCGTGGTGATCGCGAGGGCACACCACCCGGCCTGCCGACGGGGCCGTACGGATCGGGCACCGCGGGCGGCTTGGCCCTGTTGAGGAACGGGCTCGCGCGGGTGCGGGCACGGGCGGCCGCGGTGGGGTGTGTTGGGCTGCTGTGTGGACGCGCCGACGGTGGCCGCGCTGGATGCTCACGAAGGCACCTTGCGTACGAGCGGCACCGATGCGCTGATCCTGGTGCGGCGGTGAGTGCCGCGTTCCCCTCAACCCGAGAGGGCTGAGGGGAACGCCCTGGCTCAGCGACCGTGGTCGCCGAATCCGCTCCAGGCGTCAGTCAGTGGTGTTGAAACAGCTGACACTGACGACGAGCGTGTTGTTACCGGTGGGCGAGTAGTCCCCGACGTCCCCGGTGGTGACGTCACCTGAGGTGATGGAGACGTCGCCGGTGTTGAGGCTGCAAGCCTGGACGGTGGTGGGAGGCGGAACCTCCTTGTGGTCGCCATCGGTGGCGGCCGCGGTACCGGTCCCGAGGAGCACCAGGGTGCCGGCGGTTGCGGCCAGGAAGGCCGCCTTCTTCGCGATCTGCATAATTCCTCCGTATGAGTCGCCAGTCGGAAATCAACTGGTAATTAGATTTAACAAGGGAAGTCGCGCAGAAGCCGTCAAGGAACGCTGCAATTGGGCTGCTCGGCCCAATGGTCGTCCCTTCATCACCTCCAATGGCGCAGTCGCGTGAGGCGTGCGGGACGCCGAAGACCTCGCCGGGGCCGGTGGGTCAGTCGACGCGGATGCCCACCGAGTACGCAGTCGGGCACACCGTGGTCCTTATGGTCCTTCGCGGCCGGGTGTGTGTCCCAGGAGGGCGCGTGGTGTCCACACGGGCCACGGAGTCCTCACCACAGGCCTCACCGGAGTACGGGGTACCGCAGACGTACGGCATCGCCCTCGCCGGTCCGGCCGGCTTCACTCCGGGAGGGGAGGCTGGCCCGCGTCGTAGACGAGCAGGCGGGGTTCGGGCAGCAGGCGAGCCTCAGTGCTCGGGCGGTGCGGTTTCAGTGTTCCGTCGTGCATGAGGTGCAGGACCTGGATCTCGCGGGCGAGGACCAGGAAGTCGGCGATCATCTTGCGGTGGCAGCGCCACCACACGGACTCCGCGCACATGACCGCGGTGCGTTCGCCGGCCGACTCGGTGAGCAGGTCGTCGATCGCGGCGAGGAACTCGGGCGAGCGCATGTGGGCGGCGTACCCGCTGAAAGCACGGTTGCGCAGCGCGGTGTCGGGCGTGTCCGGGCGTGCCTTCCGCCAGCCGCCGAGCCGCTTCTCCCACCGGTAGGCGATGCCGGTCTGCGGCAGCCACCGTGACATCGCGTCACGGTTGGCGTCGGGATTGTGTCGGCTGCCGGGCGCCGTCCGCACATCGACCAGCCGGCGCACTCCGGCGCCGTGCAGCAGTCGCTCCATCTGCGTGGCGTCCGCGGTGCCGTGGCCGAAGGTCAGCAGTTGCATGTCACCCACGCGGCCCCTTCGCCCAAGCCGGGTTACCGCCTCGCGGCATCAGGCGCCGTCCATACGCATCGCGGCCGGGGCCGGACGGCTTGCGTGGTCCGCCGACGGCGCTCGGCTTCCTCGGAGCTGGAGGCTCCGCATATGCCATGACGAAGATCACCTTCCGGAGTGTGGCATCTCCCCATCTCAGTAGTACATGCGGATTCGTCGCCGGCGCCTGGTTCCCGTCGCCGGCGCCTGGTTCCGTGCCGTGGGACAGCGGCTTACCGGGCTGGGCGCCGTCGCGAGTTCTCCCGAGTTCGGTCACGAGTTCGGGGCAAGCCCCCGTCGCCGCCGCCATGCCCGGGCCCGCGATTGCCTCTACCGACGGCAGGCGGCCGCGAGTTGTGACTGTTTCACCGGGTCGGCGAGGGCCTCGGTCAGGTGCCGACGTAGGCCGCGAGGTGCTCGCCGGTGAGGGTGGAGCGGGCGGCGACGAGGTCGGCGGGGGTGCCCTCGAAGACGATCCGGCCGCCGTCGTGGCCGGCGCCGGGGCCGAGGTCGATGATCCAGTCGGCGTGCGCCATGACCGCCTGGTGGTGCTCGACGACGATGACCGACTTGCCGGAGTCGACGAGCCGGTCGAGCAGGCCGAGCAGCTGTTCGACGTCGGCGAGATGCAGGCCGGCGGTCGGCTCGTCGAGGACGTAGACGCCGCCCTTCTCGGCCATGTGGGTGGCCAGCTTGAGCCGCTGCCGCTCGCCGCCGGACAGCGTGTTGAGCGGCTGGCCGAGGCTGAGGTAGCCGAGCCCGACGTCGGCGAGCCGGTTGAGGACGCGCTGCGCGGCCGGTGTGTGCGCCTCGCCGGCGCCGAAGAACTCCTCGGCCTCCGTCACCGACATCGCCAGCACCTCGCTGATGTCGCGGCCGCCGAGGAGGTGGTCCAGCACCGATGCCTGGAACCGCTTTCCCTCGCACTCCTCGCAGGTGGTGGCGACGCCGGCCATCATCGCCAGGTCGGTGTAGATGACGCCGGCGCCGTTGCAAGTGGGGCAGGCGCCCTCGGAGTTGGCGCTGAACAGCGCCGGCTTCACGCCATTGGCCTTCGCGAACGCCTTGCGGATCGGGTCGAGCAGCCCGGTGTACGTCGCCGGGTTGCTGCGTCGGGAGCCCTTGATGGCTCCCTGGTCGACCGACACCACGCCCGCGCCGGCCGGGATCGAGCCGTGGACGAGGGAGCTCTTGCCGGAGCCGGCGACGCCGGTGACGACGGCAAGTACCCCGAGTGGGATGTCGACATCGACGCCCTGCAGGTTGTGCGCCGTCGCGCCGCGGATCTCCAGCGTGCCGGTGGGCTTGCGCACCGTCTCCTTGAGGGCGGCCCGGTCGTCGAGGTGGCGGCCGGTGACGGTGTCGCCGGCCCGCAGCCCCTCGACGGTGCCCTCGAAGCAGACGGTGCCGCCCGCCGTGCCGGCGCCGGGGCCGAGGTCGACGACGTGGTCGGCGATCGCGATCGTCTGCGGCTTGTGCTCCACGACGAGCACCGTGTTGCCCTTGTCCCGCAGCCGCAGCAGCAGATCGTTCATCCGCTGGATGTCATGGGGGTGCAGGCCCGCGGTGGGCTCGTCGAAGACGTAGGTGACGTCGGTGAGCGAGGAGCCGAGGTGGCGGATCATCTTGACGCGCTGCGCCTCACCGCCCGAGAGCGTGCCCGACGGCCGGTCGAGCGAGAGGTAGCCAAGGCCGATCTCCACGAACGAGTCGAGAGTCTGCTGCACCGCGGTGAGCAGCGGCGCCACCGACGGCTCGTCCAGACCGCGGACCCACTCGGCCAGGTCCCTGATCTCCATCGCGCAGGCGTCGGCGATGCTGACCCCCTTGATCTTCGACGACCGGGCGCCCTCGCTGAGCCGGGTGCCGTCACACTCGGGGCAGGTGGTGAAGGTGACCGCCCGCTCCACGAACGCCCGGATGTGCGGCTGCAGCGACTCCTTGTCCTTGGACAGGAACGACTTCTGGATCTTGGGGATCAGCCCCTCGTAGGTGAGGTTCACGCCCTCGACCTTCACCTTGGTCGGCTCCCGGTACAGGAAGTCCTGCATCTCCTTCTTGGTGAACTCGCGGATCGGCTTGTCCGGGTCGAGGAAGCCCGACTCGGCGTAGACCCGCACGGTCCAGAAGCTGTCCGACTTCCAGCCGGGGATGGTGAACGCGCCCTCGGCGATCGACTTGGAGTCGTCGTAGAGCTGGGTGAGGTCGATGTCGGAGACCGTGCCCCGGCCTTCGCAGCGGGTACACATGCCGCCGGTGCGGGAGAAGGTCGCCTTCACCGCCTTCTTGGCACCGCGCTCGACCGTGATCGCACCGCTCGCCCGGACCGAGGGGACGTTGAAGGCGTACGCGCTGGGCGGGCCGATGTGCGGCTTGCCGAGCCGGCTGAAGAGGATGCGCAGCATCGCGTTGGCGTCGGTGGCGGTACCGACCGTGGAGCGGGTGTCGGCACCCATCCGCTGCTGGTCGACGATGATCGCGGTCGTCAGCCCGTCGAGGACGTCGACCTCGGGCCGCGCCAGCGTCGGCATGAAGCCCTGCACGAAGGCGCTGTAGGTCTCGTTGATCAGCCGCTGCGACTCCGCGGCGATCGTGTTGAACACCAGCGAGCTCTTGCCCGAGCCGGAGACGCCGGTGAACACTGTCAGCCGGCGCTTCGGGATCTCGATGCTGACGTCCTTGAGGTTGTTCTCGCGCGCGCCGTGCACGCGGATCAGATCGTGGCTGTCGGCAACGTGCAGCGCAGGCGACTGAGTGTCCGTCCTCGTGGCCATGCTCATCGTGTCTCCATCTGTGAGGCGGGGCCGCCTTCGCGGTCTCCGTCGGCGTCGCCTTGCTCGATCTGGCCAGCTTCGAGCAGTGTGTCTGGTGCCTGATCGGCGGTGGCGGCCGGGGTGGTGCGACGCCCGTCCGGCTGACGCCGGCCGGGGTCGAGCTCGGTGCACGTATCACGGCATCCACGCCGCCTCGGCCCGTGGCGCCTCTGGGCTCCGGCCACGCGGCGCGCCCGGCCGAGGCATTCGCCCTCGATCATGGACACGTCGCGGGTGTGGCCGGCCCCAGCCGAACCGCCCGGGTGGCGGCCAGGTTCCTGCCGGTCGGGCTGTCCGTCGGCCTGGCCACCAGCAGCGCCTCGCCGTCCCGGTCGAAGGACAGCGGCACCAGGTATGGCGCACCGTCCGCCGAGGCCCTGGCCACCCAGACATCCACGGTGCCGTCTGTGCAGGTCAAGGCTTGCTGTCGCCGGACGGCTCAGCGGAGCTCGTTGAAGCGAAGCATATTGCCGGAGGGATCGCGGAAGGCGCAGTCGCGGACGCCGTATGGCTGGTCGGTCGGCTCCTGCAGCACCTCGCCACCCGCGGCGCGGACGCGCTCGAAGGTGGCGTCGCAGTCGTCGGTCCTGAAGATGACACCGCGCAGCAGGCCCTTCGCCAGCAGTTCCGCCATGGCCTGCTTGTCGGCGGGCGAGGCGTTCGGGTCCGCGAGGGGCGGTTCGAGGACGATGTCCACATCGGGCTGCGACGGCGCGCCGACAGTCACCCAGCGCATCCCCTCGAACCCGACGTCGTTGCGCACCTCCAGACCGAGAACGTCCCGGTAGAAGGCGAGCGCCTTGTCGTGGTCGTCGACGGCGATGAAGCACTGTGAAAGCTTGATGTCCATGCGATTCACGCTACGGGTGGTGGGGCAGGTTTTGCTTCTCCATTCCTGACCGGTCGCGTGTGGATCTTGGCGACGCAGGCCGGGATGGCGGCACCCTCGTCATGGCGGCGGGCCCGGTATGAGCTCGGGCTCTCGCCGACCAGCTCGGTGAAGCGCGAGCTGAACGACCCCAGCGATGTGCAGCCGACCGCGAAGCAGACCTCCGTCACCGTCAGGTCGCCCCGCCGCAGCAACGCCTTGGCCCGCTCGATTCGGCGCGTCATCAGGTAGCTGTACGGCGTCTCCCCGAAGGCAGCGCGAAAGCTGCGGGAGAAATGGCCCGGTGACATGAAGGCGACGCGCGCCAGCGCCGGAACGTCGAGCGGCTTCGCGTAGTCGCGGTCCATCAGGTCACGGGCCCGGCGCAGCCGGACGAGATCCTCCAACGTCACGCGACCACCATCCCACAGCACCGGGCGCCGCCGGTGCCGGCGAAGTGGACGCCTGGCTGCTCGAGAGCGCAGAGCGCCGAGGGCACGCCCCGTCGACTGCTGCGTGTGCGGGGTCGTCCCGGCCATGGGGGCGGGAGGCCTCGATGGCTGTCCCTGGGGCGCGGGCAACCGTCCAGGGAGGCGCCCACGCCGATCCGTCTGCGTGTCACGGCGAGGGTGCCGGGGCTGATGTGTTGCCTGAGCCCGACGGAGTGGGAGTGGGGCTTGGCGAAGGCGTTTTGCCGGGGCCGGGGCCGGGGCGGGTGGCGGATGACGACGGCCTGGGGGGTGAGGCCGTCCGGCTGGGCTGGTGATCGGAGGGCTCCTTGGACGGCTCGCTGGTGGCCGACGGCGAGGGGCTCGTCTTCTTCGCTGGTTCGGTGGGGGTGCCCGACGGCCGGGGCGGGGCTGTCGTACGCGGGGGACGAGTGACGCTGTTCCTCGACTGACGGCTGGCCCTGTCGGGCGGGCGAGTGACGGGCGAGACCGAGTTGGCGGGGGTGGACGCGGCAGGATCGGCCTCGTGCTCCGGGGGAGATCCGGTATCCGGCTCCGAGGCCGCATGCGAAGGGCCGGGGGAGCGCTGGGAAAGCAGTAGTGAACCGCCTGCCAGACTGCCGACGACCGCGAGGGCCGCCATGGCCGCCGCCCTGCGCCGGTGCCTGGTGCGGCCGGGGACGACACGGCGCCGCGGAGAAGGATCCGGCTCCCCCTGCGGGCGCCTGCCTGTGTCGGCTGCCGGGGTACCTTCGCGGGCGGCCCCGGGGCCGGGTGCGTCGGGGCCCGCGAATTCCAAGGTGCCGGACTCGAGTGAGCCGGACTCGAGCGTTGCGGTCTCGGGCGTAGCGGTCTCGGGTGTGGAGAAACCTTCTTCCTGACCGGGCCCGAAGACCTGTTCCGCGATGGTCTGCGCCCTCAGCGCTCGAGGGTCGGCCTGCCCGGCGAGCGGGTCGTACGCACCGCACTCCGGACACGTCACGACGCCGTTGAGAGTCCTGCGGCACGAGGAGCAGTAGTCCATCTCTTGCCTTTCCGTTGTCGACACGCACCGCCGCCTCTCCTGCGGTGATCCACCCGGGGGCAGCCCTCGGGTTCCGTGTCGGGTAGTGCCGGTGTCGAGGGCGGGTCTGCCGGCCCTCGCCCCGCCCGGGACGGTCTTCGCCTTCCGGACCAACGCTCACGGGCGGTTCGGTGGACCGGAGAGGTCAGCGCCGCGCCGGAGGATGTCAGGGCTCCGACCTCCCGCAGACGCACCGGCGGCCGGTCATATGTCACGGCTCATTTCGGTTAACGCCTCGGCTCCCCGCCGCGGCGATGCTTACCGCACCCTGAACAACCTGGGCATATGACCCTCACTCCGTTCCGCTGTGCGCCCGAGCCGTTCGGACGGTTGCTCTGTCCCAGGCCGAAAGCGGCCTGCTGACACGAGGTACGCCCGACCACGCCGCCGCGTTCAACGGTGGCCCCGGCTCGGGCGTCACCGTGGCCGGTCTCACACACCGACGACGGCTCCGGACGGTGGCCAGTCGCAGCAGCGCAATGGATCACGTGTCTGGCCGCCGGGCCGGCCACCTTCGAGGAGAACGACCACGGCCTGCTGCCCCGCACTCCAGGCAGGTCTGCGCCCACGGCCCGGGCCGCGAGCTCTGGGAGGTCTACGTCGCTGGTGGGGACGGTGTGGCCGTCACCGCGTGCGAGTTGCCGGCAGATGCTTGGCGACCTCGGCCACGGGTGCCACCCAGATGCGGTCGTCCTGCGCCAGTCGGCGGCAGACCTCTTCGAGGTCGCGGGCGCGCACGGTCTGCCGACATTGATCGCCGATGTCGTGGCCGGCCATGATCACCCACTCCCCACGGGTCATTCCCCTGTCCACAAGAGACATGAGCGTCTCGACGTCGAGTCCGTCCATGACGTAGGCGTCCAGTGTGCGAGGTCGCGGAGGTGCGGGAGGTTGCCGATCTGGGTGGCCTGCTGACGCGACCGAAGACCAGTGGTCGGCTGCGGCGGCAGTCCCGGAGGGCACCCTCGCTGAGGTGTCCGGCGTCATGCCGTATGCACAGTCGCCTCTGTGCCGGTGTGTGCGGGGCTCAGTGCTTCGGCGCCTTCAACGGCGTTGCGGCATGCTGTTTGACGAGTTCGTACGATCGCAAGCGGGCAGCCAACGCGTAGACAGGCGTGACCAGCATCAGTTCGTCCGCGCCGGTCGCGTCCGCCAGTTCCGTCAGGCGTCGCACGACGGTCTCGGGTGCGCCGTGCGCTTGATGGGCCCGGAAAGCCGCCAGCGCCTGCCGCTCTTCCGCGGTGAAAGGGTGTGCGGATGCCTCTGTGGGCGAGGGGAACGGGGCCTCGCTGTGTCCCTTGAGGAGCCCGGCCTTGACGACGTCCATGGGGCCGGCCAGCCGTACTGCTTCCTCCTGCGTCTCGGCGCAGACTGTTTCCACACACACCAACACGCGGGGGCGTTCACACCACTGGGAGGGGGAGAAACGCGCACGGTAATGGTCGAGTGCGGCGAGGGTGTTGTCGGGACGGATGTGATGGGCGAAGGCGATCGGCAGGCCGAGTTCCGCGGCGAGCGCGGCACCGGCGGTACTGGAGGACAGCAGCCACGGTTCCGGGAGCGGACCGAGCGCCACCTCGTCGACCAGGAACCGCAGCGTTGATGCCACGTCGTCCCGGTACTCGTCGTCCGTCGTGGGTCCGGCGCCGCGCCGCAGTGCCCGGGCGGTGGACTCGTCGAAGGTGCCAGGACCGCGGCCGATGCCCAGATCGATCCGGTCGGGGTGCAGTGCGGCGAGTGTGCCGAACTGTTCCGCCAGCATGATGGGGGCGTGGTTGGGGGCGAGTACGCCTCCGGACCCCAAGCGGATGGCCGATGTCGACGCGGCCGCATGAGCGGTCAGGACGACGGGTGGGAACGCGCCGATGGCGGGGGAATGATGGTGCTCGGCGTACCAGAGCCGCCGGTAGCCGAGGGTGTCGAGACGCCGGGCGAAGTGGGCGGTGTCACGTAACGTGTCCACGGCCCGCATACCGGCCTGGACCATGGCGACTTCCAGCGCGGAGAGCGGCAGGTCGATCATGAGGCCAGCATAGGGAGTGCCGGTGGCCTCGGGCAGCTGTTCGCCCGATTGTGCGGAGGACCCCGCGAAGCGTTCGGTGCTTCGACTGTGCGTGTGTCATGAGGCGCGCACGGCTCTGCGGCTGCCGCTGCTCAGCGCGGCCGCCGCGGAAGAGCGTGTCCCTGGTGAAGACCGTAGGCAGCACCGGCGCGTACAGGCTGACGGCGCCGGGGTATGCCCCTGGGTGAGGGCTGCCGTGAGCCGGTTTCCCGCCATGGACAGGGTCCGTCCCTCGGTCGCCCGGGCCAGGATGACCCTAAGCGGATGCGGTGAAGTTCGCCGCTGATCCCTCGCCGTTCGGCCTGGCCGAGGGCTTGAACGCCGACGCGCTGTGGCAGCGCGATGTGCTGGGTGATGCCTCGGCCCCCGACGGGGTTGTGGCCGGCCAACTCGTCTACTGGGAAGCGGTGTTGTCTGGGCTGTCTTCAAGACGGGCTCCGCGTATCCGCCGATCGACCGGACCGGTCCGGAAGATAGGCGCTGAGCCAGAGATCGAGCTCGGCGAAGATGCGCTCGCGCACGTCGGGCGCCGACAGTACCAGGTCGTGCACCCCGTCCCGGACGCGCACGGTGGTGACCCGCGGGCCCAGCCGGGGGGCGAGGCAGGCGATGTCGTCGGCGCGCAGGATGCCGTCGGTGCGGAGCAGGTCGTCGTTCCACTTGGTGGTACTGGTGCTGGCGGTTGAGGCCATCACCAGGACCGGGCAGTCGATCCGCAAGCCCCGGCGCACCCGCCGCTGACCCCGCTGGATCGCCGCCAGCCACCCGGCGTAGAGGGGGAAGCCCTCGGCGGGCTTGAGGGTCAGGTCGAACTCCCAATTGCCCCGGAAGTCGCGGTGGAGGCTGTGCACGTAGAACGGGTTGAGGGGAGCCGGGAGCTTGCGGGTGGCCGCGAAACGTCCGAGGGCGTGGACGACGGGGGCGCCGAGCGTGCGTATCAGCGAGGGGGCGGGCAGGGACAGGAACGGGCTGTTGAGGAAGAGCGCGTCGATCGTCCCCCGCCCAGCCCGCCGGTCGGCGTACAGCGCGCTGATCAGGCCGCCCGTGGAGTGGCCGTTGAGCAGCAGGGTGTCGTGCCCGTCGACCTCGCGGATGATGCGGACGGCCTCGTCGAGTTCCTCGTCGTAGGTGTCGAGGTCGCGGATGAAGTTCGGCGAGTGGTGCGGGCGCAATGAGCGGCCGTACTTGCGCAGGTCGAGTGCGTAGAAGTCGTAGCCGCGCTCGGCGTAGAAGTCGGCCAGGTGGGTCTGGAAGAAGTAGTCGATGTAGCCGTGCACGTAGAGCACGGCCCGGCGGCGGCCTCCAGCCGCCGCGCCAGGAGCTCCGGCCTGGCGGCGGACCAGGGTCGCGACGACATCGCCCTCGTCATCGGCGGCGAGCGGCAGGTCGACGGCCTGATAGGGCTCGCCCAGGATGTCGGTAAGGAAGTCCACGGCGCCGACTGTAATGGGCATGCCCGGCTCCGACGCCTCCGGAATCCCGTGGGCTTGATCACTGCCGGCGCGGGCGGCGATCTCGCCGCGGACCGCTGGACGGCCCCTCGGCAGCGGGTCAGCTGAGCGGTAGGCGCCGCTTTACCTCGCTCGACCTGGCCCGTATCGCGGAGCTGGGTCAGACGACGGTGGATTGGCTGCTGACCGGTCGCGAGCCGCAGCGGCCGGGGGTCGTGTCGTGCGCCCCTCCGCGGCCGTGGTCAGGGGCGCGGCGCCGCAGCAAGACGGCGTGCGGGCGGCGTGCGGACGGCGGGGGGAAGTGGCGATGTGCCCGATCCGTTGCCGAACACGATCCCTGCCCCGGTCTGCTCGGCGACCGGGACTCGGAGGGTACCGGAACGTAAGATCAGTACGCCGGGGCCGCACGGACAGGTCCGGTTGGCGCATACTTACAACAATGACAAAGCCAGCTGTGACCAAGCGCCGTCTACCCTCCAGCCCCTTCAAGGCGCAGGAAGCGCCACCTGAGAAGCACTTCGCCGTCGCCGACCGCGTTACCCACGATGTGCACGGCCTCGGTCGGGTCATCGAGGTCGAGGAGGGAATCGCGGTGCTCGTGGACTTCGGCTCGCGACGGGAACGGATCACGAGTCCGTACGCCAAGATGACCCTGCTGTAAGGCTGCGGTGTCCGGTCGAGGCGGAGATCGCAGTCGCCGCCTCCGGCATCTGCCCGGATATGTCCACGCTGACCAGGAGCGGCGTCCAGCTCCCTGTGCCGCTGTGGCGCGGGGGCCCGAGCGGGGGATGCCGCTCAGGTGGCACCGTTCGAATGATCAAAGTGGCGACGAGCTACCATCTGAGCACCGCCTAGCTCGAAAGATGGACTTGTGACCCACGAGGACTCGTTCACCAACTGGAAGAACCGCGAGGAGATCGCGGAGTCGATGATCCCGATCATCGGGAAGCTGCATCGGGAACGGGATGTAACGGTCCTGCTTCACAGCCGCTCCTTGGTGAACAAGTCGGTGGTCAGCATCCTCAAGGCGCATCGATTCGCCCGGCAGATCGCCGGCGAGGAACTCTCGGTCACCCAGACGCTCCCGTTCCTGCACGCTCTCACTACGCTCGATCTCGGCCCTTCTCAGATCGACATCGGCATGCTTGCCGCGATGCACAGGACCGACGACCGGCATCTCTCGGTGGAGGCGTTCACCGCCGAGGCCGTCGCCGGCGCCACGGGTGCCAACAAGATCGAGTGCCGCGAGCCGCGCGATGTCGTCCTCTACGGGTTCGGTCGCATCGGCCGCCTCCTCGCCCGCCTGCTCATCGAGAAGGCCGGCTCCGGCAACGGTCTGCGGCTGCGGGCCATCGTCGTCCGCAAGGGCTCCGGCCAGGACATCGTCAAGCGGGCCTCGCTGCTGCGCCGTGACTCCATCCATGGCCAGTTCCAGGGCACGATCACCGTCGACGAGACGAACAGCAAGATCATCGCTAACGGCAACGAGATCAAGGTGATCTACTCCGACGCCCCGACGTCGGTGGACTACACGGCGTACGGCATCAAGGACGCCATCCTCATCGACAACACCGGCAAGTGGCGCGACCGCGAGGGCCTGTCGCAGCACCTCCGCCCCGGTATCGCCAAGGTCGTCCTGACCGCGCCGGGCAAGGGCGACGTCCCCAACGTCGTCCATGGCGTGAACCACGACATGATCAAGCCGGATGAGCAGATCCTGTCCTGCGCGTCCTGCACCACCAACGCGATCGTCCCGCCGCTGAAGGCGATGGCGGACGAATACGGTGTTCTGCGCGGCCACGTGGAAACCGTCCACTCGTTCACCAATGACCAGAACCTGCTGGACAACTATCACAGCTCAGACCGCCGCGGCCGCTCGGCGCCGCTCAACATGGTCATCACCGAGACCGGTGCCGCCTCCGCCGTCGCCAAGGCGCTGCCCGACCTCAAGGCGAGGATCACCGGCAGTTCGATCCGCGTCCCGGTGCCGGACGTCTCGATCGCGATCCTCAGCCTGCGGCTGGCGCGCGAGACCACGCGTGAGGAGGTCCTCGACTACCTCCGCAACGTGTCGTTGACTTCGCCGCTCAAGCGCCAGATCGACTTCATCAGCGCCCCCGACGCGGTCTCGAGCGACTTCATCGGCTCGCGCCACGCCTCGATCGTCGACGCCGGCGCAACCAAGGTCGACGGCGACAACGCCATCCTCTACCTGTGGTACGACAACGAGTTCGGCTACTCCTGCCAGGTCACCCGCGTCGTCCAGCACGTCTCCGGGGTGGAATACCCGACCTACCCGGCCCCGGTGGTCTGATTTCGGTGGACTGACCGATCCGGTGTCCCGGCAGGCGGGGCGGCAGTGGGCGGCATCCGATCCGGATCGTCAACGTCAGCACGATCGGGATCGGATGCCGCCCAGCCGGCCGTAGCCGGGATGTCGGTCCACGGCGGTTCGGCGAAGCGGGGGTACGGGTCAATGCCGTCGTCCCGGGGCCGATCCGCAGTGAGAAGGTCAGACCCTGCTCAAGCGCATGGGCTCCACCACCGAGATCGCCCAGGTCATCCTCTTCCTAGCGAGTGACCGCTCCGGCTACCCGACCGGGTCCACCGTCACCGCGGACGGAGGGCGCGCGGTCGTCTGACGGGGTGACGGCCCGAACGTCGCCAGGCGATGAGCCAGCCGGTCTCGACGACCGCGTCGACGATGTGCGCACGGCGGACCTTGCCCGCGGGGACATAGACCACATCGGCCACCAGCAGAGTGGCGGCTGTGCCGATCCCGATCCGACGTGCCTGAGCCAGGCATTCGGGCGTGGACAAGGTGCGGAGCTGGTTCCAGCCGTTGGAGACCAGCAGTCCCGCCACGGTGCGCACCAGCCAGTCCTGCTCACCTTTCGCCCTCCTGGGACCGAAGAGGCCCTCGAAGCTGCCAAGGTGCAGCAGGGGCCACGCCCCGCAAACGAGGTTGAACAGCCCCTGAGCCCGGGCCACCAGCGCAGGATTGATGACGAGGCTCCTCGTTGGCTCACTCACCGGGCCGGATCACCACGCGCACACAGCCCTCCGTCTTGTGCTTGAACATGGCGTAACCCTTCGGCCCCTGGTCCAGGGACACCGTGTGGGTGGCCAGGTGGGAGGTCTTGAGCTCTCCGGCCGCTATGCGGCTCAGCAGCATCGGGATGTAGCGCTGGCCGTGCTGCTGGGCGCCGCGCACGGTCAGGCCCTTGTTCATCGCGGCTCCCAGGGGGAACTTGTCGACCAGGCCGCCGAATACGCCGAGCACGAACACCGTGCCGCCCTTACGGCAGGCATGAATGGCCTGCCGTACCGCGGTCGGCCGGTCCGTCTGCAGCCGCAATTGCTGCTTGGCCCGGTCGTACAGCCGGGAAAGGCCGACGCTGTCCGCCTCCATGCCGACCGCCTCGATGCATACGTCAGGACCGCGTCCGCCGGTCCGCTCCCGCAGCTCCGGCCCGATGTCCGTCGCGGTGTAGTCGAGGGTTTCGCAGCCGATGTGCCGCTCGGTCATGGCCAGCCGCTCGGGGATGCGGTCGACGCAGATCACCCGCTCGGCGCCGAGCAACATCGCGGCACGCGCCGCCATCTGTCCCACGGCTCCGCACCCCCACACCGCCACCACATCTCCAGGACCGACGCCCCCGAGGTGAGCTCCCATCCATCCGGTCGGTGCCGAGTCGGAGGCGAACAGGGCACTGGTGTCGTCGATCCCCTCGGGAACCGGAAATGCCCCGTAGTCGGCGAAGGGCACCCGTATGTACTCGGCATGGCTGCCGCGCAGCCCGCCCATGATGTGGGAGTAGCCGAAGATACCGCCCGTGTCGTGGCCGAAGAGGGCCTGGCCGAGACCTGGGTTGGTGTTGCTGTTGTCGCACAGGGACCACAGGTCGTTGGCGCAGTACCAGCAGCGCCCGCAGCCGACGAACGAGCAGACCACCACACGGTCGCCAACGGCGTGGCGGCGCACCCTGGGGCCCCTTTCGACGACCTCGCCGAGGAACTCATGGCCGATGACGTCACCGGCTCGCATCGCGGGGATGTAGCCCCCGATCAAATGGAGATCCGACCCACAGGTGGTACCGGCGATGAGCCGTACGATGACGTCCTGCTCGTTCCGCAGCTCGGGGTCGGGGACCCGCTCGACCGCCAGCTTGTTCACACCTTCCCAGCACAGAGCCTTCACAGCACTCCCTCCCCACCGGACCGCCGGGTCAGCAGGCCGATGACCTTGCCGCCCGGGGACTCATGTGTCGTCGGCGGAGCGTCGGGAAGCAGGATCTCTCCCGCCTCGAGCAAGGATTTGGCCTCGCGCAGGGCCGTCCGTACCTCCTGGCGCGGATCCTGACCGGCCAGCCTGCCCGGCAGCGAGGAGGCGAGCTTCGGAACCGGTTCCTTGGGCCGCGCCGCCACTTCCGTTCCACGGTTGCCCGGCGCGGGACGAACCCGGATCTCCAGCCGGTCTCCACAGCGCTCCAGCGGTTCCGGCAACGTCGGCACCTGCACCTCGCCGGGCGCACGGTAGATGGTCACCGTCAGCCATCGGCCGCCACGGGAGCCGGCCCCCCGCGATGACCTGCGACAACACCACCAGACCCCCGTCCCCAGGGCCGCCGCCGCGGATCCGATCACAGCCGTCCGGACACGTCTCATCGGGCTTCTCCCGTCCTCGATCAGTCCGTGAGTCCCCCCTATCCGCCGTCCGATTCACCTTCGCCTGCGGGGGGTGCCGGATTCCTGACGGCTGCCGCCCCCACACCGGCGAGCATGTTGCCCACCAGCCGGGCGGGAGAGTCGCCGCACGAGGTCGGCGCGCCCCAGCAGGAGGCCGCACTGCGGACCGCCCAGCAGCTTGTCGCCGCCGGCGGTCAACAGGCAGGCACCGGCGCGCAGCCAGGTGGTCGCTGGAGGAGTGGACCTTGAGGATGAACCCGGTCCCCGGTGTCACGGCCGAGGCGTGGTCCGCGGGGGCGGTGCGGTTGGTCGTGCCGACTTCCCGCAGCCGAGCACCGGTGCTCACCAGGAGGTCCGGCAGCCGGAAGCCGTCCCCGACCTCCACCCGTTTCGCCTCGGCACCCAGCGTGGTCAGCGTACGGTCGGGACGAGGTCTGGCGGGGAGCCACACTGTGGGTGCCCCGGATGGCGATCACCAGGTGTCGATGAACGGGCGGCGCTTGGTGCCGGCCGGGATCGACTCCGTACGCCGGTCGTCGACGGCAGCGGTGATCCAGCGGCGCGAGTCGGCCGGGTCGATTACGTCGTCGACCTCCAGCGCGGCCGCGGCGTTGACGGCCTTGCCGCGGTCATAGAGCTCGGCCAGAAGCCGCTCGTACTCCCGGTCGCGTTCGCCCGGGTCGGAGATGGCCGCCAGCTCTTTGCGGTAGCCCAGCCGTACCGCGCCCTCCAGGCCCATCGCGCCGAGCTCCCCGCTGGGCCACGCCGCGGTGGCCACCGGAGCGTGGGTGCTGCCGCCGAGCATGGCCATGGCGCCCAGGCCGTACGCCTTGCGCAGGATCAGGGCGACCACGGGCACGGACAGGTTCGCACCGGTCACGAAGAGCCGGGAGAAGTGCCGGACGGTCGCGGTGCGTTCCGCGTCCGGGCCGACCATGAAGCCGGGAGTGTCACACAGGGACACGACCGGCAGTCCAAAGGCGTCGCAGAGCTGGAGAAAACGGGCCGCCTTGTCCGCCGCGTCGCGGTCGATCGCCCCGCCGAGGTGATGCGGATTATTGGCCAGCAGGCCCATCGGGCGGCCCTCGATCCGCACCAGGGCGGTCAGCGCACCCTGGCCGAACCCCGGGCGCAGTTCCAGGACGGAGCCGGTGTCCGCCAGGCCGTGGACGACCGCGCGCATGTCGTAGGCGCGGCGGCGGTTCTCCGGCACGGCGTGGCGCAGCGGGCGCTGGTCCGGGGCCTCCCAGTCGCCGAGCGGGCCCTGGAAGTACGACAGGTAGCGGCGCGCCGTGTCCACCGCCTCCGCCTCGTCCTCGACCGGCAGGTCCACCACCCCGTTCGCCACCTGGACCTCTCTCGGGCCGACCTGCTCCGGCCGGAAGACCCCGAGCCCACCGCCCTCGATCATGGCGGGCCCGCCCATGCCGATCGTGGCCTCGGGAGTCGCGATGATCACGTCGCAGCACCCGAGGAGGGCCGCGTTGCCCGCGAAGCACCGGCCCGACGCGATGCCCACCAGTGGCACCAGCCCGCTCAGCCGCCCCATCTGATGGAACGTCGTGAGGTCCAGACCGGCCACGGACGTGGTGTCCGTGTCACCCGGCCGGCCGCCGCCGCCCTCCGCGAACAGCACGACGGGCAGCCTCCGACGTTCGGCGAGCTGCAGCATCCGGTCCGTCTTGCGGTGGTTCTGGGCGCCTTGGGTCCCGGCCAGGACCGTGTAGTCGTAGGACATCACGACGCACGGATCGCCGCCCACGGTGGCGACCCCCGTGACCATGCCGTCGGCGGGGGTCGAGGCGATCAGGTCCTCCAACGTGCGGCGGCGGCGCTGGGCGGCGATGGCGAGCGCGCCGTACTCGGTGAAGCTGCCGTCGTCGCACAGGTCCGCGATGTTCTCGCGAGCGGTGCGGCGGCCGATGCGGTGGCGTGCCGACACCGCGTCGGGGCGGGCCGGGTCCAGCCCGATGGCGTGCCGGCTCAGTGCCTCCGCCAGGTCGGCCCGTACGAGGTCGGGGTCGGGGCGTTCCTCCGGCTCCCCCGCGCTCGGCCCGTCTTCCTCCGGGTCCGGGTCCACGAAGAGCAGCGGCTGTCCCTCGCCGACCGAGTCGCCGACGGCCACCGCTGCCCGTCGTACGGTTCCGGTGGAGACCGCCCGGACGACGTGCTCCATCTTCATCGCCTCGATGACGGCGACCTGACGGCCGGCCAGAACGTGGTCACCGGGCGCGGCGTCCACGGCGATGACGGCCCCGTGCATCGGGGCGACCACCGTTCCCGGCGCGGAGGTGGCCCCGGCCGCATCCGTGCCGGGCTCCGTGCTGAGCTCCGCGCCGGGCTCCGTGCTGAGCTCCGCGCCGGGCTCCGTGCCGGGATTCGCGCTGGAGTCCGTCTCCGCCGCCGCGAGGAGTTCGGGCAGGTGCCGGGTGACGAAGTCGGTGTCGGCGCCGCCTCGGGTGAAGGCCGGATGCGCCAGGACCGCGGACAGCAGCGGGATCCCGGTCCGTACGCCCTCGACACGGAACTCCGCGAGCGCCCGCTGGGCCCGCTGCGCGGCGGTCGGCAGTGCCTGTGCCCGCACCACCACCTTGGCCAGCAGCGAGTCGTAGCGCGTCCCGACCCGCTGGCCGAGCCGGGCCGCGGTGTCCACCCGGATGCCGGGGCCGGCCGGCGGCTCGAAACGGGTGAGGGTTCCCGCGGAGGGCAGCGAGGCGCCGTCGGGGCCGAGCGCCTCGGCGTTGACCCGTACCTGGATCGCGACGCCGCGTGGCTCCGGCGGTCGGCCGCCGCCCAGTCCGATGTCCGCCAGTGTCTCCCCGGTGGCCAGCCGCAGCGACGCGGCCACCAGGTCGGTGCCGGTCACCTCCTCGGTGACGGTGTGCTCGACCTGGAGCCGCGGGTTGGCCTCGATGAAGTGGAACTCGCCGCCCTCGACCAGGAATTCGAACGTGCCCAGACCCTCGTAGCCCACCGCCTCGCCCATGCGCAGCGCCGCGTCCAGCAGGCGGTCCCGGACGTCCTCAGGCAGCTGCGGCGCGGGTGCGATCTCGATGAGCTTCTGGTGGCGCCGCTGGATGGAGCAGTCACGCTCCCACAGGTGGGTCACCGCGCCCGTCGCGTCACCGGCGATCTGCACCTCGATGTGACGGGCTCCGGCCAGCAGCCGCTCGACGTACAGCTCGCCGCGCCCGAAGGCGGCTGTCGCCTCCGAGCCGCAGCGTTCCCACGCCTCGTCCAGTTCCGCCGGGCCGCGCACCGCGCGCATCCCCCGCCCGCCGCCCCCGCCCAGCGCCTTGACCATCACGGCGGTGCCCGGCCCGAGGGAGGCCAGGAATCGATGTGCCTCCGCCAGGGTCGTGGGGCCCGGTGTCCCGGGCAGCACCGGCACCCCGAGCCCGGCCGCCAGCTCGCGCGCCCGCGCCTTGTCCCCGAACAGCTCCAGCACCTCGGGGCGGGGCCCGACGAAGCCGACTCCCTCAGCGGCGCAGCGAGCCGCGAAGGCGGCGTTCTCGCTGAGGAATCCATAGCCGGGATGCAGCAGCTCGCATCCGGCGCGCCGGGCGACCGCCAGGATGTGCTCACCGTCCAGGTACCCGGCCGGGCCCGTCCCGCGCAACGGATACGCCTCGTCGGCCAGTTCCGCGTGGAGCGGCTCGGATTCGTCCTCGGCGAAGACCGCGACGGTACGCATTCCCGCCTCGGCCGCGGCCCGGAAGACACGGACGGCGACTTCTCCGCGGTTGGCTACGAGCACGGCTGGCGACCCCATGAGGGCTCCTTCACGCTGAGGCGGCGGTGCGGTGCGGCCATGGTCATTGACATTGACGTCAACGTCAATATGCTCCGTGGCGTGGCAGACGGCACACGCGGAGCACAGCGGCAGTGGGCGACTCGTACGGCACGCGACCGACGGGATGCCCACACCCGCACGCTGCTCCTCGACGCGGCGGAGACCGTGTTCGCCCGGCGCGGCTACGCCCGGACCACGGTCGCGGACATCACCGGCGAGGCGCGGCTGTCGCGGGCCGGCTTCTATGTCTACTTCGCCTCCAAGGAGGAGATCTTCCGGGAGCTCGCGGTGCGGGCACGGGACGCCTTCCTTGCCGCGCAGGAGATCCCCGGGGTGGACGTGGACGACGCCCATGCCCTGGCCGAGGCGACCGTCGCGGCCTTCATCGACGCCTACGTCGCGCATCTGCCCCTGCTCGGGCTCATCGAGCAACAGGCGCCCGCAGACGAGCTGGTCCAGGCCCTGTGGCAGGAGATCCAGGACCGCCCGATGCACCGCATGGCCCGCTACGTCCGCCGTCTCGTCGGGGAAGGCAGGGCGGCGCCCGCCGCCGCACCCCTGGCAGTGGCGAGGGCGGTCGCCGGGATGAACGCGCGGTTCGCCCAGCTGATCGCCGAATCCCCCCGCGAGCGCGATCAGGCCGTGCGCGACCTGACCGCGATGTATCTGCAACTTCTGGGAGTCACTCCGCCAGGCAGAAAGTGAGCCGCCGATGCGTGTCGAGGTCGACGACGAGTACGAGGCGTACCTGGACGATGTCCGCCGCCGTCAGGGCCGGATCCGCCCGCCCGGGCACCCCGCCGAGATCCGCTACCGCGCCGGTGAGGTGCCGGTGCCCGATTGCGTACGCCACTGGGCGCAGGAGGCCCCCGACCGGCCTGCCGTGGTCTTCCGGTCCTCGGTGATCAGCTACGCGCAGCTCGACGAGGCCGCGGACCGGCTGGCCGGATGGCTGGACGGCCATGCCGGCGTGCGCCCCGGCGACCGGGTGGGCGTCTACCTTCCCAACTGCCCGCAGTTCATCGTGACGATGCTGGCGGTGCTGCGGCTCGGCGCCGTCCACGTACCGGTGAACCCGATGTTCAAAGAAGCCGAACTCCGCCACGAACTGCGCGACGCGGGGCCCGAGGTGGTCGTCGCCCTGGACACCCTGGCGTCCGGCCTTGAGGCCGTACGCGCCGACACCCCCGTGCGGCGGGTCCTGGTCACCACCGCTTCCGACATGCTCCCCGGCGCGCCGCCCGGCCCCTGGGCGAAGGCCCTCGCCCACCCTCGCCTGGGGCGCTGCGCGCGCGACCTGGACGCGCTCGCCGCGCTCAACTACACCGGCGGGACCACCGGCATGCCCAAGGGCTGCGAACACACTCAGCGCCACATGCTCTACACCGCGGCCGCCGTGGACTCCGGGACCCTGGCCCCCGATGCCGGAAAGGGCGCCGTCTACCTCTGCCATCTGCCCGTCTTCTGGATCGCCGGCGAGAACCTCGGCATCCTCGCGCCCCTGGCCAGCGGCGGTACCAGCGTGCTCCTCCCGCGCTGGGACGCGGCCGCCGCGCTCGCCGCGATCGAGCGCCACCGGGTCAGCGTCATGGCCGGGACCGTGGAGAACTACCTGGAGATGCTCGACCTGCCGGACTTCTCCCGGCACGACCTGAGCAGTCTCACCGCGCCGTTGACCGTCTCGTTCATCCGCAAGCTGACCCCTTCACTGCGGAAGCGCTGGACGGACGCGGTCGGCCCGCACAGTGTGCTGCGCGAGGCGTCGTACGGCATGACCGAGACCCACACCAGTGACACCTGGACCCTCGGCTTCCAGGACGAGGACCACGACCTGCTCACCGAACCGGTCTTCTGCGGGCTGCCCGTCCCCGGCACCGACGTCATGGTCGTGGACTTCGTCACCGGGCGGCCGCTGCCGCTCGGCGAGCGCGGAGAGATCATCATACGCGGGCCCTCGCTCCTGACCGGCTACTGGCGGCAGCCCGCCGCCACCGCGGAGGCCCTGCACGACGGTTGGCTGCACACCGGGGACATCGGTCTGCTCGACGAGGACGGCTGTCTGCACTACCTGGGCCGCGCCAAGGAAATGATCAAGGTGAACGGGATGAGCGTTTTTCCGACCGAGGTCGAGACGCTGCTCGGCCGCCATCCGGAGGTCCTGGCGGCGGCGGTGGTCCCGGTGGAAGACCCGGAACGCGGCCAGCTTCCCTACGCGTTCGTGCGCACCCTCCCGGACAGCGCGCTGACGGCGCCCGAGCTGTCCGCGTGGGCGCGGCGCACCATGGCTGTCTACAAGGTGCCCCTCGTGGAATTGGTCAGCGAACTGCCGCTCACCACCACCGGGAAGATCAGGAAAGCCGAGCTGATGGACCTGGCCGCTGCCCGCCGGCCACCGTCCGCCGCCTGCGAGGCTGGTCGCCGCCCGGTCGATGGGCCAGACTGATCACAGTTTTCAAGGTCACAGTTCTCAAGGCCGAGCGACGACGTGAGGAGGTCTGATGGGCGCGTACGACGAGACCTACCACCGCAGCCTCGAGGATCCCGAAGGGTTCTGGCTGGACGCGGCAGCGGCGCTCGACTGGACCCGGCCGCCGACCCGGGCGCTGGACGACTCCCGTGCACCGCTCTTGCGGTGGTTCCCCGACGGCGAACTCAACACGGCGTACAACGCGCTGGACCGGCACGTCGAGGCCGGCCTCGGCGACCGGACCGCGCTGATCTACGACTCCCCGGTGACCGGTGCGGTCCGGCGCTTCAGCTACGCCGGGCTCCGTGACGAGGTCGCGCTCTTCGCCGGCGCGCTGCGCTCGCTGGGTGTCGCCAAGGGCGACCGGGTCATCGTCTACATGCCGATGGTGCCCGAGGCGGTCGTCGCCATGCTGGCCTGCGCCAGGATCGGCGCAGTGCACTCGGTGGTGTTCGGCGGCTTCGCGCCCAAGGAGTTGGCCGCCCGCGTCGAGGACGCCGAACCGGCCGTGATCGTGGCGGCGTCCTGCGGGATCGAGCCGACGCGGATCGTGGAGTACCAGCCCATCGTCGAAGCGGCGCTCGACCTGACCACCCACCAGCCGGACAAGGTCGTCGTCCTGCAGCGCGACGCGGCGCGAGCAGAACTGGGCGGGCGTTATCTGGACTGGGCGGATCTCGTCGCCGGCGCCGAGCCGGTCGATCCGGTTCCGATGGCGGCGACCGACCCGCTGTATGTGCTGTACACCTCCGGTACCACCGGCAAGCCGAAAGGCGTCGTCCGCGACACTGGTGGCCATGCGGTCGCGCTGGCGTGGTCGATGGCCGCGATCTATGACATCGGGCCGGGCGACGTCTGGTGGACCGCGTCCGACGTCGGCTGGGTGGTCGGTCACTCCTACATCGTCTACGCGCCGCTGCTGATCGGTGCGACCACCGTGCTGTACGAGGGCAAGCCGGTCGGTACACCGGATGCCGGCGCGTTCTGGCGCGTGATCAGCGAGCACGGTGTGAAGGCGTTGTTCACCGCTCCCACGGCATTGCGGGCGATCAAAAGGGTCGACCCGGAGGCGGCCGAGCTGAAGAGGTACGACCTCTCGTCGTTCCGCACGCTCTTCATGGCCGGGGAGCGGCTCGACCCCGAGACCTACCGCTGGGCGCACCAGAACCTCGGTACACCGGTGGTCGACCATTGGTGGCAGACCGAGACCGGCTGGCCGATCGCGGCGAACCCCCACGGGCTGGAGCCGATGCCGGTCAAGCCCGGGTCGGCAACGGTTCCGGTGCCCGGCTGGAACGTGCGCATCCTTGACCAGAGCGGTGCCGAACTGCCCGCGGGTCAGGAAGGCGTGATCGCGATCCGGCTCCCGCTGCCTCCCGGCGCACTTCCCACCCTGTGGGGTGACGACCAGCGATTCGTCGAGGCATACCTGTCCCAGTACGACGGCTACTACCTGACCGGTGACTCCGGGTACCGCGACGCGGACGGCTACCTGTTCGTCATGGGCCGCACGGACGACGTGATCAACGTGGCGGGGCACCGATTGTCGACCGGTGTGATGGAAGCGGTGCTCGCGGCCCACCCGGCCGTCGCCGAGTGCGCGGTGATCGGGGTGCACGACGAACTCAAGGGCCAGCTGCCCCGGGGCTTCGTGGTGCTCAAGGCGGGCGCCGACATCAGCGACGAAGACCTCCACCAGGAGCTGGTCGCAGCGGTACGCCGGGAGATCGGCCCGGTCGCCGCGTTCCGGGATGTCGCGGTGGTCGACGCGCTGCCCAAGACCCGGTCGGGAAAGATCCTGCGCAAGACGATGCGCGGAATCGCCGACGGTCGCGACGCACCGGTGCCGTCGACGATCGAGGACCCAGCGGTGCTGGACGCGCTGCGGCCCGTGTTGCGCCCTGAGTGAGCGTAAGGGCACCACGCCTTGGCCCCAACCACAGAACGGCGTGATCGGCCGAAATCGCGTTGCCTGGTAGCCGGGTGCGCGCGTACGTTGATTTGCATGGGAACTCTGTGATCGCCCCGCGCGCAACCGCGTAGAGCTCTGCTCCGCGGTTGTGACGCTGATTCGTCCTCGAATCCGTTCCATCGGCACGGCCGAGAACAGGGGCTTTCGCATGCGGATGCGCTTGCCGCGTACGCGCGGCTGACCGAGCGGTACGAGGCTCGCGACGGCGATGCCCGCGTCGGCCATGCGCGCGACCTGGTGCGTGAGCAGCCGGGACGCCTTGACGTCGACGGCGGAGTCCGCGATCAGCTCCTGCACCAGCTGGAACGACGCGATCGGCTTGCCGAACTGCGGGCGTCGGCGAGTTCGACGGTGTGTCCGGCGGCCGCGGCCCACTGGGCGATGCCCCGGCCCATGACCCCGGCTCCCACGATTCTGATGCGCATACGGTTCCCGGCTCCACGTGTCCTCAGCGCAGATAGACGCGGTCGGGGTCGACGTCCTCGCGCAGCAGCCGCAGCTCGGCCTCGGTGGGTGGCTCGATGGTGGCGACGGTGTCGGCGGTCCGTAGGTCCCAGCCGGTGGCCGAGCGGACCTGGTCGACGGTGACGCCGGGGTGGACGGCCACCAGTCGCAGCTCCTCGCCGGCGCCCGATCGGGCGAGGATGCCCAGATCGGTGATCACGCGGGTGACACCGGCGCCGAGCGGGGTGATGCCGTCGGCCACTGCGCGGTCGGGCCCGGGCGAGGTGCAGAAGTCCAGCTTGTCCATGAAGGACCGTGGGTCATGGCGGCGCATCACCACGAAGACCTCCTGGGAGTTGGCCATGACCTCCATGGCGCCGCCCGAACCGGGGAGGCGCACCGCGGGCTCGTGCCAGTCGCCGATGACGGAGGAGTTGAGGTTCCCCCACCGGTCGATCTGGGCGGCGCCGAGAAAGCCGACGTCGATGTGGCCGCCTTGGAGGACGGAGCCGAAGAGGGTGGCCATGGACAGCACGGCCTCGGCGCCGGTGATCAGGACGGCGTCGGCGATCGTTTCGGGCAGGTGGGAGGGGTGGGCCCCACAGACACCGGACTCATAGACGATCTCGATGCTGGGCGCCACGGTGAGATGGGCCAGCGAGGCGGCCAGGGTCGGCAGCCCGATGCCCGCGAACACGGTGCGCTTGGCGGCGAGTTCGCGGGAGGCGACGACGGCGAGCAGTTCGGAGGAGGTCGCGGGGGCGGCCCGGTCCACGGTCGCGGTGGCATCCGGTGTGACGTTCATGTCCCACTCTCTGTCGGTCGGCGGATCTGCCTGTCGGTCGGCGGACCTGCCGGTCCCGCCGGTCTCGTACGGTGCGGGGTCCGTGGTGGCTTCGGGCGGCGGCGCGGGTCACTGCCGCCGTCCGTAGTTCACGGGCAGGCTCATGGCATCGCCCACGGCGAGCCCGGCCCAGAATTCCTCGCCGAGCTTGGCGACGTACTCGGCGTGGTCGCGGGTGCCGTACACCCATTCGGCCATCCAGTCCCGGAGCCGGTCCTCGTCCTTGCTGATCGCCGACCAGGCCCGGTAGAAGGCGTTGTCCCGGTCGTAGTGGCCCTGCGCGAAGGAGGGGTGGGCGCCACGGGGGCAGGCGACGACGGCGTCCACGGCGTGTGAGGGGACGACCGTGCGGTTGGGGTCGGAGCGGATCACCTCGTCGTCGACGATCTCCTCCACGACGACGACGGCCTTGCGGGCGGCGTAGACGGCCTCGGCCTGGATGCCGGTGAGCCCCCAGATCTGGGTGTTGCCCGAGCGGTCGGCGCGCTGGGCGTGAATGATCGTCACATCCGGGTTGACCGGCGGTACGACGTAGATCTCCTCCGTGCCGCCATCCGGCCCGGGATAGGGCGAGGTGACCTTGCGCAGATCCGGGTTGACCGTGGGCAGGTCGCTGCCCGCGTAGGAGCGCAGCGGATAGAAGGGCAGCCGCTGGGCTCCGGCGAGATAGCGGCAGATCATGCCGTAGTGGCTGTACTCCTCGAAGACGAGCGGCTCCGGCACCCCGTGTTCGATCCGGCGGCGCAGCTCGCCGAGGGATCCGGCGGAGGAGTTGCCCACGAAGGAGGAGACCAGGGTCGAGACGCAGCCGCCCGCCAGCATCTGATCCACCACGATGTCCGCAGTCATCCGGACCACGGTGAGGTTCTTCCGCCCCTGCCGGATGATCTCGTGACCGGCGGCGGTCGGGATGAGGTGGGTGAAGCCTTCGAGGGAAACGGTGTCACCGTCGTGCACGAAGGAGGCGATCGCGTCCTTCATCGTCATGGTCTTGTCCACGCCCCCACGCTTCCAGGGTCATTGATTACTGTCTAATACCGAATTAAGGTCAGATTGAGACGGCAGGCTGATAAGTGGCCTGTGGTGCACTGACCGGGGCCCCTCGCCCCCGAATCCGGAACGGGAACGGGAACGGCTGTGGAACTGCGCTACCTCACCTCCTTCGTCGCCGTGGCCGAGGAGTTGCACTTCGGCCGCGCCGCCAAGCGGCTCCAGATGGCCCAGCCGCCGCTCAGCCAGCAGATCCGCCAGCTGGAGAAGGAGCTGGGCGTGCAGCTCTTCGAGCGCAACACCCGCTCGGTCCGGCTCACCAGCGCCGGTCAGTCCTTCCTGAAGCCGGTGCGCACCGTCCTCGACGACCTCGACATCGCCGTGCGCGTCGCCAAGGCCGCCGGGCAGGGTGAGTACGGGCGGGTCTCCGTGGGCTTCGCCGGGGCCTCCACCCATGCCACTTTGCCCGTGCTCACCCGGGCCGTCCGGGCCGCACACCCCGGCCTTGAACTCGTCATGCGGGGGCAGACGTACGCCAATGTCGCCCTCGCCCGGGTCGCGGACGGCTCCCTGGATCTGGGGTTCGTACGGTTGCCGGTCACCCAGCCGGGGGTGGAGGCACGGATGATCGCCGAGGAGGAGCTGGTGTGCGCGCTCCCCTCGGACCATCGGCTGGCGAGTCAGGAGCGGATCGACGTCGCCGATCTGGCCGACGAGCCGTTCGTCAGCTTCCCCGCCAACGCGGGGTCCAGCCTGCGCGACGCCACCTTCAGGGTCTGCGAGGAGGCGGGCTTCAACCCTCGGGTCGTGCAGGAGGCGCCCGACTCGTACACGATCCTGGCGCTGGTCGCCGCGGGGGTCGGCGTGACGCTCACCTTGTCGTCCTGTCTCCACATCCAGCAGACGGGGATGGTGCACCGCCCGCTGGCCGGTCCCGCCATCCGCCTTCAATCGGCCCTGGCATGGCGTACGGACAACCCCTCCGTCGCACTCCGCAGTGTGCTGGCGGTGGCCCGGGAGGCGCTGCCCACGCCGACGCCGTCCCGACGGCCGGATTGAGCGCGTCTCCGTCTTAATCCAGGGCTGATCGGGTATTGGACCTGATGAGTCTGCCGGTGCGAGGGTCGGAGCGACCGTTTCCCCCGCCCCGAGAGGACCGCGACATGTCCGGACAGCCCGACATCGTCATCTGCGCACCGCTGCGTACGCCCATCGGCAGGTTCGGCGGTGCGCTGGCGACCTTGCGCCCCGCCGCCTTGGCCGCACGGGTCGTGTCGGAGGTCGTCAGCCGTACCGGCATCGACGCGGAGCGGGTGGACGAGGTGATCCTGGGACACGCCTACCCGACCTCCGACGCTCCGGCGATCGGGCGGGTGGCGGCCCTGGACGCCGGGCTGCCGGCGTCCGTCTCCGGAGTCCAGATCGACCGCCGCTGCGGCTCGGGGCTTCAGGCCGTGCTCGACGCGGCCATGCAGATCCGCTGCGGTTTCAGCGATGTCGTGATCGCCGGCGGTGTGGACGTGATGAGCGCGGCGCCGTTCTACACGCACGACGGCCGTTGGGGGATCAAGACGCCCAGTCTGGAGCTGCACGACGCGCTGGCGCGCGGCCGGGTCACGGCGGGCGGTGTCAACCACCCCGTACCGGGCGGGATGATCGAGACCGCGGAGAATCTGCGCCGCGAGTTCGGCATCAGCCGCGACGACCAGGACGCCCTGGCCCTGAGGTCGCAGCAGCGAGCGGAGCGGGCGATGGGCACCGGGCTGTTCGACGACGAGATCGTCCCTGTGTCCCTACGCACCCGCAAGGGCGAGACGGTCGTCTCCGCCGACGAGCACCCCCGCCCCGGGACGACGGCGGAGCAGCTCGCGGCGCTGCGGCCCGTCATGGCGAAGTCCGACCCGGAGGCGACGGTCACGGCCGGCAACGCCAGCGGCCAGAACGACGCCGCCGCGGCCTGCCTGGTGACCAGCGCCGCCACCGCCGAGCGGCTGGGCCTGGCCCCGCTCGTCAAGCTCGTCTCGTTCGCCAGGGCGGGCGTGCCCGCCGCGACGATGGGCATCGGACCGGTGCCCGCCACCCGCACCGCCCTCGACCGTGCCGGGCTCCACTTGTCCGACCTGGACCTCATCGAGCTGAACGAGGCCTTCGCCGCGCAGGTCCTGGCCTGTACGCGCGCCCTGGGGCTCACCGAAGACGACCACGAGCGGATCAATGTCAATGGTTCGGGCATTTCCCTCGGGCACCCGGTGGGCGCCACGGGAGCGCGCATCCTGGCGACCCTGGCGCATGAGATGCGGCGCAGGGAGGCCCGCTACGGGCTGGAGACGATGTGCATCGGTGGCGGGCAGGGGCTGGCCGCGGTGTTCGAGCGGATCGGTGACTGACGGGCCAGGCAACGCGGAACGGCGCACTCGGCCATTGATGCGGCGCAGGGAGGCCCGCTACGGGCTGGAGACGATGTGCATCGGTGGCGGGCAGGGGCTGGCCGCGGTGTTCGAGCGGATCGGCGACTGACG
>NZ_JBEXHC010000010.1:97814-222967 GCF_040607655.1 Streptomyces sp. NPDC005266
CTCGGCCATTGATGCGGCGCAGGGAGGCCCGCTACGGGCTGGAGACGATGTGCATCGGTGGCGGGCAGGGGCTGGCCGCGGTGTTCGAGCGGATCGGCGACTGACGGGCCAGGCAGCGCGGAACGGCACACTCGGCCATTGCCCATCAAGACGCAACGGCTCTCACTGCAGCAAGTATTCGGTATTGGACCCGTCTAGGTTCCGGCTGGCACGGTTACCGCCATCACATTCGGGATGCAGACGCGCCGGGACGGCGCCCTCCCCCCACTCCCCTTGATCACTGATGCCCATGGGAGCCGCCGCATGAGTGCGTCCGCCGCACATCAGCAGAGCAGAACCGCCAATCGCGCTGGTCTCGGAGCCTTCATCGGCTCGACCATCGAGTGGTTCGACTTCTACATCTACGGCACCGCCGCAGCCCTGGTCTTCGACAAGGTCTTCTTCCCGGAGCTGGAGGGCCCGCTGGGGACCCTCGTCGCCTTCGCGACCTTCTGGGTGGGCTTCCTCGCCCGCCCGCTCGGCGGCATCATCTTCGGTCACTTCGGCGACCGCCTCGGCCGCAAGACGACGCTCGTCATCACTCTGCTCATGATGGGCATCTCCACCACCCTGATCGGCCTGCTGCCCGGCTACGCCTCGATCGGGGTCGCCGCCCCGATCCTCCTGGTCTGCATCCGTATGGTGCAGGGCATCGGGCTCGGCGGTGAGTGGGGCGGCTCGGTGCTGATCGCGTCCGAACACGCGCCCAAGGGCAAGTCCATCCTCTACGGCGCCTTCGCCCAGCAGGGGTCGCCCGTCGGCAACACCCTGAGCACCGTAAGCTTCCTGGCCATCAGTCAG
This sequence comes from Streptomyces sp. NPDC005266, assembly GCF_040607655.1. Taxonomy (NCBI): domain Bacteria; kingdom Bacillati; phylum Actinomycetota; class Actinomycetes; order Kitasatosporales; family Streptomycetaceae; genus Streptomyces; species Streptomyces sp. NPDC005266. Next base: position 98,655 of record NZ_JBEXHC010000010.1, read on the forward strand.
CTCCCCGACGCCGCCTTCGTCTCCTGGGGCTGGCGCATACCCTTCCTGGCCTCGGCCGTCCTCGTCTTCGTCGGTCTGCTGGTCCGGCTGAAAGTCGCCGAATCCCCGGCGATGGCGAACATCATCGGGTCCAAGAAGGTCGCCAAGACGCCGCTGACCGAGGTGCTGCGCACCCAGCCGATGCTGATCGTCCTGGGCATCGGGGCCTGCACCATCGGCTTGTCGGCGACCTACTTCAAGTCCACCTTCGCCCTCTCCTGGGCCACCTCGAGCCTGGACTTCACCCGCAGCTCCTTCCTCACGATCATCCTGGTCGCCAACGTCACCCAGGTCATCGTCCAGCCCTTCGGCGCCGTCATGGCCACGAGGATGAAGAGCCTGTCGCGCGCGGTCTGCGTGATGCTGCTTCCCGAAGTCGTCCTGATGCCGCTGATGTTCATGCTGATCAGTACGGAGAACTACACCCTCGCCATGGTCGGCGTCACGGTCGCCACCATCCCGCACTGCCTGTACTACGCGGCCCTCGCCGGAATGCTCGCCAGCCGCTTCCCGGCCCAACTGCGCTACACCGGAATCTCGTTGTGCTATCAACTCTGCGGCACCCTGCTGGGCGGGACCACCCCGATCCTTGGTCAGTTCCTGCTGAACCGGACCGGCTCCATCACCGCCGTGATCGTCTACGCGGTCCTCCAGGTCCTGCTCACGCTGGGATGCATGCTGCTCCTGCTGCGCCGCCCCGACCACGACGAGCGGAGCGCCGCGCATCCGCAGCCCCGTACCGACGCCGTCGCGGCCTGATCCCGGATCCGCTTCCCGGCCCGTCCCCGGGGTAGATTGAGGAGGTGGAAATGCTGCACCTGCGGTACTTCGTGGCCGTCGCGGAAGAGCTCAACTTCTCGCGGGCGGCGCGCAGGCTGCACATGGCGACCTCCCCGCTGAGCCAGCGCATCAAGGATCTTGAGCGTGAGTTGGATCAGGTGCTGTTCGAGCGCACGACCCACCGGGTCGAGCTGACACCCGCGGGCGCGGCTCTGCTGCCGATGGCCCGTGAGGTGCTCGAGAGCGTCAACTCGATTCCCTGGCGACTGAGCGAGGCCGTCCGGCTGCGGCATGCCACGGAGCTGATCGGCATGCCCGCCGGAGTCCACCCGGATCTGCGCGAGCGCGTCCGGTTGCTCGAAGAGGCCTGCGGCGAGGCGTTCGAGCTGCGGCGCTGGCCCGGTACCTCGGCCGACCTGGTCACCGGGGTGCGGGACGGAAGGCTGGCGCTGGCGCTGGCACGGCTGCCGGTGGCCGACCCGGCGCTGGAGGTCATCGAGGTCATGAGCGAGCGGCTCGGCGCCGCCGTGCCGGCCGACCGGTTCGCCGACCGGTCCTCGGTCACACTGGACGATCTGAAAGACCTGTCCTATACGGCCACGCCATATGACGCGCTGCCCGCGTATTTCGAGGAAATTGATGCGCGGCTGAATCACGCGGGAATCAAGAAGAGAATTCGGATCAACACCGCGCACTATTCCGGCCCCGCCGAAGTGATCTCCACCGGCATCGCCTTTTCGATGACCATGCTTTCCGAGAAGAGTCCGATGCACCGCTACCGGCTGGACAACGTGGTCGTCCTGCCTGTCGAGGACTTTAAGCCCTCCCTGGTCACAGGTCTGTTGTTCCGCAGGGACCGGGCGGTGGACGGGGCCGATCTCGCGGGGCTCGTCAGCCGGGCACGCGGCATCTTCGCCGATCCGATTTCCGCGTAGGAATTCCCGTGCAACGCCTTTCCGGAACATCCGTAAAAACGGCATGACCGCTGCGGTCATGCCGTTGTTCGCCACATGATCATTCCCTGTCCGTGTATTTGCCATTAGCTTCGGTGGCGGAAACGGAAGACCACGAGACAGGAGTGGTGATGGACGTCACGGCCAAGAACGCGACCGGCCCGTTGGACGGCGTGCGGGTGATCGATCTGTCCACGGTGGTGATGGGGCCGTACGCGGCCCAGATCCTCGGTGACCTCGGCGCGGACGTAATCAAGATCGAGTCCCCTGTCGACGGCGTACGGGTCGGCCCGTACCGCCACACCCCGGGCATGACCCCGCTCGCCCTCAACGTCAACCGCAACAAGCGCAGCGTCACGCTGGACCTCAAGCGCGACGACGATCGCGAGCGGGCGCTGGAGCTCATCGACACCGCCGATGTGCTCATCACCAATATGCGCCCCGGTGCGCTGGCCCGCCTCGGCCTCGATCACGAGCAGGTCGCCACGCGCAATCCCCGCCTGGTCTACGCCCACGGGCAGGGCTTCCGCGGCGACTCCGACCGGGCGGGCAACGCCGCCTACGACGAGACCGTGCAGGCGGCGTCCGGGCTGGTGGACGTGGCGAACCGGGCCATCGGCAGCCCCGTCTACCTGCCGACGATCCTCGCCGACAAGGTCTCCGCGCTGACCATTGTCTACTCGGTGCTCGCCGCGCTGGTGCACCGCGACAAGGCCGGGGCCGGGCAGTACATCGAGATCCCGATGGCCGACACCCTGCTCGCCTTCAACCTGGTCGAGCACCTGGCGGGCCACTCCTTCGAGCCGCCCATCGGCCCCACCGGGTTCCCGCTGTCGATGACCAGGGGACACCGCGCGGTGCCCACCCGGGACGGCCTCGCCTGTGTGATGCCGTACAACCCGCGTAACTTCCGGGACTTCTTCGCCGCCGCGGGCCGCCCCGATCTCGCCGAGGATCCGCGGGTGAACGGCGACGCGATCGCCGACGCCGACATCGACCCGCTGATGGGGCTCATCGAGGAGTGCGCGCCGAGCCTGACCACTGCCGAGTGGGAGCGGGTCTGCGCCAAGCGCAACATCCCCATGGCGCCGGTGCTGGAACTGGACCGGGCCGGCGAGGACCCGTACGTCAGGGACGGGCATCTGCTCGACGTGGTGGACCACCCGAGCGAGGGCGCGACCCGCTCGATCGGCATCCCGGTGCGCTTCGCCGCCACCCCCGCCACCGTACGGCGGCTCGCCCCGCTGCCGGGCGAGCACACCGACGAGATCCTCCGCGAGCTCGCCGCCCGCCCCTGAGCGCGCCACGCCAGGACACATCCCATCGGACACCACACAAGGACATCCGCCATGGACAACCTTCCCCAGGTGCGGACCGAGCGAATCGGTTCGACCCTGCTCATCACCATCGACCGGCCCGGGGCACGCAACGCCGTCAACGCCGCCGTCGCCGCCGGAATCGCCGCCGCCCTCGACACGTTGGAGGACGCGAGTGAGCTGCGCGCCGCGGTGCTGACCGGCGCCGCATCCACCTTCAGCGCCGGAATGGACCTCAAGGCCGCGCTGGCCGGCGAGTCACCCGAGGTGCCCGGGCGGGGCTTCGGCGGCCTGACCCAGGCCGCGACCACAAAGCCCCTGATCGCCGCGGTCGAGGGCTGGGCGCTGGGCGGTGGCTTCGAACTCGCGCTCGGCTGCGACCTCATCGTGGCGGCGGAGGACGCCACCTTCGGCCTGCCGGAGGTCACCCGGGGTCTGGTCGCGGCCGGTGGCGGCGCGATCCGGCTGCCCAAGCGGATCCCGTACCACCTCGCCATGGAGCTCCTGCTGACCGGGGAGCCGATCTCCGGTCGGCGGGCCGGTGAACTCGGCATCGCCAACCGGGTGGTGCCCGCGGGCACCGCCGTCGACACGGCGGTGAAGCTCGCAGAACGGCTCGCCGCGGGCGCCCCGCTCGCGCTCGCCGCCGTCAAGCGGATCGCCCGCGCGGCCGACGGCGTTCCCGAGCCGGACGCCTTCCGGGCGCAGGAGTGGGAAACGGCCGCCCTGGCGTCATCCGCCGATGTCCGGGAGGGCATGACGGCCTTCGCCGAGCGCCGCGCCCCGCGCTGGCAGGGCAAGTAGAGACCGGAGAGAGGTCATGAAGGAAGCAGACGTAGCCCGCCACATCGCGACCCCGCTGGTCAACCCGGCGTACGCGCCGGTGGTGCCCCGGTTCACCAACCGCGAGTACCTCAACATCGTGTACCGCACCGACGCCGACGCGCTGCGCGCGGTGGTGCCCGAGCCGCTGGAGATCGGCGAACCGCTGGTGCGCTTCGAGGTCATGCGGATGGGCGATGTGACCGGGTACGGGCCGTACACCGAGTCCGGACAGGCGATCCGGGTCCGCTACGACGGCGAGTGGGGCGAGTACCTGCACGCGATGTACTTGGACAACTTCCCCGCCACCGCCTCCGGCCGCGAGGCGGGAGCGTACCCCAAGACCGTCGGGCAGCCCGGCCTGTACGTGGACCACGGCGCCCTCGTCGGTGTCCTGGACTACGGCACACTCCGGGTGGCGACCGCCACGATGGGCTACAAGCACTACGAGATGGACCTCGAGGACGCCGCGCGGCAGATCAGCGTGCCGACGTATCTCCTCAAGCTGGTCCCCGGGTACGACGGCACGCCCCAGGTGGCGCAGCTCGTCCGTACCGAGATCACCGACGTCGAGGTGAAGGGCGCCTGGACCGGCCCCGCCCGGCTGCAGCTGTTCGAGCATGTGCTGGCTCCGCTGGCGGATCTGCCGGTGCGCGAAGTGATCTCCGCGAGCCACATCGTCACCGACCTGACGCTGGCTCCGGCCACGCCCGTTCACGACTACCTGGAACAGCGGAAGGAAGATGTGCGATGAGTGAGTCGTTCACCACCGCGGCGGTGATCGGCGCCGGGACCATCGGGCTGTCGTGGACCGCCCTGTTCGCCGGCCACGGTCTGGAGGTGCGGGTCACCGACCCGCGGCCCGACCTCGCCGAGGCGGTCGAAGCGGCACTGGCCGCCGCGGCCCCGCAGTTGGCCGCGCGGGGCCTGGATGTCAGGGGCATCGCCGACCGGGTCCGGCTCGCCGGCGATGTCGCCGAGGCGGTGCGCGGTGCCGATGTCGTCCAGGAGAACGGGCCGGAGGACGTGGTGTTCAAGCGGGAGCTGTTCGCCACTGTGGTCCGCGAGGCACCCGCGCACGCACTGCTGCTCAGCTCGTCTTCGGCGATCCCCGCCACGGCGTTCACCGGAGAACTCGACGACGCGAGCCGCGTGGTGATCGGTCACCCGTTCAACCCGCCGCATCTGGTGCCGCTGGTGGAAGTGGTGCCCGGTGCGCGCACCGGCGAGGAGACCGTGGCACGGGCGGTGGAGTTCTACCGCTCCGTCGGCCGCACCCCCGTGGTCGAGCGCAAGGAGATCCCCGGCTTCGTGGGCAACCGCCTCCAGAACGCGCTCAGCCGCGAGGCCCTGTATCTGGTCGAACAGGGCGTGGTCAGCCCCGCCGAGCTGGACACCGTGGTCGTGAACTCGCTCGGCCTGCGCTGGTCCACGGTCGGCCCGTTCCTCGGCGCCCACCTGGGTGGCGGGCCGGGCGGCTACCGGCACATGGCCGAGCACATCGGCGCGTCGATGCAGCGGATGTGGGACGGGCTCGGCACGCCCGAGCAGGGCCCGGAACAGACCGAAGCGCTCATCGAGGCCGTCGAGAACGCCTACGGCCACCGCTCCTACGCCGAACTCACCGAGGAGCGCGATCGCCGGCAGATCGCGGTGCTGTCCGCGCTGCGCCCCACCGACAACGCCACCGAGGAGAACCCGCGATGACCACCACCCTGCCTGCCCCCCTCGGGGAGAGCCGCCCCGCGGACCTGCTCACAGCCGACTTCTACGGCTTTGAGAATCTGCTGCCCGAGGAGGAGCGCAAGCTGCTGCTGAAGGCCAGGACCGCCATGCGCGAAGAGGTGAAGCCCATGGTCAACGAGTACTGGGCCAAGGGGGAGTTCCCCCGTCGACTGGTGGACGTCTTCCGCGGCCTGGGGCTTGCGGGCCTGCCCTATGAGGGATACGGCGACCCGCTGCCCGCCGCGAGCAATCTGCTGGTCGGCATGGTGTCCATGGAATGCACCCGCACCGACGCCTCGTCGGCCACCTTCTTCGGCGTCCACAGCGGGCTGGCCATGTACAGCATCTACCGCGGTGGCGACCAGCGGCAGCGGGACCGCTGGCTGCCCGCGATGGCCTCGATGGACGCCATCGGCGCCTTCGCCATGACCGAGCCGCTCGGCGGCTCCGACGTGGCCGGCGGCATGCGCACCACCGCCCGATGGGACGGCGAGAGCTGGGTCCTCAACGGCGCCAAGAAGTGGATCGGCAACGCCACCTTCGCCGACCTCGTGGTGGTCTGGGCCCGCGACGAGGCCGACGACCAGGTCAAGGGCTTCGTGGTGGAGAAGGGCACCCAGGGCTTCTCCCCGGCCAAGATCGAGAACAAGCTCGCCTTCCGGATCGTGGAGAACGCCGAGATCACCCTGACCGACGTCAAGGTCCCCGAGGCCAACCGACTGCAGTGCGTCGACTCCTTCCGTGACGTGGCGGAGATCCTCCGCGCCACCCGCAGCGGCGTGGCCTGGCAGGCCCTGGGCGTGATGATCGGCGCGTATGAGCTGGCGCTGGCGTACGCCACCGAGCGCCGGCAGTTCGGGCGGCCGATCGCCCGCTTCCAGATGGTTCAGGATCTGCTGGTCAAGAGCCTCGGAAACATCACCGCCTCCTGGGGCCTGCTGGTCCAACTGGCCCGGCAGCAGGACGCCGGGATCTTCCGCGACGAGCACTCCGCGCTCGCCAAGGCGTTCGTGACCTCACGGATGCGCGAGGTCGTGGCCTGGTGCCGGGAGATCTTCGGTGGCAACGGCATCGTGCTGGACTACGACATCGCACGGTTCTTCGCCGACGCAGAGGCGATCTACTCCTTCGAGGGAACCCGCGAGATGAACACGCTCATCGTGGGCAAGGCCATCACCGGGCACAGCGCCTTCGTGTGATCCCCGGGCGAAGTGAGCCACATATGCGCCGGACCCCTCAGCCGGGGGCCCGGCGCAGCACCGTCGCCCCGTGCCAGCGGCAGACGGCCAGGGCCAGTTGCAGCGCGAAGGTGTTCTCGTCCGGCGACACCCCGTACTTCTCGATGGTCTGCTGAATCCGGTAGTGGACGGTGTTGCGGTGCACCATGAGGAGGTCGGCGGTGGCGGCGTAACTGCGGTTGGTCGCCAGGAAGACCCGCAGCGTCTCGCGCAGGGACGCCCGCCACGGGTCATCGACCACCAGACCGCCGAGCGTGTCGGCGACGAAGTCCGCCAGTTCAGCGGGCTCGTCGGCGAGCAGCGCCACAGGCGCCACCTCGGCGAAGCAGACCGCCCGGGGTGCCTCCTTCCCCGCCGCGAGCGACAGCGCCTTAGCCCGGGAGGCAGCCCGGACGGAGCGGCGGAACCCTTCCAGCCCGGAGCGCGGCGTGCCGATGGCCACCCGCACCGGCAGCCGGGCCCGTTCCAGCTCCGCCGCCACCGCGTCGGTGTCCACCGCGAGACCGGCCCGCACCGGAAACCAGATCCGCACGTCCGTCCCGTCGGTGGGCACGATCAGCGGATGCCCACGCCCTTCGAAGACCCGCCGCAGCACGGTGCTCAGCCGCTCCAGGACGCTCATCGCGTCGTACGGATCGCTGATCCGGTCGATCCAGCCCTCCACGGCGAGATGGGTCCCGGCCAGCCGGTAGCCGAGGGCGGTCTCGGCCTGGGGGACGTCGGGGGAGGGGTCGCACAGCAGCCGGGTCACCCAGTGCTGGCGCAGTGCGCCCCGGCTGCTCACCCAGCGTTCGCGCTCCTCCTCGTAGGCGCGGGCGACCTGTTCGGAGACCCGGTCGATGTAGGCCGCCGAGATGTCGACGAGCGCGATGACCAAGGACGCGGTGTCCTGCCCCGGCAGCCGCGCGGATTCGCCGAGCGCGAGGTGCAGAAAGCGCGAGGCGCCCAGCCGGTAGGCGCGGAGCAGCGCCGACATGGGGACGTCGCGCTGGGCGAGCCTGCGGGCGTAGGAAATGGCCGACGGCGGCGCGTCCACGGTCCGCACGTCGATACCGTTGGCGAGCACATGCAGCCCGGTGACGACGTTCTCGGTGATGCTGGCGTGCAGCAGGCTGTGCAGCCGTTCGTCGTGGTCGAGGACCGCGATTTCCTTCTCGGTGGCCACGACGAGCTCCGCGATGACCGTGTCGCGATGGGGCAGCAGGGCGGCCGCGACCTGTGCCAGGGGGTCCGCCGATGTGCCCATGCGTGACATTTCCTCTCCGCTCCGGGGTGCGGGGATCTCAGCGGTCCAGGAATCGCAGGGCGGACCGCGCCGCGTAGGAGCCGCCCATCCCATGTGCACGGGTCGAGCGCCACCCGAGGTCCGCAGGGCCACCTGCAGGGCCGTGTTGGCCCCGGTGATGATGTCGCCGCCGACGTAGTTCGGATTGTAGTGCGGCAGCTCGACCGTGGAGCGGACGAAGCCCCACGATCCGCTCCCGGAACGCCGCGGCGAATCGCCCGACCCGTGGCGTCCCCTGCGCAGCCGTGCGTGACATGGGCGTCGACGTGGTGGCGGACGTGGGCCGGGACGCGGTGTGGCACGCGGCCCTGGCAGAACCGGGCTCGTGTGGAGGCGACCTGGGCGGATGAGAGCCGGGAGATCATCCGGGTCCGGCCTCCTGGGAGCTGGCATGATCCGATCCAGCGTCCTGCGATCGAGTTCCTGTGCGGTACTGCGGGGGCGCGATGCCGGAGACCGCCGGGTACCCAGGGCACACGCTTTTGAGCCGAAGTGTTTGCCGACCGCAGCGTGCCGCTGCTCCGACCACTGTGAAGTCGTCGGGGCGGTCTGCCGGTTACGTGGCAGACCGCCCCTTCGTCGTGCTGCCGGATTGCGGCGTCACCCCACGCAGGTGGGGACCGGGTTGCCCGCGCAGTTGTTGGGGGTGTTGCCCGTGATGGTGCTGGCGTTGACCGTCATCGGATCGTTGGACGACCCGGAGTAGACGCCTCCGCCGTTGAGTGCCGTGTTGCCGGTGATGGTGACCGAGTTCAGGGTGGTGGCGCTGTTTTCCCCGTTCAACAGCCCGCCGCCCAGCTCAGCGGCCGTGTTGCCGCTGATGCGCACTGAGGAGAGGTTGGCCGTGTCGGCCTGGATGACCAGTCCGCCTCCCCAGCCATCGGAGTCGTTCTCGGTGATGCTTCCGCCCTGCACGGTGAGGGTGTCGCTGGACTGCGTGTGGATACCGCCTCCGCAGAAACCGCTGAGGTTCCCCGTGACGGTCGTGTTCTGCAGGGTCAGATCGCTGTCCTCATCGGCGAAGATGCCTCCGCCGGAGAAGTCGGGGGCGTTGTTGTCCGAGATGGTGCTGGTCCGGACAAGCAGGGTCGAATCCACGTCGGTGGCGATGCCGCCTCCGTTGAGTGCGGTGTTTTCGGTCACCGTCGAGCTGTTGAGCGTGAGGGAACCCTGGTTGAGGATTCCGCCGCCGCGATTGTTTTCCGGGACGCTACTGCCGCAGCTGGCGAAGGCCCGAGGAGCGATGGACGGTGCGGTGGAAACGTCTCCGTTGCGGAGGGTGAGCTGGTTGATGGTGAGGCTGCCCGTCTCCTCGACCTTGAGCAGGCGGAACTCCGAGCCTCCGGTGCGGGCGAGGGTACTGCCCCGGCCGTTCAGGGTGAGCGGACCGGTGACCGGCGTCACCGCGTTGATGCCGGCCAGCGGAGCGGCGAAGTTGTACGTGCAGTTGGATGCCAGGACGATCTGGTCGGCTCCGGGAGTGCTGTTGGACGCCACGATGGCGTTGTTCAATCCCGTCAGGTCGTTGCACTGGATGACGAAGACCTGCGCGTGGGCGGGCGACGGAAGCGCGACCACAGCCAAGGCCAGACCGACCGCCACGGCAATTCTGCGCAGTAACCGGACAAGTGACATGATGCCTCCTGGATCGAGTCGGGACGTGATCCGAGTCGTCCACCAGGGAGGCACGCCCGAAAACCGCGGCTGCATCGCTGCCTGTTCTCGGTCAGATGGCAGGCAGGTCGCGTCCCCTGGGTGGATGGGCGGCCCGCCCGTTCGGATACCTGAAGTACCTCATCCGGAGCTGTCCGTCACAAGGGCCCCTCCACGCATTCACTCCAACGGCGCAGCACGCGAAGCGCTCCAGGTCCTGGAATACCAACGGGGAGTGATGAAATACCCCCCGCGCTTCCATGCGCGGGTACCGCCTCAACGGATGCCCTCGTCCCGGGTATTCGCAGGGCTGACAATCCGAGGCAGGCGGTGACAATCGCAGGCAGGCGGTGGTTTTCACGGGGAGGGTTCCGCGGGGTCGACTCTCTCCACGGCGACCCCAAGGTGCCGGATGGCCTCGATGTCCTCCTCCGGCCTGCCGGTATCGGTGAGCACAGCGTTGCAGACGGTGGCGGATCCGTATGCCTACGGTCGCGGTCTTGCCGAACTTGGAGTGGTCGGCCAGCAGCACCGACCGGTTCGCCGCAGCGCGTGGATCAGCCTCCGGGCGGGACCATGCGGTGGCCACCGCACAGAGTCTGACGAAGTCAGGTGGCGTAGAGCCCTTCGATTTCCGCCGCGTACGCCTTGACGATCGCCCCCCGCCGCATCTTCAGCGAGGGTGTCATCAGGCCGTCCCGCATGCTGAACTCGAAGGGCAGGATGCGGAACGCCCGTACGGACTCGGCACGGGAAACGGCACTGTTGGCCATCGTGACCGCCCGCTGGATCTCCGTCTTCAGGTCCTGGTCGGCGGTGGCTCTGGAGAGGTCGGACGAGTGTTTGCCGTGGAGCATGAGCCAGTGCCGCATGGCCTCCGGGTCCAGGGTGATCAGTGCGGCGACATAGGGCTGGTTGTCGCCGACCACCAGGCACTGGGAGATCAGGGGGTGAGACCCTATCCGCTCCTCCAGCACCTGGGGCGCGACGCTCTTTCCGCCGCTGGTGATGATGATGTCCTTCTTCCGGCCGCTGATGACCAGATACCCGTCGTCGTCCAGGTAGCCGACGTCACCCGTGGCGAACCAGCCGTCGCGCAGCACCGCCTCGGTGGCGGAGGGGTTGGCGTGGTAGCCGGCGAAGACCACGGGGCCGCGGACCCACACCTCCCCGCCCCGGGCGATGTGAATGGCGCAGCCCGGCAGCGGCCGGCCCACGGTGCCGAACCTGACATGCCCCACCGGCTGGCCGGTCACCGCGGCGGTGGTCTCGGTGAGGCCGTAACCGTCGTAGATGGTGATTCCGGCGCCCGCGAACAACAGACCGAGCTCGCGTCGGAGCGTCGATCCGCCGGAGACGGCGTATCGCACGCGTCCCCCCAGCACCGCTCGCAGCCGGGCGTACACCATGCGGTCGAAGACCGCGTGCGTGGCCCGGAGAAGCGGGCCGGCACCAGGTCCGTTGCCCGTGTCCCGTTGCTCCACGGCCTCCGCATGGCGTATGGCGATGTCCGCGGCACGGTCGAAGAGGTCGCCCCTGCCGGACTCCTCGGCGACCTGACGCGCTCTGCTGTAGATCTTCTCGAAGATGTAGGGCACCGCGAAGATGAAGGTCGGCCGGAAGGACGCGAGGGCGGGCAGCAGCGCGGCGGGCGAAAGATCGGCCTGATGCCCGAGGAGCACGCCGTTGCGCAGACAGAACACCTGGACCATCAGCCCGTATATGTGAGACAGAGGCAGAAAGGCCAGGATGGACGGCTGCTCGCCCGGCACCGCGAGGATCTCCTGCCAGCCGGTGAACAGCGTGTCGCACTCGACCGCCAGATTGGCGTGGGTGATCAGACACCCCTTCGGGGGTCCGGTGGTGCCCGAGGTGTAGGTGATGGTGGCGACCGACCGCGGTTGCACCACTTGGCGCTCCCGGTCCACCACCACGTTCGGGATGACGCTGCCCTGCTCGGTCAGCCGTGGTAGGCAGTCCGCGTCCAGCTGCCAGATCCGGCGCAGCTGCGGCAGGGCGTCGCAGACTGCCCCTACCGTCATGGCGTGGTCCTCATGCTCGACCACGATCGCCACCACCTGCGCGTCGGACAGGATCCAGCGCACCTGCTCGGCGGAGGACGTTGGGTAGACCGGAACGACCACGGCGCCGATGGACCACAGCGCGTAGTTGAACAGTGTCCACTCATAGCGGGTCCGCGCCATCACAGCGACCCGGTCCCCGAAGTGGATGCCGTCGGCCAGCAGCCCCTTGGCGAGGGCCACCACCTCGTCCCGGAAGGCGAGCGCGGTCACCGGAACCCACTCGTCACTCCCCGGGCCCGCGCGGCGCGCGAGCTGCTGGAACGTCGGGTCCCGCTCGGCCACCTCGTACACGGAATCCGCAAGACCGCCTGACCGCAAGGTCTCCACCAGGGGCGGAAGGCTGAAGTCCCGCACTGTATCCCCCTTAACGTGCTAACAGCGTGCCACCCGGAGGCGACAGGGAGCGCAAGATACCGCCTGCCCGTCCGCCGCACCAGCCGTTGGCGCCCCTGGCGCCCGGGGCCCGGCGCTCCTCTAGAGTCGGCCGTATGACCGAGGCACCGGCCCAGGACCGCGGCATGCGGTCCCGCGACGCGATTCTCGACACCGCCAGCGCACTGATGTCGCGGCACGGCTATGCCGCCACGTCCATCTCGATGATCTCCGCCGCGTGCGGTCTGCCAACCAGCTCCCTGTACTGGCACTTCGGCAGCAAGGAGGGGATCTACGTCACGGTGCTGGAGCGTGCCAGGGCCGCTCTGCTGGCGGCCCTGCCCCCGGTGGAGGTGCCCGGCACCGACGTCACGCGACGCCTGGACGCCTTCCTCGAAGCGGTCAAGGAAGCGTTTCAGCGCCATCCGCACGGTCTGAAGCTGCTGCTGGGGCTGGGCATGGTGCAGCAGGACGCCAGCGCGGCGGCCGTGGCCGAGGTGCACCGCTACCGCGATGCGCTGATGGCCTGGGCCCAGGGCTCGCTGAGCGCGGTCTTCGGCCTGTGCGGCCGCCCGGATGTGTCGGACGAGCTGGCGCGGTTCACGCTCAGGATGGCCAGCGGAACCGCCGTCTCACGCTGGTTCGACCCGGGCGCCGTACTGGAGACCGGGCCGTTGCGTGTGGCGTTGCTGGCGCTGGTGGCACAGCACGGCGTTCCGGTACCCGGGGCCCCGGCCGGCGCCCCGGGTACCGGAACGCCGGCCGAGGCCCAGGGCCCGGCCGCGCGCGCTGTCACGGACAGGGATTGACGACGCGCGGCGAGTCCGGTCCGAGCGCGGCGCCGCCACCGGCCGAGTGGGGGCGGCCGCGGTGGCCGCCATCGTCGCGGCCTTCCCCATCAAGCGGGGGACGGCCGCCAGAACGCGCAGTGATGGCCGGCCGCGAAGCCGGTGGTGGGCGCGACCCGGTCCGGTGCCAGCACCTGGACGCGGTCCCCGTCGGCGGTGTGGTGGGGCCACGTGGGCAGGCGGGGCCCGTTGGGATCGCCGGTGGCCACGAATCGGGCCCAGTAGGCGGTCATCGTGGCGGACAACCGCCGCTGGGCGGGCGTCAGGGGCGGCACGGAGTCCATGGGGAAGAGGTAGGCCAGTTCCGAGGCGTGGAACGCGCCCTGCGGGGTGTGCGGCGCGGGGATGAACGGCGGTGCCTGCGGGTCGTGGAACTCGTAGGCGTAGACCGGCGCCCGGCCGCTGTACAGGTGGCCGTCGGCCCGGGCCGGGCAGGCGAACCGCTGGTCGGTGACGGCGGCGGAGTACGCCAGGTTGGGGGAGGGGTGGGCCGAGGCCGGGTACGTGCCGAGGACCGCCGCCGCCCGGTCGCCGTACTGGAGCCGGATCAGTGCGGCGTACGAGGCGGGGCTCAGCGGGCCGCCGCCGAGCAGATCCACGTAGAGGGCGGTGAAGTAGCGGTATTCGTCGTGGGTGCTGCCGCTCAGCGTGGGGACCGCGTTCACCCGCCCGTCGGCCCACGCGGTGTCCGGAGGATGGGGAAGGACACGCGGACCGGTGTTAGGTGCCCACATGGACGCGGTTCCGGTCCCGGTGGCGCGGATGAGATCGGCGGTGGGGACGGCGCGCAGACAGGCGGCCGCGGTGGACGGGTCCGCGCAGCCGACCGAGGCCGCGAAGCCGTTCCCCTTGCGCTGGGCCGCGTCGAGCGTGAGCGGTCGCAGACCGCCGTCCGCGACGCAGCTTCCGCTCTGCTGGATCGCCCGGTGGAACAGGCCATTCGCGGTGGGCGAGGCGATGTGGAGACAGGTGTCCGCGGAACCGGCGGACTGGCCGCCGAGCGTGACCCGGTTCCGGTCGCCGCCGAAGACGCCGATGTCGCGCCGTACCCAGTGCAGCGCCGCCTGCTGGTCCATCAGACCGTAGTCCCCGGAGGCGTGGTCCGGGCTCTCGCCCGACAGGGCGGGGTGGGCGAGGAAGCCCAGGGCGCCCAGGCGGTAGTTGACGGTCACCACGACCATGCCGCGCGCGGCCAGCGCGGAGCCGTCGTAGTCGCTGCCCGCGCCGTAGGCGTTGCCTCCGCCGTGCAGCCACACCAGCACGGGGAGGGGCCGGTCGCCGGCGTGGGCAGGGGTCCACACATTGAGGTACAGGCAGTCCTCCGTGGTGCTGCCGGTGCGGTTGGACTCCCCGGGCAGGACGGGGCCGCCGTCGGGGAGCAGCGTCAGCGGTAGCTGCGGGCAGGGGTGTGCCGGTGAGGTGGCCTCCCGGACACCGGTCCACCGTGCGGCGGGCCGCGGCGGGCGCCAGCGCAGCTCGCCCGTCGGCGGGGCGGCGAAGGGGATGCCCTGGAAGACCCGCCCGCCGTCACGGTCGGCCGCGCCGTGCACCCAGCCGTGGGTGGTGCGCACGAGCAGGGGGCCGTGTCCGGCATCGGCCCGGGCCAGGGGCGGGGGCGCGGTGAGTGACAGCAGCAGGGCCGCGGCGGCGGTCATGACGCCGGCCAGGGTCCGTAGCAGGCCCGGCGGGCTCGGGAATCTCATCGAATCGCTCCTCATGCCGTACGGGGCCGGGTCACTGCGTGTGCTCGTAGGCGCCGATGTCGCAGGACGCGCCCTGGGGGCGGGCGACACCGCGCTGATCCGTGGCCGGGCAGCCGTCGGCCGCGTCGAGGGCGGGGCTGCCCGGCAGCAGCGCGGCGGTGTCCGTGGGGCCGCCGTTGTCGGCGAGCGGTCCGACCAGCGGGGTGCGGCTGGGCAGATCGCCCACGGCGGTGAGCCGGCAACTGCCGTCGCTGTCGATGTTGTGGCCTCGCGACGCGATGGTGGCGAAGGCCTTCTCGCAGTCGGCGGCCGCGCCGTCGACGGTATTGCCCGCCACGATGGAGTTGCGCAGGGTCAACCGCCCCAAGGGGAGATCGATGACGTCGGGGATGGGCCGCGGCAGGCTGTCGAGGTAGGCGGGGGCGATGTTGATCCCGCCCCCGCCGTCGCTGGAACGGTTGCCGATGACGGTCGAGTTGAGGATCTCCACGGGACCCAGGCCGCGGATGTCGATGCCTCCGCCGTAACCGCCGAGGCTGCCGGGGCGGTCGCCGGGGTTCGTCACCCGGTTGCCGGCGATCGTCGAGTTGGTCACGGTGCCGCTGTCGTCGAACCTGATGCCCCCGGCCTCTCCCGCGACGTTCTCGCTGACGCTGCTGTCGATGAGATCCAGATGCGAGTCCGGGACGTTGAAGACGCCGCCGCCGTAACCGGCGGAGTTCCCGGTCACGGTGACACGTCGCAGCGTCATGTGCCGCCCGTTGGCAATGCCGCCGCCACCGGTGTCGGTGAAGGGCAGTTCGCGCTGTCTGGCCACTCCGCCGGTGATGGTCAGATCGGACAGCCGGGTGTCCGCCCGCATGCGGAAGGCCCGGTCCAGCCGGTTGGCGTCGATCACGGTGGTCCGCGCGCCGGCGCCCCGGATCGTGGTGGGCGCGTTGATGTTCAGGTCGCCCGTGGTCGGGTCGGGGTGGTCCCCGATGATTAACTTGGGGTCGGGCGGGATGGTCAGCCGGTAGTGGCCCGGAGGCAGCGTGATGGTGCTGCCCGGCCGGGCGTTGGCGGCCATCACCGCCGCGCGTAAGGTGCAGGCGCCCGACGCGGTACGGCACCGGCCGTCCGACGGGTCGGCGTCCACCGCGTCGGACGTGGTGTCCACGGTGAACTCGGCCGGGTCGGCGGCCGCCGGCGCCGCGGCGCCGGCGGCGGGTGCGACGGGTGCGGCGAGGATGGCCGCCAGGGCGAGGCCGACGGCCGTGGGCGCGGTCGGGGCGATTCGGACTCTCATCCGGTGAGCTCCTTCTCGGCGAGCAAGCTGAGCGTGCGGGGACTCCTGTGCCAGGACTGCGAGGGTTGGTACAAGACCGCTGGCTGGTACGTACGTTCACGGCTCGTGCGAGGAATGCGGCCGGCGCCCAGGCCGACCCGGTAGGCGCTGGAGCGCGAGGGCAGCAGGCGGGGCCCGACGAAGCTACGCGGCCCGCGCTCTGTAGCGAGCGTTCCATTCAGAGCGGCCCTTGTCCACAGAGCCGGCAGAGAAAGGTGCGGCGGACGCGGCGCCATCCGGCAGCCGCGCCGATGTGCACGCGCATCGCACGTCCGCGAACGACCGGCGTTCACCATGTGGTCGCCGTGTCGGCCCAACCATTCCACCTGCTCGTTGGTCTCACCCTGCGCACCCCCTGACGGCCATGGCCGGCGAGCCGGGGGCCGCGAGCCGACGAACCGCTCGGCCGGAACGTCGGCCTGCCCTTCGTCGACTACAAGGCCGTGGTCGGTGACATCAACGGCGACGGCAAGGACGACGTCGTCGTCGGCACCGGTTTCTCCGACGGCCCGGAAGACTATCTGCTGTGCACCTTCCCCGGCAGCGTGAGCGGCCTTGACGCGGCGGGCGCCGTGGTGTGGACCGGCGGCCCGCACCAGGGCACCGCGGCGCGGCTCGGGGGACGTCAACGGCGACGGCCACGCCGACCTGCTCATCAGCGACCCGAGCGCGGACGACAGCGATGGTTTCCACAACGCCGGCGCGATCACGGTCGTGCCCGGTAGCGCGCGCTGGCCGGCCGACTCCGAGGCACGGACGCATCTGCATTATGTTTCCGCGCGCCCGAGTCGACCATCATGAAGATCGGGTTGGTCTTCGGGAAGTTCGCGTTCATCGCCTCGGCGACCTCGTTGGTCGCCTTGATCCAGATCGCGATCAGCTCCTGGGTGCGCTCGTCCTTGGTGATCAGACCGCGCTCGTACCGTTGTCGCTCGACATCAAGGGCGTCGTCGGCGTCGCCGAGACGGGCGACCTGTTCGGCTCGGCGCCGGCCCCCGGCGACTACAACGGGGACGGGACGGCCGGCATCGCCGTGGGCGTCCGGGGCAAGTGGCGCGGAACCGGTGCGGTCAGCATGCTGTACGGCGGCGGAACCGGTGCGGTCAGCATGCTGTACGGCGGCGGCGACGGTCTCACCGGCGACGGCTCGATCCTCTTCGGCCCGGACTCGTTCGGCTACGAGGCGGTAAGGGCGTCCTTCGGCGCGGCCCTCGCCGGGGGAGCTCCGGCGGCGGGCCGCTTCAGGGGTGGGGCGGAGCTGGTCGGCGAGATCATCGGCGCCCGCGTCCATGGCTCAGGTCGGCAGCTACCAGGACATCGCTCGCTGGGCGGCGGACGACCGAACGCCCTGAGGGCTCCGGGTCGCCCCCTCGGTGTGGGGTGGTACAAGGTTTCTCAGCGTCTGGGAGGGCTCCAGGCCCAATTCGTCGAGCAGGACGCTGCGGCATTGTTCGTATTGCCGCAGTGCCGCGCCTCTGTTGCCCGCGGCGAGATGTGCCTTCACCAGGACGCGATGGCCGCTTTCCCGCAAGGGTTCCGCGCGTACGGCGGCGAGCCCGGCGGCGACGGCCTCGCCGTGGCGGCCCGCCGCTGTCAGCCGTTCGGTCATCGCCTCCAGGGCATACAGCCGGAGCTCATGGTATTGCTCCTGTTCGACCAGCACCCACTCGTTCTCCGACCACTCGGGTAAGAGGTCGGCCGAGAGGTCCGCCCGCGTCTGGGCGGTGAGGATGTCATCGCATGAGCGCGGCATGTCGAGCAGCCGGTGCGCGCGTCTCGCCGCCTCGTGGATGTCCACGTTGATGCGCTTGGAGATCGCCAGTTCCTGCGTGCACGCGTCGATGACCTGATGTCCCGTTCGCGTCGCGCGCCACAAGGACGATCTGAGATTGGCGTGGGCGCGGGACGCCGTGACGTCCGGCCACAGGGTGCCGGCCACATAGGTCCGGGTTCGCGGCATGTCCTGCAGGGCGAGAAACGCCAGGAGGCGTTGGGCGCTGGAAGAAATGGGAACGCGTATGTGATCGACCGTTAGCGCGAAGCCTTTGAGGAGTCTCAACGTGATGACATGGCCTTCTGCGCTCATCGGCCCCCCGGGTCGATATCGGCTTCAGTGACCCACCCCATGACGGTCATCGGGGTGCACGGAAGCCATGTTACGAGTAACTCATGATCCTGTGTCCGGCTTCGGGCAAAGGAGGTTATATGGCGAGGCATCACCGGAACGTCGCGGAGGCGTCACCTGTCCGGCTCGAGCAACTCGTCGAGCCAGGCGCGCACGGCGGTGAGCAGGTCATCGGCCGCGCCAACCGCGGCTGGGGGTGCCTGGTGCCGACCGCCCGGTCGCACGATGCGCGCACGGAAGCCGTCCGGCCTGCCGCCTTCCACCCACACCCGGAGGATCAGGACACCAGTTCGCTCTGAGGGTATTTCCACGAAAAGAAAATATGCCTCACCCATGTCACCCCGGCGTTGTCGGAACGTGTCCGGCTACGTCATCCCCGACCGCGAAAACGGGCCGGTGACGCTCGTGTGATGGGCGGATCGCGGTCTGGGCACGCCGTTACCGGCATCCTCTCGGTGCACGTCGACACACGCTTTTCGAGCGCGGAGCCGGGGGGAGGATGCGAATGGGTGACTTCGGCGTCATCGCCGATGTCTCGACGGTCATCGTGGGGACCCTGACCCAGGCCCTGCGCGGGCTCAGTCAGGTGGAACCGCCGATCGCGGAACTCAACGACCTCTCCGAGGCGGTACAGACACCGCCACCGAAACTCACGGTGTTCCTTTACGAGATCGCCGAGGACCCGGCGTCGCGCAACAGGCCGCCGGTGCGCTCCCGGCCACCCGACCCACCGACCACCCGCAAGCCGCCGATGGCCCTGCTGCTGCGGTACCTCATCACCCCCTGGGGCGGTGACCAGGAGACCCAGCACCGGATGCTCGGACGGGCCCTGCAGACGTTCTACGACGACGCGATCCTCGACGGCGCGCAGCTGTCCGGCAGCCTGGCGGCGAGCACCGACTCGCTGCACCTCAGCCTGACCCCGCTCACGCTGGACCAGAAGTCGTGGGTCTGGTACGCGATCCAGAAGCCGTACCGGCTGTCGCTGAACTACGAGGTCCGCGTCGTCAACCTGGACTCCGCCGTCGAGACGCCGGTCCGCCCGGTGCACAACCGGGTCGTCAGCGGGACGGCCACGCCATGAGCCGCTTCGTACCGCTGGAACGCTCGACGCTCCACAGCCCCGCCTGGTTCATACCGTTCGACGACTGGGCCAGGCGGGTGCGCGGGGCCGGGGTGACGGTCCGGCTGGACCGGTTCGAGGACGGCGACTGGCTGCCGCTGGACGACGTGGCGGTGTGCACACCGAGCGCGGCCTTCGCCTATCCGGGGCTGGGCAGATGCCGCGAACCGTGGGCGGCCCGGCCGCGACGCCACCGGGCCCGCTTCGCGGCCGCCGGCTACCAGCCGCTGTACCCGGCCGACGGGGAGCCGTTCTCGGCCGGTCTGGTGGGCGTCGAGTTCCTGGTGCACCCGTATGACGACGCCCACCCGCCGGCGGCGGTGACCGAGCCGCGGCTGGTGCGGCTGCTGCCGAGTGTCTCCTTCCCCTACCCGCCGCATGTGCGCACCGTGCACGGCGCCGTGGTCGACGCGGCCACGGCGGCGCCGATCGCCAATGTGCTGGTCGAGGCCCGGGGACGGACCAGCCGGGACCTGACGCCATGGCACGAGCGCACCCTGTCCGACGCCGCGGGCGCCTTCCGGATGGCCCTGCGGTGGGAGGGCGAGAAGGCCGACGAGCACGCCGTCGAGGAGACATTCCGCCTGCAGGCCACCGAGCGTCCGGGCCGGTCCGGATCGCTGGTCGTGCGGCTGCCCCAGGACGCCGAGCGCCGACACGTCATAGAGATCCGCGAGCAGTGAGGAGCCGTCCATGCCGGAGTATCTGAGCCCCGGGGTCTACATCGAGGAGATCGATGCGGGCCCACGGCCGATCGCGGGGGTGAGCACCAGTACGTCCGGCATGGCCGGCGTCACCGTGCGCGGCCCGTACGGCGGCAAGCCCAAGCTGGTCACCAACTTTCTCGAATTCCAGAACACGTTCGGGGGCTTCCTCCCCGAGCCGGACCCGCTGATCCGGGACACGTGGGCGAACGATCCGGCGGAGGGCGGCCGCTGGTGGCTGTTCCCGCTGGCGGTCAAGGGCTTCTTCGACAACGGCGGTCAGCGCCTGTACGTCAAGCGGGTCGCCAGCAGGCAGGCGAGCCCGGCCTCCGGCGTGCTGGGCCACGGCCTGGTGAGCTCGGTCGCCGGTGACGCCGCCAAGGGCGCGACCCGGCTGGAGCTGGGCCACCTGATCGGGTTCACCGGCGTGGGGCAGCAGATCCAGATCTTCCGCGGCGACGACCAGCAGTCGATCCACACCGCCGGCGTCGCCGCCTACGACGCGACCGCCCACCGCGTCGAACTGGACGCCGCGCTGCCCGCCGAGGTCAGGACGGGCCGCGGGGACTATGTGCAGGTCGGGACGCGCAGCGCGGAACAGACACTGGAGTTCACCGCCGTCAGCCCCGGCTCGTGGGGCGGCGGGGTGCAGGTCAGGATCCAGCCGATGGCCGCGGCCGCGCTGCCGGTGCTGCCGGATCCGCAGGAGGGTGGGCTGTTCGTCACGCAGCTGGCCGCGGACGCCGCCGCGGACAGCGAGACGGTCGAGGTGGCGGCGGTGGCCGGGCTCGACCCCGACGACCTGCCGCCCGACGTCTGGGTGCAGATCGGCTCCGGCCGGTTCAAGGTCCAGGTGAGCCAGCCGGCGGACGGGAAGGTCACGCTGACCCTGCCGTCCGGCGCGGCACATGAGGCGTGGCGGACCGGGCTGCTGGTGCGCCGGGTGCGCCGGGGCAACACCTCGGCGGGGGCGAAGCTGCGGGTCGGCGGAGCGAGCCGGCTGTACGAGGGCGCCGTCGTCCAGCTCGACGACGGGACCAACCTGACCATCCGCACCGTCAAGGCGATCGCCGCGGACGTCGTCACCCTCGACGGGAACGTGCCGGGGACGTTGTTCGAAACCGACCGGCTGCACCTGGTCGAGGCGCAGGTCGACGCGCGGTTCGCCGAGCCGTCCGGGGCCGTGGTGACGGAGACGCACCGCAACCTCCGGCTCACCGGCGACGCGCCGGCCAACCTGGTGACCACCCTGGCGGGCCGCTCGCAGCTGGTGCGGGCGAAAGCTCTGGCCGGCCTGTCCACCGATCCGGCGAAGTTCCCCGTGCCCGCGGTCGGGTCCTGGCTGACGCTGGGAGACGGGGACGACGCCTACGGGAGCCTGAGCGTGGCCGACTTCGTGGGCGAGGACGGCGGCAGCGGCAAGCGCACCGGGATCGCCGCGCTGGAGGACATCGATGAGGTGGCCCTCTGCGCGGTGCCGGGGGTGTGGTCGGGGACGGTCGAGTCCGCCCTTGTCACCCACTGCGAGCTGCTCAGGGACAGGTTCGCGATCCTCGATCCGCAGGACGGCCTGGACACCGAGGGCATCCAGGCGTTCCGCGAGCCGTTCGACACCAAGTACGCGGCGCTCTACCACCCCTGGCTGGTCACCCGCGACCCGTCGACCAACCGCGACGTCGAGGTGCCGCCGTCGGGCCACATGGCCGGGATCTACGCGCGCGTGGACGTGGAGCGGGGTGTGCACAAGGCACCGGCCAACGCGGTCATCCGGGGCATCCGGCTGACCGACGGCATCGCCCAGGACGTCACCAAACGGCATCAGGATCTGCTGAACCCCAAGGGCATCAACGCGCTGCGGTTCTTCCCCGGCCTCGGCCACCGGGTGTGGGGCGCGCGCACGCTGTCCTCGGACAGCTCGTGGAAGTACATCAACGTCCGGCGGCTCTTCCTCTACCTGGAGGAGTCGATCGACGAGGGCACCCAATGGGTGGTCTTCGAGCCCAACGACGAGGCGCTGTGGGCCCTGGTGCGCCAGACGGTCACGAACTTCCTCGCCACGGTCTGGCGCGGCGGCGCGCTCGCCGGCACCACCGCCGACGAGGCGTTCTTCGTCGCCTGCGACCGCACCACGATGACCGAGGACGACCTGGCCAACGGCCGGCTCATCTGCGTCATCGGCGTCGCGCCGGTCTTCCCGGCGGAGTTCGTGATCTTCCGGATCCAGCAGAAGACCCGCGAGACCCAGCTCGCCTGAGTGCCCGAGGAGAGGCCACCATGCCGCCCATTACCAGGGACGATCCATACGCGTCCTAC
This sequence comes from Streptomyces sp. NPDC005266, assembly GCF_040607655.1. Lineage (NCBI taxonomy): Bacteria > Bacillati > Actinomycetota > Actinomycetes > Kitasatosporales > Streptomycetaceae > Streptomyces > Streptomyces sp. NPDC005266. Next base: position 121,065 of record NZ_JBEXHC010000010.1, read on the forward strand.
AACTTCAAGATCATCGTGACCAACGTCAGCGACGACGGGGTGGCGGTGAGCGGGTCCTTCACCGAGGTGAGCGGGCTGGAGCTGGAGATCCCGCCGATCGAGTACCGCACCGGGAGCGAGGACATCACCGTCCGCAAGATCCCGGGACTGAAGAAGTTCACCAACCTCACCTTCAAGCGTGGCATCACCGGCCACGTCGGGTTCTGGAAGTGGGTGGTGGAAGCGCTCGACGGCAAGGTACGGCGCACCTCCGGCTCGATCGTGCTGCTGGACGAGAACCGCAACGAAACGATGCGCTGGAACTTCAACCGCGGCTGGCCGACCAAGTACACCGGTCCGACGCTCAGCGCCACCAAGAACGAGATCGCCATGGAGACGCTCGTCCTGGCGGTCGAGAAGCTGGAGATCCAACTCTGACATGGCCGCCGAAGCGCTCCCAGGCGTATCCCTGACCTCCGTGCCGCGCGGCTCCGGCGAGGAGCCGCTGCGCACGGACGTGGCGGCGTTCCTCGGCCGCCTCCGCCGCGGCCCGGTGGGCGCGCCGGTCCGGGTGGAGAGCTGGAACGACGTCCTGGGCACCTTCGGGCCGCCGGGCGGCTCCTTCGCCACCCCGTACGCGCTGCGCGGCTTCTTCGAGAACGGCGGCCGCACCGCCTGGGTGCTCCGCGTGTCGGGGCCGGCCACCGCGGCCCGGACACGGTGGACGGTCGGTCCGCTGAGCGGATGGGCCGCCACCCGCTACCAGGTGGTGGCCACCAGCCCCGGAGCCTGGGCCAACGGCGGGCACGTCGCCATCCGTTACCAGGCCAGCACGGTCGCCGGACCGCCCACCGTGGGCGTACGCGTCATGATGCCCGGCGAGCCGCCCGAGACCTTCCCCGGACTGCCGCCGGCCGAGGTGGCCGACCGGCTGACCGGGTCGCGCTACATCCGGCTGGTCCCGGACGGGCCGCCACCGCCGCCGGGGCGGCCCGGGCCGATCTCGATGTCCTGGGACCTGACGCTCGCGGGCGGCGCCGACGCGGCGCCCACCCGCGGCGAGTACGCGGACGCCGTGACCGTACAGGCCGAGCTGCCGGAACCGGCGCTGGTGGCGCTGCCGGACCTCGGCGCGGACCTGTCCGGCGCCACCCACACCGACGTGGTGCTCGAACTGCTGCGGAGCGTGGAGCCGTTGCACGACCGCCTCGCCGTCCTGGACGTACCGCCCCGGCTGTCCTCCGTGGACGAGGCGGTCGACTGGGTGGGTTCCCTGGCGGCCACGGGCGACAGCGGGCTGCTGGGCTGCGCCGCCGTCTACCACCCGCCGCTGCGCACCCCCGACGGGCAGGACTTGCGGACCGTCCCGGCGTCCGGGCACGTCCTGGGTGTCATCGCCCGCCTCGACGGCGAGCGCGGGGCGCACCACACGCCCGCGGGCGCCGTGATCCTGGAGGCGGTCGACCTCGCGGCCCAGTACTCCGAGCCGCAGCAGGTCCGGCTGTTCGACGCGGGCCTGGACCTGATCCGGTGCACCCGCGGGCGGGGGCTGATGGTGTGGGGCGGGCGCACGCTGTCCGCCGACCCGCGCACCCGCTGGATCGCCCACCGCCGGCTGGTGCACCTGCTGGTGCGCGCGATCCGGCGGGTGGCGAGCCCGCTGGTGTTCGACGTCAACTCGGCCGAACTGCGGCTGACGTTGGTGCGGGCGCTGACCTCCGTGCTCCTGTCGGCCTTCCGGGCCGGGGCGCTCGCCGGCGCCCGGCCCGAGCAGGCGTTCCGGGTGGTGTGCGACGACACCAACAACCCGCCCGAGCAGGACCCGGGGGAGCTGGTCTGCGAGATCGAGGTCGCCCCGGCCGTCCCCATGGAGTTCATCCGGCTGCGTCTCGTACTCGGCCAGGACCGAGGTCTGGAGGTGATCGAGGCATGACCCTGGATCCGCTGCCCAAGTACCGTTTTCTGGTCACCCTCGACCCCGGCGACGCGTATCTGCCCCCCGCGCAGGCGCTGCTGCTGCCCATGGCCGCGTCCGGCGCCTTCCAGGAGGTCACCGGGCTCGGCGCGCAGCTGGAGGTGACGAGCTACCCGGAGGGCGGCCGCAACGACTCGGTCCACCAACTGCCGCTGCGCCACTCGTGGAACCGGATCACCCTCAAGCGCGGGGTGGTGCGCGACCCGGGGCTGTGGGCCTGGTACCAGGCGGGGCTCGCCGACTCGCTGGGCGCCCGCCGCGACGGCGCGGTGATCGTGCTCGGCCCGGACGGGGTGCCCGGCGCGGCGTGGGCCTTCCACGGCGGGCTGGCCGCCAAGTGGAGCGGCCCGGATCTGCACGCGGAGCAGAACGCGATCGCCATCGAGTCGCTGGAGATCGCGCACGAGGGGCTGACGAAGGTCCTGCAGGACGCCGCGGCGAACGCCTTGTCGCGCCTGAGCCAAGGGAGGTGACCGACGTGCCGAAGGTGACCATTCACCATCTTGAGGTCCGGTTCCAGGTGGACGGCGACGACGGTGCCGTGTTCACCCGCCTGTTCAACAAGCACATCCAGGCCTGGGCAAAGCTGTACGAGGACCAGTGCGCGCGCGCCAAGCACACCGAGTCCGAACGCCGCTTCGCCGAAGGGGAGGCGCACCAGTGAGCGTCGCACGCGCGGCCGCCGGGCCGCAGACAGCCACGACAGCCGCGCCTCTGCGCCGCGCGGGCGACAGTGACATGAGCCGCTGTCGCGGCGGGGCGAACGAGGAGGCGCTGTGAGTGTGACACCCGTGTCTTTCGCCCGGCAGGGCGCGGCCCAGGCCCGCCTGGAGATCGTCCGGCCGGTGATCGCAGACGAGCGGCAGCGGCGGATCCCGCTGCGGTTCAACCCCACCGACTACAAGCTGAGCAAGAGCAACACCTTCGCCGAGATCACCATCCCCGGCCTGGAGACACCGCCCCTGCAGTACGTCCGCGGCGGCACCGAGACCCTCACGGTCCAGGCGCTGGTGGACACCTCCGACACCCTGGAGAACGTACGCGAGTCCTACGTCAACGCGGTGCGCAACCTGCTGCGGCCCGACAGCCGCGAACACGCGCCGCCGGTCGTCCGCTTCGTCTGGGACGAGGAGGTCTTCACCGGCGTTGTGGAGAAGCTGGACGTCAACTACCAGCTGTTCCGGCCGGACGGCGTGCCGCTGCGGGCCATGCTGGACCTGTCGCTGAAGGAGTTCCGCCCGGCCGCCGTGCAGGTCGCCGAGACACCGCGCTCCTCGCCCACGGTGGAGAAGAGCTATGTGGTGCGCCGCGGCGACACGCTCAGCTCCATCTCCGCCGCGCTCTACCGGCGGCCCGACGCCTGGCGGGAGCTGGCCCGCGCCAATGGCATCAGCGACCCGCGGGACCTGCGACCGGGCCGGGTGCTGACCGTGCCCCGGCTGCCGTGAGGAGCGCGATGACCACCCCCACACCCGAGGTCGCGTCGCCCGACCGGTACGCGCCCGAGTTCGAGGTGCGCATCGAGGGCCTGGAGATGGACCCGTCCACCAAGAACGACATCATCGACATCAAGGTGAACCGGGACCTCGACGAGATGTCCGGCTTCGACCTCACACTGAACAACTGGGACGACGCCCATCTGCGGTTCAAGCACAGCGACTCGCCGCGCTTCCGGCTCGGCGGCCGGGTCTCGGTCCGGCTCGGCTACGCCGAGAAGCTGCTCACCGTCGCCACCGGGACCATCTCCACGCTCAGCCCGAAGTTCACCGAGGGGGCGTCGCCCACCGTCCAGGTCAGCGGCGTGGACGGGCTGCTGCGGCTCAAGGACCGTAAGCCCACCGAGAACGAGACCAAGATCTACCGCAATCTGCCCGACTGGCGGATCGCCGAGCAGATCGCCCAGCGCAACCACCTGCGCATCGAGGTCACCAGGGAAGGGCCCACACATGACCGGGTGGTGCAGAAGAACCAGGACGACGCGACGTTCCTGCTGGAGCGGGCCAAGCGGCTCGACTTCGACTGCTACATCCTGCCGGACCCGAAGACCGGCGAGGACACGCTGTACTTCACCAAGCCGACCGACGGCCGCGACGGCCGCCCGATCCGGGTGTACCGGCTGGCGTACGCACCGGGGCTGAGCACCGGCCCGACCGGCCAACCCCAGGGGCTGATCCCCAACCTGATGGAGTTCACCCCGACGCTGACGGTGTCCCAGCAGGTCAGCAAGGTGACCGTGCGCGGCTGGGATCCCCGTACCAAACAGCCGATCGCGTTCACCGCCACCGCCGAGAACCTGCCGGCGGGGCAGAACGCGGCCGACGGGCAGAGCGGGCCCCAGGTCGCCGAGTCCACCCTGCAGGGCCGCCAGGAGGTCATGGTCGACGCGCCGGTCGGCAGCGACCAGGAGGCCCGCGAACTGGCGATCAGCCTGCTGCGCGAGCGCGCCTACGAGTTCATCACCGCGACCGGCAAGGTGGCGGGCCTGCCCGAGCTGCGGCCCGGCGACAACCTGGAGATCTACGGCCTCGGCCGCCGCTTCTCCGGTACCTACTTCGTCAAACGGGTCGAGCACACCCTGAACACCAGCGGGTTCTTCACCCAGTTCACCGCTCGGCGGATCCACCAGGGGGACCAGTGACCATGAGGGGCACGCCACGCGCCCGCTCCACCGACAAGCGCTACTACGGCGTCGTCGAAGCGCTCGTCGTGGAGAACGAGGGCGACGACGAGGGCCAGGTCAAGGTGAAGTTCCCCTGGTTCGACGACACCACGGTCACCGACTGGATCCGGGTCAGCCAGCTGTACGCGGGCAACGGCTACGGCTCGGTCTTCGTTCCCGAGAAGGGCGACGAGGTGCTCGTCGCCTTCGTCCACGGGGACATGCGGTACCCGATCGTGCTCGGCGGCCTCTACAACGGCGAGGACAAGCCGCCGACCGCCCGCACCGAAGGCCGCGACCAGAAGATGATCCGGACCCGGCACGGCCACGAAGTGCTCCTCGACGACACGCGGTCCAAGGCCGTCGTACGGATCACGTCCGCCGCCGGGCACGTGGTGGAGCTGGACGACCAGGGCAAGGCCGTCCGGATCACCGCGGCCGAGGGCGGCAGCGTCACCGTGACCGCACAGGGCGAGATCACCCTCAAGGCGTCGAAGCTGACGGTCGATTCCCCCTCCATCGACCTCGGCGGCGGCGCCACCGAACCGCTCGTGCTCGGCAACGCGCTGCTCCAGGCGTTCAACACGCACACCCACCCCTCCGCCGCCGGGCCGACCGGCCCGCCGACCCCGCCGCTCACCCCCGCCGTGCTGGCCAAGAAGGCGAGGACGGCATGAGCGAGGAGTTCCTCGGGGCCGGCTGGCGGTTCCCGATCCTGCCCGACGCGTCCGGGCGGCTCGGGTACGCCGTCGGCGAGGAGAGCATCGAGCACTGTCTGCGGGCGCTGCTGCTCACCGGCACCGGCGAGCGGGTCATGCGGCCCGAACTGGGCACCCGCGCACAGGAGTTGGTGTTCGCGCCCGGCAGCGTGCAGAACCTGCGCGACCTGGAGCACTCGATCGCCGCCGCCGTCCGTGACCACGAGCCGCGGGTGGAACTGGAGGAGGTCCGCGCGGAGGCCGACCCGGCCGACGAGTCGCGGATCACCGTCTCGGTCGTCTACCGCATCCGGCGCAGCAACACCAAGGCGAACCTGGTCTTCCCGTTCTACACCGGACTCACGGGTCTCACGGGTCCCACGGGGACGACGCCATGACCCTGCCCGCGCCCAAGCTGGACGATCTGACCTGGGCCGACATGATGGCGGCCATCCGCCGGCGGATCCCCGCCGAGTCGGACGGCACCTGGACGCTGCACGCGCCCGTCGACCCCGGGGTCACCCTCCTCGAACTCTTCGCCTACCTCCTCGAGCAGCGGCTGTACTGGCTCGACCAGGTGCCGGACGCGCTCGTGGTCGCCGTCCTGAGGCTGCTCGGCCTACAACCGCCGCGTCCCGCCCGCCCCGCCGCCACCGTGCTGCGCGTCGCCGCCCGGCAGGAGGACACCGCTGTGCCGGTCGTCACCGCAGGGACGGCGCTGACCCGGGACCCCACGGGGCAGGTCGTCTTCACCCTCGACGACGACGTGGCCGTCCTCCCGCTCGCCGAGGGCGGTGAGGTGACCGTGTGGACCGACCGTGACCGTACGGCGGATCTGCGGGCCCGTCGCGGCATCGCGCTGCTGGCGAGCGACGGCGCCCCGGCACAGGTCCGGTTCACCCTGCCGCTCACCGGAGCGCACCTTGCGCCCGGGCCGATCGGTCTGCTCGTCGAACTGGAGGCGCCCGCCGCGTCCGCGCCGTCGTGGCTGCCCGGGGCGGTCGCCGATGTGCCGCCTCCCGCGGAGCTGACCTGGTCCTGGTTCCGGCCGGGCACGGACGTGACCGGCGGGTTCGAGAAGGTCGAGGACGGCACGGCAGGGCTCAGGCGGTCCGGGGTGGTCCGGCTGCACCCCCCGGCCGGCTGGTCCACGCGGGACACCGGGCTCCTGGTGTCGACCCCGGCCGCCACGTACGCGGCCCCGCCCCGCCTCCTCCAACTCGCCGTCAACGTGTCCGCCGCGCACCACCGCCGGCACCGCACCGCGCGCGGCGCCGACCTCCAGGAGCAGCTCGACGCGTGGCTCAGGCTGCCCGGCCAGCACCTGGTCCTGCCGGACGCCGCCGACCGCCTCCTGGAGGCGACCCTGCGCCTGGCGGGTCAGGACTGGCAGCCGGTGCCGGACTTCACCTTCGGCGCGCCCGCCGACCGGATCTTCGTGCTCGACCGGGCCGAGGGCGCGCTGGTGTTCGGCGACGGACTCACCGGGCGCATCCCCCGCCCGGACCCGGATGCGCACATCGCGTACGTGACCGGTGGCGGCCGGTCCGGCAACGGCGGCATGACCGGCAACTGGCTGGTGGCCGGGGACGCTCCGGGTCCGCCGGGAGCGGTCGCGGCCGCCAACCTCGTACGGGCCGAAGGAGGCGCGGACCCGGAGACGATCATCGAGGCGCGCCGGCGCGCGGCCGCGTCCCTGGGGGAGGTGACCCGCGCGGTCACCGCCGAGGACTTCGTCACCCTGGCCCGTACGACACCGGGCGTCGCCGTCGCCCGCGCGTACCCGTCCCTCGGCGAGCACCCCGGCTTCCCGTGCTCCACGGTGCCCGGCGCGGTGACCGTCCGCATCGTCCCGGCGGCACCCCGGGACGACCTCGCCCGCGAGGACTTCGTCGCCGCTCCGCTCCCCGACCCGGGCATGCTGTGCGCGGTCGCCGCCCGCCTGGAACAGGCGCGGCTGCTCACCTCCGAGGTCTTCGTCCGGGCCCCCCGCTACCGCGAGGTGACGCTGCGCGTCGCCCTGACGGGCGACCCGGCCGACCGCACCCGCGTGTCCACCGTGCTCACCGCGGCGCTGCGCCGCTTCCTCGACCCGCTGGTGGGCGGTGAGGAGCGGGACGGCTGGCCGTTCGGGCAGCCGCTGCGGCCCTCGGCCCTGCTGCGCGCCGCGCGGCGGGCGCTGGGGGACCTCGCGGACGTCGCCGCCGTGGCGATCGGCCTCGACGGAGCCGACGCGGACGAGGACTGCGGCGAGGTGCCGCTCGGCGCCGGGGAACTTCCCGTGCTGCGCGCGGTCCGCACCCGGATCGTGCCCGCCGCCGAACCGGGGGAGGGGCTGGCATGACCGACGAGGTGTGGTGGGAGAAGGACGCCCGGGAACGGGAGAGGGCGGACGGACGGATCGTGCGCGGTCCCGGACCGACCGGCACGCAGCCCGAACTGGTCGACGCGACCCGCGAGGCGGTCCGCGCCGGCGTACGCGGCCGGATCGCGGGCTACACCCCGGACTGGACCGACCCCGACCGCCAGGACGCCGGCGTCGCGCTCGTCCGCCTCTTCGGCACCCAGGCCGAACCCGTACTCGCCCGCGTCAACCGGCTGCCGGAGAAGGTGCTGGCCGAACACCTGGCGACGGCGGGCGTGCGACGGCGCCCGGCCGGCGCGGCGACCGCGCTCCTGGAGTTCACCGTGAACCCGCCGGACGGCGCCTCCGTGCTCATCCCGGCCGGGTTCCAGAGCGCGGCCTCTACTCCGGCGGGGCAGGTCGTCTACGAGACCGACCAGGACCTGTACGCGACACCGGCCACCCTTGGGGCCCTCGCCGTCCAGGAGGCCGGACGGCTCGAGACACTGCCGCTGGGGCCGTCCGGCCCCAGCCGTCCCTTCGCGCCCTTCGGCCGGGATCCAAATCCCGGCGACGGGCTGTGGATCGGACTCGCCGGGCCGGCCGGCCCCTACCCGCGGCTGTCCCTGGGCTTCGTGGTCGTCGCCGCTCCTCCCGCGCCCGCGGGCTCCGGCGGGGCGGCGCCCCTGCCGCTGCCGCCCGCGCCGCTGCTGCGCTGGGACGTGCTGGACGGCACCCGGCTCGTACCCGCCGAGCTGATGCGGGACTCCACGGCCGGTCTCACCGCGAGCGGGACCGTCGAGCTGAGGGTCCCGCGCTCGTGGGAGCCGGGCAGTCCGCCCGGCACCCGGCCCCGGCCCCGGCTGCGCTGGCTGCGCCTGCGGATCGCGCACGGCGCCTTCGCCGGACCGGCGCCGGTGCTGTCCGGACTGCGGCTGAACGTGGTCGCCGCCACCGCCGCCCGCACCATCCGGGACGAGCCGTTGCAGCCCGTCCAGGACCCCGCGGCGACCGGGCGGCGGCGCATGACCCTCAGCCAGGTGCCCATCCTCGCCGGATCGGTGGTCATCGAGGTCGACGACGACGCGGGCGGCGATGTGTTCGGCACCACGGCCAACACCTCGTCCCGGTGGCGGGAGGTGGAGAGCCTGGCCGGGTACGGCGCCGACGACCGGGTGTTCACCGTGGACCACGACCGCGGCGAAGTGACCTTCGGGGACGGCGTCAACGGCGCGGCCGTCCCGCTCGGTTTCCGCAACGTCCGCGCCGTGCGCTACCGCGTGGGCGGCGGCAGCGCCGGCGCCGTACCGGCGGGTGCCGTGGGCGGGGTGGTGACCGCGCTGCCGTTCGTCACCGGCGTCAACAACCCCTTCCCGGCCTCCGGCGGGACGGACGCCGAGCCCGACGCCGACGCCATGCGTCGCGGGGTCGGCGAACTGCGGGCCCGCGGCCGGGCCGTGGCCCCGGCCGACTACGGCCGGCTGGCCGTCCGCGCGCCCGGTGCGTCGGTGGCCCGCGCCCGGGGCGTGCCCGGCCTGCACCCCGACTTCGCCGGGGTGCCGATCCCCGGCGTCGTGGGAGTCCTCGTCGTACCGCCCGTACCGCCGGGCGACGACGCGAGCGAACCCCCGGTCCCCACCGCCGCGACCCTGCGCGCCGTCGCCGACTTCCTGTCGCGCGAAGCCGCCCCCGCCGGGGTAACGGTGGTGGCCGCCCCCGCGCCGTACCGCCGTGTCGCGGTGGAGTCCTGGGTCACCCTCGATCCGGACCTCGACCGGGCCGCGGTGCTGGCCCGGGCGGGCGACGCGGTGCGCACCTACCTGGATCCGCTGCGCGGCGGGGAGGACGGCGCGGGCTGGCCGTTCGGTGGGGCGCTGCGCCACACGGCACTGGTCCGACGGCTTCTGGCGGTCGACGGGGTGCTTGCCGTCACCCGGCTCTCGCTCACCGTCGACGGGGTGCGCCGGCCGCCTTGCACCGACCACGCCCTCCCGCCCCACACCCTCGTCTGGCCGGAGCGCCCGCTGCTGATCCCGGTAGGAGACCCGCCATGACGTGCACACCACACCCCGCGACCTTCCGTCTCCTGGACGCGTACGTCGGCTGGGACGAGCAGGAGGCGCACGGCATCGTCGGCTTCGACGACGCGGCCGGCCTCCGGCTCGCCTACCGCGGCCCCGCGCCGGAAGGGCCCACCAGGGCGGCACTGCTGCCGTGGTTCCCCGACCCCCGCCTCGCGCCGGGGTGCGGGCCGTGCGCCTGGTATCTGCTCGTCCCGGACGAGCGGCGGCTGCTGCGCCGCGACGTCTGCAGCGGCGCCTTCGCCCCCCTGTGGCCGCCCGGCCGCGACTCCGGCCCGCTGTGCGAGCCGGTCTCCGTCGCGGCTCGCGGCCACCGGCTGGCCGTGGTGGAGTCCGACCGGGTCCTGGTGTGGCGCCGCGAGGGCGAACAACTCGCCGGGGTGATCCGGGCCGAGCGGCCGCGATGGGCCGCCCCGACCCTCGGCGACGAGGTCCTGGTGGCCTGTCAGGGCAGCACGGAACTGCGGCGGTTCGACTCCACGGGCGGCTTCCGCGGCGTGCTCCGCACCGGCGCGCGCGGCGAGGTCATCGGCCTGCGCACCGGGCCGGAGCGGACCGTGTGGCTGCTCACCGACGACGGTGGACGGCTCAGGATCCACCGGGGCGGTCACCGTGGCCCCTTCCGTACCGTCACCGTGGACGAGCTGGCCGCGGCCCTGCCGCCGTCAGCGCTCACCTCGGCGGACGAGGACGGGTTCTGCCTGAGCGAGAAGGGCCCGGATGGCCCCGCGACCACCTGTTACACCTGGCAGGGCCTGCCCCGGGACCCCGCGCCGCCGGCCACCGGCACATACGTGGCCGGCGGGTCGTACGTCACCACCCTGATCGACAGCGGCGTCTCGCGGTGCCGCTGGCACCGCGTACGCGTGGACGCCGACGTGCCCGCCGGGACGGCGGTCGCCGTCGGGATCGTGGTCAGCGAGGACGGCCGGTACGAGGAGAGCGACTGGCAGGCGTCGGCTGCGGGAGCCACGGACTTCCTCGTCGACCAGCCGCCCGGCCGCTTCCTGCGGCTGCGGCTGCGGCTGTCTGGCGACGGCGGTGCGACTCCGGTCGTACGCCGGATCCGGCTGGACTTCCCCCGGGTCACCAGCGCCGACCTGCTGCCGCCCGCCTTCCGCCAGGACCCCGCGGCCGACGACTTCACCGAGCGCTTCCTGTCGCTGTTCGACGCCACGCTGGCCCAGCTCGACCGGGTGATCGAGCGATATCCGGCGCTCCTCGACCCGGCCGGCGTCCCGGACCGGGTGCTGCCGTGGCTGGCCGGTCTGCTGGGCCTGTCCTTCGAGGCGGGCTGGGACGCCTCCACCCGGCGCGCGCTGCTGGCCGCGGCACCGCAGCTCTACCGGCGCCGGGGCACGCCGTGGGCGCTGCGGGAGGCGGTGCGCCTGGTGTTCGGGGTGGCCCCGGTCATCGACGAGCTGGCGACGGACCGCCGCTGGGCGCACCTGCGCGAGGCCGTCGGCGGCTTGGGAACGGCACAGGCACAGGGCCAGGGCCAAGGGCCGGGACAGGGCCAGGGCCAAGGGCCGGGACAGGGGCAGGGCCAAGGGCCGGGACAGGGGCAGGGTCCGGGCCAAGGGCTCGGCGCCGTGCGGCTGTTCGGCCGGTCGGCCAGCCGGTTCCGGGCCGGCGGATCGGCGCTGGGCACGGCGCCGCTGCGCGCGTTCGGCGTGCCGGACGGCGACCCGTTCACCACGCACGCACACCGGTTCCGGGTGCTCCTGCCCGTCGGATCGGCGGACGGGGCGGCGCTGCGGCGGCTGGTGGAGCGGCAGGCGCCCGCGCACACGGTGGGGTCGATACGGACCGGCGGCGCGGGGTTCGTGGTCGGTTCGCGGTCCACGGTCGGCGTGGACACCGGGTTCGCCCCGCTGCCGGCGCCCGTGCTGGGCGGCGCGCATCCCGTGCGGCTGAACCGCGACGGGGTGCTGAGGCCGGGACCGAGAGGGTCGCGGCCAGGAGTGGGCGTCGGAGTCGTCTCCGCCGTCGGTGTGCATACGCGAGTGTCGTGAGAGGACGGGGCGATGACCGGGACAGAGACACCGAGGACAGAGGGGTTCGACGCGCCACCGCTGCGCCGGCTGCGGTACTTCCACGGCCAGATGCTGGGCGCCCGGGACTTCCAGCGTGAGCAGGATTACCACCGCGAGAAGTTGCGACTGCGCATGCGCTGTCTGCTCGGCTACGGCGTGGTGTGCGGCCTGCACGTGGAACCGGCGCCGCGGGAGGAGGACGACTGCCCGCCGGACGCCGCCGAAGAGTCCGCGCGGCCCGAGGCGAGCGTGGAGGAGGGCGGTGCCGAGACCGAGCACACCAGGCGCCGGGCCAAGGCGAGGATCACCCCCGGTCTCGCCGTGGACTGCGCGGGCAACGAGGTCGTGGTGCGCGGCGGCTGCGTGATCGACCTGTGGAAGGCGCTGCCGCCGCACGAACGGGACACCGACACCGTCTGGGTCGGCATCGAGTACGCCGAGCGGCCCGTCGAGCCCACCCGCGCCGTCTACAACGACGCCTGCGCGGACACCTCGGACTGCGAATTCGGCTGGACGGAGGAGTGCTACAAGGTGCGGGTCACCGGGTGCGAGCCGCCGGTGGACGAGCGCTGTGACACCTGCTGCTCCGCTTGCGAGCACAAGGTGCTGTGGCTGGCCAGGATCGAGTGCGTGGACTGGTACGAGCCGGTGCGCCGCGACCAGATCCATATGAACGTACGCCGTCCGTTCGGCCGCCACCTGCCCACAGTGATCACCGGGATCAACTGGATCCACGGACACACCTACACCATCGACGAGGCCAAGGCCCTGCTCGGCACCCAGGACGAGGACGGCGGGCTCGTCGTGCGGTTCTCCGCCGACGTACGCTCCGACACCCTGCGGCCCGGCGTGGTGGAGGTGCAGGTGATCGAGGGCGGCAGCGGCCGCAACGCCTCGACCTGGTACATGGGCGGCACGTTCGCCGAACCGGACGCCGAGTGCGACGAGTTCACCCGGCAGTTCCGCTACCGCCAGACCACCCGCGAGACGCTGCAGGACGGCGACCGCGTACTGATCACCGTCCGTGCCGCGTTCATCCTCGACCGCTGCTGCCGCCCGGTCGACGGCACCCACGTCGGCGGACGCGTACCGACCATCGCCACCGACGCCACCCGGTCGGCGGCGCACGGCGGCTGCGACCTCCCGCCCTCGGGCATCGGGCCCTGGACGTCCGGCACCGGTGCGGGTGGGGACGTCTTCGAGAGCTGGTTCTTTGTGAAGGAGCGCTGATCATGCGAACCGACTGCGGATGCGGCTGCGGTGGCGACGCCACCCGGACCTCCGCCTTCGTACGTCCCCGCTTCTTCGCAGGGCAACTGCTCACCGAGGACGATCTCAGCCTGCTGGTCGAGTACACGACGGCGAAGAGCAGACTGCACAACCGGTCCCTGTACGGGCCGGGGGTCATCTGCGGCCTGGGCGTCACCTGCGATCCATGCGGCGGCGGAACCGTGGCGGTCCACCCCGGACACGCGCTGGACTGCGCCGGAAACGACATCGTGGTGCCCTGCACCGAACGGGTCGACGTACGGGCACTGGTGCGGGAGGGGCGCGTCAGCGCCCTCGGCGTGGACTGCGGGGAGGACTGCGACGAGGACGGCGGGCGCCGCTACGGGCTCTATGTGCGCTACCAGGAGCTCCCCGTCGAGCCGGTGGCACCGTACGCCACGGAGGAGCCCTGCCCCTCACCGGGCTGCGTGCCCTCCAGAATCCAGGAGGCGTTCCGCTTCGTCGTCAGGTGCGACGACTTCGAGGACCACCGCCACAACCCCGGCACCCGGCTCCTGGCGAGCCTCGGCGACCTGGCGGGGGCCGACCGGGCCCGCACCCGCGACCGGCGGCTCGGGCACTACGCCGACGCCCTGTTCGCCGCGTCACTCGGCACGGGCCGGACCTTCCGCCTGGACGCCGCCGACGCCCAGCGGTACGCCACCGCCCTCACCTGGCTGCGCGAGAACGCGGGCGGAGAGGGCCCCCCGGCCCCGCCGACCGCCTGCGAGATGACCGAGCAGGTACGCGCACTGGCCGCCGCCGTCGCCCGGTTCGACACCTACGACCCGGCCGGGCAGGACCAGCTCAGGAAGGACTACCCGGACCTCGCCACCGTGCGGGAGGCCCGCCGCGTCCTGGGCACGGCGTGCGAGCGGCTCAGCGGCGCCGACCTCGAAGCGGCGTGGCCGGACCCGCTGCGCCGTACGATCGCTCGCGCCGTCGTCACCGAGACCGCCGCCCGGGTCGTGCCGGAGCGGGGCGACCCGGACGCGCCGCTGGAAGTGCGCATGCTGGCCCAGGGCACCCCGCTCGCCCACGCGTTGCGGGTGGAGTTCCGCGCGGACATCGGCCTGGTCAGGGAGTGGCTGCTGTGCCGGCTGGACCAGGCCGCCGGCCTCGCCGACTGCGCGCTGCGCAAGGACGTCGCCGCCATCGACGTACCGCCCCTGCTGCCTCCCCCGCCGTCGGACAGCACCGAGAAGGCGACCATCGCGGAGGTGCGGCAGATCGCGGAAGCGGCCGCGGCACTGGGCACCGCGGTGCGCCGGTTCCTGACGGACGCGGCGTGCGCCACGCTGAACCCGCCGTGCGCCGCGTGCGCCGACACCGACGTTCTGCTCGCGCATCTGGAGCTGGACGGCTGCGATGTCGTACGGGTCTGCTCCGCCACCCGGGAGCAGGTGCTGCCGGGCGGATCGGCGTACGGCGAATGGCTGCCCAAGCTCTACCGGCTGCGCGAATTGGCCGAGCGCGTGTGCTGCCGGCCCCTGCCGCGCTACCAGAAGCCGACGCTCCCGACGGAAGGGCCGGTGCCGCGCCCCTACCCCGACGACCTCCTCGGTGACTGGCCGCGCACCGGCGCCCTGGAGGAGATGCTGTCCCTGCTGCTCACCCCCGCCCCCGGCGAGACACCGCCCAAGGCGCTGCACGAGCAGGTCTACACCACACCCAGTGAGGTGACCGACAGCATCCAGGAACTGGCCCGGCTCAGGGCGCAAGTGACCGACCTCACCGCCGCGTTGGAGGGGCTTCGGGGCGGACTGGGCAGAGCTCAGGCTCAGGTGTCCCAGGTGGCGGAGCAGCTGCCGGACCGGCTCGGCCCGCGCCTGGAGGAGCTCGAAGGCGCACCGAGGGAAGGCCCGGCCGAACCCTCCAGGCCACCGGCCAAGCGGTCCCGGTCCCCCCGTACGAACAAGCCCGGTGAGACGCCATGACGGGCCCGCTGCGCCCCGCCTTCCACGAGGGTCAGGTCCTGGCCGCCGCGGACCTGTCGGCCACGGTGGAGTACGCGCGCGGCCGGTCCGCCCGGTACGCGCGGCACCTGCACGAGTGGGGCATCGCCGAAGGGCTCGGCCTCGTCACCGAGCCCCGTACCGACCCGCTGACCAACGCCCGTCACGTCGAGGTGAGCGTGGAGCCGGGGATCGCCCTCGACGGGGCCGGCCGGGAGGTGGTCATCACCGAGCCGGTCGTGCTGCGTGAGAGCGACTTCGAGGAGGTCAACGGCGCGGACCAGCCGACGGACGAGCCCTACCCGGTCTTCCTCACCGCCGCTGACCGGGAACCGGCCCAGCTCCCCGGGCCGGTCTCCTGTTCCGGGAGCGCCACGAAGACCCGTGTGGAGGAGTCGTACCAGATCCTCTTCGGGCGTCTCGGCGACGAGCGGCTGGTCGCGGAGCAGCGGCCACCCGCGATCGGCGCTCCACCGGCCGACCCGCCCGCCCGCTGGCTCGTCCTGCTGGGCTACGTCCAGTGGACGGACGGCCACTTCAGCGGCGTCGTGACCACGGCGCGCGGCGTCGCGGCGCGCTTCGCGGGCGTGCGTGCGGACACCGTGTCCGCCCGGTCGGGCGCGCTGACCCTGCGGACGGGCCCGGAGACCCAGGAGGGCAAGCCGGCGCTCGTACTGTCCGGGGGCGAGGCGCCGAGCCTGGTCTTCGGCCTGTACCAGGGCGGCGGCGCGGTCGCTCCGCTGATGACCGTGGCGGCCAACGGCAACCTGACGATCGAGGGCAGCTTCAGCGGCCGGATGCCGGCCGGGAGCACCCAGGTGATCTCCGGGACCGCCACCGACGGGATGCTGCTGCCGCTGCCGTCCGGCATCACCGCGCAGCAGGTCGCCGACGGCCGGGTCGTCATCCATGTCCAGCTGACCCCGCACACCCCGCGCTTGACGGACGCGACGCTGTTCAGCCCGGTGGAGGCCACCGTGGACGGCGAGCGGCGGGTCCGATGCCGGGTGCGCCTGTACAACCCCCTGGTAACTCCGGCCCAGGTCGTCGAGGAGCCCGGGGCGGTCGACTTCCTCGTCGTGGCGACGGTCGCGGCATCGAACGGCGGTGGCTGATGATGGCGCTTTCCGTGGTGTACGCGGTCGAGACCGGCCACGTCGTGGGAGCGCTGGCCCTGACCGGCGCCGGCGCCCCGGCCGATGTGGCCGCACTCGTCGGACGCGCGCTGCCGCTGCGCGTCTCCCTGGGCGCGGGCCACGTCGCGGCCCTTCCGCTGAGCGCCAGGGAGCTCGCCGTGGCGGCCGTGGACGAGGAACCGGCTTCCCTCGCGGCGCCGCTGGCCTTCGGGGTCGAGGTGACGCCCGAGGGCAAACCCAAACCGGCGCTGGTGCGCCTCGCGTCGTGGACCGGCGGCATCGCGCTGGCCAAGGAGGGGATCACCGTCACCGTGAAGGTCCCCGCGGCCCGCCCCACCCCTGTGGTCGCCCTGGTCTCCGACGAGCAGGACACCCATGTGCTCGCCGGGGAGATCCCCGCCCAGCAGACCCAGGTGAAGCTGCCGGTGACCCTCGTCGGGGGGACCGTGCACGGTGTGCTGGTGCTGGCGGCCGGCTGGGCGGGCCGCCTGGAGAAGGCGACAGTGACGTGAGCGCGCCCACCGCGCCGACCGCCGGTGAGCCCGGCGAGCCCGGTGGGCCCGGCGAGATCACGGTGCACCGGTGCACCGTGACGGTGGTCCGGCGCGGTGGGTGGAGCTGGGGCCCCGACCCACGCGGCTTGGTGCGCCAGGTGGCCGATGCCCTGCCGGAGTTGCTGGCGGACCACTTCGCCGAGCGGCTGGCGGCCGACGGACCGGACGTGGAGATCACCGAACCGCTGACGGTCACCGTCCGTCCGGGCCGTCCGGGCCGGTCCGGACGGTCCGCGAGCGGCGGACTGCCCGTCGAGGTCCACTTCGCACCGGTGCCGATGGCGGAGATCCCCGTCGACGCGCCCGCCGCCGAGGCCGTGTCGTTCGAGGAGTCCTTCGCGGCGGAGCCGGACCCGTGGACCGCCCCGGGCGCCGCCGCGCTCTTCGCCGAACTCGCCGAGCGCGGCGAACTGGACGCGCTCCTCGCGCTGTTGCCGGACGAGTCGGTGCGGGCGTACCTGCTCGCCCTGCTCGGCGTCGACGACCAGGCGGGCGCCCGGCTGCTCGCCGAGCTCGTCGGGCGCGCCCTCGCGGCCGGGGCCGCGGGCTCGCTGCCCGAGCGTCTGCGCGCCGCGGTCGCGGGCGCCGACGCGGCGGACCTGACCGGGCTGCTCGCCGATTTCCTGGCGTCGGCCGACCGCGCGGAGGCGGTACGGCTGGGGCGGTCCCTGGCCGGCCCGCACGACCAGGTCGTCGAGGAGCCGCCCGGGGCAGTCGGCGGCGGCGCCGCCGCGGTGCGTACCGCCGACGAGGTACGGGTGTGGTCCGCGCTGCCCTTCCTGCTCGCCGGTCCACTGGCGCGCATCGGGTACCTCGACGCGATCGGGCCCGCCCTGGCCGGTGTAGAACTGGCCGAGGAAGCACCGCTGTTCGCCGCGGCCCTGGCGTACAAGGTGCTGGGCGTGACCGCAGGGGGCTGGCGCCGCGCCGAACGGGACGGCGAGGCCGCGGCCGCCTTCGCCGGTCTCCAGCCACCCATCGCCGAGGAGCGGCTGGCCGCCTTCACCCGCCAGGTGCGCCCCGCGCTCCCGGTCCTCGACGGTGTCCTGGCGCTCTCGGTGTGCCGCGGCCACGACCCCGCCGACCCGCTCTTGATCATCGGGGCCGACGACGGGCTGCTCCTCGTCGACGCCCAGGGCATGTTCCCGATCGCCTGGTCCGGGGAAGCCGCCGGGCTGCCGCCGTACTGGCAGGCGTGCGGGCGGCCGCCCGTGCTGCTCTGCGACGGACCCTTGCCCGCCGGTACCCTGCGCGAGCTGGCCGCGGCGGACGTGCCGTTCCTCACCGGCGTACGGCCGCTGCGCGGCGATCCGGTGGCGCGGCTGCCCTGGCGCACGCCGCTGTGGACCGCCGCGGGCGCGCGAGCGGACCTGCGCCTGGCCGCGGAACTGCCCGGCCACGCCGAGCGGTTCGCGGACCTGGTCACCGCCCTGGTCACCGAGCGCCGGGCGGTACCGCTCGCGCCGGACGGCGGCCTGGAGCGCACCGTCACCCTGGCCGCGGCGCTCGGCCTGTCCACGATCGCCTGGACGCTCTGGCGTGAGCGCGAGACACCGGATCCGCTGCTGGCCCTGAGCCGCTTCGCCGACCTGGAGGCCACGGTGCGGTTCGAGCCCGCGGCCGTCCGGGTACGGGTCCCGATGGGACGGCGCCACGCGGACCTGCTGCGCGGCGGCCTGCTCGCCGACGTGCCCGACGTGGTCTGGCTGGGCGGCCGGACCCTGACCTTCTCGGCCGGGTGAGACACATGGGCGAACCAGCGGTGGAGCACCTGCGGATCCGGCTGGCCGACGCGCACCGGGCGCTGCGCGCGGCCGTCGAGCGGCAGGCGCGTCTCGCGGCCCGGCTCACCAGGCCGGACCTCACGCCGTACTGCGTGACAGACGAACAGGTCGATGTGCTGCTCGGCGAGGTGCACGCCTTCACCGACACCATGGCCGAGCCGTACGCCCCCCGGCAGCCGGAGCCGGAAGCCGAGCGGGACCTGCGACGGCGCGCGTCCGCCCAGGGCACGACCCTGCCGCTGGACACCCTCGCCACCCGGTTCGGCCTGAGCCGCGCCGAGCAGGACGCGCTGCTCCTGGTGGCCGCGCCCGAACTGGACCGCGGTTACGAGCGGATCTACGCCTACATCGTGGACAACCTGAACCGGCGGCTGCCGAGCGTGGAGCTGCTGGTGGCGGTGGGCGCGGACAGCGCGGCGGCTCGCCTCGCCCTACGCCGCTCCCTCGGCCCGGCCGGGCCGCTGCGCCGCTACGGTCTGCTGCGCGCGCACGGCGAGGCCGCGGTCGAGCTCGCCCAGGAGCTGGTCCTCGGCCCCGGGGTGCTGGACTTCCTGCTGGGCTGGGGCGGCGACGTCGGGTTGGTCGGCCACGACCCCGGCGAAGTCGCGCCGCCGGAACCGCGCCTGCCGTCCCCGTATCTGTCCTCGGACCGGCTCACCCGGCTGGGCCGTGCGCTGGGCACCGGCGACATCAACCTGGCCGGGCTGTGGGGCTGCCCGCCCGACGGCCAGCTCGATGCCGTACAGGCGCTGGCCCGGGCCGCCGGAGCACCGCTGCGGACCCTGACCGCCGACCCCGAGGCCGACCTGCGGACGGCCGTCGTGTTAGGCGCGGTGCTGTGGGTCCCCACCGACGACCTGCACGGCGAGCCACAGCGGCCGCACGCCGAGGCGGTGTCCGCCGCGCTGGTGCGCTCGCGTGTGCCGGTGTGCC
Organism: Streptomyces sp. NPDC005266; assembly: GCF_040607655.1. Lineage (NCBI taxonomy): Bacteria > Bacillati > Actinomycetota > Actinomycetes > Kitasatosporales > Streptomycetaceae > Streptomyces > Streptomyces sp. NPDC005266. Next base: position 140,468 of record NZ_JBEXHC010000010.1, read on the forward strand.
TGACCGGCCTGAAGCCCTGGCGTCCGGCGGGCCTGCTGGCCGCGCGCGCCTACGCCGAACTCACCGTTCCGGTACCGGGGTTCACCGACCGCCGGGCGATGTGGTCGGCCGCGCTCCCGGACCTGAACGCGACCCTCCTCGAAGACCTCGCCGTCCGGTACCGGATGAGCGGCGGCGAACTGCGCGCCGTGGCCTCGGTCGCGGAGGCCGGGGCACGCGTGGCCGGCAACGGGCATCCGGAGCCGGTCGCCGACCACGTCGAACCCGCCATCGCCACCGTCACCCGCGGACGCGGCGGCAGCGCCGTCCACTCGATCATGCCCCGGCGCACCGTCGACGACCTGGTCCTGCCCGACGTCCAGTTCCGCCAGATCCTGGAGATCGCCTCCGCCTTCCGCGCCTGGCCCCGGATCGCCGAGAGCTGGGGCTTCGCCCGCCGCTCGGCGCACGGCGGGGTCAAGGCGCTCTTCACCGGAGAGCCCGGAACCGGCAAGACCATGTCCGCCGAGATCGTCACCGGCATGCTCGGCCTGGAACTGCTCAAGGTGGACCTCGCCCAGGTCGTCTCCAAATGGGTGGGGGAGACGGAGAAGAACATGGAGACCGCGTTCCGGCAGGCCGAGGAGAGCCACGCGGTGCTGCTCTTCGACGAGGCCGACGCCCTGTTCGGCAAGCGCGGCGAGGTGAAGCACGGCACCGACCGCTACGCCAATCTGGAAGTCGGCTATCTGCTGCAACGCCTGGAAGAAAGCGACGGCCTGGTGATCCTGACCAGCAATCTGAAGGACAACATCGACCCGGCGTTCACCCGGCGCTTCCACTTCGTCGTCCACTTCCCCCGCCCGGCCGCCGCCGAACGCCGCAGACTGTGGCGCCTCGTCTTCCCCGAGGAGGCACCGCTGGCGCCCGACGTGGACCTGGACGCCCTGGCCCGCCTGGACATGACGGGCGCCGGCATCACCGCGGCGGCCCGCACGGCCGCCCTCGCCGCGGCGGACGGCGGCGGCGCCGCGATCGGCATGCGCCATGTCGTACGCGGCGTGGCGCGCCAGTTCCAGCGTGAGGCCCGCCTGCTCCGCCCGGCCGAACTGGGCCCACACGCCCATCTGCTCGACCACGCGTCCAAAGGGTGAAGCCGATGCTGCCCACCGAACCCCCGCTCTCCCTCCACCGCCTTATGGCCCCGGTCCCACCGGCACGCACCCAGGACACGGCGACGGCCACCCGCCAGGTACCGGCTCCGGCACCGGCCCCGGACAAACCGCCGTCCCCCTTCGAACACCCCCTGGTGGCGGGCCAGAATCAGGTGGGCAACGCGGCTGTGGCCAAAGCGATGGCGCGCCCGTCACCGCCGCCGGTGATCGTGGTGGCGAAGCAGAAGTCGGCTCATCAGCCCTGACGCCGGGCGGCCGCGGCCCCGCGCCGCGGCCGGCGTCAATCGACCGGCCACGCCAACAGCTTGCCGTCATCTCCGCCGCTGAGCAGGAGGGAGCCGTCGGGGCTGAAGGTCAGCGTGTTCACCCGGCCGGCGTGCTGCTGCCGGCTGTCTAGCAGTTCGCCGTCGGACAGCCGGTAGAGATTGATGTAGCCGAACAGCATGCCCATCGCGCAGTGCTCGCCATCCGGATGAAAAGCGACGGACCAGTGGTCATCGGCGTTCTCACCGAAGATGTCCGGCAGATGGGGCTCGGTCTCCCCGGATCGCCAGACGACGGTTCGTTTGGCATACGCGTCGACAGCGACGAGATATCTCCCGTCGGGGCCGAATTCGAGTCGGCGCAGTCGTTCCGGTGCGCCGGAGAGTGTGGCCGACGGGTCGGCACCGAGCAGTGGCTCTGCTCCGGCCAGCGGGTACAGCAGAACACTCGGGTCGCCGGAACCGCCCACCGCGAAAGCCCGCCTGTCCGGGCGGAAGGTGATCAGCGGGACCATGTTCGTGTGGCTCGGCGGTGGGGGCGCCGGCGGCTCCTGGCGCCAGACCAGCCTGTCCGCCGTGAGGTCCAAGATCTCGGTCCGCGTACCACTGCTGGCGAGCAGCGAGCCAGCCAGCTCGGCCCACAGGACGTGCCCTTCGACCGGCGTCGTCTGCGTGCCTTCGGTCACCGCGTCCACCACGACCAACTGCTGGGTTCGCATACCGGCCACGGCCAGCAGGCCGTGCTCCGAGCGGGTCAGTACGTTGCAGATGTCTCCGTGCGGGGTGAGCGGGCAGGGATCCGGCCCGGGGAGCGGGGACAGCCCCGGCAGGCTCCACCGGCTCAGCGCCGGATGCCGGTCGTCGGCCACTTGGCCCACGATCACGTCCGTGCCGTCCGAACCGACCGCGACGGCCATGATCGGGGCGTGATTCGCCAGGGCCACCGGAGTGGGGGGTGTGGCGAGCCTCATCAGGGGATTGGCCTTTCCTTCTCGTCGAGCAGCGGACGGCCGTCGATCCGCTTGGCGTTCGGGATCCCACCGTCCGCGAGCTCGCTGGTGAACGACTTCCCCAGATCCCGCTGCTTGTGGTAATGGTAGCCCCCGGCCTGGAGGCTGACGTTCTTCTTGTGAGTGATGAGCCGCCAGTTGCCGGTGTCCACCGTGGCGTTCCGGCGGTCGATGTCGCCCGTGTTGTATCCGATATTGGTCCAGTGCTGCGCCAGCGGCATGGGGTGGTGGTCGACGTCGTATGCGGTCTGCTCCACAAGCGCGGCTTTGAACTGTCCCTTGTCGAACAGGTCGAGCGCGTTTTCCGGCAGCTTGTACCGCTGGTCCAGCTTGACGAGCTGGGCACGGGCCTTCGGCGTCTGCCCCAAAGCCAGTGCTGTCCGCACAATCTCGACGAGGGTCTTCTTCTCCTTCGCTCGCCAGGCAGAGGACTGTGACTTCCAGCCGCTCCCCAGGACATAGAGCCGAGTACGGACGTCGTAACCGCGTGGCAGGCGGCGGGTGTCCGATGCCCGCACCTGGACGAACTGCTTCATGCTCGTGAGCTTGCTCAGCTCCCTGATCTGGTCGGCCAGGAGCTTTTCGATGGGCTGGTAGAGCTTCTGCTCCTTCTCGGCGAGCCATTGCCTGCTGAGCGCCTCGGCTTCCGCCGCGGTCTTGATCTTGCCCTTCGCCTTCCGCTTCTCAACCCTTTTCTTGACCGCCTTCTCGGCCGCCGCCTTGCCCGAAAGCCATCTCTTCTCCGCAGCTGACACGCGGACGAGTTGACTCTTGATGCCGGAGATGGCCGTCAGCGCCTTCGCTTTCTCGGGGTCGGGGAGCTTGTTCGCCTCGGCCTCCACCTTCGTCATCACGGACCGGATCTCACCGGCGAACGCACTCGCGATGGTGATCTTCAGGCCGGATCCGGAGGGATGGGCCGTAAGGGTATGGCGCTCCCCCGCAGCCATGGCGAAGGGCTTCGCGATGGTCTTTCCGGTGATCTTCTGGGCGATCCAGCTGAAGACGGCCGCCGCCTTTTCCTTGACCTTGGACCACGCCTTGCCGCTCCTTTCCTTGACCTTGGACCACGCCTTGCCGGTCTTGTCCTTGGCCTTGGACCACGCCTTGCTGCTCTTGATCTTGGTCCACACCTTCTTCACCAGGCCCACGATCTTGTCGATCACCCAGTCCACCGCCCGGTTCACGGGCTTGGTCATCGCCTGGACGATCTGCTTGACCCGGGCGGCGATCCCGCCCACGCCCAGGATCGCGGCCAGGACGCCCAGCAGGACCGGGATGGAGCGGGCCAGGGCGCGTTCGATCAGGCCCGGTACGCCGCCGCTGCCGCCTCTCGCGATCGAGATGACCGCGTCGAGCACGGCGCCCACGAACTCGAAGATCTGGCGCGCCTGGGTGACGATGAAGCGCACGATGTCGATGATCAGCTTCACCGCGCGGACGAACGCCGACGCCGGGTTGAGCAGCGAGATCACCCACATGATCCCGGCTTGGACGATCGTGGGCGTCACATACTCGATGACCTTGTCGAGGAGGTTCTTGCGCAGGTCGCCCACGCGCGTCTTGAGGTCCTCCCACATCCCCGCGACGCCCCGCTTGCGGACCTCCGCGACCAGCGGCACCGCGGTCTCGGCCGCCGCGATCGCCGGTTCCATCTTCGGGACCTTGCGGACGATCCGGGCGCGGATGTTCTGCCAGGTCAGCCCGAGCAGCGAGGCGAGCATCTTCAGGACGCCCTGCGCGTCGAACTTGGCCGGCAGCTGGATGCCCGCCTCGGCCGTCTTGCCCAGCAGCCAGGACAGGATGCCCTGTTGCAAATGCCGGCCGATGTTCTGGAGGAACTGCCGCAGACCGGCGCCGACGGCCGAGACCAGGTTGCGCAGAAAGCCGATCGGATCCTTGAGGATCAGCATGACGGCCTGCGCGGCCTTGGCGAGGACCGACAGCAGCAGCCGCTTCAGCTCCAGGATGGTGTTGATCACGGCCTTGACCGCGTCCACGGCCTTGGCCACCAGGCCCTTGTTCTTCTCCTTCTCCGCCGCGATCTCGTCGTCGACGGACTTGAGCGCATCGGTGTACTTGGTGGCCAGGGTGTCGACCAGCTGGGTGCCCTTGTCGTCCACGGACTGCGTGAGTTCGTCGAACTTGTCGGTGAACTCGGCGGCCGCCTGCTGCCCGATGGACCGCAGCTCGGCCGGGAGCTTCCGTACCGCGGCCTGCAACTCGGTCCGGCCCTGCGCGATGCGGCGCTTCGCGCGGTTCAGCTCCGCGCCGATGGTATCGGCGACATCGGAGATCACCTGGCGCATCCGGCGGACGTAGTTGTCGCGGGCCTCATCGAAGATCTTGTCGGCTTCGGCGGGCAGCCCGGCGAACAGGTCCCGGACCCAGCGCAGTTTGCCCATCGCGCCCGAGTACCGGCGGTCCTTGTACTCCTCCATCTTCCGCTTGTGCTCGGCGGTGAACGCGTCCCGCGCCGCCTTCTCGCCCCTGCCGAACTGGGCGTCGACCAGCTTGTCGAGGCCGCCGAGGATGGCCTCGACGTCCTTCTTCATCGTGTCGAAAACCCCTTGCAGGACCGCCGTGACCTGGGCCCGCTTCTCCTCGTCCCGGCCCTTCGCGCCGGTCTTGCCCGTGTCGACCCGCTGCCCGGCCCGTACCCGCAGGGCGCCCATCGAGGCCATGGCCGCGGTGCCGAGCCGCTTCGCCTGCGCGGTGGACGCGCGCAACTCGGTCGCCTCATGCTTGCGAAGCTTTCCGGGGGCTGTCGCGGAGTGCCGCTCGGCGGCCTTCTTCTCGCTCAACGCCTTACTGAACGTCGGCTCGTTGGACCGCTTCAACTGCGTCTCGGTGACGTTCGCCTCCGCCATCTGCCCGTCGACCCGTGCGGGACCGGAGGACATGTCGGTGGCGGACGGCGGCAGCTTGTCCGGCACAGCGTTCGCCGGATCAGGGGTGGCGGGGGCCCCGGGCGGCCGGTCGGCGGCCATCGGGACGACCTTCTTGGGCACCGCCGCGGAGGTGTCCGGCGGCGCCGCGGTCGTCGTGGCGATCTGCTCGGCCGAGTCCCGCTTTCCCTCGCCGACCTCGCCCTGCACTTCCGCGCGGACCTCGTCGGCCTTGCCGGAGTCGGCGAACTTGTCCGCCTCGTCGAGGTTCTTCGGCGCCTTCTCGGCGATCGCCTTCTCAACCGCTTTGATGAACGCGTCCTTGTCGAACTCCTTCGGCTTGGCCTCGTTCATCTCCTCGGCGTTGGCGGCCTTGCCCTGCGCCTCCTCGTCGTCCTTGGGCGGCCGGGCCGCATCCTGGGCAGCCCCTGACTCGGCCTGCGGGGTCGGGTGCGAGGCGGCCACCGACCGCCTCTTGCGCCGCACATCCTTCTTCAGCGCCGCGAACTTCGGATCCGCACCCGGACCGGGCCGTGCCTTCGGCCCCGGCCCGGCACCGGAGCCCCCAGCCGCGGGCGCCGCCTCGGCCCTGTCCGCCCCCGCTGCCGGTTCGGCCGCGGACGGCTGCCGAGGGCCGGGCTCATGACGGCGAGCCGCCGCGACCGCCCCATTGCCGACCGTGTCCTGCCCGGCAGGCGACAACCGGCCCGGCAAAGGGCGAATCGGCGCCGCTTGGCGTCCACCGGCCAAAGCGGCTGTCACCGCCGCGTTGGACGCGGGGAACTGGGGGCGCGCGGGGTTCCGTACTTCTGGCCGATCCTGTGCCGGCACGGATACCGTCTTCGACGCCATGGGCCGCAGCGCGAGAGCCTTCGGCGGTGGCATCGGACGGAATCCCTCCCACGGCACGTCGGTGCCGACACGAACTCGGAGTCCTGCCGACACTCCCCGTCGAAGGGTGGCAGCACAGGCATGACCAGGCCGTCACCCCTGTGTCTCCGAGGCGTCTTCCACCGCCTCCTCCGGGTCGATGGCGGGGTTCCGCGTGGCCTGTGCCACCCATGCCGCGGTCGGTGCGCGGTGGCGCCGAGGATGCGGATCCGGCGGCGGGCGTGCTCGATCACCGCGCCCGCTGCGCAGGCACGAGGCCAACCCGATCCGCATCGTCGGCGCGCAGCGGGTGGCGGGGTGCGGGTCAGCACCGTACGAGCAGGATCGTCTCGCTGGCCGGAATCATGCCGTCGGCCCGGTCCTGGAGGACGGTGACGGCCGCGGCGACTTCGTGGCAGGCGTCGGTGAACGCGGGATCCGCGTTGCCGAGGTGCAGTGCGCCCAGCCGTACCGCGGCCGCGGCGCCAGGTTCTCCGGCGACTCCCCGTGCGAGAAGCTCGCTGCCCACCGCGCTCAGTCGGCCGGCCAGTTCGGCAACGTGATTCCGCTTCGCGGGGTCCAGGGGGCCGGCGTGGCGCACGAGGTCAGGCAGTTGTGCGAGCCGTTCAGCGGCGGTCTCGGTATCGACGAGACGGCTCCCCTCAGGGATCGGCAGTGCTTTCTTGTCCTGCAGGCTCATGGCCAGTCCGGCCAGAAAACCTGCCCTGATGTGCAGTGAGTCCAGGGTTTCGGTGGGGAACATGCCATCGACGGCACTCAGGAGACGTGCGGACTCGAACCCGTCGCCCAACCGTTCCAGAGCCTCCGCGAGCGCACGGGGCAAGCCTTCCAGAAGGGTTTCCGGGGTGAAGATGCGCAGCGGTTCCGGCGGGTCGTCGAGGAGGGGCAGCGTGAGTGCCCGCAGTTCGGCCACGGTGGCCAGGCGGGTCAGGTCCAGGCCAAGGGCGATGACCTGCGCGACCGGACCGTCGCCGTGCCAGGGTTGCCGGGCGCCGAGCTTGCGGGCGACGTCGAGGTAGCGCCTGGCGCTGAACTCGGCTTGGGTGGACATGTCGATGCCGCCCTGGTCACTGGCCGACTGGGGGTCGGGCACGGTGTGGCGGAGCAGTGTCACGTCGGAGGTGAGGGCTTCCAGGAGGACCAGCACGCCGCGGTGCACTTCGTCGGCGCGGTCGGCGTCAGTACGGCGCCGACGGCTCGCCGATCGCAGGTCCTGTTGGGTGCGGAGCCAGATCCGGTCGGAGCGGGAACGCCAAGGGTGCGGGGTGCCCGCCGGGACCCACAGCTGAGGGCGCTCCTCGGGTGGTGCACCGGCCGACAGGGTCCACACACTCTGGTTCGGCGCGAGGAGGGGGAGCAGGACCGGGTCGTCCGCCTCTGTGTACTCCGGGAGTCGGTAGTGGTCCCTTCCGTCCAGGACCCGATTGACCCATTCCGGGAAGGCCCGGGCAGCGGAGGCGGGGACGCCGGCCACGACATCGGGCGCCGCGTCGCCGCCCGTTGGGCCGCCCGGTGGCTCCTGGTCCGGTGGGCCGACCAGCTGCGGGTGGTCCGCGGCGAAGAGCCGATACAGCGGACCGGTGATCGGCCGGGCGCACACCACGGTGTCCTCGGACAACCAGACGGCTCTGCGCAGATGACGTTCGACGGCGACCGCGGTCATCAGGCGGCTGCTGTCCGGGGTGACCAGCCGGGACAGCACGGTCCTGGTCTCCGGGGCGACCTGGCCGGCCTCTTCGACGCAGTCCTCGGCCAGAGCCAGCGCTGACGGCGTGCGGAGCTCGGCGCAGGCGCGTACCACCCGGCCGGGCTCGGTACGGGCGGCCCACAGGACGATGGTCTCCCGCCACCACGGGTCTGCGACCGCCCGGAGCAGCACGTCAGTCGCGGCGTGCTGGTGGATCCACGCGGCAGCCAGGTACTCCTGGAACGTCAGGTGCGCGAACTCGTGGACGCCCGACTGGGACTCCACCAGCAGCCCGATGGCTGCCATCAGTTTCAGGAACGTGTCGGCGTCCGGCAAGTGGGCGTCGCTGAGCCGGGGCCGCAGCCAGGCTTCCGCTTCCGCCGTCGACACGTCCCTGCGCCGGGCTTTCGTCATCCGGTAGGCGAGCTCGCGCAGCGCGGCCTCCCGGACCACGGCGTCCGCTTGCGGTCCGGACTCCGGCAGGGCCTTGGCCTGCTGCCGGGTCCGCAGCAGTACGCGGAAGATCTGCTCGTACAGTTCGGATCGCCTGCCCGGCAGGGTGTCCTCGGCGGCGTAAACGTTCACGATGATCGTCAGCAGCAGCGGGTTGACCGCCAAGTCATACAGCACCGGTTCGGTCCGCAGGCGCCGCAGCAGCTCGTCCGGCCCGTGCTGCCCCTCGTCACCGACGTGCCGGAGCCAGTGGTACCAGGAGCGGACGAAGCGTGTGACCTGGTCCGGGGTCATCCGCCGGACCGCGAGACACTTGGCCCGTCTGAGCAGCGGTGTCTCGTAGCCGTGGGGACGGGAGGTAACCACCCAGTGGTTCTTGTCATAGCTGCTGGCCTGCCGGTCCACCCAGTCGGCGACGAGCTGACGGTGGTCGGCGCGGGCGACCTCGTCCAGGCCGTCCAGCATGACCACGCAACGGCCCTTGCCCAGCTGCGCCGCGAACCAGCCCGCCGGGACTTCCAGGCCGGCCCCCGCCAGAGAGAGTTCGATCAGCTCTGGAAGAGATGGTCCGCCTCGGCTCCGGGTGTCCGGAGCCGACTCGTCCGACGGGACGATGTCCGCCACGTGGTGTCGCAGGGCCAGCAGAACCGGCAGGTCACGGCGGCGTCGGCGACGCAGCCTGCGCCGGGTACCGGCGAGGGAGAGTGCCGTGTGGTCCAGCAGCGTGCTCTTGCCGGTGCCGGGCGCCCCGATGACGGCGAGGACCGCGGGCTCCCGGTCGGCCAACAGCGTGCCCAGGGACAGCCGCTGCCCCTTCCGGACCACCGCGGATTCGGGACCGGTCAGCGGCGTCCGTCCCGCCTCGTGCGGCGGTAGCGGACTGAGGCTCACATCGACGAACACCTCGTCGAGCCGAGGCCCTTGACACCCCCGGATCCGTAGCCCTCGCACATCGCTGGAGCCATAGCGCATCCTCAGATAGTGGCGGTAACGGCGCTCGAAGCCCCTCTGTCGTCCACGGCTCTGCCTGTCGATCCGATCGGCGGTCCGCTCTGCCACCCGCTTCTGCAGTTCCTCGTGGACTTTGCGCGCCAAAGGGAGTACCAGGAGCGCACATCCGGTCAGCACACCGGCCGACAGCGGGTAGCTCGTGAACACGCCCCGCAGCCAGTACGCCACCGCGGCGACCGGCGGCACGCCGAGCAACCACCTGGCCACGTCCGCTCCCCGCCCGCTGCCGCTCGCCATGGCCGTCCCCCCCGGCTCCCCCGACCACCGTTTGAGGGATTATGCCCCTCCGCAGGCGAGGGACGGGCTTCTTCTGTGGTTTTCATCCATCGCGCTGCCTGGGCGCCCCCGCGGGCGCGGTCACTCGGGGCAATTCCGGAGTGATGATATGAGTAGTCACCCTACGAGTGACACCTTGTCAGTTCAACGCGAGAATGGGAGATACCTCGGCGCCGCGGCAGCGGCATTCCGCCGAGGGGACCTTACCATTCAGTGGAGGCGAGTGATGTCCTGTTCCATCGACACCCGAAAAGCTCTGGAATTCCTGCAGACCAGCGGACTCGTCCATCTCGAAATCCCCCTGGAGCAGTTGGTCCGCGCGACCACCACGCTCGACGAGGTCGCGGGCTATGTGCTGGCCTGGGAGAAGTACGTGCTCGTCGTCGCCGCCGAATGCGACGAGGCGGCTCAGGCCGAGCAGTAAGGCCGACCTCGCGGCGCGGGTCCGACCCTATGGGCAGACAGTGACTAGGGGGCAGTTTTGACACCGAAGAAGGCGGGGGGCGAACTGCCCGAGCCGTGGCGCGCGGTCGAAGAGCGAGCAGTCTCCTGGCTGGCCGCGCACCACACCCGATTCGACCCGGACACCGCGGAAGAGGGAGCCGTACTTTTCGCCCGCAAGGCGCTGGTCGAGATGGCGCTGCTGACCGGGCTCCGGGCCCGTCTGGACCCCGCCCCTTTCGACGAGGACTACCAGCGGCTGTTCGACCGGATGGGCGCTGTGGCGAGGCGCCCGTCCTATCGGGAACTCGTCGGTCGCGACGAGCGCGCACTCCTGTTGTACGCCGGCACCCACGCCGCGCTTCGGTTGTGCGGGCAGGATGACGACGAATTCCATCACCTCATCGAGCAATCTGCCGCAGGTCGCTATGCGACTTGCTTCGAGCGCATCCCCTATCGGCAGTTGGATCTGCTGCACACCCTGGAACTGGCGGGAGTCGAACACCGGCTGCCACCGATCGAGGCGACGCTGCCCTTCACGCTGTTCTGCGCGGATCCCTCGGTCCTCGGGCTCGGGGACCGGGACATCTACGCGATCACCCATACCATCTTCTACGCCACCGACTTCGGTTTGCGTGTCCCGCAGTGGCCCACCGACTTCGACCTGTCCCGGGCCGTCCATCTGCTTGAGGCGCTGTGTCTTCTGTGCCGACGCCGGGGAAACGCGGACCTGGTGGGGGAGCTGCTCTGCTCTCTGCTGTGCTTGGGCATCCGTGATTCGGCGGAGGCGGAGCGGGCCTGGGCCTTTCTCTCGGAGGTTCAGGAACCCGACGGCCGAGTCGCCGGTCCGGAGGGGATCGTCCATCCGGGGCTCGAAGGTCGCGATGACGAGTACCGCTCCTGGGCCACGGCGTACCACACGACGATCGTCGCCGCGCTCGCCGGGCTGCTCGCCAGAAGCTCCTCCGTCGTTCGCTGTCGGCGGCCTGCCCGCCCCAAGGCGCCCGACGCCTCGCCGTTCGAAACCGCCCTTCGCCGGGCCACGGTCTGGCTCGCCGAAGCCGCTGTCACCGCTGACCTTGAGGACGCCCTTCCCGCGGCAGCCGCCGCCGCACGCGGAGCCCGTTCGATCCGTGAACCCGAACTGGCCCATTCCGCGCTCGGCTCGGTGGTCAAGCGCGCCGAAGCCGAGCCGTCGCCGTCGCTGTGGCGACGCGTCGGAGCCGATGTGGTCTTCGAGTGCGCACACGGGCTGCGGGCGACATCTCGCAGCTGTGCGACGCTGGACCTCTTCCTCGAGGGCACCGCCACCGCGCTCGCCGGTCTCACGGCCATCCCCGCGGCCGCGGTCGGTGGCGTCATGCAGCTGACGCGGCTGGGCTTGCTCGCTGAGCAGACCGCACACTCCCTCATCACCTCGGCGGGCCCGGCCCCACTGATGGCGGAAGGCCGCCCGCCCGCGGTGACCGCCAGGGATCTGATCCAGTACGCCGGGGACGATCCGAGCCGTCTTCCGTCCTCCTGTGGCTCCTCGGCCCATGCGGTCGGGGAGCGGCTGGCCGCCGGTCTTCCGGCTGCCTGCCAGGACTACAAGCTGGATGAAGTGGCCGTGCTCCTGCAGGGCCTGGCCCTGCTCGGCTGGGCCGACCACCGTGTCGCGCGCGATGGCTTGGAGTTCCTGCTGCGCCAGCAGAACCCTTCAGGGGCCTTCGGCTATCCGGCCGCTGACGATCCCCAGCAGCGCGCAAGCCTGCAACGGCGGTGGACGCAGAGCTGCGTGGTCGCCCTGTCTTCCCCGGCGGTGCCTGGCTTCGGCCCCGCCGCCGGCCACATGCTCTGACCACTGTCTTCGGCCAGGACGTCCGCCGCCCGGCGCACCAGCCACTCCTCCGTCCGCTTCCTGCCGAACACCTCAGCGTCTCTGGTGCCCGTATCGCTGGTCCAATCCACCGACGGCCCGCGGGCCTTGCTCCGCGCGTTCGTCCGCGCCGGCACCGGCGAGGCGACGGCCGCCGAAAGCGGTGAGGGGGGCGTTGAGCGCGGGGTTCACGCGGGCGATCCGCTCCAGGTGTGCTGCCGTCGGGCAGTTCAGCCACAGGTGGTAGCCCCTATACATCGTGCTGACGACCCTCGCGCCGCAGGTCTCCACCACCGCGCATTCGGCGGTGGTCATCGGGCCCCTGCCTCTGGCCACCGCCACGATGTCCGCCGCGCTCACCGGCCGACGCCCGCCCCGCGCCTTCTGGACGGCCGCCGTGAGCGGCGCTGGCACCGTTGTGGCCTTCACCCTCCAGCAGAGCCACGGACTGCCCACCCTCGGCGACATGTACCTCTTCGGCGCTCTGCTGATATGACGCCCGGGGGCCCACCGGCACCTCGTCACCCGCCGGTAGTCCGAAACCGGCCCGATGAGGGTAAGGAATCCGCCATGCGAGACGGGTTCCAGAAATCGTTGACGGAGGCTGTACGCACTGCCATCCTGCTGGACGTGAGCCAGTCAGAGAATTTCGCCGTGCGCCTGCACGTCGATCTCCGTCGCCAAGCCAGCGCCATCTGTGCCGCCGGCCGCTGAGCCATTCGCGCTCGGCTCTCTCACTCTTCTCCCCGCTCGGCATCTGACGGTATTCACTGCCCCGTGAGCGTGGCGAGTCCTGCCTTCCCGGTCCGCTCCCTTGCCTTCCTCGGCTCTCCCTGCACCACATGACGAGGAAAGGCTCATGGTGATGCCAGGGCTCACCCGTGCACGGTTTTTCGGATAGTGCTGTGCGGTTATCCGTCCTGCACCCCCGTCCCCTTCCGCAAGGAATTCCTCATGCGCACAGCCATGTCCAGACGACAATTCACGACCCTGCTCGGCGCCTCGGCCGCGGCGGTGAGCTGCGGTACGGCCACGGGCAACTCATCCGGGAAGCAGACCAAAAAGCTCCGGTACCAGGGATGGGCCGGTCAGGTCACCCTGCCGGAGCTCGCCGAGGACCTGGGGTATCTGGACGACGTGAAGCTGGACTGGGTCGGCAACACGATCAGCGGCCCCCAGGACATCCAGTCCGCGGCCACCGGGCAGGTCGACTTCGGTGGGGCTTTCAACGGGGCGGTCGTCAAACTCGCCGCGAACGGCGCCCCCATCACGTCCGTCATCGCGTACTACGGGTCCGACAAGGCGGCGTACAACGGCTTCTATGTGCTGGAGGACAGCCCGATCCGGTCGGCTCGCGACCTCATCGGCAAGAAGGTCGGGATGAACACCCTCGGCGCCCACTCCGAGGCGATGCTCGACATCTACCTCCAGCGCCATGGCCTGTCGAAGGGGGAGATCGGCAAGGTGCAGCCCCTGGTGGTGCCGCCGGTCAACACCGAGCAGTCGCTGCGGCAACACCAGATCCAGGTGGGTGTGCTCGGGGACATCCTGCGGGAAAAGGCCCTGACCCACGGCGGGATCCGGCCGCTGTTCACCGACGTCCAGCTGCTCGGGGAGTTCAGCGCCGGTACGTATGTGATGACCGATCGCTTTCTGCGACAGAACCCCGACACCGCCAAGACCTTTGTCACCGGCGTGGCCCGGGCCATCGAGTGGGCCCGCAGGACGCCGCGCGATGAGGCGATCGATCGGATGACGGAGATCGTGAAGAAGCGCGACCGCAAGGAGGACGCCACAGCCCTGAAGTACTGGAAGTCCTTCGGGGTCGCCGAGACCGGGGGCCGGATCACCGACAAGCAGCTCCAGTTGTGGATCGACTGGCTGGCGGAGCGCGGTGACATCAAGCAGGGGAAGGTCAAGGCGTCCGACCTCTACACCAACGAATACAACGGCTACCGCCCCGCGAGCACCTCGCCCAGCCCCTCGGCCCCCTCCGCGACGACCACCCGGAGCTGATCCCATGACCGTCAAAATCGCCTTCGAGCAGGTCCGCAAGGTGTTCCCCGTGAAGGGGGCGGCAGGCGACCGCCGGGCCACCGAGTTCACCGCCCTGGACGGGGTCGACCTGGAAATCTCCGCGGGTGAGTTCGTGGTGGTCGTCGGGCCCAGCGGCTGCGGCAAGTCCACACTGCTCGACCTGCTCGGTGGCCTCACCCGGCCCACGAGCGGGCGGATTCTCCTGGACGGAGAGCCGGTCACCGGCCCCGGTCTCGACCGTGGCATCGTCTTCCAGCAGTACGCCCTGCTTCCCTGGCGCACGGCCCAGGGCAATGTCGAGTTCGGCCTGGAGGCCACCGGAGTGCCGCGGCGCAAGCGCGCCGCACGCGCAAGGGAGTACCTGGACCTGGTGGGCCTGGCCGGATTCGAAGACCGCCACCCGCATGAACTCTCCGGCGGGATGAGGCAGCGCGTGGCGATCGCGCGCAGCCTCGCCTACGACCCGGATGTGCTGCTCATGGACGAGCCCTTCGCCGCCCTGGACGCCCAGACCCGGGAGCTGTTGCAGAACGAGCTGCTGCGGATCTGGGAACGGACCGGCAAGACGGTGGTCTTCATCACCCATGGCATCGAGGAAGCGGTCTACCTCGGCCAACGGGTGGCCGTCCTCACCTCCCGGCCGGGGGTCGTCAAAAAGGTCGTACCGATCGCGCTCGACGCCCGCACCACAGCGGACGACGTGCGCTCCAGCCCGGAGTTCGCGCGCTACCGGCATGAGATCTGGAGCCTCCTGCGCGACGAAGTGGCCCGTGCCCAGCAGTTGGAGAAGGAGAGTGTTTCCGCATGAGCCCCGCCACCGGGACAACCACCGCGACGACGGACCCCACCGCCTCCGTGACGGAGCCCGCCCCGGCTCCCGAAGCCGCCGCCGGGCCACGCGCCCCGGATCGCGCGGGCGCTCCGGCACCGCACAAGCACTCGCGGCGGACGACACCTGTGACGGCCAGGGCCCGCGCCATCGGCCGCCGGCTGCCCGGCCTGCTGGTGCGCGGCCTCACCAAGGTGGCGGCGATCGCCGCCCTCCTGGCCGTATGGGAGATCGCGCCCCGCGCCGGCCTGGTGGACGGCACCTTCCTGCCGCCCTTCAACGAGGTCGCCCGCGCCTGGTGGGAGTTGCTGGCTGACGGGCAGCTCGCCGACAACGCCAAGGCCAGCCTGTCGCGTTCGTTCACCGGATTCGGTCTGGCCGTCGCCATCGGCGTCCCGCTCGGGCTGCTGATCGGCCGGTATCGGCTGGTCGCGGATCTGCTGGGACCGCTGCTCGAACTGTTCCGCAACACCGCCGCCCTGGCGCTGCTTCCGGTGTTCGTCCTGCTGCTGGGCATCGGCGAGACGTCCAAGATCTCCATCGTGCTCTACGCCTGCACCTGGCCGATCCTCCTCAACACCATCAGTGCCGTGCGCCAGGTGGATCCCACGCTGCTCAAGTTGGCGAAGTCCATGGATCTGTCCGCGCCCCGGCTGTTCCAGAAGGTGATCCTGCCCGCCTCCGTACCGACGATCTTCACGGGGATACGGCTGGCCGGAGCCTATTCCATCCTGGTGCTGGTGGCCGCGGAGATGGTCGGCGCCAAGGAAGGGCTCGGCTATCTGATCAACACGTCCCAGTACAACTTCGCGATCCCGCAGATGTACGCCGGGATCCTCACCATCTCCGTCATCGGCGTCGCCTTCAACCAGCTGCTCGTGACCGTGGAACGCCGGCTCGGCTCCTGGCGCGTCCCCGCACAGAGCTGACCCGCGCCCGGCGCCCCCCGGCACGCCTTCGCATCCCCCTGCTTGTGACGTCACCCGAGAGGTCCTCATGGCCAGCAGACGCCGCCAGTTCCATCTCAACGCCTTCCTGATGAACGCGGGCCACCACGACGCCGCCTGGCGGCACGCCCGTACGCAGCCCGAGCGCATCACCGACCTGAGCTACTTCCAGGAGCTCGCGCGGACCGCCGAGCGCGGAAGACTCGACTCGCTCTTCCTCGCCGACGGCCTCACCCTGTGGGGCAACGCCCGCTACAACGCGGTGGGCGGATTCGAACCGCTCACCCTGCTGTCCGCGCTCGCGGTCACCACCGAGCACATCGGGCTGATCGCGACCGTCTCCACCACCTTCGACGAACCCTTCCACGTCGCCCGCAGGTTCGCCTCGCTCGACCACCTCAGCGGCGGTCGGGCCGGCTGGAACATCGTGACCTCCGGCAACGTCGCCGAGGCCCGCAACTTCGGGCGCGAGGAACACCTCGCACACCGGCTGCGCTACGAGCGGGCCGCCGAATTCCTCGACGTGGCCACCAAGCTGTGGGACAGCTGGGAGGACAACGCGGTCGTGCTGGACCGGGAAGGCGGCGTCTACGCCGACGGAGACAAGGTCCGCGCCATCGGCCACCGCGGAGTCCACTTCCGGGTGGACGGCCCGCTCAATGTGCGGCGCTCACCCCAGGGCCACCCGCTGCTGGTCCAGGCCGGGTCCTCGGAGGACGGCAAGGAGTTCGCCGCCCGGCACGCGGAGGCGGTCTTCACCGCCCAGCAGAACCTCGCCGACGCGCAGACCTTCGCCAAGGACCTGACCTCCCGGCTGGCACGGCACGGCCGCACCCGGGACCAGCTGAAGATCCTCCCCGGAATCTGCCCCGTCATCGGCTCGACCGAGGCCGAGGCCCGCGCGCTAGACGCGGAGCTGACCGAGCTGCAGGTTCCGGAATACGGGTTGCAGCAGCTGTCCGGAATGCTCGGCATCGACCTGACCGGCCTCCCGCTCGACGGTCCGCTGCCAGAGCTCCCGGAGGAGCGGGACATCAACGGCAACAAGAGCCGCTTTACCCTCGTCGCCGAACTCGCCCGCCGCGACAACCTCACCCTGCGTGAGCTCATCGCCCGGCTCGGCGGTGGCCGCGGCCACCGCGTCTTCGCCGGCACCCCGGAACAGATCGCCGACGAGCTGGAGGAATGGTTCACCGAAGGCGCCGCCGACGGATTCAACATCATGCCGCCCCATCTGCCCGGCGGACTCGACGACTTCGTGGACCACGTCGTCCCGATCCTCCAGCGGCGCGGCCTGTTCCGTACCGAGTACACCGGCCGCACCCTGCGTGACCACTACGGCCTGCCCCGGCCCGCCGGCGCACCGGCATCGGCAGCCGCCGGAAGCGAGAGGGGCACCGCGTGACCACGCTCGATCTGACCACCGACGTCCTTGTCGTCGGCGGCGGCCCGGCCGCCACCTGGGCCGCCCTGAAAGCGGCCCGGGCGGGTGCCGATGTCGTCCTCGCCGACAAGGGGTACTGCGGTACCAGTGGCGCCACCGCCTCCGCGGGCACCGGCGTGTGGTACGTACCGCCGGAGCCCGCCGCTCGCGACGCGGCCATGGCGAGCAGGGAGGCACTCGGCGGCCACCTCGCCGACCGGCGCTGGATGGCACGTGTCCTGGACCGGACGTACGAGGGGGTCAACGAGCTTGCGAGTGAGGCCCGTTACCCCTTCCCGACCGGGCCGGACGGGCAGCCGCTCAGGAACGGCCTGCACGGTCCCGAGTACATGCGGCGGATGCGCGTCCGCGTCCGACGCGCCGGCGTACGCGTGCTGGACCACAGCCCGGTCTGCGAACTGCTCACCGACACCTCGGGCGCGGTGGCGGGGGCCGGCGGCTACCGGCGCCAGGCCCGGGAGCCCTATCGGGTCCGCGCGGGGGCGGTGGTCCTGGCCACCGGCGGCTGTGCGTTCCTCAGCGGCGCCCTCGGCTGCAACGTCAACACCGGCGACGGCGCCCTGTTCGCCGCCGAGGCCGGAGCCGAGCTGTCCGGCATGGAGTTCTCCAACGCGTACGCCATCGCGCCCGAGCACACCTCGGTCACCAAGACCGCCTTCTACACCTTCGCCACCTTCTTCCACGAGGACGGCACGGTGCTGGAGGGCGCGGCGAGCCAGGGCGGACGCTCGGTCATCGCCCGGGCGCTGCTGCAGGAGAAGGTGTACTGCCGCCTCGACCGCGCCGACGCGGACGCCCAGGCGGCCATGCGCCTCGCCCAGCCCAACTTCTTCCTCACCTTCGACCGGCTGGGCATCGACCCCTTCACCCAGCGCTTCGCCATCACGCTGATCGCCGAGGGCACCGTGCGCGGCACCGGAGGGATCCGCGTCACCGGGACCGACTGCTCCACCACGGTGCCCGGCCTCTACGCGGCGGGGGACGCCGCAACCCGCGAGCTGATCTGCGGCGGCTTCACAGGCGGCGGCAGCCACAACGCGGCCTGGGCCATCTCCTCCGGCAGCTGGGCAGGTCAGGCGGCGGCGCGCCACGCGCGCTCGCTGTCCGCCGGCGCCCGCACCCGGCGTACCGCCCCGGTGGGCGGCGCGGGACTGCGTCCGACCGGCACACCGGGCCCCGCCGACGGCTTCCGCGAGGTCGTCGCCGCCGTCCAGGGCGAGGTCCTTCCGTACCAGAAGAACTATCTGCGCCACGGAGACGGGCTCGCGGCCTCGCTGCGGACGCTGGACGACACCTGGCAGCGGCTGCGCGCCACGCTGCACGCTGAGGAGGGGGACGTCGTACGGGCCCGGCAGGCCGCGGCGATGGCGGCGCACGCCCGCTGGATGTACACCGCCGCGCTCACCCGCACCGAGACCCGGGGCATGGCCAAACGGCTCGACTTCCCCGCCCAGGACCCGGAACAGCACCACCGCATCGTGACGGGCGGTCTCGACCGCGTGTGGACCCGCCCGGAGCCCCTGACGACCGCACCGCTGGAGGTGGCCTCGTGATCGAACTGGTCTCGGCCGAGCGCTGTATCGCCTGTGACAAGTGCGTCGCGGTGTGCCCGACGAATGTCTTCGACCGGGGCCCGGACGGCGTACCCCTGCTCAGCCGCCAGGAAGACTGCCAGACCTGCTTCCAGTGCGAGGCGAACTGCCCGGCGGACGCGCTGTTCGTCGCGCCGGTCACCCACCCCCTGCCCGACGACCACGCGGCGCGCGACGAGGGCCACCTGCACCGCACCGGCCTGCTCGGCAGCTACCGCCGCCACATCGGCTGGGGCCGCGGCCGGACGCCCGCGCCGCTGCGGGCCGTGGGTCCGCCGCTCCCCGCACCGGGCGCCACCCGCCCCTCACCGCCCATCACCTCCTGAAAAGACCACCGAAGGGACAAAGCCCCATGACCACCAGCACTGGATTCGACATCCGAAGGATCGGCGGCCGGATCGGCGCCGAGGTCCTCGGCGTACGACTCTCCGACGACCTCGACCCCGCGCTCGTCTCCGACATCAACGCCGCGCTCCTGGAACACAAGGCGCTCGTCTTCCGTGACCAGCATTTGGACGACGCCGCCCAGCTCCGCTTCGCCTCCCTCTTCGGAGAGCTGACCACCGCGCACCCCACGGTGCCGTCCGTCGACGGGCAGCCCAGCATCCTGCCGGTCGACGCCGAGGAGGGCATCCGCGCCAACCACTGGCACACGGACGTCACCTTCGTCCGTACCCCGCCGAAGGTGTCCACCCTGCGCGGCATCGTGGTCCCGCCCTACGGCGGCAACACGCTCATCGCCAACGCGGCCGCCGCCTACCGGGACCTGCCCCAGCCGCTGCGCGAGCTGGCCGACGAGTTGTGGGCCGTCCACACCAACGACTACGACTACGCGGCCCCCAGGAACGAGAAGGCGGCCGAACACCGCAAGCGGTTCGTCTCCCGGAAGTACCGGACCGCCCACCCCGTCGTCCGCGTCCACCCCGAGAGCGGCGAGCGCGGGCTGTTCATCGGCGGCTTCGCCCAGAGCCTCATCGGCCTCGGCCCGTCCGAGTCCCGTGATCTGCTGCGGATCTTCCAGTCCTATGTCATCCGCCCGGAGAACATCGTGCGTATCGCCTGGTCCCCGGGCGACGTGGTGCTCTTCGACAACCGCATCACCCAGCACTACGCCCCCGACGACTACGGGGACCTGCCACGCCTGCTGCACCGGGTGACCGTCGCGGGCGATGCCCCGGTCGGTGTGGACGGCGAGCGCAGTCACGTCCTCGAAGGGGACGAGGCCGGCCACTACACCCCGGCCGCCGCCTGACGGACCACCGTCCTCCTGCGCCAGGAGAGTGCCCGCCCGGTGTGCCCGCACACCGGGCGGGCCGTCGCCTGAGCACGGGCGTTCCGATCACGTAGGCTCGGCGGATGGCGAAGTACTTCGACGTGCACCCCGAGAATCCTCAGCGGCGCACCATCAGCAATGTGGCGGACAGCATCCGCTCCGGCGCGCTCGTCGCGTACCCGACGGACTCGTGCTTCGCACTGGGATGTCGGCTGGGCAGTCGCGACGGCATCGACCGGATCCGGTCCATCCGTGACCTCGACGATCGTCACCACTTCACCCTTGTGTGCCAGAACTTCGCGCAGCTGGGTCAGTTCGTGCACGTCGACAACGACGTGTTCCGCGCGATCAAGGCAGCGACACCCGGTAGTTACACGTTCATCCTCCCCGCCACCAAGGAGGTGCCGCGTCGGCTGCTGCACCCGAAGAAGAAGACGGTCGGAGTCCGGATCCCGGACCATGCCGTCGCTCAGGCCCTTCTCGCCGACCTCGGTGAGCCGCTGCTCTCCAGCACCCTGATCCTGCCCGAGGAGGACGAGCCGATGACTCAAGGCTGGGAGATCAAGGAACGGCTCGACCATGTGGTGGACGCGGTGATCGACTCGGGGGACTGTGGCACAGAGCCGACCACGGTCATCGACTTCTCCGGCGGCGAGGCCGAGATCGTACGCCGAGGGGCAGGCGACACCGCGCGATTCGAGTAGCCGCGCCGATGGCATGACGCCCGTGCCCGGCGCAGATCAGAAGATGTTCCGCTCCCGGTGGCGCTGGCGCAGTTTGAGGAACCTGGCCCGTACCTCGTCGCCCGGTAGGCCGGCCTCGGCCTGTACCAGCAGGTCGGCCAGCGCGTCACGCGACTCCATGAAGCCCCGCCACTTCTGCTGCGGTTTCAGCCAGGTGTCGACCGCCGTCATGATCGCGACAGCAAGCGAAAGGGTCGGTATCCACGTGAGCAGCCAACTGCCCCTGGCCCCTCCCAGATTCTGATCCGCGGCCACGACGGCGCTGGTGACGATCAACACGATGCGGAGACCGTAGTACGTGCTGCCGTAGGCGTTCGTACCCACGCGCCAGCGGCGCAACTCCCTGCGCAGTTCGCGCTGCAGGACGGGCGATAGTGCATGGAGGCCGTCCGGCGAGGGGGAGTCGGGCGCGTCGGGCGCCGATTGCCGGCCCGTAGCTGTCATTATGTGCCCTCTCTGCGCGGGGCGTTGGTCGACTGCAGCAGTTCCACGACGTGGACCGTCGGCCCGGCGCCCACCGCGAGCAGTGCTTGGGCGGAGCCGTTCGGATCCCGGATCATGCTCACGGTCGACACCTCATGGGGAAATCCGCGGACGACGGTGAGCCGCTCCGCGGCGTGCGCGTCCCAGACATCCACGGAGCGATCGGGCGTGGCCGCGGCGACCAGTACCCGCTCGTCGGCGGTGGTCAGGGCGGCGATCTCCTTCGCAGGGCCGCAGCCGAGGTCGGCCCGCGCCGTTCGGGAGGTCAGGTCCCAGACTCGAACGGCGTCGTCTCCGGCGCTTATCAGCAGGGGGCCCTCGATGCCGCGGACGGCGGTGAGGCTGTGCACCGGCCCTTGGTGTGCTTTGCCGGTGTCACCGGGACCACGTAGTTCTCCAATGTGCTTGCCGGAAGGACACTCCCACAACTTGATCCGGCCTCCTTCGTCCGCGCTGGCCAGCCAGAG
This sequence comes from Streptomyces sp. NPDC005266, assembly GCF_040607655.1. Classification (NCBI taxonomy): domain Bacteria; kingdom Bacillati; phylum Actinomycetota; class Actinomycetes; order Kitasatosporales; family Streptomycetaceae; genus Streptomyces; species Streptomyces sp. NPDC005266. The sequence continues at coordinate 162,215 of NZ_JBEXHC010000010.1, forward strand.
CGTGCCGTCGGTGAGTCGGAGGAAGGCCACGGCACGGACAGAGCGGCGATGGCCCAGCAGTCTCATGCGGAGGGCGGGCTGGGTCGGCAATGTGTGGCCCATGCCGGTGCACAGGGCGATGGTGCCGTTTGTCCGACCGATCGCTGTGAGGCCGTGGCAGGCACCGGGCCCGGGGCCGGTTGTCGCCAGGGCGGTCACCGAAAATTCAAGCGGGGCGACCCATGAAGAGTTGAGTCTGAGCAGAGGGTGGCCGCTGTCGCTCCAGATCTGGATGGTTGAGGACCGGCTGCCAGAGATCAGTCTCATGCGGTCCCCGTCAGTCGCGGGCGCCCAGCGGACTCCGACGACGCGCTGCTCGTGACCGGACAAAACCTCCCGGCGCGTATAAACAGTAGGTGGTGACATGTCGTTCGGGGCCACATAGGTGCGGTATGCCCACTTGGCCGTGCGCCGAGCGGTCCTGCGTCCTGTTGTTCCGTCCCAGATGCGTACCGTTCCTTTTGCGCTGCCCGTGGCGAGCAGGACCCGACCGCTGGGAAGCGAGGCCAGAGCCGCTTTGGTGACGTGGTCGTCATGGTGTTCGTCGCGGGCTTCGAGTTCGGTCTCGGCGGAGACGGCCGTGTTCCACAGCCGCACGGTTCCGTCCTTGCTTCCGCTGACGGCGAGGATGTCTCCGCTCGGGTTCCGTGCCCCCGCCACGGCGCGCACATGGGCGGAGTGACCGGTCCATCGGCCCGCGCAGATGCTTCCGCGTCTGAGGTCGACCCTCCCTTCCTTCCCGCCCGTCACATAGGCGGTCGGATCGTCCTTGACCCAGCCGACGGCCTCGGCCGCGGACGCGTCGTCGACCATGTCCTCCTCGGTCAGCTTTCCGGTTGCCAGGTCCAGATAGCGCACCGTGCCTGACTTGCCGCGACGGCGGCCCACTACGACGGGACGTCCACCGATTTCCGATACGGCGATGCCGTGAGCGGCCCTGAGCATCCTCCGCCCGCTGCGCCACCAGACAGGCGTGGCGGAGGCACGTGCCGAGCGGCCCAGTTTCCAGACGCTCACCCGTCCCGCGGCATCGACGCCGATGAGCAGGCCTCCGCTACCGGGCATGTCGGCCAGGGCCAGAGCGCGCGTGCGGCGGGACCTGCTGGGCCAGGTCCTCAGCGATGTGCCGCGCTCGGCGTCCCAGAGGTGGATACGTCCGTCACCGGAGCCGGTCGCGAGCAGCAGCCCCCCTTCGGCGGTGGCAGTGAAGGCCATCGCCGTCACTTTCCGGCGGTGCCGGCAGGGTGTGGGCATTGGTCGGCCGTTGGCGCAATCCCAGAGGCGGACCTCTCGCTCCGAAGTGACGGCGAGCAGCAGTCGCCCATCGGTGCGGGCCAACTCCACCGAGCCGACGGGGTAGCGGCCGGTGGAGAGCCTGTGCAGCAGTTCACCCGAGCCGCCGTCCCAGAGGTAGACCCGGCCGTCGTCGGTGCCGGCCGCCACGGTGAGCGAGCCGTCGGGGTCGATGTCGATCGCGACGGATCCGACGGAGCTTGTCGGGCCGTCGGCGAGCACCCCGTGGAAGTTCGTCCTGCGGCCGTTGCCCCACAGGACCCGCCAGCCCAGCTGGGAATCGGTCTTCAACTGGGGGAGTGCGTCGGGTTCGTCGATGCCCGCGCGGATCTGCAGGACGGCCGCCCGGTCCCCAGGCGACGACAGGCCACGCAGTTCGTCCCAGACCCGCAGATACAACCGCGGTAGCGGGAGGCGCTGCTGCGCGGGGTTGTTGAGGACACGCAGCAGCCGGATCGGATCCGCGTGCGTGAGGATGCCGCTCTCCTGTACGAGATGATCAAGCCGACCCGCCGCGACGGCGTACGCGGGCAGATGACTCAGGACGTACGGATTGGCGCGGGCCCAGTCCCGCCGGCCGTCGGCGCGGCAGGGGACGGTTTCCAGCACCGCTTCGTAGAGCAGGGCGGGCGCCCGGTCGGCGCCGGTGGCGGTCTCGCGCAGATGGTCCGCGTAGGCCTGGTGGTAGAGGCGGTAGACACTCTGCCCGTCCTCGCCGGTCTCGATGAGATGGGCGCCCGCCTCAGCCATGACCCAGGCCAGGTCCTCCGTGGTGTAGGTCCTCTTCCCGCCGTTCAGAGCCGTGGCCGCGGCAGCCCACACCGTACGCTTGGGAAGGCCCGCCCCCTGCGCCCAGGCGAGGGGCATGAGCAGGTCGCGCACTTTCCGCTCCCGCCCTCCGTAGCGGGCGAGGTCGGCAGCGAAGACCTCGGCCACATCGCGGCTGCGGAAGATGTCGCCGGCCTCCGGGCTGTCCATGTCCAGGAGGTCGTCGCGGCGGGCCAGCGCCCGGGTGAACAGCCGCGCCATCAGGAACACCGACTCGCTCTCCCGGGCGACGCGCCGTGCGGCCCGCCGGACGAGTTCGTCGTCGCCCAGGGAATAGGGGGACCCCTCCAGGTCGGTGAGACGCTTGTGTGCGTATGCCTCGATGTCCCTGGAGACGTCGGCGTCCTGGTCGAGGTGGACGAGCCGGCCCGGTTCCGGAGCGAGGGCCGAGAGCAGGGACCGGGTGCTGGAGTCCGCCCCGACGGCACGCGGACGGGTGCCCACGAGCACCTTCACCCCGGGCTGGTCGGCAAGTGGGCGCAGCAGCCGCTCGGCGATGACGCCCGCCTCGCCGGGGAGGGCTTCGTCCAGCGCGTCCAGGAGCACGGTGAGCTTGACGTCCGTCCGGCCGATGGCGGCGAGGAGCTGCTCCGGGTCACGCCAGCCGCCGCGGGGGTGGCGCAGCTTCAGAGTGTCGGTCAGCTCCTCCACGCACTCCAGCACACCTTTGCCACGTGCGTGGATCCCCACGTTGATGTCACCGACCTCGGGCAGTGTCATGGGGTCGGCGGCGCGGATGGCATGCGCGTCGCATGCGTCGATGGCCTTGCGGTGGTAGGCGTCGGACAGGACGGCGATGCGCCCGAGCAGTGCCGACTTCCCGCTCCCCGGCGGTCCTGTGACCACGAACATGCCGGAGCCCTCCGTGCGCAGCCACGTGACGATCGACCGCAACGGGCGGACGCGTCCCTGGAAGAAGTAACCGCTGTCGTCGGCGGTGTCGATGCCCCTGAACTTGAGCATGAAGTGCTCACGGACATCTTTGGGCTTCAGCGCGGGTACGGTGCGGCGCCGTTCGAGGTCGTGGTCCGGGGCCTGGGGATCGTAGAGCGGGTTGGGGAAGAAGGGAGTGCTGATGACGCCGGTCGTCATCACGTCGGGGGGCTGGCTCGCCCCGAGCCGAGCCTCCAGTGCCTTCGTCAGTTCCTCGACGGTGATCCACCGGTCGTGCGGCCCCCAGCCCCGGTGGGCAGCCACCTTCTCATCCTCGTCTGCAAGGAGGGACCGCAGCGCTTCGCTGAACGTCCGCTCTTCCGCGACTCGCTCCGGGGCAGCGGAGCCCATCACGACCAATCGAGGGGGGTCGGTGGTCCGGCGCCCCGCTGCCGCATTACGGAAAGCGACCACCGCGTCCTCCGCCCCGCCACCGGCGCCGCACGCGTCCATGATGAGCACGATGTCGCGGGCGCCGCAGAGTGCCAGTCGCTCGCCCAACACCGCGGGCGCGATGGCGTTGGTCTGGCTGATCGCGGAGTCGTGCTCGGAGCTGTAAGGGGTGTCGGAGCACAGCAGGAACAGGCCTCGGGGGCGGTCGGTCCACCCGTGTCCTGCCCAGTAGAGCAGTAGCCGCTCGGTGCCGGACGGCAACCGCAAGCCACCGATGAGCTCGCGCAGCTCCCGACTGCGCAGGGCTCCCACGTCTGCCGGGGGGCTGGGTAACCGCCCGAAGCCGCCCCTCTTCAGCAGCCCGGCCACCATGCCCACTTGGGCACGCATGTGCGCCAAGTCCAACAACCTGTCCGACTCGTAACGGTCCACGACGATATCCAGGACCGTTCCCCATTCCGCCCCCGTTACCTCCGGCATACCTCTATTTTGGTCTCTCCCGGTCTTCAAGACCAGGTCATTTCATGGCTTCGACGGGTTTGGCCCGTCATGGAAGACCGAGGCGGTATTGTGCCTGCGCAGCGTCAAACGCGTGACCTCGTGGTGGTGGTACCAGGCATTCTCGGTAGCGTGCTGCGCACCCGGGACGGCCGTCGCGACGCGTGGAACGGCTCGCTCGCCATGGCCTCCGACGTCCTGCTGCGCACCTGTGAGGTGCTGGAAGCCCTCAAACTCCCACCCGATCTGGGAGAAGGCGCGCCGACCGGGCGCCACGCCCTGCGGCCGACGGGGTTGATGCCAGGCTGGCAGATCTGGCCCGGTTTCTGGGCAGGGGCCGGATACCCGGCTCTGGTACGTGCCTTGCGGGGCTGTCTTCCCCACCCGGACAAGCAGCTGGTGATTCACCCGTACGACTGGAGGCTGTCGAACAGGTGGAACGCGCAAGTGCTCCTGGATCGACTGGAACCGCGTCTGGCTGAATGGCGCCGTGACGGCGGTGGCCCCGGTGCCCGACTGCAGCTCGTCTGCCATTCCATGGGTGGCCTGATCGGCCGCTACTTCCTGCATGCGCTGGGCGGTAAGGAACTCACCCGACGGGCGTACACCGTGGGCACCCCCTACAGCGGTTCAATGAGAGCGCTGCGCGTACTGACCGGTTGTCTGGTCCCGTCCGCCTTCGGCCGGTTCAACGAGCGGCTGCGCGAGGTGGCGCAGACCTTCCCCTCGATCGCGGAGCTCCTTCCGGCCTACGCCTGCGTCACAGGAACCGATGACAGCGGACACACCGACGCCGGCCGCCTGCTGGATCACGTCGTTCCGGGCCTCGACCAGCAAGCGGTACAGCGCTCTGCCGACTTTCACGCCGAACTGGCAGCGCAGGAGGAGAGCGCACCGCACGGGCTGCTGCACGTGTTCGGCGGCGACCAACAGCCGACGGAACAGGGCGTAGTGATCGCCCCACCGGAGATCCGCTTCGTCCGGCGCCAGCGCGGCGAGGACTTCGGCGGGGACGGTACGGTGCCCCGGTTCAGCTGCTTCCCACCGCACTGGGAGGACGACTCCGCGGCGACCTTCTACCCGGCCAGCCATATCGGACTGACGCGCCACGAGGACCTGCTGCGGAACCTGGTCAACAAGATCAACGCAGTACGTCCCGGGAGGGCCCTGAGCCCGCCCCGCCCGCTCTCCCTCCTGCTGCCACCGGTCGCCCCGGCCGGTCGCAAGGTACCGATCCACGTCCGCGCGGACGACGCGGAACTGGTGCTCGACGCCCGTCTGCGCAGGGCCGACGGAACCCCCTACGGCCACCCGGTGGCGCTCCTGCCGGACGGTGCGGGGAACTACACGGCCGACCTCGCCCCGCCGCCCGGTGTCTGGCATGTGACCGTGGAAACCTCGACCGAGGACCCCAGCGGCCGGGTCGACGACCTCCTCGTCGTCGCCCAGCCCTGATCCGGCGCCGAACTCCCTCAGGGCCCCGGTACGCGGCGGCCCCGCGGCACCTTACGAGCCAGAGCCTCAGCGGCAGGCTTCGGAGATCCCTTCGAGCCAGTCGCGGATCGCGCCTCGCTGCTCCGGTGTGAACGCGGCTTCCGATGCCGATCGCGTATCGACGCGGGATCGAAGCCTCGCTGCACGGTGTGCCCGGCCCAGTGCGGGACCAGGCGCGGGTCTCCGCGGAACAGGCCCGGCAGGCCGCCACCGCGATCCACCGGCCCGCCCTGGCGCACGCCGCCGACGACGCGTTCATTCACGCCATGCACGTCAGCGCGGTCTCGACCATGCTGATCGCACTCTCCGGAGCAGTCCTGCTGGTGATCGCCTTGCGCCCTACTCGAAAGCACATGGAGCGCAGGGATTCCCCGCCTGTGCACACGACACAGCATTTATCTCGCTATACGGTAAAAGCGGGGCATACGAAGCATTCACCAGCGCTCTCAAGGGGCAGCATGCACGACGACGCCGAGAGCACGCATGAGCCGGATGAGACATACGCGTACGACGAGAGCGACGAGCGTGTGGATCAGCCATCCGCAGAGCCGGACGTCCTTCTCGACGTACCGCAGCTCAAGGTCGACGAGATCGCTCTGGATGTCGAGGATCTACGGGCACGCGTGTCGTTGCGGGCGGATGTGCTCGACCTGCTCAAGCTCAGCGTGGGAGCGGATGTGTCGCTGGGCGGCGTCCACCTGGACATCAAGGGTGTGGAAGCTCAGGCGCTGCTGAAGGTCCGGCTCGACAACGTGGCGGAGGTCATCGGCAGGGTGCTGACGACAATCGACCGCAACCCGCAGATCCTGGAGCAGATCACCTCTGGCCTCGGGGCCGCCGCGGAAGAGCTGGGAGGCGGCGCGGGACGTGCCGTCGGCGAACTCGGTCGCGGTGCGGGGGCAGCGGTGGAGGGCGTGGGGGAGGGTGCTGGACGGGCGGTCGAGGACGTGGGGGAGCGTGCTGGACGGGCGGTGGAGGGCGTGGGGGAGGGTGCTGGACGGGCGGTCGAGGACGTTGGTGAGGGTGCTGGACGGGCGGTGGAGGATGTTGGGGAGGGTGCTGGACGGGCGGTGGAGGATGTTGGGGAGGGCGCCGGACGGGCGGTCGAGGACGTTGGAGAGGGCGCCGGACAGGTGGCGGGGGAGGGCGCCAGGAAGGCGGTCGGGGGCGTCGGAGAGTCCGCCAGGAGGGCTGCCGGGCCGGGGCGGAAGACCGCGGGTGGAACCGGCGCGGCCAAGCGGGCCCGGGAACGCCGCGAGAAGGCCGACCGAGCCAGGGGCGACGCGGCACCGCGTCGCCCGCTGCGCAAGCGGGCGGGAGAGGACAGGTCCGAGGGTCACCCGCCGTGAACGTCGGCGTCGGCCTCCCCCGGCCGGCTGTCCGGTGAGATGGGCGGCCCGCCGTCTCGGCGGCGGCCGGACCCGGGCCTCGGCTCCGCGGACATCGAGATCACCTGCACCGTGAGCGCCGCTCACCTACGCTTTCGCGCACCACCGCACTCGGACGTCCGATTGAGCGGCATCCCCGGCAGGCGGTCTGAGACGAGCAGCAGCCGCATCAACCTTGGCGACCCGGTGTCCCAGGGAGTGGGCTACCGCGACGTGCGGGCCACATACACACTGGCGAACCGTCTCAAGCATGATGAGTGCCCCGGCGGCGATCACGCGGGCCCGCCCCGCCCCGCCGCGTCACCGGAACCGCCGCCCGACCGGGATCGGCCGGTCCGCAACCGGTCGCAGCCTGATCGCGGCGGTCGCGGTCGGTGACAACGACCCTTGGCTCTGTCGGGTCGCGGACCCGCCGCGAGCGCCCATGCGGCGTCTCCTAGTGACACGGGGAGTCGGGGTTGCTTCAATGCTGAAAGCGCTTTCCGGTCGAGCCTTCGAGCCTTGGAGCGTCCCCGTGCCGATCTCGCGTCGTGCCCTGTTGTCGACGGTCCCGGCAGCGACGCTGCTGGCGGTGGCGCAGCCGCTGCGCGGACGGGCGGCGAGCCGTCAGGGCGCGGTGACCGCCGGGGCGGCCGCGAACCGGGCCGTGCTGATCGGGAACACCATCGCGAACTTCGCCGGCACTGCCGCCTCCAACGCCCGGCCCGAGGCGGCCCCCAAGCTCGCGGCCATCGACGCGATCGCCAGGGCCCGGCTCACCGCGATGGACCAGGCTGGCGAGGGCGAGCTCTTCCGGGGCGTCCCGCTGGGCACGAGTGATCCGAACCTGGCGACATCGTTCCAGTACCTCTACGAGATCGCCCTCGCCACCCGGACTCCCGGCGATACCGCGTCCGAGCTCCGCGACAACGCGACCGTCCAAAGACGGGTCCTCGACGGTCTGGTCCGGCTCCACGAGGGCTACTACGGCGACCAGTCAACGGGCTACTACGGCAACTGGTTCACCTGGGAGATCGGCATCTCGTCCCACGTGAGCAAGATCCTCGTCCTGCTCAAGGAGGAGCTCGCGAAGTACAGACCCGACCTCGCCGCCACCTACATCGCCTCGATGGACGCCTATCTGCGCAACGGCAAGGCGGGGGACGTCGATCTCGACTCGCGTTTCCACACCGGCGCCAACCTCGCCGACATCACCACGAACCGGATCCTCCAAGGTGCCGTCCTCGCCGACGACACCCGCATCAGCAAGGCGGTCGCCGACCAGCTGACGGTCCTCGCGACGGTCGACCCCTACCACCTCCGGCACGGCGTCACCGACGGCTTCTACGACGACGGTTCCTTCATCCAGCACGCCTCCGTCGCCTACACCGGCTCGTACGGCAAGGGTCTGCTCACCCGCGTCGTCCAGACCATCAAGACGCTCGAGGGCACGAGCTATGTGCAGGGCGACGATCTCGTCGGCGTCGCGCAGGGCTGGATCGAGGGCGGCTTCGCCCCGCTGGTCTTCGAGGGCTGGATGATGGAGATCGTCAAGGGCCGTGGGGTGTCCCGGACCTCGACGGGATACGCCGATGTCGCCGAGATCGTCGAGGCAGTCGTCGACCTTGCCCGATACGCACGGGGTTCCGACGCCATAGCCCTCAAGGGCTATGTGAAGTTCGTACGGCAGACATCGCGGGCCGCCCTCGATCCGACGAGGTTCGTCTCACCGGTGAGCATCGTCCACTACGCCGACATCCTCACCGACTCCTCGGCCCCGGCGCGGGACCTCAATCCCCCCGAGCGCAACGTCGCCTTCAACGCGATGGACAAGACGGTCCACCGGCGCCCCGGCTACGCCTTCGCGCTGGCCCGGAGTTCGACGAGGATCAGCAAGTACGAGTACATGAGCGGCGAGAATCTCATGCCGTGGTTCCAGGGCGATGGTGCTCACTACCTCTACCTCTCGGGCGAGGACCAGACCCAGGCCTTCGGCGTCGACTACTTCACCACGGTCTCGCCCTACCGCCTCGCCGGAGTCACCGCCCCGGTGGAGACCCGCCGTACGGTCCCCGAGCTCTACGGCACCGCGTGGTACGACAACCCGGAGCGCGGGTTCACCTCCTCCTCCAAGGCACAGAACACCTATGTCTACTTCCCCCGCGGCACCAACACGTTCTCCGGCGGTGCCGGCCTCGGCGCGTACGGCGCGGCCGGGCTGGTCCAGGCCGGCGATGCGGCGTACGCCGCCAAGCAGGCCGGCACGCTTCCCCAGGACTTCGTCGTCTACCGCAACGCCGAGGCCACCAAGTCGTGGTTCATGCTCGACGACGAGATCGTCGTCCTCGCCGCCGGGGTGGGCGACTCGGCGGGCCGCGCGGTGAGCACGACGATCGACAGCCGGATCGCCGACCCGTCGGACGCCATCACTCTGACGGGGCAGCTCCACAGCGGTGCGGCCTGGTCAGGGACCGGCACCGCCCCTTTGACGTGGCTGCTCCACCGCAATGCCACCCGGTCGACCTCGGTCGGATACGTCCTCCTGGACCACCAACGGCCAACCGTCGCCCTCGACACGGTCACACGCAGCCGCCGCTCCATCCGCACCGCCAACCCCGACACCATGGTGGCCAAGCAGGTGTTCTCCCTCTCCGTCGAGCAACCGGCCGCCGCCCCACGCACCTGCATGGCCTACGCCCTGGTCCCGAACGCCACAGCACGACAGCTGAAGGCGTACGCCCACGGGCCGGTGTCCGTCCTGGCCAACACCACCCGGGTGCAGGCCGTGAATCACCAGGGCTTGGGCATCATCGCCGTCAACGTCTTCGCCCCCAGCACCCACCGTGCCGGGCGGCTCTCGCTCGAGGGCCCGGCATCGGTGATTCTCCGTGAGGCATACGACGGCACCGTGTCGATCGCGGTCTGCGACCCCACCACGAAGCGGGACAGGGTCTCGATCCTCGTCCACGGCCGCACGATGAGGGCGCTGTCGGCGGACGACGGTGTCCGGGTCAGCCGGGCGCCTGGCGGCACGCGTATCCACGTCACCACGCATCATGCCTACGGCAGGAGCTTCACGGCGACGCTGCGGTGAGACACGGCCCACGGGGAATGGTCCGTTGAGTCAGACGATCACCGCCCGCCTCCCGGTCTGCGCCAGGACGTTGGTCCGCGCGGCGGGTGCGTCCTGCGGGCACGGCCAGTGAAAGACCAGGCGCGAGTGCCGCGTCGTCGCGGTGGACAGCGCGTCCACGATCCGTGCCATGTACCGAGGTCCCGGCCGCCACGGGTGGGCCGTCGAGCAGACCATGTCGACCGGCTACCGCAGACTCAACCACCGCTGCGAACGCCGCGCCCGCAAAGGTCTCAGCCCGGTACGGGGGCCGGGGCTTCCTTTCTTCTTCTGGTCCGCCGGGGTGTCGCCCGGGCCCTGCGGAACTGCTTGAGCGCCTCCATGCGGAGTTCGGCGTGTTCGGCGCGGTATCTGATCAGGCGCAGGCCGACGTTCTGCCTCTGCTCATCGGGAAACGTCGGGACGAAAGGCCGGAAGACCCGGCAGGAGGCGTTCTCGGGTCGATTGCGGAAGCTTCCTCCGACCAGGCGGAGGCTGGTCAGGGTGGGCTTTGCGCGTTGCAGACCGCCCAGTTGCCACTCGACGACTTCGTGGACGTTGCCGCAGCAGTCCCAGACCCCGGCAGGTGACTTCCCGGCGTGGAGCAACCCCACCGGCCGCACTTTTTGGGAGCGGCCTGGGAAACGGAGGTTGGCGTGTTGGGGTGTGGGCGGCTCCGTTCCCCAGGGATAGGGGCGGCCGTCGGCCGCACATCCGGAGAGTGCCAGCCATTCGGGCGCCGTGGGCACGGCCCAGGTCCAGTCCTTGTCGGGTTCGGAGTCGGTCTTCATCAGGCAGCGGCCGATCAGATCCAGGAGGAAGCTCCCCAGGGCGTCATCCCTCTCGTCGCCCAGCCCCCCGAGGACGTAGGGGAGGCGGGGATCGGCGCCTTTGGGCACCCTGTCGGGCCAGAGGATCGCCATGTCGCCGACGGTGAGTGGGTGGCACATCGCCTGGAAGGAATAGCGGCGGGGTTCATCCCCGGGGGCGGGGACGGCCAGGGGGCCGATGGTCACGAGCTGAGGGTCGAACGACCGTGAGCCGGCGTTGTGCAAGCCCGGAAACTTCGCGGACACGTACCGCTCCCACGCCCGTCGCAGGCTGCTGCTCACGACGCGGTCGTCGGAGAAGACGTCAAGAAGCCAGTCGATGATCCTTCTGCTGCGTTTGGGGCTCGAGACGGTACACGTGTCGACGTCCTCGACCAGCTGTCGCGGCGGCCAGTCGCACCGCTCCGGTGTGTCGGAATGGAGCAGCAGCTCGAACAATGCCAGCCAGACCAGCCGGAGTTGTTCCAAGTGTTCTTGGTTGTCGTCCCTGATGATTTTCTCGGTCTGTTTGAGCAGCCAGTGACGGGTACCCTCGAACCGCCGGAGCACGATATCCGCCGCCACCAAGGTCCAGAAGCGCTCCGAAGACTCGACCAGCACGGTGATCCCGCGGTAGTGGGTGACGACCTCGACCGTCACCAGGCAGTCCGTCAGCTGCTTCAGGACCAAGGGGAATTCGCCCAGGTGGCCACCGGTGGCCTGGCCCTCCGTCAACGGGTTGGGTACACGCCGGAGCAGATCATTGGAGTATGGGCTTCGGCCGTAGAACGTCACCCACGGTTTGAGCCTGATGGACACGTCCGCGCCGGAGCGGGCGGGGTGCGGAGTCGGCTCGCCCCGGGGTCGCCTGGATGTGACTCGCCTGAGGGCCTCGGCCCATGCGACCGGATCCGCGCCGCAGGTCTCGGTGAACGCCATCAGTGATTCCCGCCGGGGGAGCGCCTGCCCGCTACACATGCTGTGCACCGTCGACGGGGACAGATTGGCGATCTGAGCGATGCGGACGTAACTGAGTCCTCTTCGCTCGTACAGCTGCCGCAGGCCGAAGGCCAGTTCGGCTGGGGTCTGGATAATTTCCGGATCCGGCGACGGCTCGCTCCCCACCGCTCCTCCAGCCCGTTCGGTATGCCTTCCGTTCCATTCGGAACCGTACTGACTTCACAGGGTCCGCGAGCCCGACTTCCGAAGATTTCCCCATTGCGCGATGCAGTCGAACGGCCGCGCCCCCCATGGTGGTTGGAGAACCGCGCCGAGCTTGCGCAAAAGGAGCACACGATGAGCCACCCAACGCCCCAGCCCCCGAACGACCACCAGCCTCAGCGTCGGCCGCCGTCAGGGCCCGCGCTCTTCAGCGTGCGCACCGCGGTGGTGCTCCTGATCTCCGCACTCGCCGGGCTGGGAGCCGGCGTGCTTCGGCTCCGCACCGGCCCTTCCTGGCCCGAAGCGGTGGAGGCTGCCGCGGTCACGTTCGGCGGGACGCTTGTGGTGGTGGATCAGCTCATCAAGAAGGAGTGACGGGGCCGGGCCGGGCATCGGCGGCGTCAGGGGCTTGGTGAGGGGCTTGGTAAGGGGCGGGTCTGCAGGCGCCAGATCACATCAGTGCCCGTCTCACGCGGGGCCGCAGGCCCTTCCGGCACCTGCACGCGCTCAACGTCGGTGAAACCCAAGCGCCGGGCGACGGCTCCGCTGGCGGGGTTGGCCTCGTCGTGATGGATCTCGATGCGATCGATGTCAGGCATCCGGCGTCCCGCCTTCACCAGGGCAGCGGCAGCCATGGTGGCCAGCCCTTTCCCCGTCCACGCCTGGTGGAGCCAATAGCCGATATCCAGCCCGCTCGGGCCGATCCGGCGCATCAGACCGCAGCTGCCGATCACCACACCGCCCGAGGTGATCGCGTAGTAGTACGCCTGCCCCGAGGCCCACTCCTCCTCGCACCGGGTCAGAAACGCTTCACCCCGCTTCCAGTCGTGGCTGGCCGCAAAGGGCATCCAGGGGATCAAGTGATCACGTGACTCGGTGATCAACCGGTGCAGGATTTCGATGTCTTGTACACGCCAACGGCGCAGCTCGACCTGGTCCGAGCGGAGGATTTCAGCGGGCTGTTCCATGGCCAAGAGCCTGACGAAGCCACGTCGGATCGACAACGCGATTACCAGTGCTCAAAGAGCCGGTCCCGCTGCCTCCGTCATCGCGTGGCCACCGACGCTGTCGTCCTGGGCCGCCCGCTCGGACGGGTCAGTGCTGGAGCGCGACCTTGAAGACGACGATGACCAACCCGAGGAGAAGGTTGACCGCACCCGCGACCAGGATCAGACGGCGTGAGGCGCCGGCGCGAACGGCGGCCAGGGTCGCCCAGCCGACCTGCCCGGCCAGAGCGACAGTGAGCGCCAGCCATGCCGTCCCCTGAAGTCCCAGTCCGAAGAGTGGGCTGATCACCACGGCGCCGGCCGGTGGGACGGCCGCCTCGAGGATCGGCCGCTCGTCGGCGCCCACGCGGCGCACCTCCTCCCGGCTCACGGGCTGGTGCACCATCCGGGCCCCGAAGAGGCGGGAGAAGACGTGCGCGGCCCAGAACACCACGGCGGTACCAAGCAGCAGCACCACGAGTTCCAGCCGCGGATACGAGCCGAGCGTCCCGGCGCCGACCACCACGGAGGCGGCGAGCAGCGAGCCGTATACCGCGCCGCTGTAGTCGACGCGGGCGGCACCGGTCGGCGGTCGAGGCTGCGAGTCCTGCGCGCGGATCCGGTGTGTCACACCCCCAGGGTCGCCGAGCAGACCGCGCTTCGCATGGTCACAGCCTGTGACAGCCGGTGGAGCGGCCGACGCTGATCGGCCGGTGTTACGCCCCGCCGCGGCCGGTCCCACCGCCAGGGCGGCCCGTCCCACCCGCCAGGGCCGGCCTTCCCGCGCCGATTGGTCGGCGGCGTGCCGCGCGGTACGCCGGGACGGTGACAGGGCAGCCGGGGGGCGTAACGCGCAGGGTGCCTGGTCGATCCGGCAGCGTACCGGGGGCGGGCACGCACCGCGAATTGCATGGCTACGTAGCCGGCGCGATCCTGGTGATGTCAGACCTCCGGCGTCCGTTCGCCCCTCGGGCCGATGAAGGGTGCCCGGGTGCTGACACAAACAGACCGTCGGCGGCTCGGACCCTGGAAGGTGACCCTGCCCCCATCCAACCGTTGAGAACGCCGGAGCCGGGTGGGATGTGGTCCGCGCCTCCCGTCAGGAGATCGTCATGGACGCCGCAATTTTGGAAGCGATGCGGACCACGCTGCGCGGGCCGGTCCTGGGTCCCGAAGACGTCGAGTACGCCCAGGCCCGCAAGGTCTACAACGCAATGATCGACAAGCGTCCCGCCGCGATCGTGCGGTGTGCGGACGCCGCGGACGTGATGGCTGCGGTCACCTTCATCCGCGACAACGGACTGGAACTCGCCGTCCGGGGCGGCGGACACAGCGGCCCAGGCCTCTGCCTGGTGGACGACGGCGTCACCATAGACCTTTCGCCGATCGACCGGGTACGTGTCGACCCTGCCGCCAGGACCGCCGAGGTCGGCGGCGGCAGCCGACTCGGCAACCTCGACCACGCCACCCATGCCTTCGGGCTCGCCACCCCCACCGGCATCGTCTCCATGACCGGCGTCGGGGGCCTGACCCTCGGCGGCGGCCACGGCTACCTCACCCGCAAGTACGGCCTGACCGCGGACAACCTGCTGGCCGCGGACGTCGTGCTGGCCGACGGCAGCTTTGTCACCGCGAACGAGACCGACAACCCGGATCTGTTCTGGGCACTGCGCGGTGGCGGCGGCAACTTCGGCGTCGTGACCTCCTTCACCTACCGGCTCCACCCGGTGGACACGGTCGGGTCCGCGATCACTGTGTGGCCGGTCGATCGCACCCGCGAAGTACTGGCCTGGTACCGGGACTTCCTCCCGCAGGCCCCCGAGGACGTGTACGGCTTCTTCTCGCTCTTCACCATCCCGCCCGGACCACCGTTCCCCGAAGAACTCCACGGGCACAAGATGTGCGGCATCGTCTGGTGTCACACCGGTGATCTGACCCGCTTCGAAGAGGCATTCACCGCGGTGCGCGAGCCCGGACCTCCGGCCTTCCACTTCACGACACCGATCCCCTACCCAGCGTTGCAGAGCCTGCTCGACCTCGTGATCCCCGCCGGGTACCAGTGGTACTGGCGCGGCGACTTCTTCGACCGGATCCCGGACGCCGCGCTGGACGTGCACCTGAAGTACGGGGAGAACCTCCCCACCCCGCTCTCGCTCATGCACCTCTACCCGGTCGACGCGGCTGCCCATCGGGTGGGCCGGGACGACACGGCGTGGGGCTACCGCGATGCCGTCTGGTCCGGCGTCTTCGCCGGTGTCGACCCCGATCCGGCCAACGCCGAAACCATCAAGCAATGGTGCGTCAGCTACTGGGAGGAGATGCACCCGCATTCGATGGGCGGCTCGTACGTGAATTTCATGGGTGCGGGAGAGGGCCAGGAGCGGGTCCGGGCCACGTACCGGGATCACTACGACCGGCTCGCACAGGTCAAACGGACCTATGACCCTGACAACCTCTTCCACGCCAATCAGAACATCGAGCCGGCCCATCAGCCATGACCATGTCCGCCCATCCTGCCAGCATGAGCACATGAGCGGAGAGATGGTTGACGTCCTGGAAGACCCGGCACGGCTGCTGAGCACCGAGCGGTCGGTGGTGCGAGCCGCAGAAGGCGCGGGAGGGGTGCGCGGCGTGGGCTGGGAGGTGTTCCAGCAGGCCGAGGCCACCTTCGGCGGGCAGGAGGTGCCGCGTGCCGAGTTGGCGTCCTGGTTGCATTTCGCGGCGACCGTGCTCGGTCATGACGCGTACGCCCGACGGATCGAGGCCGCCGAGCCGGGCATGCCGTGGCGAGCGGTGTGGGCCTGGTGGCGACCGGTGGGCCGGTGTGTCGCGCACCCGAACCTGGGCGGGAACGGCTCGGCCGAGCTCCATGTGCACGAGGGCCGGGGGATCATCCGGGTCACGGCCTACTGGGAGAACACCTGGCTCGACCTGGAGACGGGCAGGCAACTGCCGGCCCCGGCCGAGGGCAGCGCGGCACCCCTGGAGCGCGGGGGGCCGCGGGACAACGTGGACCACTTCCGCGACCGGCAGCTCTTCGCGCCCGAGAGCTGGGCCAACGCCGAGCCGCTCGTCGGCGAGGACGGCCGGACCCGGTACCTGGTGACCGACGTGCACGGCATCGCCTTGCTCGACACCGATCCAGCGGTGCTCCGCGACTGGCCGCGCGGCATGATGAACCACGAATCGGCGGAAGGCGGCTCGCCCGGTAGGACGCCGGTGTACGAGGACGCGGACGGGCCGCTCACCGCCATTCGGCTCGACGAGGCGTTCGCGCCCGTCCCCGTGGCCCGCATACCGGAGGACGAACTTCCGTCCGCTCTCGCACACGCCCCGAGCAGAGCGCACTTGCGAGACGTCGGGCTGCCGAAGTGGTGGGCGTGCGGCTGGACCACCTTCCAGCCGCACCCGGCCGACGAGATCACACCGCTGAACGCCCCCGACGCACGCGGCGTCCAGATGCCCGACGGCCTCGAAGCCGCCGACCTCCTGGCCTTGGGTACCTGCGAGCACGGTGACATCTATCTGCACCGGCGCGACGGCACGGTCCACATCAGCGCGTCCGTGCACGAGAGCGACGCGGCGGGTGCGGCCATCGTCCTGCTGGCACCGGACCTCGACTTCTTCACCCGGTGCCTGGAAGGCGTGCGCCGGTATATGAACGCCAGCTGGCACCCGTATCCGGGTGAGGGGCACATGGGCGAGATATTCGTCATGGAGATGGACGGCCTCGCAGCACCGTTGGAACTGTTCGATCCGGACTCCCCGAGCGGCACCATCTGGGGATATTTCCTCGCCGGTATCACCGAGCTGGACGAGGAGGGCTTCTAGCGGGTGCCGCCGTCCCGCAGCCGCCTCCGCGTAGGGTCGGCAGGGCGTTGAGGCGGCCATCCCCTATCTGGGTGTCCTCCCGCTGGCCCTGGGCGACAACATCGGCGTGTATGTGGGGGTGCGCGCGACGATCGATGACTGCCAGGGGGACGATGACGGCGACCGTGCCGAGCGGGTGACCGGGCTCGTTTCTGACTACGTACGAGTGAACGACGAGACTCCACCCTGGCGTCGTTCAAAAATATTTGATCACACCCATTATCGTTGGCTCTCGTGTCGCTGAGCTTTGCGTTTGTGAACCTCAAGCCCGGGGTCGGAAAGACGACCAGTGCCGTGTGGCTGGCCCATGCGCTTCACGAGTCGGGCTTCTCGCCGTTACTGGTTGACGGTGACCCTGCCGGCTCCGCGTTGCGCTGGAGCGAATTGGCCGATGGCTTTCCCTTTCCCGTCATCGCTTTGCCGGTGGGCGACGTGCACCGTCGTGTGAACGACTTCCTCGGGAATCGGCAGGCCGTCGTGCTCGACGCGCCGCAGTTGGAGGACCATCCACGCATCGCCCGCAGCATCATGAGGTACGCGGGGGAGTGGATCGTACCGGTGACTCCGGCTCCTATCGAACTGGACCGGATGGCACCCATCCGGTCCGAGATGGGCGACGTGCAGTCCTTGCGCGCGACGCCGGCCCGCACCGCGGTCCTGCTGAATCGGACCAACCGCCCCGACGCCACGCGCACCGGCCCCGACGCCGACGCTCGCGAGGCGCTCACCGAGCGAGGCTTCGAAGTACTCGACACCCAGATCGCGCGACTCGACCTGTACGCCCAGTCGTTCGGGAGCCCGGTGAAGGCCAAGGGCTCGGCGTACATGGAACTCGCCGACGAACTCATCAAGCGTCAGGACGCGGCATGAATCAGCGCAAGGACAAGTACCGCGCGGCGTTGCAGCGCGAACAGGACCTTGGCGAGCCCCAGCCCGCCACGGTCACCACCCTGCACGGCAGATACTTCCGGGTGACCATCGAGGTGGCCCCGGACCTGCAGCTCGACCTGACGCGGTGGGTGAGCCTGCCGATTTCCGCGCTTGTGCTCGCGGGCGCGAGTGTCCTGCGCGCCCTGGCCGAAGCCGCCGCCGGGGTATCCCGATCCGTTGAAGGCGCCGGACGGGCGGCGCCATAGACGATTCGCCCGTGCCGGTCCCGTACCAATGCACCGAACGCGACATCGTCACCTACCTCAAAGGCGACGGCCCGCGCGCGAGGTCAAGCGACAGGACCCGCGTCTCCGAGTTCGAGGAGCGGCCGCAGCTTCGGTCCGGCCCACTCGCGCTAGTGTTCGCATGTGAGCCTTCATGTCGTTTTAGGATTCGGGCCCGCCGGGGCGGCCACTGCTCGACTGCTGGCCGAAAAGGGTCATACGGTACGGGTTGTCACCACGTCGGGCCGAAGCCCGGAGCCCGGCATTGAGCACGTCGCGTTGGACGCGAGGGACCGCAGGCGACTGAGCGCGGCCACGCGGGCCGCGGCCGCGATCTACAGCTGTGCCGCACCGCCCTACCATCGCTGGGCGAGTGAATGGCCACCGCTGGTCTCGTCGGTCTGCGCGGCGGCCGAGGCGACCGGGGCCGTCCTGGTCATGCTGGGCAACCTCTACGGCTACGGTCCGGTGGACGGTCCCATGACCGAGGGGCTGCCGCTCGCGGCGACCGGCCCCAAGGGGCGGGTGCGCGCCGCCGTTTGGGAGCAGGCGCGGACCCTGCATGAGCAGGGTCGTATCAATGCGGTGGAGGTGCGGGCCTCGGACTTCTTCGGGCCCGGCGTGACCGTCGGCGGGCACCTGGCCGCTCGGGTCATGCCACGACTGCTGCGCGGCAAGCCGGTCTCCACGCTCGGGGATCCGGACGCCCCGCACAGCTGGAGCTATCTCCCCGATGTGGCCAGGGCCCTGGTCGAGGTCGCGGGCGAGGAACGGGCCTGGGGGCGGGCCTGGCACGTCCCGACGGAGCCCGCGCTGTCCACGCGGGAGATGGTTGACCGCCTTGCCGCTCAGTCGGGAACGGCGCCGGTCGCGGTGCGCGGGCTGTCGCCGGCCTTGCTGGGTGTCGTGTCGGTGTTCTCCCCGCTGATCCGCGAACTGAAGGAGATCCGTTATCAGTTCGACCGGCCGTTCATAGTTGATTCGAGCGCCTACGAAGCGGAATTCGCGGTGCGAGCCACCCCCATCGATGAGCAGGTCAAGGCGACGGTGGACTGGTGGCGTGAGCCGCCGCCCGCCACCGGGTGACATCTGTGACAGGCAAAGGCACGGTGGCCCACGGTGCCGCCACCGCCCCCCCAGCAGCGACACGGGCCGCACCGCCGGTCGAGCCGTCACTCCCGTCCGGGCCGCGTACCAACGCGCGGGTGGGGCAGGCGGAGGGGCAACGAAAGGAGTCACCGTGCCCGTTACCTTCCGCAAGAGCTTCCGCATATGGCCCGGCGTCCGGCTCAATATCAACCGAAAGTCCGTCTCCGTCACGATCGGAAAGGGCGATGCCAAGCGCACCTACTCCTCCACCGGCCGCAGGACGACCTCGATGGACCTCCCCGGACCCTTCGGCTACCGCAAGACCACCTCACGCCGCCGTGGCTGACCTCTCGGATATGGCGAACGGTGCCTGGTAGGGCTTGGTCAGGTTCACTCGCTGGTGGCGTGTCCGTTTGATCGGGTGTGCCGTTGACCTGTTGTGATGGGTGGGGAGTTGGCTGCGGTCCGGTGTGATCTCGAGGACTTCGCGGCGGAGGTGTTCGAGCCGTTCGCGCGGGCGGATCAACGCCGGTGGGGCGAGGCACCTGTCATCGCAACCGCCAGAACCCCGTACCAACCTGACCAAGCCCTACTAAGCGGATGCGGTGAAGTTCGCCGCTGATCCCTCGTCGTTCGGCCTGGCCGAGGGCTTGGACGCCGAGAAGGATCAGCACTTGACTTCGCCGTAACCGCTTAGGCGCAGGCTGGGCACAGCCCGCGGTAGGTGACCTCGACCTCGGACACCGTGAAGCCGAACCGTCCCTCCGCCGGGAGGTCGGCCAACGGATTGCCGGTCGGGTGGACATCGCGGATGGTGCCGCAGTCGCAGCACACCAGGTGCTGGTGCGGCTGGTGTGCGTTGGGGTCGTAGCGCTTGGCGCGGCCGTCGATGGGGACCTCTATGACCTCGCCGAGAGCGACCAGTTCGCCGAGGGTGTTGTAGACGGTCGCCCGGGAGATCTCGGGCAGTCGCCGTGTCGCGCGGGCGTGCACCTCGTCGGCTGTGAGATGCACGTGATCGCCGTCGAGGACCTCCGCAACGACACGCCGCTGGGCGGTCAACCGCCAGCCACGCCCTCGCAGTCGCTCCAGCAGGTCACTCATATCGGTTCACCCATTCAGGTTCGGTGCGGCACTCGAAATTTACCAGGGGATGTCCGGGCTCCGATTGGCTACGGATTTGGCGTGGATCTTGACTTAGACCCTGTCCATCGTAGGATCGGTTCCGGCGATAGCCAAGGGACAGGAACACTCCAGTACGGCAGGAGACAGATCGCCTCCGAGGTGCGCGATCGCCTGGGCCATGTCTCCCTTCACATCGTGACCTGTGCCCCGACTGTTCCACCGCCCGCAGTTCCTGAGCACCGCGATCCGCCTGTTCCGGAAGGATTCCCATGTCTGAGAACCATGATGCAATCGTCGTAGACGCGAAGACGGAGGGCGGAGGTGGCTGCCCGGTCGCGCACGGGCGCGCCCTGCACCCCACTCAGGGCGGCGGAAACCGCCAGTGGTGGCCGGAGCGGCTCAACTTGAAGATTCTCGCCAAGAACCCCGCCGTGGCCAACCCCCTCGGCGAGGAGTTCAACTACGCCGAGGCGTTCAAGAGCCTCGACCTTCCGGCCGTGAAGCAGGACATCCTGGAGCTCCTGACTACCTCGCAGGACTGGTGGCCCGCCGACTTCGGCCACTACGGCCCGTTCCTCATCCGGATGGCATGGCACAGCGCGGGCACCTACCGGATCAGCGACGGCCGCGGCGGCGCCGGGGCCGGCCAGCAGCGCTTCGCCCCCCTCAACAGCTGGCCGGACAACGGGAACCTCGACAAGGCCCGCCGCCTGCTGTGGCCGGTGAAGAAGAAGTACGGCCAGAGCCTCTCGTGGGCCGACCTTATGATCCTCGCCGGCAACGTCGCCCTGGAGTCGATGGGCTTCGAGACGTTCGGCTTCGCCGGCGGCCGTGAGGACGTCTGGGAGCCGGAGGAGGACGTCTACTGGGGCCCCGAGTCCACCTGGCTCGACGACGAGCGCTACACCGGCGACCGGGAGCTGGAGAACCCCCTCGGCGCGGTCCAGATGGGCCTCATCTACGTCAACCCCGAGGGGCCGAACGGCAACCCTGACCCGCTCGCCGCGGCCCGCGACATCCGTGAGACGTTCCGCCGGATGGCGATGAACGACGAGGAGACGGTCGCCCTGATCGCGGGCGGTCACACCTTCGGCAAGACCCACGGCGCCGGCCCGGCGGACAGCGTCGGCCCCGACCCCGAGGCCGCCCCGATCGAGGAGCAGGGCTTCGGCTGGAGCAACTCCTTCGGCACCGGCAAGGGCGGCGACACGATCACCAGCGGTCTCGAGGGGATTTGGACGAACACCCCGACCGCATGGGACAACAGCTTCTTCGAGATCCTGTTCGGCTACGAGTGGGAGCTGTTCAAGAGCCCCGCCGGCGCGCACCAGTGGCGGCCGAAGGCCGGCGCCGGAGCGGGTACCGTCCCCGACGCCCACGACCCGTCGAGGAGCCACGCCCCGACGATGCTGACGACCGACCTCTCGCTCCGGTTCGACCCGGCCTACGAGCAGATCTCGCGGCGCTTCCTCGAGAACCCCGACGAGTTCGCGGACGCCTTCGCCCGCGCGTGGTACAAGCTGACCCACCGCGACATGGGCCCGATCGCCCGCTACCTCGGCCCGGAGGTCCCGTCCGAGACGCTGCTGTGGCAGGACCCCCTGCCCGAGGTGACGCACGAGCTCATCGACGCCGGGGACATCGCCTCCCTCAAGAGCCAGATCCTCAGCTCGGACCTGTCGGTGTCTCAGCTCGTGTCCACCGCGTGGGCGTCGGCCTCGTCCTTCCGCGGCAGCGACAAGCGCGGCGGCGCCAACGGTGCGCGCATCCGCCTCGAGCCGCAGCGCGGATGGGAGGCAAACGACCCCGACCAGCTCGCGACGGTGCTGCGCACCCTGGAGGGCATCCAGAAGTCCTTCAACGCCGCCCAGACCGGCGGCAAGCAGGTCTCGCTCGCCGACCTGATCGTGCTCGCCGGCGGTGCGGCCGTCGAGCGGGCCGCCAAGGACGCCGGCTTCGCAATCGAGGTCCCCTTCACGCCGGGCCGCGTGGACGCGTCACAGGAGCAGACCGACGAGGAGTCGTTCGCCGCGCTCGAGCCGACCGCCGACGGGTTCCGCAACTACCTCGGGAAGGGCAACCGGCTGCCCGCCGAGTACCTGCTGCTCGACCGGGCGAACCTGCTGACCCTGAGCGCCCCCGAGATGACGGTCCTCGTCGGTGGCCTCCGCGTCCTGGGCGCGAACTACCAGCGGTCGCCGCTCGGTGTCCTCACCACGACCCCCGGGGCTCTGACCAACGACTTCTTCGTCAACCTGCTCGACCTGGGCACGACGTGGAAGGCGACGTCCGAGGACGAGACCACCTTCGAGGGTCGCGACGCCGCCACGGCCGAGGTCAAGTGGACCGGCAGCCGCGTCGACCTCGTCTTCGGGTCGAACTCCGAGCTGCGTGCGCTCGCGGAGGTCTACGCGAGCGATGACGCGAAGGAGAAGTTCGTGAACGACTTCGTCGCGGCGTGGGACAAGGTGATGAACCTGGACCGGTTCGACCTCGCCTGATCACGAGGTCCAGGTCGGCCCGGGCGGGCCGACCTGGACCTCCTGGGGGCCTCCTCCTGCCCTCCGCGTACGTACGCGGGAGGGCAGCGCTGTCATCGAACAGGAATCGCCGGTTCAGGACACCACAACCGTTTACCGGGCTCGACGGTCAAGGTGAACGACTGTCGTCCGCAGGCCCGACTTCCGGTACGTCGAAGTGCTGTGACCACGGGCGAACCGACGTAATGGAGAACCATCGATGTCCCACCCCACCCGCCACCGGGGCGTTGCCCTCCCCCCTCGCCTCAAGGGCATGGAAGGCGCCCCCGTCGCCGCCGTGGCCACCCTGCTGATCGCCTCCTTGGCGGTGTCCGGCGGCCTCGCCGCACCAGCCGCCGCCACCACGAGCGCGACGCCCGTCATCGACTTCAACGGTGACGGCTTCGCGGACCTCTCCGTCTCCGCGCCCGGCGGCACGGTCTCGGGCGCCTTGGAGGCGGGGTACATCGCGGTCGTGTACGGCTCCGCGGCCGGTACCGACACCGCGCACCCGAAGCTGATCACGCGGGCGACCAAGGGTGTGCCGGGCGGCATCGAGCAGTACGGCGCCTTCGGGCGCACCACGGCCGCCCGCGACCTCGACGGCGACGGTTACACGGACCTCGTCGTGGGCGACTTCGCCGCCCCGGCGGTGCTCTGGGGCTCCGCGAAGGGTCTGAGCGCAGGCACCGCGCTCCCCGCGCCCGCCTCCACGCTCGCGGCGGGCGACATCGACGGCGACGGCCACGCCGACCTCGTGACCAAGAGCGAGGAGGGCCTCCAGGTGCGCTATGGCCCCTTCTCCCGCGCCGGCGTTCCCGCCTCCACTCAGACCGTCCCCTTCGCGGAAGGGGACCACCCCAAGGCCATCGCCGTGGGCGACATGACGGGCGACGGCGCCGACGACATCGTCACGACCCACAGCTTCGACGACGTGCAGGGCACGTCCCGCTTCCGGGCGGGTGGGAAGGACGGCCTCAGCGACACCTTCAAGACCACCGGCCACTTCACGACCGGCGGGGTCATCGCCGACGTGAACAAGGACGGATACGGCGACCTCGTCGCCCAGGAGGTCACCCAGGTCTCGGAGGACCGCGACTGGGACGCGGGCGCGATCCGCGTCGTCTACGGCTCGGCGTCCGGCCCCTCCACCCGTACGACGAAGATCACCCAGGACACGCCAGGCGTCCCCGGAGTGAGCGAGGCAGGCGATCACGACCTCAACTCCGGTGATCTGTTCGGCTACTCCCTGGCCGCCGGCGACGTCACCGGCGACGGCTACCCGGACATCGCCGTGGGCGTGCCCGGCGAGGACATCGGCGCGGTGCGCGAGGCGGGCGCCGTCGTCCTGCTCAAGGGCGGCGCGGCAGGCCTCACCGGCAAGGGCGCGCAGGCCTTCCACCAGTCGACCCCGGGCGTGCCCGGCATCTCCGAGCAGGGCGACTACTTCGGCCGGACCGTGCTCCTCGCCGACATCAACGCCAACAACCGCGCCGACCTGGCGGTGGCCACCCCCTACGAGGACGGGACCTACGCGGATTCGGGCGCCGTGTGGGTCCTGCGCGGCTCCACGTCGGGCCTGACAACCGCCGGCGCCACATCGTTCGGCCCGCGCGCGCTGGGCACACCGGAGAAGGAAGCGCGGTTCGGGGACGACTTCGCGCGGTAGGAGGGAGCTGCGTGCCCGGGCTTGAGACCGGCCGAGGCGACGATGGGGTGATGACTCGACGCGTGTCCGGGTGCCGAGCACGGTGAGCAGTGCGAGGCGTTCGGCCTCCTCGGTGCCGCGCTCGGCCGTACAGATCATGATGCGCGGATCGCTGTCCGCCACGGTGAGCATGTCGCAGTCCAGCGTCAGGGGGCCTACCTACGGGTGATCAATGGTTTTGCGCGCGGCCTCGCTGCGGCCGACGGCGCCGGAATCCCACAGCCCCGGCGAACCGGTCACTGGTCGCGCGCAGTTCCGCGACCAGCCGCTGTAGTCGCTGGTCGGCCGGATAGCGGTCGGCGGTCGTGTGCACTTCGGCGACCAGTGTGCCTCGAAGGCGCGCTCGGACTCCGGCGTGTGCCGGACCCGGGTGCCCAGGCCGAGCAGGTTGCGCCACACGGCGTTGCGCTCGTTGCCACGCCATCCGGACGGGTCGCCCATCAACGCCGCGTACGGCGGGTTGGCCAGGGGCAGGGTCCAGGACGCGTCGTAGACGGCTTCGGGTGTTCCGGTCGCGGGCGCCGCGCCGCCGAGCGGCTGGGGGCGTGGATGGTCCCCATCGACGTCACTGACGACGCGTCCGTGGCCGCCGCGGCGAAGACCATCGAGGCCGACGGCGGACTGGACGTGCTGGTCAGCAACGCCGGCATCGAAGGGCGCGGCGAAGGGAACGTGGTGATCGGCGCCGCGGATGTGACCGCTGACACGATGCGGCAGGTACTTGAGACGAACGTGGTCGGCACGGTGCGCGTCACCCACGCGTTCCTGCCGGTGCCGGAGCGGTCCGCTGCCCCGGTCGTGGTCAATGTCAGCAGCGGCCTGGCCTCCTTGGCCCGGGTCAGTGCCCCGGATAATCCGGCGTACGTCTACCCCGGTGTCGCCCATCCGGGGTCGAAGGCAGCGGTCGACATGATCACCGTGCAGTACGCGAAGTCGTTCCCGAACATGCGGATCAGCGCGGTGGAATCCGGCTTCACCAGAACCGACCTGAACGGAAACACCGGCATTCAGACCGTCACGCAGGGCGCCGAAATCATCGTCCGTATGGCCCAGGTGGGCTCCGACGGCCCGACCGGAGGTTACTTCGACGCCGAAGGCCCTCTCCCCTGGTAAGAGGAGACGGAATGAAGGTGGACAGCAGTTGGGCATCTCCTGTTGTGGCTGCTTTTTTATCCAGGCTGTCCATCGGAGAAATCCGTGTGTTCACCAGGCGTGGTGTACACAGCGCTATCACTGCGCCAGTTCTTCTGTGCTCTCGGTGACCTTCCGGTTGTCATGTGGTGACGGCGCCGGATTCTCTGAAGGCGGCCGTCCCTGCCGAGCGGCCGCCATGACGAGGTGGCCGCATCGTTCTCAGCGTCAGGAGGCCGGCGAGTGTTACTCGGGCCCAGAGGAGTGCCGTTCAGCGGCGATGGCGGATGAGTGCGCGGAGGTCCTGAGCGGCGCCATGGACAGTGCCGATGACTGCCGGGCATGCCTTCCCGCAGGAGGAAGGCATGCCCGGCAGCGGACGCATCCAGAGCGGCACGTCCCGGAGATCGGCGAAGCGCGAGGGTCAGAGGCGCCGCACCCATGCGGCGGCGCCGTGTCCGACCGCGAGGTAAATCAGCGCGGGCAGCCCGTAGTTGAAGAATACGCGTACGCCTTCGGGCTTCATCATAAAGATGTCCTGTGACCAGCCGGCGAGCCAGTCCGCCATGCCGTGCACGAAGTCGACGAAGACATTCGCCTGGTTCGCGTCGAGCAGGTACAGCAGGATCCACAAACACAGAAAACCCGCCGCGATGTCTGCGAGGGTGTGAATGACCAATGCTGTCCGCTCTGCCCCGAGACCCCTCGAGTTGCCTGCTCGGCGTCGATTGGTTTCGTAAGGCGCGCTGGTGCCCTCCTGGTAGGGAGGGTTTACGTTGGGGTTGTACGGGGCATTTTGTGCTATGTGATCATGGGGGTTGCTCATGGGGCGTCTCATTGCCTGGCCCGCTCCGCGGAAACGTCCTTCACACCCATTTCACACCGATGTCCTCGGCGCGTGACCGAATTGCAATGAAGCCGAGCCTTTTCGAGGGGCTGTCAGTTCTTATGCGGTTCCTGGCGCCCCTTCCAGCGCACCTGACGGCGGTGTCACGCTCTCGTTCACCTGGTGACCGCCCCGGCGGCCGGGGCGGTCACCAGGTGGAGAAAGCCCTTGCTCGGGTAGCGCCGCGGTCAGCCGTTGGCGTTGGGGACGGGGTAATAGCCGCTCGTATGGCCGGTGGCAGTGGGGTGGTACGACTCCCAGCTCGGGGAGACGACCAGTGAGTGGAGCGTGTTGGCGAACGAGGACGGGGCGTGGGCGTTCTTCCACAGGTAGGGGTAAGCGCTGAGACTGCGATGACAGTTGCCGCTTGAGCTGTCGTAGTTGCCCGCGCCGTTGCCGGCCGAGTACGAGTCCCCCAGTGCCACATACGCGGGTCCGGCAGCATGTGCCGGACCGCTCATCACCAGGTTGAACACCATCGCGACGATCAGCGTGGCGAAGGCCGACAGCGACGTTCTCGGTCTCACTGAACCTCCCTGGCAGGAAAGCGTGTTCATCACTTGGTAGCAAGCGATCACCAACCATGGAAGTGTTCATGTCAAGAATTCTCTTCGCGTAGACACCGGGGCCCTGGTCGCCCGGGTCCCGGTCGCCCATGGCGGTCAGCCGAGGAGACGGATCGGCGCGCCCGCGAGGAACGCCTGGATGTCCTCGACGCCTGGCCGTGGTAGCGCTCGTAGTTGACCCGGGACACATGACCCAGGTGCGGGGTGGCCGGCAGCCGCGGCGCCGAGGCCTTCCCGGTCCACGACGGCGTCGGCGGGGGTCGCACCCGAGGTCCTGGCTGGTTTACCCCTGGGATGCTGGCGTGTATCCACGTGGGCACGCGATACTGCGCCCGGCGCCACCCGATGTGATTGCCGCGCTCGCGACGGTCTGGAAGTCACCAGAAATGGAGCAGACGTGAAGTCCGCTAGGCGTTTGGGGGAGCGATGCGCACGTCGCGGTGGTCGCCCCGCCGGCTCGCCGCCGATGCCGGCCTGGAGGAACTCGAGCGGCAGACCGTAGTGGACGCCGCGGTGCCGGCCGCCGCCTTGCACGCCATGTACCTGGACACGCCGGTGAACGGGGCTGACACCGTGGAGCTCTCGACCACCAGCGGAGACCTCACCGAGGAGATCGCCTCATTGGCCGCGATCGGCCACGCGTTCGCCACCTCCGCTCTGGTGGCCACCGTTCTGGCGCGAACCACGGCCCACTACCAGGCCGTGGCAGACGCTCCGTCGACGGCGCCTGCGTCATGACCGGGGAAGCTCTGCCGGCGCATGAGGGTCGCTGCCCGCTGGACGCGGACTTCGTCAAGGACCCACACGGGTCGTACGCGGCGCTGCGCCGCACCGGTTCCGTTCACCAGGCTGCCGACCCCGATGGGGTTCCGCTCATCCTGGTCACGAGCTACGAGAGTGTGCGTGGTTGCGCCATGAGCCCGGCGCTCTCGGTCAACAAGCGGCATGCCCGCTCGGCCGACAGTCATGGCCCCTCCTTGCCGCCCGAACTCGACGCGCATCTGCTCAACAGCGACCCCGCAGTCCACGCGCGGCTGCGCCGTCTGATCAGCAAGGCGTTCACCCCGCGCCGCACCGAAGGGCTTCGGGACGCGGTGCAGGTGGCCACGGATCAACTGCTGGATCGGATCGCCGTGAAGCGGCGTGCGGACATCGTGGCCGACCTCGCCACACCGCTGTCGATGACGGTCATCTGCGACCTGCTGGGTATCCCGGTGCACAACCGCCCGATTTCCGCAGGTGGACCGATACCTTGCTCAGCGTGGCGCCCGGAGCCCCGGAGCACTCACGCAAGGCGATGCGGGAAATGCACCGCTTCCTGGTGAGACTCATCGATGACAAGCGACACGCTCCGGCCGATGACCTTGTGTCCGCACTCATCGCCGCCCGCGACCGTGACGACCGCCTGAGCGAGAGCGAGCTGGTGGGCATGGCGTTTCTGTTGCTGTTCGGCGGCTACCACAACGCCTCGAGCCTCATGGCCAGCACCGTACTGGCATTGCTCACCCACCCGGGCCACTTGGCGGCTGTCCGCGCCGGCGATCTGCCCATGGACGCCGTGACGGAGGAGACGCTGCGCTGGGAAACCCCGGCGATGCTCGCTGTCAGGCGCTTCGCCACCCGCGATATGCGCATCGGCGACACGACTGTTACCGCTGGTGAGCGGATCTGGCTGTCGTGGGCGTCGGCGAATCGCGACCCCGACCGTTTCGTGGCGCCGGAGGTGTTCGATCCGACGAGGGAGGACAACGCGCATCTCGCATTCGGCCACGGCACGCATTACTGCCCTGGCGCGGCCCTCGCCCGGCTGGAGAACGCGATCGCCGTCGGCTCGTTGACGCAACGCTTCCCGAGGCTGTCCCTGATCGGCAGCCCCAGCACGCTGAGGTGGACCAGCTCGCTGCGAAGCCGCAGCCTGCTGGCATTGCCGGTTTCCCTGTGAAGGCTGAGGCCGCCGAGGGACGCCGTCAGTCCTGGTAGACCTTGTTGTTGCCCGGGCCGCCGGAGAGTGTGTCGTTGCCCGGGCCGCCGTGCAGCACGTCGTCGCCGCTGTTGCCGTACATCGTGTCGTCGCCGGCTTCGCCGTAGAGCGTGTCGTTGCCCCGGCCGCCGTAGACCTGGTCGTCACCGGCCCCGGAGTGCAGGGTGTCGTTGCCGTCGTCGCCGTACAGGGCGTTGTCGTCGCTGGTTCCGGTGACGGAGTCGTTTCCGGAACCGCCGCGGCATATGTACTGGCAGGCGCCGGTGAGGATGTCGTCGCCGCTGCCGCCGTCGGCGCCGAGGCCGTTGCCGCCGTCGATGCGGTCGTTGCCGTCCTCGCCGTCGAACTGGTTCTGTCCGGTGCCCTTGAGCACATCGTCGCCCGAGCCGCCGTGAATCGCGGCGATCGCGCTGGTATCGGAGGTGATCGTCGCCGTGTCGTCGCCGTCGCCGAGGTCGACCTCGTAGGTGGTGGAGTCGTCGGAGCCCAGGGGGGCGGCGATCGTGCACTGGACGACGGTGTGATCGGTCGCCGAGGGGTACGTGCAGCTGTCCCACTCGCTCGCGGTCGCGTCGATGGTCATGTCGACCTGGTCGCGGAAGGTGAGGAGGTAATCGGACCCGAACCGGGAAGGGTCGACGTCGACGCTCGTCACGGAGACCGTCAGCTGGTCCGTCTGTCCGTCGGCGGCCTTGTACCAGAGCGCGCCGCTGTCGTGGGCGAGGGTGGCCCGGGCCGCCGCGGCCGCTGTGTTCGCCTGGGCGGCGGGCGCCGCGAGCACGGCCCCGCCCAAGGCGAGGGCGAGGGTGGCGGTGGTGGCGATGGTCTTGTGCGTGCGCATGGAGAAGTAACCCTTCGTGGAGTCAGTGCTGATCAGGGCGGCGGAGAAGCCGCCGGTGAGGTCGTCACGCTGTCACCGCCGTCGTCGCGGCGGTACAAGCGGTTGTTGTTTCCGATCGCCTGTTGGACACAAGCCCGGGAGCGGGGGTTGTACCGCGGATGCGGTTCAACCGGTCCGTGGCAAGTAGATGCCAGGAAATCGGCCGGTCAGGCAAAAAGCGGGGGGTTGCGTTCGCGGTTTCGGTATGCGGTCAGAGTGGCTCGCTCCGGTTGCGGCCACGGGCTCGCCGAAGTATCGGTGGCGGGCTTAGCTTCGAGCCGAATCGTGGCCGTCGGCCACGGCCTGTCGAAACGGAGGAACCAACGTGAAAGTGGGCTTACGGAAGGCGCGGGTGGGAGTGGTCGTCGCCACGGCGGCTGTTCTGGGCCTGGCGGGGTCGGTCGACGCGCAGGCACTTGAGGCGGACCGGGCGCGTACCCCGGCGGTCGCCAAGGCTGCCGACGCCGCCGCCGCCGTCGACTACGAGACGTGGAAGCGCGACGTCGGCAAGGTGATGGCCGAGGCTCGTCCCTACGTCGAGCAGCGCATCCAGAACGGTGGGGGACAGAAGCAGGCGATCGTCCTCGACATCGACAACACCTCGCTGGAGACGCACTTCCAGACGTTCCCGCCGACCCCCGCCGTCGCCTCGGTCCTGGAGCTCGCCCGCTACGCGCACGACCGCGGCGTGGGCATCTTCTTCATCACCGCGCGCCCGGATGTCATCGAGCAGGTGACCCGGGGCAATCTGGTGCACGTCGGCTACCCCATCACCGGTCTGTATCAGCGGTCACTGGGCGAGATCTTCGGTGACCCGGCCGAGTTCAAGACGGCGAAGCGGGCAGAGATCGAGTCCCAGGGCTACACGATCATCGCCAACATAGGAAACAATACGAGCGACCTTGTTGGCGGCCACGCCGAGCGCACGTTTAAACTGCCCGACTACGACGGTCAGTTGTCCTAACTGGAATGATGGGTTCCGGCGGTCCTCGCGAAGGGGCCGCCGGAGCCCGTCGTACGGCCGTCGTACGCCAAAGAGGCTGGAACGGCACTGGTGGTACGGGTTCCCCTACCGTCCGGTGGCGAGAATCCGCACCGTGCAATGAGGTTTTCCCCATTGTGTTTAGGGATTCGACTATTTTCCCCGTGCGGAGGCGGTAGGTATAGTCCGGCGCTATGGACGGTCAAGGTAATATCGTTTCGTGTCCTCGGGGGGTGAGGTGGACATGGAAACTATGAGCCACGTTCCAGGCGCGAGCAGTACGGCCGAACAGCGAGCTGCTCATTCCTCTCCGGACTGCCTTGATCCCATGGCGCAGGCGTGAGCCGCGACCCTTCCTTCCGGTGGTGACGCCGGGTCTGGGACGTCAATCAAGCTTTCAGGGGGAGCTGTGCCAACCTCATGCAACGAAGCGTTCATCATCGCCAACACCTCTACTGGCCCTGGCCACCAAGCTGATCCCGATTCCGCGCCGTTAAGACTGAGGGGCGGGTTATCCAGCGGCGAGATAGAACGCATGCTGCTGGAGGCCGGCAGGCTCGTCAAGTCGGCCGTCGACCGCCATCGCGACGAAGAACGGCTGCTGACCGCGATGGATCCGGGGGAGGGCGTGGACGCCGCCGAGCGCGTCATCGAGTCGGCGGAGCGCAACCTGGCCGTCGTGCTCGCCGGGGGAAACGACCAGGGGACCGCCAGGCTGGTCGCGCGGCTCGGCAGAGCCGTCGCGCGCGGAGTCGACGTCCGTCTGCTGGGGCGGGTGGGGCTGGTGGAGGAGCGCTACCTCCTGAAGTCCCTGGAGAAGTACGCGGCCGGAGTCGACGTCAGGCTCGTCGGGGCGCCGCTGCACGAAATGGTGCTCGCCGACGGCTCGGTGAGCGTGGTGTGGTCCGGTTCCGGCGCGTCGCCAAACGAGGCGGTTCTGGTGCGGGCGCCGGCCGTGCTGCGTAATCTGGGCACCCTGTTCACGGTCTCCTGGAACGGCAGTGCGGCGCTCGCGGACCACCGCCGTCTCAGCGGCCGGACCCGCAGTGCGATGGCCCGGCGGATACTGCTGGCCCTCAGTTCGGGGCGTACGGACGAGGCCGCCGCGCGGGACATCGGGATGTCGGTCCGTACCTATCGCAGGAACGTGGCCGAAATCACCCGTGAACTCGGCGCGAATTCACGATTTCAGGCCGGCGCCCGGGCGATGGAGCTCGGCCTGCTGCCCTACGTGGACCCCGCCGAGGACGAAGACCCGCAGTCCGCATAATCACCCGGCCGCGGTCAGAACCTGTCACGCCGAGTCGATCATCCTGAGCGCCCCGGCATCGCCTGGCAACTTGTTGTAGGACTCCTTGCCGCGGAAAGAGCTGCGAATGTAGGAATTTCACAGCCTCTCACTGCAATGCCCGATCCGCTCCCTGCGAGGAATGACATCCGGTGAACAGCGTGATGATTGAAGTGATGGAAATCAGCCGTTCCTTTGGCGGCACGCGCGCCCTGGACGGTGTCAGCTTCCGGATCGGGCAAGGCGAGGTCCTCTGCCTGCTGGGCCACAACGGAGCGGGCAAGAGCACACTGGTGAGCATTCTCGCCACCGCGCTCCCGCCCAGCCGGGGCACGGCGCGGGTGGCGGGATTCGACGTGGTGCGCCAGGCCCCCCAGGTACGTCGGCGCATCGGTCTGACGGGTCAGTTCGCCGCGGTGGACGAGAACCTCTCGGGCCGGGACAACCTCATCCTGGTGGCCCGGTTGCTCGGCGCGAGCCGTACCGAGGCCCGGGCCAGGGCGGAGGAGCTCCTGGAGAGCTTCGCCCTGGCCGGCGCGGCCGACCGGGCGGCCGCGACGTACTCGGGGGGCATGCGCCGCCGCCTCGATCTCGCCAGCAGCTTCCTCGGCCGCCCGCAGGTGCTGTTCCTAGACGAGCCCACCACCGGACTCGACCCGGTCAGCCGCGGCGTGCTGTGGGACTCCGTCCGATCGGCGGTGGCGGGCGGCACCACCGTCCTGCTGACCACCCAGTACCTCGAAGAGGCCGAACAACTCGCGGACCGCGTCATCGTGCTGGGCCGCGGCCGGACCATCGCCGACGGCTCGGTGGCACAGCTCAAGGCACAGCTCGGCGTCAGCTCGGTCCGCGCCACCCTCGCCGAACCGGCGGCCGTACCGGCCGCGTGGGCCGCGCTGCGCCATGCGGGCCTGGAGCCGCAGCCCGGCGAGCCCGCGGGCACGGTCTGCGTCCCCGTGCGGGAGTCCGCGGCCCTCGCCGCCGTCGTACGGGCCCTCGACGACGCGGGAGTGGCGATCAACGGGATCTCGCTGTCCGAGCCGACCCTCGACGACGTCTACCTGGCCCTTGCCGAGGACCTCCCCGATCTGCCGGTCCTCTCCTGATGCCCGCCTCCGGATTCCGAGGAGTCTCCATGCCGCTGTCCACTTTGACGTACCGCTCCATCACCGAGGCCCAGATGCTGCCACGTCTCATCCGGCTCGGCCCCAATCTGTACGGCGCGGTCTTCAGTCTGATGAAGCTGGTGCCCGCCCAGTACATCCTGCGCCGCGCGCTCCAGCGCGGCGAGCTGACCGACGACACGGTGATCGTCGAGACCACCTCGGGCACCTTCGGGCTCGCCCTCGCGATGCAGGCCGCGCTCATGGAGCGCGACCTGATCCTGGTGAGTGACCCCGCCATCGACGACAACCTCCACCGCAGACTGGCCGACCTCGGCGCGAAGGTGGAGATCTGCACGGAGCCCGCGCCGGTCGGCGGATACCAGGGGGCCCGACTGACCAGGCTCGCCGAAATCCGCGCCGCGCTGCCGTCCACCTTCTGCCCCGAGCAGTACAACAACCCGGACAACGCCCGCTCGTACCACGTGGTGGCCGAACAACTCGTGCGCACCTTCGGCACCGTCGACTGCCTGGTCGGTACCGTCGGCACCGCCGGATCGATGTGCGGCACCGCGGGGGGCCTGCGCGAATACAGTCCGCACACCCTGGCCATCGGCGTCGACAGCCACCGCAGCGTGCTGTTCGGCCAGCCCGACGGACCCCGCTCGCTGCGCGGCCTGGGCAACAGCCTGTGGCCTGCCAACCTCGACCACACCCTCTTCGACGAGATCCACTGGTGCTCCGCGGCCGAGGCATACGCCCAGACCCGGGCCCTGCACGCCGAATCCGCCCTCTTCCAGGGCCCGACCAGTGGCGCCGCCCACCTGGTCGCCCAGTGGTGGGCGGCCCGGAACCCGGACGGGCTCTGTGTGGTGATGCTGCCCGACGAGGGGTACCGCTACCAGGCCACGGTCTACGACGACGCGTGGCTCGCCGCGAGCGGCCATCTGCTGGCCGCGCGTCCCACCGAGCCCGTGACCGTCGCGTCCCCCGCGGAGGCCGGTGACCGCTGGACCCGGCTCGTCTGGGGCCGCCGCTCCTACGAGGAGGTGCCCGGCGTCGTGCCCAGGGTGACGCACCCCCTCGCCGAGCGGGTCCTGTCGTGACCTCCACCGGACGGCTCACCCGCACCCTGGGTCCGCGCACCCGCCGCGTCGTCTACGGGGAACCGGACCCCGAGGCCGTACGCGGGGAACTGGAGCCCATCAGCACCATCGACATGGCGCACGTGGTCATGCTCACCGAGTGCGGGCTGCTGCCCGCCGACACGGCCGCCGCGCTCCTGGACCGCATCACCCGGCTGCGGGCGGAGGGCTTCCGAAGGCTGTACGGGCTGCCGGCGCCGCGTGGCCTGTATCTGATGTACGAGGGCCACCTGGCGGACGAACTGGGCGCGGACGTGGGCGGGAAACTGCACACCGGACGCTCCCGCAACGACATCAAGGCCACCGTCACCGCGATGCGGCTGCGGGCCGAACTGACGGACCTGCTCGGCGAGGTGCTGCGGCTCCAGGCGGTCCTGCTCTCCCGGGCCCGGGCCCACCGCGACGTGGTGATGCCCGTGTACACCCACTTCCAGCCCGCCATGCCGGTCAGTTACGGCTACTACCTGGCCGGGATCGCCACCGCGCTCGACCGCGACATCACCGCGCTGCGTCAGACGCTGGACGAGCTGGACCGCTGCCCGCTCGGCGCCGGGGCGGTGTCCGGTACGGACTTGCCCATCGAACCGGCGCGCACCGCCGCCCTGCTGGGATTCGCCGGTCCACCGCTGCACGCCACGGACGCGGTGGCCGCACGGGACACGCTGCTGCGAGCCCTCGCTTCGGCGGCCTCGGCCGGGGTGACGCTGAGCCGGCTCGCGACCGATCTGCAGCTGTGGAGCACCCAGGAGTTCGGGCTCGTCCAGTTCCCGGAACGGCTCGTGGGCGGCAGCTCCGCCATGCCCCAGAAGCGCAACGCGTTCCTGCTGGAACACGTCAAGGCCAAGGCGGGCGCGGCCATCGGCGCCTGGACGGCCTCCGCCTCCGCCATGAAGTCGGCACCGTTCACCAACTCCATCGAGGTCGGCACCGAGGCGGTGGCCCCGGCCTGGTCCGCGCTGGCCGCCGTGCGGGACTCGGTGCTGCTGGCCCAGGTGCTCGTCGGTGGTGCCCGCCCGGCCACGGAGCGGATGGAGCGGCGCGCGCGGGAGAGCTTCGTGACCGCCACCGTCATCGCCAACAGGCTGGTCGCCCAAGGGGTTCCGTTCCGCACGGCGCACCACATCGTGGGCGCCGCCGTGCGCGAGGCGGTCGAGAGCGGGGCGACGGAACTCACCAAGATCGACCTGCCCGACGGGGCCCCCACCGACATGGCCACCGAACTGCCCTCCCTGCGTGAGGTCGTCGACGCACACGACCGGGGCGGCGGCCCCGGCCAGTGCGACGCGACCGTGCGCGTCCTGCGGGAGCGGCTCACCGCCCACGGGCGACGGCTCGCCGGCCACCGCGGCCGGACCCGGGACGCGGAGCGGAGGCTGGGCGCGGCGGTCGACGCCCTCCTGGCGGGCCACGCGTCCGCGGGCCGAAGGGAAGGAGAACGGTGAACGGGCACGAGAGGACGAGCGGGCGGTGGCTCGCGTTCGTCGAGAGCAACACCACCGGGACGGGGCGGGAGTTCTGCGCGGCGGCGCGGGCGCGAGGACTGCGACCGGTGCTGCTGACCGGGGACCCGGGCCGCTATGTGTACGTCGAGCAGGACGGCATCGACACCAGGCGGCTCGACACCGGCGACCTGGCCGCCGTGGTGGACCACTGCGCCGGACTCACGCAGCACGGGGGGCTCGCCGGAATCGCCTCCAGCTCCGAATACTTCGTGGCCACCGCCGCCCGCGCGGCCGCCAAGCTCGGCCTGCCCGCGGCGGACGGGGACGCCATCGCCCGATGCCGGGACAAGGAGACGCAAGTCCTCGCGCTCGCGGCCGCCGGCGTCCCGGTGCCCGCGTCCACGGCCGTCAGCGCGGTGGCCGACGCGGTGCGCGCCGCCGACGGGATCGGCCACCCGGTCGTGCTGAAACCGGTCCGCGGATCCGGCTCGGTCGGCGTCCGGCTGTGCCGCGACCGTGAGGAGACCCGGTGGTGGGCGGCCGAACTGCTGAGCCGCTCCACCGACGAACGCGGCAACCCGGTGCCCGCCCGGATCCTCGTCCAGGCGGCCGTCGAAGGGCCGGAGTTCTCGGTCGAGACCTTTGACGACGCCGTCGTCACCGTCGTCGCCAAACACATCGGGCCCCCGCCGTACTTCGTGGAGACCGGGCACGAGGTGCCCGCACCCGTGCCCCGCGCGACCGCCGCGTCCCTCGGCGACACCGCGCTGCGGGCGCTCGCCGCGCTCGGCCTCGGCTGGGGAGCCGCCCACACCGAACTGCGGCTGTCCCCGGACGGCCCCGTCGTCATCGAGGTCAACCCGCGGCTCGCGGGCGGCATGATCCCCGTCGCCGTACGGGCCGCTCTCGGCGTCGACCTCATCGACGCCGTGATCGCCCGCGCGGCCGGACAGCGCCGGAGGCCCGCGCGGCCGGGCCAGCGGCACGCCGCGGTCCGCTTCCTGCACAACGAGCGCGAGGGGCGGGTCACGGGCGTCGAGGGAGTCGCGGCCGCGCGGACGGCCCCCGGCGTCGTGGCCGTCGCGGTCGGCACCGCCCCCGGACGGACGGTACGCGTGACGCACTCGTTCCAGGACCGGCTGGGCTGCGTGGTCGCCACCGGGACGGACGGGGAGCAGGCCGGACACCGCGCGGCGGCCGCCGCGCGGCTGATCAGTATCGAGCTTGAGGAGCCGGCGATGCCGGAAGAAGGAGTCGCGGGCCGATGAGGGACGACGCGAAGACCCTGGCGTTCACCCGGGTTCCCCGGTGGACGCCACCGGCCGCCACAGACACGGGCCCCGGGGTCCACGGCACCCGGCTGCACACGGAGCTCACGGACGCGCTGGAACGTACGGCCAGGGAGCTGGACGCCCCACTGCCCGCCCTGCTGCTCGCCGGCCACGCCCGGGTCCTGGCGACCGCCGCCGCCGAGCGGGACCTGCTCATCGGCTGTGTGCCGCAGGACGGGCCGGGCCCCGCACAGCCGCTCGGCCTGCCCGTCGCCGACTCCACGTGGGCGGAGCTGGTGGCCCACGCGGCCGAGGCGCTGCGGGGCCTGTCGCACGCCGATGGCATACGGCCCGAGGCCGTGCTGGACCTGTCCGGGCTGGCGGAGCGCCAGGACACGCGGGACCGGGCCCCGGCTCACGACCACCGCCCGCCCGCCGCCTTGGACGACGGCGTCGTGCTGCACGTGGCCTGGACGCGCGACGACCACGGTCTGGCGCTGCGCGTGCTGCACGACCGTGCCGCGGTCGACGGCACCTACGCGCGGCGCCTCGCCGGATACCACCTCGCCGCGCTGCGGCTTCTGGTGGCCGATCCGCACGCCGGGCACGAGCGGGCAAGCCTGCTGTCGGCCGAGGAGACCGAGAAGCAGCTGTACGGGCTCGCCGGACCGCGCGTCGAGCTGCCCGACCGCACCTTCGTCGACCTGTTCCAGGAGCGGGCGCGCCAGTGCCCCGAAGCCATCGCGGTCGAGCACGGCCCCGTCCGGTGGACATACCGGGAGCTGGAGCAGCGGGCCCACCGGATCGCGCACGCGCTGCTCGCGGCCGGGGTGGGTACCGAGGAGGTGGTCGCCGTCGTCATGGACCGCACCCCGGACTGGATCGCGGCCGCCCTCGGCGTCTTCACGGCGGGCGGCGTCTACCTGCCCGTGCGACCGGACTTCCCGGCCGAACGCGTCGCCGCCCAGCTGGAGCGCAGCGCCTGCGCCGTCGCGTTGACCGAGCCGGGCAGCGAGGCGCTGGTGCGCGCGGCCTCAGCCCGGCTGGCCGCCCCGCTCACGACGCTGTCCGTACCGCGGATCCTGGCGCGGGGCGGCCACACCGAGCCTCCCCGCGTGACCGTGACGCCCGGGCAGGCCGCGTACATCTACTTCACCTCGGGCTCCACCGGAAGCCCCAAGGGGGCCCTGTGCGAGCACGCCGGCTTTCTCAACCACCTGTACGCGAAGATCGAGGACACCGGGATGACGGCGGGCGCCGGGGACGTCGTCACCCAGATCGCCTCGCAGTGCTTCGACATCTCCCTGTGGCAGTTCGCGGCGCCGCTGCTGATCGGCGGCAGCGTACGCATCGTGGACACCCGCACCCAGCTCGACGTCGGCGGCTTCGTCGAGGAGATCGTCGAGGGCCGGGTGACCGTGATGCAGGTCGTCCCGTCGTATCTGGAAGTGCTTCTCACCCACCTGGAGCAGCACCCCCGCCCGCTCGGTGCCCTGCGCTCCGTGTCGGTGACGGGTGAGGCGCTCAGCCATGAGCTGGTGCAGCGCTGGTTCGCCGCCTACCCGGACATCCAGCTGGTCAACGCCTACGGCGCCACCGAGACGTCGGACGACCCGATGCACGAGGTCCTGCGCGGCGTGCCGGAGCGCGACTTCGTCACCGTCGGCCGTGCGCTGCGCAACGTCCACACCTATGTGCTCGACGAGAACCTGGCGCTGGCGCCGCTGGGCACGCCCGGCGAGATCGCGTTCTCCGGGGTGTGTGTGGGCCGTGGCTACATCAACGACGAGGAGCGCACCCGGGAGGCATTCGTTCCGGACCCGTTCCGGCCCGGCAGCCGGATGTACCGGACCGGCGACTTCGGCCGGTGGCTGCCCGAGGACCGCCTCGAGTTCCTGGGGCGCCGCGACGCACAGGTCAAGATCCGTGGCTTCCGCATCGAGATCGGCGAGATCGAGAACAAGCTGCTGACCATGGCGGGCGTCCGCGAGGCGGCGGTGGTGACCGAGGGCGACACGGGTGAACAGCGTGTCCTCGTCGCCTTCTTCGGCGGCTCGCCGGAGGTGTCCGCGGGACGCGTCCGCGATTTCCTCACCACCGTCCTGCCCGGCTACATGGTGCCCACCCACATCCACCGGGTGGACCGGCTGCCGCTCACCGAGAACGGGAAGGTCGACAAGAAGGCGCTGGCACGACCGGCCGGTGAGACGGCCGGAGGCGGCGCACACATCCCGCCCGCCACCCCCGCGGAACGGCGCATGGCCGCGCTGTGGGCCGATGTCCTCGGCGTACCGCTGGAGCGCATCGGCCGGTCCGACGACTTCTTCGAACTCGGCGGCACGTCGCTGGCCGCGGTGCGGCTCCTGGTCCGGCTCGACCGGGCGCTGTCGCTGAAGGACCTGTCCGCCAACCCGGTGCTCGCCGACTGCGCGGCGGCGCTCGAACCCCACGGCCGCGGCGCCTTCGCACGCCCGCTGGCCACCCGGCTGCTTCAGCCGCTGTCCGCCGTGCGCGATCCGCACCACACCCTCGTGTGCTTCCCCTTCGCGGGTGGCAACGCCGTCAACTTCCGGCCCCTGGCCGCCGAACTCCAGAGCGACGGCATCGCGGTGCTCGGTGTGGAACCGCCCGGCCACGACTTCGCGGGCGACGGCGAGCCGATGCAGGATGTCCCCACCCTCGCCCGGTGGGTACGGGACGAGATCGCCGCGCACATCACCACGCCCTTGGCTGTCTGGGGGCACTCCGCGGGCGCGGCCGCCGCGCTGGAGACGGCGCGGCTGCTGGCGGAGGCGGGCCGGCCCGTCGAGCGCGTCTTCATCGGCGCGCTGCTGCTGGGGGACGCCGAGACGCTCGCCGCCGAAATGGCCCAGGCGGCCACGGCGGACAACCAGAGTCTGCTGTCCCGGCTGCGGGCCGGTGAGGTGTACGCGGAGCTCGACGAGCTGGGGCCGGAGCGCGCCGAGGTGGTGTCCCGCGCCTACCAGCACGACGTACTCACC
Organism: Streptomyces sp. NPDC005266; assembly: GCF_040607655.1. Lineage (NCBI taxonomy): Bacteria > Bacillati > Actinomycetota > Actinomycetes > Kitasatosporales > Streptomycetaceae > Streptomyces > Streptomyces sp. NPDC005266. Next base: position 202,270 of record NZ_JBEXHC010000010.1, read on the forward strand.
GCGGGCAGCCATCTGCGCGTGGTCCGCGAGGACCCGGAGGCGTACCGCCTCGATGTTCCGGTGGAGGTGGTCGTCGCACGGGACGACGCCGCCACGGCGGCCTTCGCCGAGGAGTACGGCGACTGGAAGGCGGTCTCCGACCGGATCACGCTCCATGAACTCGACGAGGGCGGCCACTATTTCGTCCGGACCAGGCCGGCGGAGACCGCCGCGCTGGTACGGCTGGGCTGCGCGCTGGACTGACGAAGGTTCAGCAAAGGGGGGGCGTACCCGGGCCCGGGTACGCCCCCCCTTCTGACTGGAGACTCAGCGGATGCGGTGAAGTTCGCCGCTGATCCCTCGCCGTTCGGTCTGGCCGAGGGCTTGGACGCCGAGAAGGGTCAGCACTTGACTTCGCCGTAACCGCTTAGAGGCGGAACGGCTCGCCCAGGCCGACGACGATCTCCCGGGCGCCCCGGTAGGGCTCGCGGCTGTGCGCCATGCGGACGTTGTCCACGACCATGAGGTCACCCCGCTGCCAGGGCTCGCGCACCGTGTGCTTCTCATAGACCTCGTTGACGAGGTCGACGGTGGCGCGGTCCAGGGGCGAGCCGTCGCCGTAGAAGGTGTTGAAGGGCAGCCCGTCGGGGCCGAACTCCGCGGTGAGGAATTCGCGTACCTCGGGGGCCATCGTCCACTCGTTGAGGAACGCGATCTGGTTGAACCAGCACCGTTCGCCCGACTCGGGATCCGATATGACGGCCGGGCGGATCTGCCGGGTGCGCAGGCCGCCGTCGGCGTCCCAGCGCGCCTCGATGCCGTGGTCGGCGCAGTAACGCTCCACCTCGGCGGGGTCCTTGACCCCGAAGGCGTCCTCCCAGCCGATCCCGACGAACGGGTTGTAGTGGCGGGTCAGCAGCCAGCCGTGGCGCTCGAAGCGCTCCACGAGCCCGGCCGGCAGGTCACGCAGCACGGCACGGGCGTCGGCGACGGCCGTGACGCCGCCACCGGACGGGGGGGTGACGCAGGCGAAGACCATCAGCCGGGGCGTCTCGGCCGCGTAACTGAGCTCGTGATGCATGCACATGGGCTGGTCGGCCGGCCAGTGGGAGGACGAGTACAGTCCCGGCCCGTACTCGTCGCGGGGAGCGAACCCCTCGCGCTCGGCCATGCCCTCGCCGATGATCCGGCGGACCACGGAGACGGCGTGGCCGGGGCCGTCCAGGTGCAGCCCGCGCACCAGCACGGCACCGTGCCGTGCCACCAGGGCCCGTATCTCCTCGCGTTGTTCGGTGACCCAGGTCGCGGCGTCGGTGCCGGGCTCGGGGGCGGCGTCCAGCCGCCGCAGGGACTCCGGTCGCGGCTCAGGCATGGGGATCTCCGTTTCGTCTCGGGAAGGGTGGGGGGTGTGGGAAGAGGGGGCGACGTCAGACCGGGGGTCGGCGGAACGCCCACACCGCCGCGCTCGACCCGAGCAGAGCGACGAGGGCGCTCGCGGCCAGAGCGGACCACACCTGGGCACCCAGCGGCTGGTCGAGGCAGAGGGCGCGCGCCGCGTCCATCGCGTACGACAGCGGGTTGAGGGTCGCCATGACCTGCAGCCAGCCAGGCATGCGGCCCACGGGGACGAACGCACTGGAGGCGAACATCAGCGGGAACGTCACCAGATATGCCGCGCTCTGCATCGCCTCCGCGCTGCGCAGCCAGGCCGCCAGTGCCAGGAAGATCCACGTCAGCGCCCACACCACCACACACGTCAGTAGCAGCGCGGCCAGCAGTCCCATGGCGCCGCCCGCCGGGTCGGCGTCCATGAACACCACGGCCACCACGAGCAGAATCGCCAGCTGCGCGGTGGTCCGCAGCAGGTCGGCAAAGCTGCGGGCGAACAGCAGCAGCGATGCGTGGATGGGCAGGGTGCGCAGCCGCGCCACCACCCCGTTGTCCATGTCCCGGACCAGGCCGATGCCCGAGGCGATCGCGGGGCCGATGCCCGTGGTCACCAGCAGTGCGGGCAGCAGATAGTCCAGGTAGGAGACACCGTCGGGCAGATGCCCGAGGTCGACGATGCTGCCGAAGACCTGGCTGAGCAGGAGCAGCATGAAGACCGGCTGCAGCAGAGCGAGAACCAGGGTCCGGCGGTGCCTGAGATGGGCCTTGACCGACCGCTGGGTGAGGATCAGCAGCTGCGCCGGGCGGCTGCTGCCGTGCCAGGCGGGGGCGAAGGCGCCGCCATCGGGTAACGACGTGGTACGGGGCATGGAATTCCTCCGGGAGTCGTGCGCCCGCTTGCGCACGGCACGGTGCGCCCAATTCCTGGAGCAGTAATGAATAAAGGCAGCATGCAAGAATCCGCCGCCATGCCGGCTATGCGATGACTGGGCGCGGATGTGTCATAGCTGTGTCGTCCACACGGACGCGCTTCGACTCTATCGCGCGGAAATGATCCCGACGGGACCTTTCCTGGCCGGTACTGGCCCGCCCACCCCATGCCCTATGGGGGTTTGGGCCGATTCGTCCATGGAGGGCGGGATGCGCGGTGCAATTTGTTGTCAGCGCCTTTCCTCCGTGCCGGTGGTCTCGGTAGAAATGCACGACAGTGCCGACAAGGCGCACGGAAAATCAGTTCGCGGACACGAAGGGCAGGGCATCGGATATGGCGGGAATCGTCACCGCCCCCAGCGTTGGCGCAGTGCTCCGGGAGCATGCGGAAAACCGCCCGGAAAAGGCAGCGGCCGTATTCGTCACGGACCCGTTGCACACCGACGGAGCGCGCCGGCTCAGCTATGCGGAACTCGACGAGCAGGCCAGGAGCGTCGCCGTACGGCTCCGCGCCCATGTACCGCCGGGCGGCCGCGCCGTCCTGCTCTACCCCGCCGGGCTCGCCTTCCTCACCGCCTTCCTGGGCTGCCTGTACGCCGGCGTCGTCGCGGTCCCCTCCTCCCTGCCCGGCCGGTACCGGCACGAGCGCTACCGGGTCAGGCGCATCGCGGACGACGCGGGCGCCGCGGCGATCCTCACCGACACCGCCACCCGCGCAGGCCTCGAGGCGTGGACCGCCGAGGAGGGCCTCGACACGCTCCCCCTCCTGGTCACCGACGACGACGCCGGACCCGGCCCCCACGGCTGGACGATGCCGCCCGCCGGACACGACACGCTCGCCGTGCTCCAGTACACCTCCGGCTCCACCGGCGATCCCAAAGGCGTCATGATCAGCCATGGCAATGTGCTGCACAACAGCGCCAACCTCGCCGCCGCCCTGGAACTGGACGACACCACCCCCATCGGCGGATGGATCCCCCACTTCCACGACATGGGGCTGATGGGCTCGATACTCCCGCCGCTGCTGCTCGGCTCGACGACCGTCCTGATGAGCCCCGGCACCTTCCTCAAACGCCCCCACCTGTGGCTCCACATGATCGACCGCTTCGGCATCGAGGCGTCCGCGGCGCCGGACTTCGCATACGACCTGTGCAGCCGCCGGGTCACCGACGCACAGAGCGAGGGCCTGGAACTGTCCCGCTGGCGGCACGCGCTGGACGGTTCCGAACCCGTACGGGCCGCCGTACTCGAACGATTCCACGCCCGCTTCTCCGGCAACGGCCTGCGCGCCGAGGCCCTGACCCCCTGCTACGGCATGGCCGAGGCGACCTTGTTCATCTCCGGGGCCGTCGACACCCCGCCCCGGGTGCGCCATGTCTCCGCCGAGCTTCTGGAACGCCACGAATTCCGGCCCGCGGCCCCCGACGAGCCCTCCCGCGCCGTCGTGGGCTGCGGCCCGCCGCTCGGCGCCGAGGTGCGCATCGTCGACCCGGACACCCTGCGCGTCCTGCCCGAAGGAGGCGTCGGCGAGATCTGGGTACGCGGCGACATCGTCGGCCAGGGCTACTGGAACCGCGAGGCCACCAACGAGGCCGAGTTCCGCGCCACGACCGACGACGGTGACACCGGCTATCTGCGCACCGGAGACCTCGGGGTCCTGGACCGGGGCGAGCTGCACATCACCGGCCGCATCAAGGACGTCCTCAACCTGCGCGGCCGCAACCTCTACCCGCAGGACATCGAGCACGAACTGCGCACGCAGTGGCCCGAGCTGGGCAACCTCGTCGGCGCCTGCTTCGCCGTACCGGGTGAGGGCCCCCAGGGCGACGACGTGCTCGTGGTCACCCACGAGGTGCGCGGCATCAGGGACGAGGAGCGGCTGCGCGAACTCGCCGCCGATATGCGGCTCACCGTCGCCCGCGAATTCGGCGCCCCCGTCGGCGCGGTCCTGCTGCTGCGCCCCGGCGGGGTACGCCGCACCACCAGCGGCAAGATCCAGCGGTCGGCCATGCGCGAACTGTTCCGCACCGGCGCGCTGCGGCCCACCTACGCCGTCTACGAGCCAAGCCTGCTGAGCCCCTTACCCGAGCCCCAGGAGGCCTCCGTATGACCACCGCCTCCCCGACGACCCGGACCCATGACCCCGCCGCCGGGGCCGTGGAGCGGCTCACCCGGCTGCTCGACGAGCTCACCGGACCCGGACTGCCCTTCTCACCCGAGGCTCTCGCCGCGCTCGACCGAGCGGAGGCGTATCCCGTCGAGGCATGCCAGGCACTTGACGCGTTCGGGCTGCGGCGCTTCTACGTGCCGGCCCAACACGGCGGCGCGCCGGCCGACTTCGACGTCGTCATGCGGCTGCTGCGGGCCGTGTCCCGGATCGACCTGACCGTGGCCGCCTCGCACGGCAAGACCTATCTCGGGGCCGTCGCCACGTGGATCGCGGGCGACGCGGAGGCCGCCCGGCTGCTGGGACGGCGGATATCAGCGGGGGCGGTCGTCTCCTGCGCCCTGACCGAACGCCACCACGGCAGTGATTTGCTGGCCGGTGAGGTGGTCGCCAGGCCCGCCCCGGGCGGCGGCTGGCTGCTGTCCGGCGAGAAGTGGCTGATCAACAGCGCCACCCGGGCCGGTCTGGTCACCGTCCTCGCCCGCACCGACGACGAAGGCGGACCGCGCGGCTTCAGCCTCTTCCTCGTGGACAAGGCCCTGCTCGCCCTGGAGCACTTCACCCACCTGCCCAAAGTGCCCACGTACGGCATCCGGGGCGCGGATATCAGCGGCATCGCGTTCCACGACGCGCCGCTGCCCGAGGAAGCGCTCATCGGGCGGCCCGGCGAAGGCGTCGAGATCATCGTGAAGGCGCTTCACCTCACCCGGACCGGCTGCGCCGCGATGTCGCTGGGCGCGGGAGACCACGCGCTGGCCCTGGCCGCCCAGTTCGCGGCCCAAGAGGCCGACGGCGGACCGCTCGCGGAGAACCCGTACGTGCGGCGGGAGCTGGGCGAGGCCGCCGCGGGTCTGCTGCTCGCCGACGCGACCGGCCTGGTGGCGGCGCGCTCCCTGCACGCGCTCACCGGCGAGATGAGCGTCGTCTCCGCCGTCGCCAAGGCATATGTGCCCACCGAGGTCGACGACCTCATCGCGCGCCTGCTGCATCTCCTCGGCCCGTACGGACTGCTCGGCCCGGGCGACCCGCACAGCGGATTCGCCAAGATGGAACGCGACCACCGCATCATCGGCATCTTCGACGGCAGCAGCCTGGTCAACCGCAACGCCCTCATCGAGCAGTTCCCCCGCATCGCCCGCGGTTACGCAAAGGGCCGGTGGGACGCGGCGGGCCTCGCCGAGGCCACCAGCCCGCACGCCCCCCTGCGTCCGTTCCGGCCCCGTGCGCTCGGCCTGGTCTCCAGTGGCGGCTGCTCCGTCGTCGCCGGCCTGCCGGCGGCGGTCGCCGAGCTGCGCGCCCTGGCCGTCCGCGGCCACGCCTCCGCGGCGCTCGCCGCCCTGGCCGGGCGCGTCCTCGGCGTGGCCGACCGGCTCCACGAGGACATGGCGGCGATCCGGTTCTCCCCCCGTGCAGTGCCCGGCCACGCCTTCGAGCTCGCCGAGCGGTACGAGCTGTGCTTCGCGGCCGCCTCGGCGCTCCACCTGTGGCTGCGCGCCGCCGCCCGCGCCGAGAGCCCCATCCCGGAGACCTGGCTGCTCGGCTGTCTTCTCAGGGCGCTCACCGACCTCGACGAGCCCGTCGACGACGCCGACCGCGTCGTCCTCGACGACCTCGCCGACGCGGTCCTCTCCCACCTGTCCGCCCCCTTCCGCTCGCTCCTCGACCACATGGAGCCCACTTTTCGCCAGGAGGGGACCGCCTCGTGAACACCACCATCTCCGGCCCCGCCGCCCACGCCTCCGCCCTGGAGGAGCGCCTCGGCGACCCGTACGACATCGCGAACCCGTACGGCTTCCGGGCGATCCTCGCCGCACGGGAAGCCGGACAGCCGCTGGACGGTGAGCCGTTCGACGCCGTCGGCACCGAAGACCACGGTGCCGAACCCGAGACGGTGCTGCACGCCCTCCGCGCGGTGTACCGCAGATCGCCCATGCTCACCCGGCCAGGCCAAGAGGCCGAGCGGGGGAGCGGCGCCGTGACGGCCGGGGCGGCGGTCGGCGCACTGGACTCCGGCCTGCGCATGACGCTGCGCCACCTGCGGGCGCGGCGCCTGTACGGCGCGACGGCCATCGACATCCCTCAGCTGCGCGCGGTGCTCGCGGGGGCCTACGCCGACCTGCTGCTGTGCGACGCGCTGACCACACTCGCGGCCCGGGGCACCGACGCCGTGCCCGCCCGGCCGGGCGCCCACGAGCGAGTGGTCCGGGCCCTGGTACCCCGCGTGCTCCAGGGCGCGATGGACCGCCTCTCGATGGCCATGGGGTCGCGCTTCTACATCAGGGAGGGCGAACACGCGACCTTCCACCTGCTGCTGAACGAGATGCAGCGCGCACTCTTCGCCCCCGATGGCCGTCCGGGCCGACCGCCGGCACCCGTCGACGCCGCCGTTCCCCTCACCGGCATCACCATCGCGGACCTCGCCACGGCACCGGCCGTCACCGCCCTGTGCGACCCAGAACTGCTCGCCGCGGCGCCCGGCCGCGCCCTCACCACGCGTGCGCGACGGACACCGCAGCCGTCGGGCCCCGCCCAGGAGCGTCTGTATGCGGAGCTCAACCGCCGCTACGACACCGGCCGCTCGTTCGACCTGGCCGAACGCCCCCTCCCCGACCGTCCCTAGCCGCCGCACCCGGACACCCGACCACCTTTCCAGAGGAGACACCCATGTCCGATCTCCACGTCGAGCCGCACACCCTCGACAGCCTGCGGGAATGGCTGACCAACTGCATCGCCTCCCACCTGCAGCGGCCCGCTGACGCCATCGACACCAGCGTGCGGCTCTCCGACTACGGACTCGACTCGCTGTACGTCCTGTCCGTCGCCGGAGAGCTCGAGGACCACCTCGACATCTCCCTCGACCCGACGCTCCTGTGGGACAACCCGACCATCGACGCACTCAGCGAGGCCCTGGTCAAAGAACTGGCCCAGTACGCCTGACGAGCAACCCCGCACCGCGCACCGCCACCGCATCACGCCTCCGTACCCCGCCACGGCAGTCCGCCACTCCGCAGAACCGAGAGGACCGCTCCGTCATGTCCGACGCCGCCCGTACGCTCCGTCGACCCGTAACCGCCGCCCAATTGGGCATCTGGGTCGCCCAGCAACTGCAGCCGGACAGTCCCCTGTACAACTGCGGCGCCTACCTGGAGATCGACGGCCCCGTCGACACCGGCGTCCTCGAAGAGGCGGTACGGCGGGCCGTCGAGGAGACCGAGGCGCTGCGGTCGTACTTCGCCGAGGACGCCGAGGACGCCGAGGACTCCGAGGGCGCCGCGGCCGGGGAGGCCCGGGTGCGACAGATCGTCGTGGCCGCCGAGCCGAACCCCCTGTGCGTGCGCGACCTGCGCGACACCGCGGACCCGGAAGCCGCGGCGCACCAGTGGATGAGCGAGGAGATGGTCAAGCCCTTTGACCTCGCCCACGGTCCCCTGAGCGATCAGACCCTGCTGCTCCTCGCCGACGACCGGTCCTTCTACTTCCACCGTTACCACCACGCCGTCCTCGACGCGTTCGGCCAGTCGGTGTACGCCACCCGGGTCGCGGCCCTCTACACCGCCCTGCTCACCGGTGCCGAGCCGCCCGCGACCAACTTCGCCACCCTCGACCGGGTCATCGCGGAGGAGGCCGCCTATCCGGGCTCACGCCGCCATGCCCAGGACCGGGATTACTGGCTCGACCTGTTCGACGACCTGCCCGACCCGGTGGCGCTCGCGGGACGTTCCGCCGGCAGCACCCACAGCAGCATGCGTCGCATCCTCACCCTGCCGTCCGCCCTGGCCGATCGGCTCACCGCGCTGGGCGACCGGCTCCAAGCACAGTGGCCGGCCCTCGCCACCGCCGCCACAGCCGTCCTCTACCACCGTATGACCGGCCGGACGGACCTCACCTTCTCGCTGCCCCTGGCAGGCCGCACCCGCCGCGTTTCCCTGACCACGCCGAGCGCGATGGTCAACGTCCTGCCCATCCGTGTGACCGCCACCCCGCGGACCACGTACACGGAGCTGGTCGCATCGGTGTCCCGCTCGCTGGCCGACGTCATCAGGCACCAGCGGTTCCGGGGCGAGGAACTCGTCAGGGGACTCGGGCTCTCGGGCGGCCGCCAGGCACGCCTCGGCCCGACACTCAACGTGGTGACCTTCGCCCATGAGCTCTTCTTCGGCGACAGCCCGGCCGTCGGCCACCCCTTGTCCACCGGGCCCGTCAACGACCTGAAGATCAACTTCTATGGCACGGCAGCCTCCGGCACGGGCATCCGCGTGGAGTTCGACGCCGACCCGGACCTCTACGACGAGCGGGAACTGGCCGCCCACCAGGAACGGCTGGTGCGGGTGCTGGAGTGGGTGGCGGGGCAGCCTGACAGCCCCATCGGTGAGGTGGAGTTGCTTGAGGCGGTGGAGCGGGAGCGGGTGCTTGTCGAGTGGAATGGTGTGTCTCGGGGTGTGCGGGGTGTGTCGTTGCCGGTGCTGTTCGGGGAGCAGGCGCGCCGGACGCCGGATGCGGTTGCCGTGGTGGGTGGCGATGCCCGGCTGACGTATGGGGAGTTGGACGCCTGGTCGAACCGGGTGGCTCGGTGGCTGATCGGGCAGGGGGTTGGGCCTGAGCGTTTTGTGGGGGTGGTGTTGCCCCGGTCAGTGGAGTTGGTGGTGGTCCTGCTGGGTGTGCTCAAGGCGGGCGGTGCCTATGTTCCGGTTGATCCGGAGTATCCGGCGGAGCGGAGAGCACACATCCTGGGTGACGCGCGGCCGGTGCTGGTCGTGGATGACCCGTCGGTGCTGGCTGAGGCGCAGGAGTACTCGGATGCGCCGGTTGAGGGAGTGCGGGAGCTGTCGCTTCCGGCCTATGTGATCTACACGTCGGGTTCGACGGGTCGTCCCAAGGGTGTCGTGGTTGAGCACGGATCGGTGGGGGCGTATCTGGAGCGGGCGCGGGAGGTGTATCCGGATGCCTCGGGCACGGCGCTGCTGCACTCCTCTGTGGCGTTCGACCTGACGGTGACCGCGCTGTACACCCCGCTGGTCAGTGGTGGCCGGGTGGTCCTCGGCGAACTCGATGAGCACGCTGCGTCTGCCGGACAGCCGTCGTTCATGAAGGTCACTCCCTCGCACCTGGGTTTGTTGGAGGCGCTGCCGGAGGGTGTGTCGCCGTCGGGGACGTTGATCACCGGTGGTGAGGCGCTGGTGGGGGAGGCCCTGTCCTCCTGGCGGGCTGCGCATCCGGGCGTGACGGTCGTGAACGCGTATGGTCCGACGGAGGCGACGGTCAACTGCACCGACTACCGGCTCGAGCCTGGTGCTGAGGTGGGGGCGGGCCCGGTGCCGATCGGGCGGCCGTTCTGGAACACCCGGGCGTATGTGCTGGATGCCTCGTTGCGGCTGGTGCCGCCGGGGGTGGCTGGTGAGTTGTATGTGGCCGGCGTGGTCCTGGCGCGGGGTTATTGGGACCGTCCGGATCTGACGGCGGAGCGGTTTACCGCTGACCCGTTTGGTCCGGCGGGGGCGCGGATGTATCGCACCGGGGATCTGGCGCGCTGGAACGCCGATGGGCAGCTGGTGTATGTGGGCCGGGTCGATGACCAGGTCAAGGTGCGTGGTTTCCGCATCGAGCTGGGAGAGATCCAGGCCGTAATCAGCGGTCACCCTGACGTGGCACAGACCGCGGTGATCGTGCGCGAGGACCGGCCCGGGGATCAGCGTCTGGTCGCCTATGTGGTGGCGGATCACAACAAGGTTTCCGAAGCGGCTCTGCGGGAGCATGCGGCCGGCCTTTTGCCGGATTACATGGTGCCCTCGGCGTTCGTCACCCTGGACGCGCTTCCGCTGACGCCGAACGGGAAGCTGGACCGGCGTGCCCTGCCCGCGCCCGACTACGGGCCCGACACCGCCACGGGCCGCGCTCCGCGCTCGCCGCGTGGGGAGATCCTGTGTGGTCTGTTCGCCGAGGTGCTGGGCGTGGAGTCGGTCACGATCGATGACGACTTCTTCCGCCTTGGCGGGCATTCGCTCCTGGCCACCCGGCTGGTGAGCCGGATCCGTAGTGTGCTGGATGCGGAACTGCCCATCCGGCAGCTCTTCGAGACCCCCACCGTCGCCGGTGTCTCCTCCACCGTCGACCGGATGGCCCTCGGCACCGCCACCACTCGGCCCGCCCTGACCCCGGCCCCCCGCCCGGCCCGCATCCCTGTCTCGTACGCGCAGGCGCGCCTGCGCTTCCTGGACCTGCTGGGTGACGGAAGCACCGCCTACAACGCGCCCGGCGCGCTGCGGCTGACCGGCCCGCTGGACCGGGATGCGCTGCGCCTGGCCCTGGGCGATGTGGTCGCACGCCATGAAAGCCTGCGCACCGTCTTCGCCGAGGACGAAGAGGGCTTCACGCAGGTCGTCCTGGAACCGCGCCACGCGGTGGTCGATCTCGCCGTACGGACGGTGGACGAGGCCCGGCTGGCGGCCGACCTCGCCGCCGAGGCCCGGCACGTCTTCGATCTGTCCCACGAACCACCGCTGCGAGCCACGCTGTTCGAACTCGGCACGGACAAGCACATCCTGCTGCTGCTCCTGCATCACATCGCGGGCGACGGCTGGTCGATGCGGCCGCTGGCGCGTGATGTGGCGACGGCATACACGGCGCGCGTCACCACGGGCGACGCCCCGCGGTGGCAGCCGCTGCCGGTGCAGTACGCCGACTACAGTCTCTGGCAGCGGGCGGTCCTGGGACGGGAGGACGATCCGGGCAGTGAGATCTCCCGTCAGCTCGCCTACTGGACCACCGCGCTGGCGGGCATCCCGGACGAGCTCGCGCTGCCCACCGACCGCGCGCGCACCGACGAGCTGACGCAGCGCGGCGGGCAGGAGTCCTTCCGGATCCCGGCCGAACTTCATCAGGCGCTGTACGCGTTGGCACGCGAGACCCGCTCCAGTCTGTTCATGGTGTTGCAGGCGGGCCTCGCGGCGCTGCTGACCCGGCTCGGCGCGGGCGCCGACATCCCGATCGGCACACCGGTCGCCGGCCGTACCGACACGGCGGTCGAGGAACTGGTCGGGTTCTTCGCCAATACGCTGGTGCTGCGCACGGACACCTCGGGCGACCCGACGTTCAGGGAGTTGATCGAGCGGGTCCGGGAGCGGAGCCTGGCGGCGTACGCGCATCAGGATCTGCCGTTCGAGCGGCTGGTGGAGGTGGTCAACCCAGAGCGTTCGCTGGCCCGGCACCCCCTGTTCCAGGTGTCGCTGTCGCTCCACCACACCGACCCCCGGGCCACGGTGGCCGAGGTGGCCCGATTGCCGCGGCTCGACGCGGAGCTGGAGCGGCTGCCGATCGAGGACACCAAGTTCGACCTCAACTTCGAGCTCGTCGAGCGGTTCGACGCCGGAGGCAGGCCCGCGGGTATCGCCGCCGACCTGGAGTTCAGCGCCGATCTGTTCGAGCCGCGCACGGCCCGCTCCCTCCGGGAGCGCTTTCTGCGGCTGCTGGCCGCCATGGCCGGGGAACCGCACCGGCGGGTCTCCGAGGCCGAGATCCTCGACGCGGCCGAGCGGGTGGCCGTCCTCGAGGAGTGGAGCGACACCGGGCGCCCGGGCGTGGCCGCCGTGCTGTCGCGAGTGGACCTGCCCGACACGGTGGGTGCCACTCGGGCCTATGTGCTGGACGATGCACTGCGCCCGGTGGCTCCCGGCGTCCCCGGACAGCTGTACGTGGCGCACCAGGACCCGCCTCCGGCCGACGCGCACGTCACCGACAGCACCGACAGCGCGCTGTACCCCACCGGCCGGCCGGCCCGCTGGTCCCACGACGGGGAACTGCGGCTGGTCGAGACCCCCGCCGAGCGGTCGGACGGGGCTGCCGGGCCGGACCGGCGGACCGAGCTGTCCCGTGCGCCGCGCAGTCCCCGGGAACAGATCCTGTGCACCCTCTTCGCGGAGATGCTGGGCGTGCCCTCCGTGGGCATCGATGACGACTTCTTCGCCCGCGGCGGCCACTCCCTGTCCGCCGTGCGGTTGCTCAGCCGCGTACGCTCGGTGCTCGGCGTGGAGATCTCCATCCGCCGGCTCTTCGAGAACCCGACCGTCGCGGGCCTGTCCGCTGCGCTCGACGAGGCGTCCGGCGCCCGGCGTCCCGTGACTCCGGCCGAGCGCCCGCCTCGCATCCCTCTGTCGTACGCGCAGCAGCGGCTGTGGTTCCTGCACAACCTGGAGGGCCCCAGCGCCACCTACAACATCCCGGTCACCCTGCGGCTCGCCGGCACCCTGGACCGCACCGCGCTGCGCCTGGCCCTGGCGGACGTCGTCGCGCGCCACGAGAGCCTGCGCACGCTGTTCGCGGAGGAAACGGAGGGAGGGGCCGGCGCGCGGCAGGTCATCCTGCCCGCCGCGCAGGCGCGGCCGGAGCTGATCGAGGAGACGGTCGCCCCCGAGGAGCTGGACGAGAGGGTGCGGGCCGCGGCCTCCCATTCGTTCGACCTCACGTCTGAACTCCCGGTCCGGGGATGGCTGTTCACCACGCATGCGGGAGAGTGCTCCCTCGTCCTGGTGGTCCACCACATCGCGGGCGACGGCTGGTCGCTCGGGCCGCTGGCCCGCGATCTGTCCGCCGCGTACACGGCCCGCGTCACCACGGGCGACGCCCCGCGCCGGCAGCCTCTGCTGGTGCAGTACGCCGACTACACCCTGTGGCAGCGCGAGGTGCTCGGTGCCGAGGACGACCCCGACAGCGAGGTCTCGCGTCAGCTCGTCCACTGGAAGCAGGCGCTCGCCGGCCTTCCGGCGGAACTGGAGCTGCCCGCCGACCGGCCGCGGCCGCCGCGCCAGTCCCACCAGGGCGGGCGGGTCACCTTCGAGGTCCCCGCGGAGCTTCACGCGGGCCTCGCGGGCCTGGCGCGCGACACCCGGTCGAGCCTGTTCATGGTGGTGCAGGCCGCCCTGGCGACCCTGCTGACCCGGCTCGGGGCCGGTACGGACGTGCCGATCGGCAGCCCCGTCGCGGGGCGCACCGACGCGGCCGTGGAGGACCTGGTCGGATTCTTCGTCAACACGTTGGTGCTGCGCACCGACACCTCCGGCAACCCCACCTTCACCGAACTCATCGCCCGGGTCCGCGAGACCAACCTCGGCGCGTACGCCCATCAAGACGTGCCCTTCGAGCGGCTTGTCGAGGTGCTGAGCCCCGTCCGCTCGCTCGCCCGCCACCCCCTGTTCCAGGTGCTGCTGGGCTTCGACAACAACCAGGACGCCCTGGAGGTGCTGAGCCTGCCGGGCCTGACCGTGGACGTACGGGCCCCGGAGACCGGGCGTGCCAAGTTCGACCTCGCGTTCTTCTTCGACGAGAGCTACGGGCCCACGGGCGAGGCGACCGGCATGCACGCGGCCGTCGAGTACAACGCCGACCTCTTCGACCACGACACCGCCACCGGCTTCGCCGGGCGACTGCTGCGGGTCCTCGAAGGCGCCGTGGCCGCCCCGGACCGCCCCATCGGGCGGCTCGATGTGCTGACGCCCGCCGAATCCCGGCAGATCCTGCACGACTGGAACGGCACCACGCACCAGGTGCCGCCGCAGACCGTGCCCGTACTGTTCGAGCGGCAGACCGCCGAGGTGCCCCGGGCGACCGCGCTGATCGCCGAGGACACCACCCTGTCCTACGAGGAGCTCAACGCCCGGGCCAACCGGCTGGCCCGGCTCCTGGCGGCCCAGGGAGTCGGGGGCGAGGACATCGTGGCGATCGCCCTGCCCCGGTCGGCGGAGATGATCGTCGCCCTGGTCGCCGTCCTCAAGACGGGAGCCGCCTATCTCACCCTCGACACCTCGACCCCCGAGCAGCGGCTGCGCGCCGTCCTCGACGACTGTGCGCCCCGCGCCCTGATCACCGACGCGGCCACCCGCCCCCTCCTGGGCACCGGCCCGGCCCGCCCTCTCGTTCTGGACGACCCCGCGACCGTACGGGCGCTCGCCGACGCCCCGGCCCACGACCTCACGGACGACGACCGCGTCCGCCCGCTCGACCCGCGCCACCCGGCGTACGTCGTCTACACCTCGGGGTCCACCGGGACCCCCAAGGGCGTGGTGATGCCGATGGCGTCGCTGATGAACCTGCTCGCCTGGCACACCGGCACCTACAGCGGTGGCGTCGGCACCCGCACCGCCCAGTTCCTCGCCGTCGCCTTCGACTTCGCGGTACAGGAGATCCTCCAGGCGCTGGTGGCGGGCAAGACGCTCGTCCTGCCCGAAGAACCCGTCCGGCGCGACGCGTACGAACTGGCCCGCTGGATCGCCCGCCACGGTGTCAACGAGCTGTTCGCCCCCACACTGGTGATCGACGCGGTGCTCGCCGCCGCCTCGGAACTCGGCGAACCGCTGGGCTCGCTCACCGACATCTTCCAGGGCGGCGAGCAGTTCAGGCTCAGCGACGAGCTGCGCGAGTTCTGCGCGGGCGACTGGCGCCACATGGCACACAACATCTACGGCCCGGCCGAGACCCACGCGGCGACGTCCACCACGCTCCCCGAAGACACCGATGAGTGGCCGGCGTCCGCCTCCATCGGCCAGCCGCTGTGGAACGCCCAGTTGTATGTGCTCGACGCGGACCTGCGGCAGGTGCCGCCCGGGGTGCGCGGGGAGCTCTACATCGGCGGCGCCCAGCTGGCCCGCGGCTATCTGAACCGGCCCGGCCGCACCGCGGAGCGCTTCGTCGCCACCCCGTTCGGCGCACCCGGCTCCCGCATGTACCGGACCGGGGACATCGTGCGCTGGAACCGCTTCGGGCAGCTGGAGTTCCTGGGCCGCGCCGACGACCAGGTGAAGATCGGCGGCTTCCGCGTCGAACCGGGCGAGGTCGAGGCCGTGCTCGCCGACCACCCGGCCGTCGACACGGCGGTCGTCGTCACCCGCGAGGACACCCCCGGGCTGACCCGGCTGGTCGCCTACGTCGTACCGGAAGGCCCTCACCACGACACCGACCTCGTTCCCGCCCTGCGCACCCACCTCGAACAGCACCTGCCGCACTACATGGTCCCGTCGGCCGTGACGGTCCTGGCCGAACTGCCCCTCACCGCCAACGGGAAGCTCGACCGGCGCGCGCTGCCCGCGCCCGTGTACGGCGGGACGGCCGAGGCGGACCGGCGGGGCCCGCGTACCGAGCGGGAGAAGACGCTGTGCGGGCTGTTCGCCGATGTCCTGGGGCTGGACGGGGTCGGCATCGACGACGGCTTCTTCGACCTCGGCGGCGACAGCATCATGTCGATCCAGCTGGTCGGCCGGGCCCGGCGGGCCGGGCTCGAACTCTCGGTCCGCGACATTTTCGAGCACCGCACGGTGGCCGCGCTCGCCGATGTCGTCACGGAGGCGGAGGGAGTGGCCGCCGAGGAGCCGGGCGCCGGCATCGGTGACGTACCCCTCACCCCGATCGCGCACTGGCTGCTGCGGCGCGGCGAGGACCTGGACGGGTTCAACATGTCCGTCGTCCTCCAGGCCCCCGCCGCGCTCCGCACCGACACACTCACCCAGGCCCTGCAGACGCTCCTCGACCACCACGATGCCCTGCGGGCCCGGCTCACCGCCGGCCCCGAACGCCGACTGGAGATACGGGAACCGGGCACGGTCGACGCCGCGCCCCTCGTACGCCGCGTGGCGGCCACCGGACCGGACCTGGAGGAAGGCGCACTCGGCGCCCTGGTACGGGCCGAGGGCGAGGACGCCAGGGACCGGCTCGACCTGGAGCAGGGCACGCTCGTGCAGGCCGTGTGGTTCGACCGTGGCGCGGACACGCCGGGCCTGCTGCTCCTCCTCGTCCACCACTTGGTCATCGACGGGGTGTCCTGGCGGATCCTGGTACCGGACCTCGCCGAGGCCCACGAGGCTGTAGCCGCCGGCCGCCGCCCCGAACTCCAGCCCGTGGGCACCTCACTGCGTCGTTGGGCCCAGCGACTGACCGAGGAAGCGGCCAAACCGGGCTGGGTCGCCGACGCGGCCTGGTGGCAGGAGACGCTGCGGAGCGAGGATCGCGGGCTCGGACGGCGGGCGCTGGACCCGGCCCGGGACACGACCGCGACCGCTGGACGGATCAGCCGCACCATGCCGGTGAGCGTCACCGAAGCCGTGCTGACACGCGTGCCCGCCGCGTTCAATGCCGAGGTCAACGACGTGCTGCTGGCCGCGCTCACCCTGGCGTGGGAGCACTGGCGCGGGACCCCCGGACTGCTGCTCGACCTGGAGGGCCACGGCCGCGAGGAGCACCTGGTCCGGGGCGCTGACCTCTCCCGCACGGTCGGCTGGTTCACCAACCTGTATCCCGTGCGCCTGGGCACAGGCGCCGCCGACCTCACCGAGGCGTTCGCGGGCGGGCAGAGCGCGGGCGACGCCCTCAAGCGGATCAAGGAACAGCTGAGGGCCGTGCCCGACAAGGGCATGGGCTACGGCCTCGTCCGTCACCTCAATCCCGCCACGGCCGAAGGGTTCGCCCAGCTGCCGGATCCCCAGGTCGCCTTCAACTACCTGGGGCGCTTCTCCACCGCCGCCGCCGGCCAGAACGCCGACTGGACCCCCCTCATCGGCATCGACGGCGTCGCCGGCGACCCGCCGCACCTGCCGCTCGCACACGCCCTGGAGCTCAACGCCCGTACGCACGACGGCCCCCAGGGCTCGCATCTCGTCGCGCACTGGACCTGGGCCGGCGACATCCTCGACGAGGCCGAGGTCCGCGAACTGGCCGACCTGTGGTTCCGGGCGCTCGAAGCCCTCGTGGCCCACGCCGAGAACCCCCACGCCGGCGGGCTCACCCCCTCCGACGTCTCCCTGCCCTCGATCACACAGGACGAGATCGAGGCGTTGGAGGACGAACTCGGCGACCTTTTCGACGACACCCCGGCCGACGACGAGTCGGCCGCATCCGACGACGTACACGCTACTGAAGACGAAGAAGAGGCCCGAAAGTGAGTCGCACCCCGCGGAAGATCGAGGACATCCTGCCGCTGGCCCCGCTCCAGGAGGGCCTGCTCTTCCACAGCGTCTACGACGAGGGCGAACTCGACCCCTACGTCGTCCAGGCGTCCTTCGACATCGAGGGCCCGCTCGACACGGCCCTTCTGCGCACCGCAGCCGAAGCCCTCCTGGCCCGCCACGCCAACCTGCGCGCCGCCTTCCGCCAACGCAAGAACGGCGACTGGGCGCAAGTGGTGATGCGCGAGGTACCGCTGCCCTGGACCGAGAACGACCTGACCGCGCTGCCCGAGGACGAGCGGGCCGCGGCCGTGGCCGAGGCCATGGCCGCCGAACGGAGCACACGGTTCGACGTGACCCGGCCACCGCTGCTGCGCTTCACGCTCGTCCGGCTTGACGCCTCGCTCCACCGCCTGGTGCTCACCAACCACCACCTGGTGCTGGACGGCTGGTCGCTGCCCGTCCTCATGGGCGAGCTGTGCGCGTTGTACGACAGCCGCGGCGACGACAGCGCCATGCCCCGCGTACGCCCCTACCGTGACTACGTCGCGTGGCTGGCGGCACAGGACCGCGACGCGGCCCGCACCGCCTGGCGAGAGGCGTTCGCCGACCTCGCCGAACCCAGCCCGATGGCCCCCGGCGTCTCCCGTACCACGGTCGCCTCCGCCGAGGTCCTCGCCTCCTTCTCCCGGTCCGACACCGCCGCCCTCGCCGAGATCGCCCGGGGCCGCGGCCTCACCCTCAACACCGTCGTGCAGACGGCCTGGGCGATCGTCCTCGGCCGGCACACCGGACGCGACGACATCGTTTTCGGCACCACCGTCTCCGGGCGGCCGCCGCAGATCGACGGCGTGGAACGGATGGTGGGCCTGTTCATCAACACCCTGCCCACCCGGATACGGCTGCGCGCCGCCGAACCGTTCGCCGAACTCCTCACGCGCGTGCAAACCGAGCAGACCCGGCTCACGTCACACCAGCACCTCGAACTCGCCGAGATCCAGCGCGCCGTGGGGCACGGCGAGCTCTTCGACACCTCCATGGTGTTCCAGAACTATCCCGTCGACCGCTCCGCCACCGCGGGCGAGGGCATCGGCGCCGCCGTCCGCCTCGTCCCCGGCAAGGACCGCGAAGCCACCCACTACCCGCTGATGCTGGTCGGCTCCGCGCGCGACACCATGCTGTTCAGGCTCAACTACCGGCCCGATGTCTTCGACGAGCCCACCGCCCAGCGGATCCTGGACCGCTTCGTACGAGTCCTGCACGCCCTCGTCGCCGACCCCGAGCTGCCTGTCGGCCGGATCGACCTGCTGGACGAGGCCGAGGCCCGGTCGGTCCTGGCCGACTGGAATGACACGGCGTGTGAGGTGCCGGGCCGGTCGGTGGTGGAGCTCTTCCAGGAGCGTGTTGCGGCGGCTCCGGATGCGGTGGCGGTCGTTGCGGGTGGTTCGTCGCTGTCGTACGCGGAGCTGGACGCTCGGGCCGGGCGTCTGGCGGGGCTGTTGGTCGAGTGTGGGGTGGGGCCTGAGTGCTTTGTGGCGGTGGCGTTGCCGAGGTCGGTGGATCTGGTGGTGGCGTTGCTTGCGGTGTGGAAGGCGGGTGCGGCGTATCTTCCGCTGGACACGGAGTACCCGGCCGAACGGCTCGCGTACATGCTGCAGGACGCCGCCCCCTTACTGGTGCTGACCACGGGTGAGCTGGCGGCCGTATTGCCGGAGGCGGATGTCCCGCGCCTGCTGCTGGACGCGCCGGAGGTCGTGCAGGAGCTGTCCCGGGTGCCGGTGGAGGGGCGGCTTACCGGGCCTGTGCTGTCGGCTGCCGCGTATGTGATTTACACATCGGGGTCGACGGGGCGGCCGAAGGGTGTGGTGGTGCCGCAGGCGTCGTTGGTGAACTTCCTGGTGGCGATGGTGGACCGGTTCCAGCTCACGGGCGACGATCGTTTGCTGGCGGTCACCACTGTGGGGTTTGACATCGCGGGGCTGGAGCTGTTCCTACCGTTGCTCAGTGGTGCGGCGGTGGTGGTGGCTGCGCGGGAGGTGGTGCGGGATCCGGCGGCGCTGTGTGCGCTGGTGTCGGGTGAGCGGGTCTCCGTGATGCAGGCGACGCCGAGTCTGTGGCGGGCGGTGCTGGCGGAGGATGCTTCGGTGCTGGCCGAGGATGCTTCGGTGCTGGCCGGGGATGCTTCGGTGCTGGCCGAGGACGCTTCGGTGCTGGGTGGTGTGCGGGTGCTGGCGGAGGATGTTTCGGTGCTGGCCGGGGATGTTTCGGTGCTGGGTGGTGTGCGGGTGCTGGTGGGTGGTGAGGCTCTGCCTGCCGATCTGGCGGTGGCGCTGGCCGGCCGGGCCGAGTCGGTGACGAATCTGTACGGCCCGACGGAGACCACGATCTGGTCGACGGCGTGGCCGGTCACCCCGGAAGGGGCGAGTGGTCCGCGTATTGGGCGGCCGATCGCCAACACCCGGGTGTATGTGCTGGATGCGGGGCTGCGGCCGGTGCCGGTCGGTGTGCCGGGCGAGCTGTACATCGCGGGTAAGGGTGTGGTCCGGGGTTATCACGAGCGGGCGGGTCTGACGGCTGGGCGCTTTGTGGCCGATCCGTTCGGCGGTTCGGCGGGTGGGCGGATGTATCGCACGGGTGACTTGGTGCGGTGGTCCGCCGATGGTGAGCTGGAGTATCTGTCGCGGGCCGATGACCAGGTCAAGCTGCGCGGTTTCCGGATCGAGCTGGGCGAGATCGAGGCAGTGCTGGCCGGGCATGAGGAGGTGGGGCAGGCCGCTGTCCTCGTCCGCGAGGATCGGCCCGGTGACAAGCGCCTTGTCGCCTACGTCGTCCTGGTGACGGTGGACGGTGGCGTGATGCGCGGCGCCGATCTGCGTGAGTACGTGGCGGCGCAGCTGCCCGCCTACATGGTGCCGTCCGCGTTCGTCACCCTGGACGCCTTCCCGCTGACCGCGAACGGCAAGCTGGACCGGCGTGCGCTGCCCGCGCCCGACTACGGGCCCGACACCGCCAGGGGCCGCGCTCCGCGCTCGCCGCGCGAGGAGATCCTGTGCGGTCTGTTCGCCGAGGTCCTCGGCCTGGAGTCGGTGACCATCGATGACGACTTTTTCGATCTCGGTGGGCATTCGCTTCTGGCGACGAAGCTGGTCAGCCGGGTCCGCTCGGTGCTGGACGTCGAGCTGGCGGTGCGCCGGGTCTTCGAGGCGCCGACGGTTGCCGAGCTCGCGGCCGTGTTGGACGCGTCGGCGGTGGCGCGGTCTCCGCTGCGGGCGGTGGTGCCGCGTCCGGCACGGCTGCCGTTGTCGCTGGC
>NZ_JBEXHC010000011.1:0-64267 GCF_040607655.1 Streptomyces sp. NPDC005266
GGATCGGCGTATACGGCAACGCTCGCGATCCCGGCATCCCGGCAGGCACGGGCAACACGGACAGCGATCTCGCCACGGTTGGCGATGAGCACCTTTTGCATGCTCTCTCTTCCCTCTTCCAGAAGTATCCGTCCCGGTCGAGGACGGTCGAGGACGGTCAGGTTGCTACCCCAGGGCCCGCTTGAGGAAGTTCAGTACCACGGTCGCGTATGCCTCGGGGTCGGTCCGCAGCCCGAGCAGATGCCCGGCCCCCGGCAGGACGTGCGTCTCGGCCTGGGCATAGCGCTCGGCCAGCGCGTCCACCGAGGAAGGCGGCACGATGGCATCGTGCTCGCCCGACATGAACAGCAGCGGGATCTTGGCGAACTTGCCCGTCGCGGGCGGGGGCCACTGGGCCCGGAGCATGGCCGGACCCACCGCGCACAGGGTCCGGGTCACCACCGACCGGGACGGCTCACCGCTGAGCAGGGCGGGCATCGGCAGCGCCTCCGCCTCCAGGAACTTGCGCAGCAGCGGCGGGACGTCGTGCCCCGGCCCGCTGTCGCACACCAGTGCGTCGATCTCGAACCCGTCGTGCGTCAGCGCCCACATGGAGGAGAAGCACGAGAAGGAGAAGCCGTAGACGGCTATGCGCGCCGAGCCGTAACCCTGGCGTTCACGAAGGTGTGACACCACCGCGGTGACATCGCTGGCGAACCGGTCGCCGAGGCCGAGCAGCGCCCGGTCGTCGCTGCTGGCCCCGTGGTTGCGATGGTCGAACAGACAGACGGTGTACCCGGCGTCGTGCAGGAACTTCGCATGGCCCAGGCTGTGGTCCTTGCCCGTCCCCATGCTGTGCCCGAGCACCACCACCTTGTCCGTGGCCCCCGGGCACAGCCAGACGTGGACGTACTTGCGGGCCGCGAAGGGGACCTTCAGCTCCGTGCAGGGCAGCCCGTGGTCCCGCGGATGGTCCTGCTGTGCCCGGCTCCGCGGATGGAAGGCCAGATACGCCAGCGAGGCCCCGTACAGCGGGGCCAGGGGCAGCGCCGCGAGCGAGAGGGCGAGGGCCCCCAGCGGGGTGCGCCGCACCGACTTCTGGTGTGGCTCGGGCATCTGCGTCCTCCAGGAGGGGAAGGAGTGTCCGTCGGCGGTCAGGGCGATCTCGTCTCGGTCGGGACGGGCGGGCGGTCAGGGGGGCACTGTGTGAACGAGCGGACGGCCGAAGAGTCAGCCACACCCCCCGGCATGGCCCTGATCACCCGATCGGGTGACGGCGAAGTCCGTACCGGCCGGTGGCTCGGGGGGCGGCGTATCGCGGGAGCGGGTGCCGGAACCGGAACGGGGCTCCGGCCCGGACCCGGAAGCGGAACGCGAGCGAACCACCTCGGCGAACACGGACAGCCGGTCCACCCCCCAGAACTTCTCATAGCCATGGGTGAAGAACGGAACGCCGAACGCCCCGTCGTCGCTGAGCGCGAGCAGGGCCTGGAGCCCCCGCCCGCCGCGCAGCCCGTCGTCGTCGGCCGCGCCCGCCATGGGGTCGGCCGGAAGGCCGAGCTCCGTGGCGATGGCGGCGATCGTCGCGCGGTCGCAGACGTCGCGCCCCTCCAGCCAGCGCGCCCGGTAGACCCGCTCGATGTACGCGGGGCCGCGGCCCGCGTCCAGCGCGCGGAAGTACGGCAGATGCGGCACCTCCCAGACCGGATCCAGATCCACCGGCCAGGTGACCGCGAGCCCGCGGTCGGCCGTCAGTCGGCGCACATCCTGGAGGATATAGAGATGCTTGTCCCGTGACATCGCCGTGTACGGAAAGCGTCGCCGGTGTTGGGCCATCCGGCGCTCACCGTCCGCGTCCGGTTCCCACCACGGGTGCCATTCCACCACCTGTGCGAGATCCGGATAGCGGTCCATCAGGTCACGGTAGGCGATCCAGCTGTAAGGACTGCGGAAATTGAAATAGAAGCGCGGCGCTTTGCTGCGCTTGGCTGTCACGTCCGTCCCCCTCCCTCATCCGTCTGGTGCGTCAGAGGACGATGCCGCCGTCCACCTGGAACACCGCGCCGGTCACGTACTCCGCCCCGACCAGGTACGCGACCATGTCGGCGACCTCCTCGGGGCGGCCGAAGCGGCGCAGCGGGATGCGCTCCCGCACCTCCTTCCGCACACTGTCGGACAGCTCGGCCGTCATATCGGTTTCGACAAAGCCCGGCGCGATCACATTGGCCCGGATGCCGTACCGTCCGACCTCCTTGGCGAGCGACTTGGTGAAGCCGATGATCCCGGCTTTGGAGGCGGCGTAATTGGTCTGGGTGGCATTGCCGTGCACACCGGCGACCGAGGAGATGTTGATGAGGCATCCGGACTTGCGTTTCATCATTCCGAACACAACGGAACGGCAGAGGTGGTAAGTGCCGTCGAGATTGACGGCCATGACGTCCCGCCACTCCTCGTCCTTCATCAGCAGCAGCGGATTGTCGCGGGTGATGCCCGCGGAGGTGACGGCGACCTCGACGGGGCCGAGCGCCTCCTCGGTCGAGGCGATCAGCTCGCGCACCGCCTCCGCGTCGCCGACGTCCGTCTGCCGGCCGATCACCCGCCCGCCGCCGAGCCGCGCCGCCTCCTCCTCCAGCGCGCGGGCGGCGCCGGAGTTCGAGCGATGGCAGAACGCCACATCGAAACCGTCCCGCGCCAGCCGCAGTACGGTGGCGCGGCCGATGCCGCGCGAGCCGCCGGAGACCAGCGCGACCCGCCGCTCGCTGTCTGGGCCCGGCCCGGGGCCGGGTATTCGGTCGGACATGTCCAACATCAGCGAGATCTCCTCCCTCAGGCGCCGGTCAGCTCGGCTGCCGGACGCATCGTCATCGTCAGCCGTCCGACGGTGAGGACGGTCTCGTCCCCGACCAGGCTCTCGCCCTCGAAGACGTAGGTGTCGCCGACCTGGCGGGCCAGCCGGACCTGGTGCTCCACCACATCGCCGGGGATCACCGGCCGGTGGAACCCGGCGTCCGTGATGCCGCCGAGCAGCATCGCCTTGCCGGTACGCACGTCCGGGTTGGGGCGGTCCCGGGCCACCAGCACCCCGGCCACATGGCACCAGGACTCCAGGAGCACCGTCCACGGGTAGTGGTAGGCATCCTCGGGCGCGCTGTCCGGCACGCTCTCGTACCAGGGCTCATTGCAGGTGACCGCCTTCAGCCCGCGGGCCCGCTCGCCCGGCACCAGCTCGGTGACCCGGTCGACCAGCAGCATGGGGTAGCGGTGCGGCAGTATCCGCTTGATCTCGCCCACGGTGATCACGCGACGGCCTCCCGGCGCTCGAAGCGCAGCCGTATCTGCGCGACCGGGCCGCTTCCGGTCCCGGCCGACGCCCGGCAGCGCCAGGCCCCTTCCGTCCGGGACCAGACGAACTCGCAGCTCAGCGTGGATCCGGGGAAGACTGGGCTGAGAAAGCGGGCGGACTCGACGGCCGCCAGGGCCCACCGCCCGCCCGGTGCGGGCAGGGTGGCGAGGGCACCGCGCTGGACGTACTCGACGACACACACCCCGGGGAAGATGGGGAACCCCGGGAAGTGGCCCGCGAAGACCTTCTCCTCCTTGCCGACCAGGACCTCGCAGCGGGCGGGACGCTCGCCCGGAATGCCCGGGTCGAGGACCGCCACGGCGCCGTCGACCGGTCCGCACGCGGCCGCCGTCATCTCACTTCTCCAGCTTCGAGGCGAGCAGGTCGTAGACCTTCCGCAGACAGGTGACCTCCTTCATCTCCTGCTCCTCCAGCTTGACGGAGTACTTCTTCTCCAGGACGACCATGACCTCCAGGGCCATGAGCGAGTCCACTCCGAGCGTCTTGATGAAGTCGGCGTCGTCGGTGACGTCCTCCTCGTCCACATCGAGCACATCCGCGACGAAAGTGCGCAGCTCTTCCTTGTCCAGAGCGGCGGTGGCGTCAGCCATGCGGGGGTCTCCTTCCGCTGTCAGCGGTCTTGGGGGTGATGAGCCGGCCGTCGTATCGGCCGGCGCATTGTGCTGCCTTGTGCTGCCTTGTGCTGCCTTGTGCTCGTGGACCGACCGGCCCGTCAGCGGATCCGCAGCAGGGCCGCGCCCACCACGCCGTCCCGGTCGGCCGTGGTGACCAGGGCGTGCCCGCCGGGGGCGATCTCCCCGCGCTCGGCCAGCGCGAGGACGGCGGCGATCTGGAAGGCCGCCGAGGCGGCGCAGGTGTCCCCGATCGTGTCGGCGGCCGTGATCGTCGGCGGCTGATGGCCGCCGAGGGCGTCGGCGAGAGCGGCGCGCTCGGCCTCCCCCTCTGCGCCGGGCGCCCGCGAGTCGGCGACGGCGCGGATCTCGCCGGGGGTCACTCCGGTACGGTCCAGCAGCCGGTGGATCGCGTCGCCCAGCACCGTACGGGCCGCCGCCGGGTCCGGGGCGCAGCCGAACTCCAGGCCCGCGACCTCGGCGAGGCCGCCCCGGCCGTGCTCGCGCGCGGAAGCGTCCGGCTCCAGCAGCCAGACGGCCGCGCCCTCGCCGAGTACGGCGGCGCGATCGCCGTCGTCGCGGGCGTGCCACTCCAGCCAGGCGCGGGCGGAGGAGAACTCCTCGACCGCCCCGCACAGCACCGACTCCGCCCGCCCGGCGCGCTGCAGCCGCAGCGCGTACTGGAGCGTGAGCAGCCCGGTGGCGCGGCCACCGGCGATGGTGGTGTTGGGGCCCCGGAGCCCGTGCCAGATGGCGGACTGCCCGGCCGCGCAGTTCATGACCGTATTGGGGAAGCGTGCCGGGTCCACGAAGAAGGGCTTCTCGCCGACCAGGGAGTCACGGGTGAAGTCCATGATGCTCTGGGCGGATCCGGTGCTGGTGCCGAGCGCGAGACCGGTGTGCTCGCCGACGCCGGGCAGTCGCGCACCGGCCCGCTCCTCCCCCCGGTCGCCCCCGCCGCCCCCGTCGTCGCCGTCGAGCAGGCGGCGGAGAGCGATGACGGCGAGACCGGTGGCCCGGTCCATCGAACGGGTGCCCTTACGGCCCAGGATCTGCCGGATGTGGAAGTCGGGCACCAGGCACGCCTCGCGGAACGGCGCGGACCACTCCTCGGGATCCAGCGGCTGCCCGGCGGTGCGGCCCGGCCTCAGCCCGGCGGTGAAGTCCGCCCCGTGCGGTCCCAGGGGCGATACGGCGGTCCAGGCGGAGATGACCGGGCCGGCCGCGGCGGGTGCGTTGACCATGGGTCCGTGGGCTCCTTCGGTGATGGCGTCCGTAGTACGGAGGCCGTGGGCGGTGGGCGCGGTCACAGGAACCACACCTGTTCGTAGGAGGGCCAGCGCGCCGCGAGGCCGCCGCCCTCGACGACGCGTACGCCCGGCAGCAGCCGGTCGGCGGCGGTGGGCCCCAGCGCGGCCAGATCGGCCTCCTCCACCAGGACGGTGACCCCGGCGGCGAGCAGCTTCCGCACCGAGGCGCGCGGATCGGGCACGGTGTCGAGGGTGCGGGCGCCGATGCGCGGCGACGGTGGGGGGCCGGCGTCCAGGGCGTAGCCGACGGCGGGGCCGCGCAGCGCCAGATCGCAGCCGCCGCTCCGCCGGTGCAGATCGGGGACGCAGTACAGCGCGTCGGCGAACTGGGTCTCGACCGAGCCCCGGTAGGCCTTCTCCACGATCAGCAGCCAGCGCGCCTGGGGGGCCATGGCTCAGCACACCCCCATGACCAGGCTCTTGTCCGCCGCGTCGACATGCTCGGCGAAGACGAACGGGGCGCGGGTACGGACCTGCGGGATCTGGGCGGCCACGCCGCGCTCCTCGGCGCAGAAGCGGCAGACGTACCAGTACAGCCGGTCGGGGTGGTCGGCGAGCAGCCCGCGTACGAGACGGGCGGTGGAGGGGTGCGTGCGGCCGAGGTCGGTCAGGTCGCGCGGTTTGGTGTCGCCGAGGGTCCCGCTGGTCAGCCGGGTGGCGTCGCCGCAGGTCCAGATCTGCACCCGGGCACCGCGGTCGAGCAGCGCGGTGGCCAGCCGCAGCGCCGAGGTGACCAGATCGCTCTGGTGGGGGGCGCCGAAGAGGTTGAGCAGGACATCGGTGCGCGGTACGGGCCGGGGCATCAGTGCCACACCGCCCTGACCTGGGGCTCCAGCAGCTTGGCGGCCACATCGTCCATCTCCACCAGCCGGACGGCGGGCAGCAGGTCGGCCGCGGGCAGGGCGCGCTGGGCGGCCGAGAAGGCGTCCACCCACAGCTCACCGCCGCCCGCCAGCAGGGTCTTGACGCCCCGGGAGGCGCCGGGCAGCGCGGCGGTCACCCCGTTCTCGACGAGGAACAGCACCACATGGTGGCCCCCCTCGGCCAGCCGTACCGCGTCGCCGACGAACCGCTCGCAGGCGGGTCCGCTCTGCGGTCCGCCGCTTTCGATGAGCAGATGGTCAGTCATGGCCCGTCCTCGTCCTCAGGTCAGCAGCTCGCCGCCGTCGACCCCGATCACATTGCCGGTGATCCAGGACGAGTCGGTGCGGGACAGCAGGGAGACGGCCTCGGCGACGTCCTCGGGCCGGGTCAGCCGCCGGTGCGGATTGAGCTCCTCCGCGTACGCGGCGAGCCGGTCGCTGTCGGGGATGCGCTCCATGGACGGGGTCCGGGTCACCCCGGCGCGCAGGGCGTTGACGGCGATGGACGAGGGGGCCAGCTCCAGGGCGAGTTGGCGCACATGGGACTCCAGGGCGGACTTGGCCGCGGAGACGGCGCCGTAGTGCGGCATGACCCGCGTCCCTCCGGCGCTGGTCATCGCGTACACCTTGGCGCCCCGGCGGAGCAGTCCCGCGGTGAACAGGTCCTGCGTCCAGTAGACGAGGGAGTGCGCCATGACGTCGAGGGTCATGTTCATCTGGCGCGGGGTCAGCCGCCCCTCGGGGTCGGGGCCGAGGTACGGCAGCAGGGTGCCGAAGGCGAGGGAGTGCACCAGGATGCGGATGCCCGCTCCGCCGGTCAGCCGCTCGAACTCGGGCAGCAGTTCCTCGCGGGTCCGGGTGGAGGCCGCGTTGGCGTTGAAGAAGTGCGCCTGGACGCCCTGGCCGCGCATCTCCTCCCGGGCGACGGCGGCCTTCTCCTGGCCGTCCGCGGTGTCGAAGTGGACGCCCAGGATGCTGACTCCCGTGCGGGCCAGCTCCTGGGCGATGGCCAGGCCCATGCCGCTGGAGGCGCCCAGCACCAGGCACCAGGAGCCGTCGAGTGAGGTGATCATCGGTCGCTCGCCCTCCGTTTTCCGCTCATCGGCTGCTCGCTTCCGCGGTGCGGATATCGCCCGGGGTGACCAGGCAGACGGCGGTGTTCCCCTCGGCCGCCGCGGTGACCACGGCGTGGGCGTGGCCGGGCGGGCCGTCCAGGGCGGCGGCGGCCCGCGCGATCGGCTCCAGCGCGCCCGCGCCGGCCGGGACCCGCTCGGTCCTCCCGTCCTTCCCGTCACCGAACGCGCCCCGGAACGTCTTCTCCTCCAGCGCCGCCGCGACCGCCTCGCCGACCGGGGAGCCGTCGAGCACGGCGGTCACGGTCAGGGGCGTGCCGGGCCGGTGGCCGAGGGCGTCGAGCGCGTCCCGGAGCAGCGCCCCGGTCCGCTCGGCCCCCTGGTCCGGGGCGGCCAGGTGGGGCGGCAGGAAGAACGAGCGGACGCCGAGGCGGCCGAGCGCCCGGCCGCCCCGGGCCGCCACGGCCGCCGCGGGCTCCAGCATCAGGGCGACGGCCCCTGCCTCGGAGCGCTCCGCCCCCGGCTCGTCCTCGGGCAGCGCCTCCTCGGTGGCGCCGGCCAGCAGCCGGCGGGCCCGCCCGGCGGCGACGGCGCGCTGCCCGGTCCGGAGGGCTTCGAGACCCGCGATCCGGGGGCTGGTGAGGGTGAGATTGAAGCCCTTGAGGTCGTGTTCGATGGCCAGCCGGCTGCCGAAGAGATTGATCGAGAAGTAGGGCGCGGTGACCGGGGACAGATCGCCGGCTCCGGTCCCGGTGACCGTACGGTCCATGGCGTGGTGCAGGGCGACGGCCGCGCTGTTGGTGCCCACCGCGGCGGCGCGCTGCTCGGGCCCGACCGCCTCCAGGGCGTCCGGGCCCGCCGCGGCCAGCGCCCGCTTGGCCGCGGCCAGGAAGTACTGCGCGGCGGCGGGCAGGTACTTGTAGCCGCGCCGGCCGAGCGCCGTACGGAAGTCGAAGCCGTCCGCGCTTACCGCCCCGACGCCCGTCACCACCAGGTCCCCACCGCTCATCAGGCGGCCTCCCCGAAGACGAGCGAGATGTTGTTGCCGCCAAAGGCGTACGCGTTGACCAGCCCGTACGGGGCGGTCATGGGGGCGGACGCGAGCGGCAGCGGCACCGGGCAGTCCGGGTCCCGCGCGCCTATGGGCACATTGGGCGGCAGCGTCCTGTGGTGCAGCACCAGGACGGCGGCCAGCGCCGCGAACGCGCCCGCCGCGCCCCCGGTGTGTCCGATG
Source organism: Streptomyces sp. NPDC005266 (assembly GCF_040607655.1). NCBI lineage: Bacteria > Bacillati > Actinomycetota > Actinomycetes > Kitasatosporales > Streptomycetaceae > Streptomyces > Streptomyces sp. NPDC005266. Next base: position 8,435 of record NZ_JBEXHC010000011.1, read on the forward strand.
AGCGCCTTGAGGCTGTAGAGGGGCGTACGGCAGGCCGACGCGCCCAGCACCGCGGCCAGGATCCGGCTCTCCACCACGTCGTTGAGGCCGGTGCCGGTGCCGTGCGGCAGCACGAACCCCAGCCCGTCCGGCCCGGCCCCGGCGCCCGCATCCCGCAGCGCCTCGCGCATCGCGCGCTCGATCTGCGCGCCGCCGGGCTCGGGGGCGGTCGCGTGGTGGGCGTCGCAGCTCCAGCCGGTGCCCGCGAGGCGCCCGTAGACGTGCGGCACGCCCCGCGCGCGGGCGTGTGCAGCGGACTCCAGGACGAGGACGGCGGCGCCCTCGCCGAAGACCGTGCCGCGGCGCTCGGCGGCGAACGGACGGCACCGCTCGGGGTCGATCGCGCCCATCCGGTTGAAGCAGGCGAGCGCGGTCCGGGAGTACGCCTCGGTGCCGCCCGCGATGACCACGTCCGCCTCGCCCGAGCGGATCAGGTCGGCGGCGACGGACAGCGCGTAGCCGCTCGCCGCACAGGCGTTGCTGAGGCAGGTGTTGGGCCCCTGCGCGCCGAACCATCCGCCGACCACCGAGGCCACCGGGTAGACCGGCGCCCAGCGGCCGGCCGCGGGGGCCTGCCCGGTCCACCAGCGCTCATGCAGTTCCGTGTCGCCCATACCGCTGCTGAGGGCGACGGCCACCCGGCGCGGGTCCGCGTCGGTCCGTCCCGCGAGCCCGGCGAGCCCCGCGTCCAGGGTTGCCTCGCGCGCCGCCGCGAGCGCGAACCGCGAACCGCGCCCCAGCGGCAGCCCGTCCCACTCCTCGGGCCCGGTCGGCAGATCGGCCTCGGGCACCAGATACATCCGCGGGTGGTCCATATGGGCGAGCGGGTCGGGGACCCGGACCGGGGCGGTGCCGGCCGTGTGCAGGCCGCGCCAGAAGGCGTCCGCGCCCGAGCCCAGCGGGGACAGCGCCCCGACTCCGGTGACCAGTACGTCATCCATCAGGTGCCGCTCGGCTTTCCGGCGAGCGCGTCCAGCACCCGGCGGTCGAAGGGGACCAGCCGCCAGTCCCGGCGGTTCTCTATCACCGCGTAGCCGTGCACGATCCGGCCGGTGGCGGTCTTGACCAGCTTCCCGTCCCGCGGGACATAGGCGTCCAGGCGGGAGGTGTAGGTGAACTCCTTGAAGACCTCCTCGACCGTGTAGACCAGGTACAGGTCCTCCTCCATCAGCGCCTCGTCGAGGATGCGGAGGTCCGAGCGCGGCACCACGGGGATCCACTTGCGGTCGTCCAGCAGTGTCTTGATGGAGATGCCACGGTCCGCGACGAAGCGGTCCTTGGCCTCCTCCATCAGCCGCAGATAGCCGCTCATCTGGAGCCGCTCGGTGAAGTGGCAGTAGGGGTAGGGGATGGTCCACTTCCATCCGTACGCGTTCTCCCCGGCCGTCAGCCGCGCGAGGATGTCCTCGCCCTCGATGGCCGGCGGAGCCTCGGCCGCCAGGTAGGCGCCCAGCCGCTCCACGGCGTACGGGGCGACGTCGGCGGGCACCGCCCCGGCGGCCTCCAGGTAGGTGTCGATGCGCAGCGACGCCCGGACCGTGGACGTGACGGCCTTCAGGGTCTGGCCGCCCCGCTCGATACGGATGGTGACCTTGAAGCCCAGGGTGGCGTCGCCGTCCTTGGTGAACGGCACGACCTCGGCCTCGGCCAGGTCGTCCATGTGGAACGCGTGCAGAATACGAGTGTCGAGGGAGACGATGTCCAGGCCCAGGCCGTATTCCTCGTACAAGGCGCGCGCCGGGAGGCCGGACTGGCAGAAGTGGTCCAGGACCGCCTCCTCAACCAGGTAGTTGACGTGCTTGAACCCGATCCAGGTGCAGATGTTGGAGCCCTCGTAGCGCGGGCGCAGCCGCACGGTGGTGGTATCGGCCAACAGGGCCTTCGTCGATATCGGCGGGGCGGCGGCGGTCATCGGGAACACTCCATCGCGGAAAGGGGGTTGCCAGGGCTGGGCGGGTGGGAGTCGCGGTGCCGCCGGTCGGCCGGGCGGCGCAGCAGCAGTCCGGCCACGGCGTCCGTGGTGTCGTCGCCGCTGGTGAGCAGCGCCTCCCCAGGCCCACGCCCGGCCTCGGCCAGCCAGCCGACCGCCGCCGCGCACTGCAGGACGCCGAGCGCGCCGGAGGCCCGGCCGACCGTGGTGGTGACGTCATACCGGGGCACGGCGTCCGGCACCGGTTCGGGGCCGCCGCCGCTCTCGTGGCGCTCGGGCGTGAACCAGACGCCCGGGGCGGCGGCGCCGCCGTGATACAGGGCCTCGACGCACCGGGCGAGCCCCGCCCGCCGTTCGTACGGGCCCAGCACGGCGGCGACCCGCGCCCCGCGGTCCTCCGCCCACCGGGCGCCCTCGACGACGAGGGCGGCCGCGCCGTCGAGCAGTTCACCGGCCGGCCGGCCCAGCAGGTCCGCCACGACGGTGTTGTGCGTCTCGACGCCGATCACCAGGGCGCGGCGGACGCGGCCGGCGGCCACCAGCGTCGCGCCCCAGTGGACGGCGTCCAGCCCGGACGTGGCCCCGTTGCACAGCATCAGGTTGGGGCCGCGCAGACCATGGCGGATCGCCACCCAGGAGGCGATCACATTGCTGGAGGCGTTGGGCAGGCTCATGGGGCTCAGCCCCATGACCGACTCCCGCGCGATGGCGGCGGTGGTCAGACACGCCGTGTCCAGATTGCCGAGGTTGGAGCTGGCCACCACGCCGACGGTCTCGCCGGGCACCGTCAGCTCCTCGCCGTCGTCCGGGAGCAGGGCGGCGTCCCGCAGCGCGTCGAGCGCGGCGCACAGCGCGAGCCGGGTCGCCCGGTCCTTGTAGCGGTGGCCGCGGCGGCCGATCCGGGCGCCCGTGTCGAACGGCTCGGCGGCGGGGCCGCAGACGCCGCGCAACAGCGCGCCGGGCGTGCTCGCACCGGGCAGGGCCAGCCCGACGCCGGATACGACGACTCCGCCGGGGCCTTGGGTCATCGGCCGGCCCTCTCCACGATGGCGACCGCGTTGACGCCGCCGAAGCCGAACGCGTCGATCTGGGCGACCCGCAGGTCGGGCTGATCGTCGCTTCGTTCGCGGACGAAGCGGAACCCGGCGGCCTCCGGCAGCGGGTCGGTCAGGCCCAGGGTCGGCGGCACCCGGCCGGACGCCAGGGACTTGAGCGCGACGATCAGGCTGAGCAGACCGGAGCCGCCGGCGGTGTGGCCGGTCATGGACTTGATGGCGGTCATCAGCGGCCTGCGGACCTCGGGGCCGAAGACCTCGGCGATGGCGGTCGCCTCGGCCGAGTCGTTGAGCTGGGTGCCGGTTCCGTGCAGCAGCACGAGATCGATGTCGCGGGGTTTGACGCCCGCCCGCCACTGCGCCTCGTGCACCGCCCGGGCGATGCCCTGGGGGTCGGGCGCGGTGACATGACGCGCGTCGCAGTTCATGCTGACGGCGCGCAGCCTGCCGAGCACGCCGGGGTGAGCACCGCCCTCCCGGCGCAGGACGACGGCCGCCGCGCCGTCACCCATCAGCACCCCGCGGCGCGAGCGGTCGAACGGCCGGACACGATCGGGCGGTTCGGCGTTCACCCGGTCCAGCAGCCCGTGCATGGACTCGGTGAGGGTGTCGACACCGGCCACGACGACGGTGTCCTCGGCACCGCTCGCCAGCAGGTCGCTGCCGAGCGCCAGCGCGTAGAGCGAGGCCGAGCAGGCCCCGGCGAAGGTGTGGGTGCGGACCGCGCCGAAACGTGTCCGCAGCGCGGTGCCGAAGTGCAGCCGGCCGGCGTCGAAGGGGACGCCGTCGCGCCAGGCGAGTTCCGCCGAGCGCAGCTCGCGCAGCCCGGTGCCCACCAGCACCGGCACCTCGCTGAGGTCCTCGCCGAGCCCGGCCTGGGCGGCGGCCTCCCCGACCGCGCGCAGCAGCCAGCCGGTGGCCCGGCCGGGGATGTCATGGCCCGGGGCGGGGCGGTCGTCGATCTCGTAGGCGTGGCGGGCCCGGTAGCGCTCCGGGTCGAAGCCGCGCAGGGCGCCCCGTCCGCTGGTGCCGGCGCACAGGGCCCCGAAGACCTCGTCGACGCCCTCGCCCACGCTCGCCACGGCGCCCGCGCCGGTCACCAGCTGACTCATGACCAGTCCGCGCCGCGCTTGCCGAAGATGACGACGGCGTTGTTGCCGCCGAAGGCGAGGCCGTTGTTCTGGACGATCCGCAGATCGGCGTCCACGGCCTGATTGGGTACGCAGTCGAGCCCGCACTCGGGGTCGGTCTCGACATGGTTGATGGTGGGCGGGATGAAGCCCTCGGTGAGCGCGAGGGCGCAGGCGATGGAGGCCAGCGCCCCGGCAGCGCCCATGGAGTGACCGATCATCGATTTGATGGAGACCGTGCGTGGTGGGGCCGCGTCCCCGAAGACCTGGCGGATGGCGCGGGCCTCGGTGATGTCGTTGGCCCGGGTGCCGGTGCCGTGCGCGGAGATGAGGTCGACCTCCTCCGGCTTGACCCGGGCGTTGTCGAGCGCGAGCCGCATACAGCGGGCCACGCTGTCCTGGTTGGGGGCGACGGGGTGGTCCGCGTCGCAGTTGAGGCCGTAGCCGAGGACCTCGGCGTAGATCCGGGCGCCCCGGGCCAGCGCCGACTCCAGGCTCTCCAGCACCAGAATGCCCGCGCCCTCGCCGGTGAGGATGCCCTTGCGGTCCTTGTCGAAGGGTCGGCAGCGCTCGGGGGCTATGGTGCCGAGGCGGTAGAAGCCGGTGAAGGTCTTACGGCACAGGGCGTCGGCGCCACCGCACAGCGCCATGTCCACGTCCCCGGCGCGGATGGCGTCGAAGCCGTAGCCGACCGCGTAGTTCCCGGCCGCACAGGCGGTGGGGAGGGTGACCGCCTCGACCCGGGTCAGCCCGAACTCCCGTGCGATCGCGGCCGACAGCCTTCCCGCGGACACCCGGCGGGCGACGGCGGGCTCCATCCGCTCGGGCCCCATATCCACCTCCACCTCGACCAGATGGTCCAGGTCTCCCGACTCCCCGTCGGTCGTGCCGACGGAGACCAGACAGGGGGCGTCGCGCAGCGCGCTCTCCGCAAGGCCGGCGTCGGCCACCGCCATCCGCGCCGCCGCCACCGAGAACTGGCTCGCCCGGCCCAGGCCCCCCACGTCAAGATTCCGAATCCACCGCGCCGGGTCGAAATCCTTGACCTCGCACCCCGTCGCATGGTCGAAGCCCTCGGTGTCGAAGACGGTGATCGGCCCCGCCGCGCTCTTCCCCGCGCGCAGCCCGGCGAGGAATTCCGCCGCGCCGACACCTATGCCGGACACCGCCCCGAGGCCCGTGACGACGACCCTGCGACCCGGCTCACCACGCATATCGCCCTGCCTTCCGAGGAGTACTGCGAGGGGGTACGAGGACTACGGGGCGTACGCCGAGAGCTGCCCGTCACCAGCCCGCCGCGTCCGAAACCACCTCGTAGACGCCTCGCAGGTTCACCATCCGGCTCAGCTCGGACTGGTCGATGACGACATTGAAGGTTTTCTCCAAGGCCGCCAGGATTTCAATGGCCCGCAGTGAATCCGCGTCGTGCTCTTCCTTGAAGAGACTGGTCTCGGTGACCTCGTCGGGCTCTATCTCAAGGATATCCGTCACGATTTCCTTGATGGTTTCCCGACGCTCTTCGACGATGGCGGACATTACCGCGCACCTCCATTTTTGGCATGGGCAAAGCGGCGAAGCTGCCGTTGACGCTATGGGCCGCTTCCGGAGCCGACAACCCCAGAGTCCACTACCTGTCACACACCCCGCCGACACCACCGATCAAGAACCACGGCTGTCATAAAGCTGCAATGGACAGCCGGTACCGAGGGGGCAGTGCATGGAATCTGCAGGAAGATGTCACGAAGACAGCAAACGGCAAGCAGCCCACGCCGAATCACTCCGGAAAGCGACTGCCCAGCCCTGCGGCGACTACTCGGGATCGGCCTCCATGAGCCCCGCGCGCACGGCGCGCACTCCGGCCTGGAACCGGGATTCGACGTTCAGATCCCGCATGATGTCGGCGACATAGCGACGGTAGGTACGCACCGAAAGGCCCAGCTTCCGGGCCGCCGCGTCGTCCTTGTAGCCCTCCGCCATCAGCGTCAGCACCTCACGCAGCACCCGACCGCGCGCCCCGCCCTCGAAGGACAGCGGCCGCATCGGGCGCTGTGCCGTGTCCCACATACCGCACAGCAGTCGGTGGAGCATGTCGGACACGGTCGAGTTCTGGATCATCGAGGCCCGGGAGCCGCCGGGCTCGCCCGGCGAGGCGTCGGGCGCGATGACCGCCGCGCCGTCCACGACCACCAGCTCCTGCCCCACGCCCTCGAAAACGCGCAATTCCAGCCCCGCCACCGCCCCCACCGAGCGCTGCCACGCGGCCCCGCGGATCACCCGCGGCGGGCAGAGCATCCGGGTGCGCACCCCCTTGCCCGCGAGCTGGGCGAGCGTCTGCCCGATCAGCCGGGCATGCTCCTCGCAGGTCACCTCGGGCAGGCTCCAGATCACATCCCGCTCGGCGCGCAGCACCAGCCGCGCCACCCATCCGGCCACCGGCTCGCCGGACACCGGCAGTTCGGCGGTGGCGCAGGCGAGCGTGGAGCGCCGGTGATGGTGCACCGCGGACTCCAGGAGGCGTAACGCCTGCCCCAAAGCCTCTTCCAGATTGTCCGACCTCACGTCCGGCTCCCTGTGAACCGCTCCCCTCGCGCCCGCCTCCCCGTCAAAACCGTCAATAGGCGCACGGTCATTTGGTTGAATTACGAAATGGCTCAAAGGGCACCCCCGGCTCCTTTGCGGAACAGTAACGAGCCACCTGCCGGACGGCAAGGAAGATGGTTCGACAGGGAACAGTTCTCGCCGGGTAATACCCTCGTGTGCCGGCCGCTGAACCGCCCCGGACGCCAAGGGGGTGCGCCCCGGCTCGGCCGATTGGTAACTTCCTCTTGAGCCAGCAAGCCGTCCCTTGCCGTACGACGCGGACCCCCGCACTCCCGTGGTCCCGAAAGGCGCCGCCCACATGGCCGCACAGAACGCCGCGACGACCGATGCCACTCCGGCCGATCCCACGCGGTCTCCGACCGGCCGCCAATGGCTCGCTCTCTCGGTACTGGTCCTCTCCCAACTGGCGGTGTGGCTGGACAACACCGTCCTGAACGTGGCGCTCAAAACGCTGTCCGACCCCGACGAGGGGCTGGGCGCGACCCCCAATCAGCTCCAGTGGTCCATCAGCTCCTACACGCTGGTCTTCGCCGTTCTGCTGTTCACCGGCGGGGTGCTGGCCGACCGTTATGGCCACCGCCGGCTGTTGCTGACCGGCATGCTCGTCTTCGGCGCCGCCTCCGCCTGGGCCGGATACGCGGGCTCGGCCACCGAACTCATCGTCGCCCGCGGGGTGATGGGCATCGGCAGTGCCCTGATCATGCCGGCGACCCTCGCGCTGATCGCCCAGGTGTTCGACGAGCGGCACCGCGCGACCGCCATCGCCATCTGGTCGGGTTCCAGTGGTATCGCCATCGCGACCGGACCGATGCTCAGCGGAGCGCTGCTCGACCACTTCTGGTGGGGATCGGTCTTCCTGGTGAACGTTCCGATCGTGGCGCTGTGCGTGGCCGGTTCGTTCGCCTTTCTGCCCGGTGTCGTCACCCGGGTGCGGCAGAAATTCGACCCGCTGGGCGTGGTGCTCTCCACCGCCGGTCTCTTCGCGATCGTCTGGGGCGTCATCGAGGGCGGCCATCGCAACGACTGGACGGATCCGGCCATTCTCGGCGCGCTCGCCGGCGGCGCGGCCCTCGTCGTGGTCTTCGTCCTCGTCGAGCTGCGCGTCGCCAACCCCAGCTTCGACGTCCGGCTGTTCCGCGACATCCGCTTCACCGGCGCCAGCGTCGCCGTCATGCTGACCTTTTTCGGACTCAACGGCTCGATGTACTACACCAGCTTCTACCTCCAGGGCGTCCACGGCCAGACGCCGCTGGAGTGCGGGCTGTCCATCGCCCCCGTCGCCCTCGGCGTCCTGGTGGGCGCGCCGCTCTCGGCCAAGCTGGTCCGGGCCCACGGGGTGCGCCGCGTCGTCGGAGCCGCCATGCTCATCGCCACGGTGGGCTTCTTCTGCTACGTCTTCCTCGACGAGCACAGCGGACTTCCGCTGTTCTGGGTCTTCCTCGTCCTCCAGGGGCTCGGCATGGGCGCCGCCGTCGCCCCCACCACCGAGGCCATCATGGCCGTTCTGCCCGCCGAGCGGACCGGCGCCGGCTCCGCCGTCAACAACGCGATGCGGCAGATCGGCGGCGTCCTGGGGGTGGCGGTCCTCGGCTCCGTCCTGGTCAGCGTCTACCGCGACCGGATCACGCCCAAGCTCGGCGGGCTGCCCCCGCGCTCGGCCGACGCGGCCGCGGAGTCGCCCGAGGCCACCCGGCTGCTGGGCGCCAGGCTGCGGCTGCCGCGGCTCTCCGACGCCGCCGACCAGGGGTTCGTCCAGGCCATGCATGTCGCCTCCGTCGTCGGCGCGATCGCCGCCGTGGCGGGAGCCGTGATCATCTGGTGGACGTTCCGCCGGTCGTCCCGCACCACGTCCCCCGAGCCCGGCTCCGGCCTCTGATCCAGGTCCAGCCTCTGATCCACGGTCCAGCCTCTGTTCGTTTCCTTGTCTCCGTGGGCGCCGGGCACAGCCTCCGGATACAACTCCCCCCACGCGGAAGGCGGTTCCCGGAACGGGACGAGCAGCGGCTGGCCGCCAGCGCCGCGGCCGGCGCCGACGCGGCCGTCACCCCAGAGAACATCGCCGATCTCCCCACCGCGGACGTCGTCTTCGTAACCATCGCGCCCAAGGAGGCCATCGCCTCCGTACTCGCGGCGGTCGCCGACGGCGCCACCATCGTCCTCTTCGGCGGCGGCCCCGGCGGCCCGCCCGGGGCCGCCGGGGCCGCCGGAGCCGCCGGCCCGCCCGCCGAGGTGCCCGGCTATGAGGTGCACCGCCGTCAGCTGACCGTCACCGGCCCCTTCAGCCATGAGCCCGACGACTGGCGCGCCGCCACCGAGCCGCTGCGCGGCGGGGAGCTGACGGGGCCGCTGGCGACACTGATCACGGCGCGGTACGCGCTGGACGAAGTCGAGAAGGCGCTCCAGCAGGCCGCGGAGACCCCGGTGTACCGCGTGGTCGTCACCCCGTGAAGCGATCTTTCCAGGGGCTCCGCCCCGGACCCCGCTCCTCCGTCGGCCCGCCGGACCGCTTCCGCTGCTGATCGGCGGCGCCGGGCGGCGGCGGGCGGCTGAGCACCGGGCGGCGGCGGGCGGCTGAGCACCCGCCGCCACGGCGGCGTCACGACTTGGGCAGGTAGCCGTTGTCGTAGGCGTCCTCGGGGGCGACCATCTTCTCCAGCAGCCCCTGGTTGTACATGAAATCGGCCATCCGGGACCAGGTCTGCGGGTCGTTCACGCCCACCTCGCCCTGATCGGTCTTGAGCAGCGGCACCGTGGCCTTGAGCACCGCCCGTGCGTTCTTACGCTGCTTGTCGCCGCGCAGCCCCGGCACATACTTCTCGCTGAGCTTGATGGCGTCGTCCGGGTGGTCCATCACATAGCGCAGCCCGCGCAGCGAGGCGTCCACGAACTTCCTGATGTCTTCGCCGCGCTTGTCGAGCGTCTTCTCCTTGGCGCCCAGGCCCACGCCCACCAGCGGATCTCCGGCGTCACCGGAGTCGAGAACGATCGACCGGACCTCCTTGCCGGCTTCCTTGAAGGAGATGGCGTCGTTATTCAGATAGCCCATCACGCCCTCGACCCTTTTTCCGGTCAGGGCCGCCTGCTGGGTGAAGCCGATGTTCTGCACCTGGGCGTCCTTGGCGGAAAGTCCGCCCTCCTTCAGGAGCGCCAGCAAACCGAAATAAGTCTCACCAAAGGGACCGGGTGTGCCAATCTTTCGGCCCTTGAGGTCGGCCGGTTTCCGGATGTCGGAATCCTTGGGCACGATCAGGCCCACCGGGTATTTCTGGTAAAAGGTGGCGATGTCCACGACCGGCACATTCTTGGCGCGGGCCTGCAGCATCTCATCGCCGCCCGCGTAGACCACATCCTCCTTGTCCGACGACAGGGCGCCGAAAAGGTCTTCGGCGGCGCCATGGTGACGCAGAGTCACCTTGAGTCCGGCGTCCTTGTAGTAGCCCTTTTCGGCCGCGGCGTAGAACGGCGAGAACTGGATGTTGGGCGTGTACGTCAGCCCCACTGTGATGCCTTTGCCGCCTTTGCCCTCCCCGTCCTTCGGCTCCTCGGCGCATGAGGTCAGGGTGGCCAGTGCCACCACGGACGCGAGAGCCGCCCCCACGACCCGCTGTCTGCGAGCACGCCCCATGGGCGTCTGCACGAAACGCACGTACTTCTCCTCCTCGAATGAAAGATGTCAGTCGCGCTGAACGAGCCGCTCTACCAGGCGGACCACTCCGTAGAGGCCGGCGGCGAGAAGGGCGAGCATGACGATCGTGGAGAACAGCCCGATGGTGTCGGCCTCCTGGCGCTGCACCGACAGCAGCTGCCCCAGCCCCTCGCCGCCCATCACGAACTCGCCGACGACCGCGCCGGTGATGGAGAGCGTGAGGCCGTTGCGCACCCCCGCGAGGACGCTGGGCAGGGCGAGCGGAAGCTCGATGTACCAGAGCATCCCCCACCACCCCACGCCGTCCACCCGCGCGGCCCCCATCACGTCCGGGTCCAGTGAGCGCAGGCCCAGGACGGTGTTGACGAGGATGGGGAAGAAGACCAGCAGTGCGCACAGCACCGCGATGGGCAGCAGCCCGTAGCCGAGCCACAGGGCCAGGAGCGGGGCCAGCGCCACCGCGGGCACGGCCTGAGAGGCGGCCACATACGGCTGGAGCGCCGCGGCCGCCAGGTCGCTGCGGGCGATCAGATATCCGAGGGGCAGCGCCACCCCGATCCCCATGCCACCGCCCGCCATGGCTTCCCACACCGTCTGCTTCGTGTACTCCACGAGGTCACCGTGGAGCAACTCGTCGGTGAAATGCCGCGCCAAGTCGGCCGGGCCCGGCAGATAGAACTCCGCGACGGCGCCGGTCCGGGTGACGGTGTCCCAGACGGCAAGTACCAGCAACCCGAATGCGAGCGGCGGAAGGACGGCGCGCGGCAGCGTTCTCCGCCGGGCGTCGGGAGACCGGCGGCCATGGCCTCCGGGGTTTTCCCGCCCGGTCGCGCCATACCTCGGCTTTTTGCCGTTCTCGCGGGTATCGCCGGTCTTTCGCGCCTGTCCCGGGCGGGGTGAATGCGACGGCGCCGTGTCCGGCCCGCCGCCCGCGCCCGCCGTGGCGGTCGCGCCCCTTCCGTGCCCTACGGTCATCCCCAAATCCCCTTGCATTACCGGCTGTTGCCAGGTCACGGCACGCCCGCCTGCAACCTATCGCCAGCACGCTCCGGATCACAATGTCGATCGGGAAAACGAAATTATCACCTCGAGATATTTCCACGTTAAAGCGCAGGCGGGAGCGGAGGTACGGGGAGGCCGTCCCACGGCGGTCAGCGGTCGCCGAGGATGCCGAGCTCGGTGGCGCGTACGCCCGCCTGGAAGCGGGAGTTCGCCGCCAGCAGCTCCAGGATTCCGGTCACATAGCGGCGGTACGTGCGCACCGAGATCGCCAGGTCGCGGGCCGCCGCCTCGTCGGTGACCCCGTCCCGCAGCCGGGCGAGCACCCGGCGCACCATCTCGGTGCGGGCGCGGTTGCCGAAGTCGAGCGGGCGGGCGGCGGGCACCGCGCCGCCCCAGATCGAGCCGAACATGCCGTGCATCGTGGCGACCACCACCGGGTCCAGGACGACCGAGGTCTGCCGTCCCTGCGCCGTTTCCGTGCACACCAGCGCCGTCCGGCCGTCGGCGATGACCGCCGTGGGCAGCGGCACGGCCGCGATCCGCACCTGGGGAAGGCCCGGGGCAGCGGGCGGGGCTGGGACCCGCGCCTCGAGGTCGGCCGCCGGCCCCGGGATGGGGACGGGCGCGGGCCCCGGGATGGGGACAGGCGCGGGCCCCGGGATGGGGACGGGCGCGGGCCCCGGCGGCGGCACCGCGGCGGGACCGGGGCCGGGTCTGCCCCGCAGCACTCGCACCCGCACACCGGCGTCCCGATCCTCCAGCAGCGCGGTCAGCGCCGCGTGCCCCGCCGCCATCCGGGCCGAGGGCTCCGGGAACACGGCGTCCAGGCTGCGCCCCGCCTGGCCGATCACCTGCTCGGCGGCGGCCAGGAACGCGGCGTCCTCCCGCCCCACCTCGGCGAACTGCTCGCTCCGCGAGCGGCGGGCGCGGTGCTGGACCACGGTGGACTCGATGAGGCCGCGCACCTCCCGCAGGGTGTGCTCCAGCGCGTCCACCGGGCTCGCTGGCTCCGGCCCCGGATCGCGTCCGCGGTCGTCCATGTCCCCATTCCTGCCCCGTGACGTGGTCGGAAATCCCGAGCGCCGTCAGGGACGGCTGGGTAACAGCCCCATTTCCACCGCCCGTACCCCCGCCTGGAACCGGGAAGTGGCCCCCAGCTCCCGCATGATCTCCGCGACATACCGGCGATAGGTGCGCAGGGAGACCTGCATATCGCGCGCCGCGACCTCATCGGTGTGGCCGGTGCGCAGACATTCCAGAATCCGCCGCGCCGACTCCGGGCACAGCCGTCCGCCCAGCCGCGGGTGGTCGGCGAGCGCCACGGCGTTCCCCCAGGTCCCGGCGAACATCAGCTCCAGGGCCTGCACCGTGGCGGGGTCCTCGACCAGCGACGCCTGCCGGCCGCCCCGCACCGGGTCCGGCTGTCCGTTCGTGACGTAGACGATCTGTCCGTCGACCAGCAGCGCCTCGGATAACCCGCCGTCGCAGACCCGGGCCTGGCAGCGTGGATCGGTGCGCGCGAGCGCCCGTATCCCGCTCGCGGCGGCCGCCCGCTCCCCGCACAGCAGCCGGACGGCGACGCCCCGGCGGTGGCCCGTCACCGGTCGGGCCAGCGCCGCGCACACGGCGTGCGTCTGCTCCTCGCCGCCCGAGAGGATCACGCTCACGGTCCGTTCCGCGCCGGCGATCAGAGTGTCGACGACCTCCGCGAGCGGCACCTTGCCCAGAGCCGCCCCCGCCCAGGAGTCCTGGGCCAGCTCCCGCCGGTGTCTGATGACCGTCGACTCGATCAGGTCATGTGCCGCCAGAAGCGCCTGCTCGACATAGTCGCCGGCCGCCGTCGAGGGAGCGGCCGCGCACTCAGGAGAAGGCTCGGACATCCTGACAAGACCAACCATGACTTCCCCCGCAGGGCGACAGTGACCTAGTTTTTCGAATACCGGCCTGGTTCGTGATGTCACTGCCTCCCATACGCACGGGCAGCATGGTGCGAAACCTCGACGACAGTAATTCGCGCAGAGCGACGACGTCAACGCGGCGCGTGAGGTAAAGAGTTGGCCAAACCCCGGGTGCGGGGGCGGGACGCGTCGCCGTGGCGCCGGCGCGCCGGGCGCATATGTCAGCAAGTTGCGGGTGCTCGCCCCGTCGAGCCCCGCGCGGACACGGAGCGCAAGGGATCCGCATCACTCGACGACAGCCCGTGCACGAGGGTGTCCGGTAGCTGCCAAGCGCCGAGCTCCCCCTGACCGGGATTTGGTGTCAGCGGCGCGCGGTCACTCGCGCGGTCATTGCGGACCGAAGCTGATCGGTCCCTGGAAGTCCCGGCCCTGGATGACCGGTCCGGTAATCCGGGCGTCGCCGGAGACGGAGTTGTACACGGCGCCCGGCTCCGGTTCCGCGCCGCCGTGCTCACGCATCCACGCGGCGAGATCGCGGCCGAACTCCGGGTCCTGCCGGGCACGTTCGGCCAGCACCTCGGCCAGTTGGCGCAGCCGCTGGGGGTCGTCGTACGGAACGGTGACCGGCTCGGGCCCACCGCCCGGGTCGCCGTCGCCGCGCCGCAGCACTCTGCGGGCCAGCGCGCCGAGCGACTCCACCGCCCGCCGGCCGGCCTCTCCCCCGGCGCCCGAGACCGCCGCGTTGACCGTCGCGATCAGCGCCCCCGCTGTCACCGGATCCATGCCTCGCCCTTCCGTCCGTCGGCCGACCGCCCCACGCTACCGGCGGCCCGGGTCACGGTTCCACCGCTTCGGCATGGAGGGTGAACCAGACCGTCTTGCCGGTCGGGGTGCGATCCGTGCCCCACTCGTGCGCCGTCTTGCTGAGCAGGAACATCCCGCGTCCGCTCTCGGAGAGGAAGTCTGGCTCCTTGACCACGGGCAGCGCGGACTCGGTGTCGCTGACCGCCGCGTATATCCCGTGGCGCAGGTTGTGCAGGGTCAGGGCGCACTCGGGGGAGGCGGCGTGCTTGTGGACGTTGGACAGCAGCTCGGTGACGCACATCCCGGCAGCGGTGATCAACTCTTCGCGCCCCCACAGCCGTAACCGCGCGCCGACGGCGCGCCGTACGTCGGCGAGGGTCTGCGGATGGACGCGGAGGCGCAGTTCATATCGCTGCGGGATGTTCTCAGCCATGTGGTTCCGGGCCCCTCCAAAGCACGGCGCACTGCCGTGTCTCCTGAGCGATCCTGGCTCATGCGCGTCGCACTCGCAATGTTTCGACCCAGTCAGGCAAGACTGGCATATGCCGCCTGGCAGGCGTAGTTGGCGATACGACAGACTGGCGACATGTCCTACCAGCCAGTGCCCACCGTTCGGCGCAGGCGCCTGGGGTCCACGCTGCGCAGGCTGCGCACCGAAGCGGGGATGACGCTGGACGCGGCGGCCGAAGCCCTGAACGCTGCGGGAAACGGAGCCGCGGACGCCCGCCGCTGGACCGCGCCGAAGCTCTCCCGGATCGAGAACGCCAACGCGACGATCCGCACCACCGAGGTCGCCACCCTGCTGCGGGCCTACCGGATCACCGACGGCGACATCCGTGCCGTCCTGGAGGGCCTGGCCAAGGACGCGGGCAAGCGGGGCTGGTGGCAGACCTACCGCGGCGTCGTCGCCCCCGCCTACGCCGACTACATCTCGCTGGAGTCCGACGCCGACACCGTCCGCGACTACGCCCCACTCGTCATCCCCGGACTGCTGCAGACACCCGACTACGCACGCGAGACGATCGCCGCGAACGCCATGGCACGCAGCGCCGCGGAGGTCGACGCCCTCGCCGAGGTGCGCCTCGCCCGCCAGGCCGTCCTCACCCGCCCGGCCGCCCCGCTGAAGCTGTGGGCCGTGATCCACGAGGCGGCACTGCGCCGCCGGTTCGCCGACCGCCCGTCCATCATGACCGCGCAGCTGCGGCGGCTGCTGGACGTCGCGGAGTGGCCGACGGTGACGCTCCAGGTGATGCCGATCGATGCGGCGCCCAACCCCGGGGACGCCGGCGCGTTCACACTCGTGGGCTTCCCGGGTCCGATGCCGGATGTGGTCACCCAGGAGAACCTGCGCGGCCCCATATACGTCGAAGGAGTCGATGACGTGAACGTCTTCGCCGACGCCTTCGGCCACATCGCGGACAGCTCGCTGTCCGCGGATGCGACGAAGGCCCTCATAGCTGGTCTCGTATGAGAAAGAGGGCCCCACATATGAACACCTCTGACACCACCGAGAACCATCCCCACCGACGGCCGCACTGGCGCAAGTCCTCGTACTCCGCGGGCGAGGGTCAGTGCGTGGAGGTCGCCGCCTCGGCGGGCATCGTCCGCCTGCGCGAGGGCGACGACCCCGGGGTCGTCCTCACCACCGAGCCGGCGGTCCTGGCCGCCTTCCTCCGTGGCGTGAAGGCGGGCGCGTTCGACGCGTGATGTGACGTACGTACGTCGGTGCGGTGCCGTCCCGGGACGGCACCGCACCCAGCGCCGTCAGAACTCGACGTCAGCTAGAACTGGACGTCCGAGCAGGCGTAGAAGGCATTCGGGGTGTCCGCGATGGTCCATACGGCGAGGATCAGATGCCTGCCGCTCTTCCCGCTCGGGATGGTGCCCGTGTGGGAGAGCGTGGACGGCGGACGCTGACCGTTGTAGGGGACGGTCAGGAAGGGCTGGGACTCCAGGCTCGCACGGGTCAGCTTCTGGCTCGGGTTCCAGCCGTTTCTGGTGATGTAGTACTTGAAGTCCGTGGTCGCGTGCGAGGCGGTGAAGCGCCAGTTGAAGGTGTAGCCCTGGCCGCCGGTCACCTTGGTCGCGGGCCACTGCCCGCCCCTGGGATCGTCGAGCTGGGCGAACCGGCTGTTCCCGCCCGCACAGATCGACCCGTCCGCGGGCCCGCCCGACGGGAACCCCTTGGGGCCCTCGACGCTCTGCGGTTCGTACTGGATTTCGCCGCAGCCGGTCATGGTGCCGTTGGCGCACAGCTTCTGGCGGCTGATGGGCGAGTCGGTGTAGCCGTGGCTGGAGGCGCTGCCGCCGGTCGCGAGGACGGAGACCGCCGCGAGACCGATGCCGATGACAGCAGCGCTGATCTTCTTGCGCATGCTTCGCTCCTGAAGACGTGGGGAGTGCTTCGACGAGCCGTGCACGGCGGTCTAGACCAAGTCGAGAGTAGCCAGCGCGCAATGGTCATGTCCATACCAATGACACCGGGGGTTGGGTCGCTGGTCACCAGCACCCAGCGGGGTCCGGTAACATTCATCCGTCAGCAGGCGCCGCTAGCTCAGTTGGTTAGAGCAGCTGACTCTTAATCAGCGGGTCCGGGGTTCGAGTCCCTGGCGGCGCACCGTGGCTTCTCAGCCACTGACCTGGGGTTTCTCGGTTCACCGAGAAACCCCGGTGGTGTTTTCGGCGGCGTTGTACGCGGCGAGCCAGCCGGTGGCGAGGTGATCGCCCCGGGTGAAGACCACCGCCCCGACGCGGCCCGAGGAGGGGTCGTCGGGGGCCGCGATCCCGCCCCGCGCGGCTGCCCAGGAATCGGTGGCCATCGCCCCGACCACCGTGATTCCCCCGGCCAGCATCATTTCCTCCAGCATCATGCCCCCTCGCCCGAAGCCGTTCATGAACGCCGCCCTGCAAGGAGACTGCCTCTCGCAGAGATCGACGCACGCGAACAGGGTGTACGACGCGGGCGAGCCCCGGCGCGGTCGAGTCGCGCCGGGGCTCGCTTTCCGCTCCGGTCCTGTGGTCAGCAGGACGGACACGGGGTGCAGTCGCGCACCAGGACGTCGTCGATGACCGGGCCCCCGGCGCTGGTGGTGGTGCTGGCGAACGCCAGCGTCGTGGAGGTGCCGGTTGCCACGAAGGTCACCTCCCGGGTCACATAGCCCATGTTCGCGTTCGTCCTGCCCGTGGTATCGAAGCTGAAGTCCTGGAAGTTCTGCCCATTGACCAGCACCTTCCCGGTCTTCACGGCCGGACCGCCCTGGGGGTTACCGGCGAGGGAGTACGTCACCGTGTACTTCTTCCCCGGGACCGTCGTGAAGGTCTGGGACACCGTTCCCGGGCCATTGCCATTGAGGTCGACGGACTGATCACCCTCGGCCGCCTGCCAGTATCCGGCCCCGATCAGATCGACATTCCCGGCCGTGACATCCCACGGACCGACGGAACCCCCCGTCCCCACTGTCTGGAACGAGTTGGCCGCCACCCGGGGCGTCTCGAAGCTGCCGTCGTCGAAGCGGCTGACGGCGGCTGCCATCGCGGCCGCTGTGCTGGTACCGGCAAGGACGCCGGCCGCAATGACTGATGCGACAAAGGTGCGAATACGCAAGATGGTTCCCTCCTGGGCGAAAGCTGTGCTTGGTCCGAATTGGGCCGCGCAGCTGAATCTCCCGCACCCCCAGGTGGGCCGCCAAGGCCGGACCCCCGGCGCACCGGGGTGCGGGCCGGGCCAGACGCTCTCGGCGCGCCGGACCGCTGATCCAACCGCCCCTCCGCCTTCGACCAGGGCTCAAGCACACGGGGCGGCCTTTGCCCGTCCACGGGCACGGCGCACTCGGGCAGTGTGAGCGGTTGGACCTGGGCCGCCTTCTCGGCTGCATGGTCGACGGCCTCACGGCCCGTCTGGCGTCCGGCGGCCCTGGGTGACCAGGGCCCATACGGTCTTGCCCGGCCCCCGGCGCTCCTTGACGCCCCAGCGGTCGGCCAGCGCCTCGACCAGGAGCAGACCCCGGCCCTGCTCGTCGTTCGATGTGGGCGCCTTCGGGGTGGGCTGCCGGTCGTGGGTGTCGGACACCTCGATCTCCAGGACGCCGCCCTGCTCGTCGTACCGGAGCCGGACGCCGAAGTCCCGTCCTGGTACGCGTCCGTGCAGTACGGAGTTGGCCGCCAGCTCGGCGACCACGAGGATCGCGGCGTCGTAGCCGCCCACTCCGGGAGACAACCCCCACGCGGAGAGCTGATGCACGGCCAGCAGCCGGGCGAGCCGGGCGCCGCGCCGGGTGGCGGAGAATCGCTGCGCGAACGTACGTACGGTGACGGGGGCTTGGTCCTGTGGTGCGGTCATGGCGGAAGCGTTGCGATGGGCCGACGGCCCTGCCAGGCACGACACCCACCCAGTTTGCGTTGTGTCAGTGCACGCACTGGACCGGGTCAGTCACCGCCCGTGACGATAAGGGGATGACAACGGACAGCGAACCCGAAACGTCGGAGAGCCTCAAGACCTTTGGTGCGGTGTTAAAGGCGCTACGGGACGAGGCAGGGCTCACCCAGGAGCAGTTCGCCCCACGGGTGCGGTACTCGGCGACCTACGTCGCCAAGGTGGAGCAGGGCAGGCGCTTCCCGCCGAGGGAGTTGATCCCGCGTTCAGAGGAGGTCCTGGGCGCCCCGGCCGCCCGCGTGCTGGGGGCGGCCTACCGGACGTTGACGCGGAAGGTGGGGCTCGCGTCATGGTTTCTGCGCTGGGCAGGAATCGAGGAGGAAGCGGTGTCGCTTCTCACGTACGAGTGCGCCGTCATCCCGGGCCTGCTGCAGCCGGAGCCGTACATCCGCGCGGTCTTCAACCGTTACATCCCGCACGTCTCAGTGGAGCAGTGCGAGCAGCAGGTGGTCGGGCGACTAGCTCGGCAGAGGTTATTCCAGGAGCGACCGAACACATCGTTCTGCTTCGTGATTGAACAGGCTCTGCTGGAAAGGGGCTTCGGGGGCATCGAGGTTACCGAGGCGCTTCTCGACCACCTACTTGAGCAGCAGCTCCGCTGGAACGTGGAGATCCAGGTCATGCCATTGCGGCAGGAGGATCACTCCGGCTTCGAGGGCCCGATGTGCCTCGCGGAGACGCCGGACCACCGGTGGGTGGGCTACATCGAAGCGCACGACAGCAGCGTCCTGATCAACGACCCAAAAGCCGTCAGTGCCATGCACCAGCGCTATGGCAAACTGCGCTCACAGGCTCTGAGCCCTCAGGCCACCACGAGCCTGCTGCAGCAGATGCGAGGAGCGCTATGAGCGGCAGCACCACCGAACTGAACTGGTTCAAGAGCAGCTACAGCGGCGGCGGGGGCGGCAACTGCGTCGAGGTCGCGATACGCACCGACACCGTCCACATCCGCGACTCCAAGGAGCCCCAGATCGGCTCCCTGATCGTCTCCCGCGAGGCATGGTCAGCCTTCGCCGGAGCGCTATGAGCAACGCCGGACTCGAATGGTTCAAGAGCAGCTACAGCGGAAGCTCCGGCGACAACTGCGTCGAGGTCGCGATACGTACCGACGCGGTCCACGTCCGCGACTCCAAGGACACCGACACCGGCCAGCTCACCGTCTCCCGCGAAGCGTGGTCGGCCTTCATCGCGCAGGTCTGATCACCGCCCGCCGCTGCCGCTAAGCTGTTCGGATCGGAGGTGGCGGTGGCGGTGGTGGCGCACACGGGTGGGATGGCGAGCGACATCCAGGAACGCATCAAGCGGCTGATCGTCGACCGGCGGCTTCCGTCCGGGGCCCCGCTGCCCACCGAGACCGAGCTGATGGAGTTGCTCGGCGTCAGCCGTAACTCGGTGCGCGAGGCGCTCAAGGCGCTGCAGGCGATGGGGATCGTGGAGATCCGGCATGGCTTCGGGACGTACGTCGGGCCCATGTCGATGGCGCCGATGATCGAGGGGCTGATCTTCCGTACCGTCGCCGGGCACTACCGCGGCGAGGACAGCCTGCTGGAGCTGCTGGAGCTGCGCGAGGCGGTGGAGACCGGGCTGATCGCGCGGCTGGCGGGGCGGATACCGGAGGCCGACCTCGCGGAGCTGGACGCGATCGTCCGGCGGATGGAGGCGGAGGCGGTCGAGGGTTCGGTGCGGGCGGAGACGGACCGGGCGTTTCATGCCGCGCTGTATGGAAGTCTGGACAATTCGCTGCTGGGCGAGGTGCTGGAGGCGTTCTGGGACGCCTTTCACCGGGTGCGTACGGATCTGGTCGACATCCCGACCGATCCGAAGGTCACCTGCAAGCAGCACCGGCAGATTCTGGAGTCGGTGCGCTCGGGCGACGCCCTGCGGGCCGAGGAAGCCATCCGCGACCACTTCGGGAACATCCGCATACGGCTGCGGTCGCCGCATCACGAGTAACAGCAGCGCGGCGGCATCAGGCACTTCCGGTTCAGGTGACCAGGAACCGGAAAGCAATCGTCCATGTCTTCCATGTCCGGAGAGTCGGCTACCTCCACTATCGCGCCGTTACGGCCGAAAGGGCGGCTGGCGGGTCGCCACCGGGCTCCACGGCGGCCCCTGCCGAGGTACGACTACGAGCACTACAGCAGGCTCGCCGGGCCGCTCACCGAGCCCGGCCGGCCCTACCGGGTGCGCTACCGCGGTCTGCTGGCGGATGAGCCGCACCGGGTGGGCGCGGCGCTGCTGCTCGGCGCGGCGCCGCTGGTCTCGTTTCGTGGTGACCCCCAAGGGCGGCTCATCGAGCCCCGACACCCTCTTCGGTACGTTCCGGATCCATCTTTTCTTCCTGGTGGTCTTCGGCGGGTCGCTCGCCTCTTCCTTCTACTTCGGCCACAGTCATCCAGCGATGACCGTTTGGGCATCACTTGCCCTGGCTGTCACAGCCGCGCCGATCATCGCCTGGCGGTGGACCGTCCGCCAGGAGAAACGGAACCCGCAGCTTGGGGGATGAGAAGTGAAGTACCGACCGAGTCGCCGCACCCGCCGCTTCGGGCTCGGTGCGGCGTCTGTGATTGTGCTGGCCGGGATGAACGGCCCGGCGCTCTACCGCTTCAGTTCCCAGCGGTATGAGGCGTACAGGATCAACCAACCGGAGTACAAGGCCGAGAACGGCCACTGGGATGTGGTGAACGTCCCCGAGCGCTACCGGATCAATACGATCCACGCCGCCCTGCTGCACACCGGAAAGGTGCTGCTGGTAGCCGGCTCCGGGAACAACGCCAGGAATTTCGCCGCCAAGTCCTTCCGCAGCGTTCTGTGGGACCCGGAGAAGAACACCTACAAGAACATCCCCACCCCCAGGGACCTCTTCTGCGCCGGACACACCCAACTCCCGGACGGCGCACTGCTGGTGGCGGGCGGGACCCAGCGCTACGAGAGGCTCAAGGGCGATGTGGAGAAGGCGGGCGGACTGATGTTCGTCCACAACGAGAACCCCGACAAGCCGAAGACCTTCCCCGCCGGCACCCGCTTCACCGGCAAGGAGAACGGCAAGACCTTCGAGTCCAAGGACCCGGTCCTGGTCCCGCGTGCCAAGAAGACCAAGGTCGGCAAGTCGGGAAAGGTCAGGGTCGGCGTCAGCACGGCACGGGTGTATGTGGAGGCGCTGCGCAAGGGCAAGAAATACCAGACCGGAACCGAGGACAATTACCGGATCGCCGGGCTGAAGGGCAAGGACCGGCAGAACTTGTACGGCATCGCACAGAAGCTCTCGTTCGACAAAAAGGACTTCCAGGGAATCAAGGAAGCCTTTGAATTCGATCCGGTGGCCGAGCGCTATCTCACGGTCGGCCCGATGCACGAGGCCCGCTGGTATCCCACCCTGACCACCCTCCAGGACGGCAGGGTGCTCTCGGTCTCCGGGCTCGATGAGATCGGCCAGGTCGTCCCGGGGAAGAACGAGATCTACGACCCGAAGACCCAGCGGTGGACGTACCTGCCCAAGCAGCGGTTCTTCCCGACGTACCCAGCGCTCTTCCTCACCGGGAAGGGCCGGATCTTCTACACCGGCTCCAACGCCGGATACGGGCCGGACGACAGGGGCCGCACCCCCGGCGTCTGGGATCCGAAGAGCAACCGGTTCGATGTGGTGCCCGGCATCAGCGACCCGGACGTCCTGGAGACGTCGATGTCCGTCCTGCTGCCGCCGGCGCAGGACCAGCGGTACATGGTGCTCGGCGGCGGCGGGGTCGGCGAGGACTCCACCTCCACCGCCCGGACCCGGATCGTCGATCTGCACGACGCCGAGCCGCGCTTCAGGAACGGGCCCGATCTGTATGCGAAGGTCCGCTACCCGAGCAGCGTCATCCTGCCCGACGACACCGTCCTGACCACCAACGGCTCGGGCGACTACCGCGGGCGCGGCGCCAGCAACGTCCTCAAGGCCGGGCTCTACGACCCGAAGACCAACACCGCACGCCGGGTCGCCGACCCGCTGGTGGGCCGCAACTACCACTCCGGCGCACTGCTGCTGCCGGACGGCCGGGTCATGACCTTCGGCTCCGACTCGCTCTTCCGCGACAAGGCCAACACCGAGCCGGGCGAGTTCCAGCAGCAGATCGACCTCTACACGCCGCCGTATCTCTACCGCGGGCCCCGGCCGACGCTGGAGGACGCCGCACCCCGGACGGTGAGGCTCGGCGCGAAGGCCACGTACCGGACCGCCGATGCCGCGGTGATCAGGAAGATGCGGCTGATCCGGCCCGGCTCCTTCACCCATGTGACCAATGTCGAGCAGCGGTCCATCGCTCTGGACTTCACCCGGACGAAGGACGGGCACGGCATCACGGTGACCGTGCCGAAGGACGCCTCACTGGTGCCGCCCGGCTGGTACATGCTCAACGCGGTGGACGAGCGGGGCACACCGTCCGAGGCGGTGTGGGTGAAGGTGCCCGCCGGAGCGGACACCCCCGGCAAGGAGTGAGGCGATTCGGCGATACCGGTCATTCGGCGATACCGGTCATTCAGCGTGGCGATACCGGTCATTCGGCGTTACGGATCATTCGGCGTTACGGGCGAGATCGAGCGCGTACCGCGGCCACCACCGACCCGCCTTGGGGCCGCCCTTGCAGGTGCCGTCCGACTCGCCCGGACGCTTGATCCACAGATACGCGTCGACCAGCTTGTCGCCTGTCTCGGTGGTCGGCCGCCGGCCCAGCGCCCGGCCCGTCGGATTGCACCACGCCTGCGGGTCGTCCTTGCCCGGGGCCGGGCCCTTGCCGTTACGGCTGGTGTCGATGACGAAGGGCTTGCCGCCGACCAGCGCGGACAGCCGCTTACCGTACGCCGCGTTCTCCTCGGTCGTCTGGTAGTTGGCGGTGTTGAGCGCGAAGCCGTCGGCCTTGGCGATACCGGCCCGCTTCAGCGGCTGGACCATCCGGTGCGGGTCCCTGATCCAGTGCGGATTTCCGGCGTCCAGATAGACCTTGGTGTGCCGCAGCGCCTTGAGCTTGTCCACGGCCCCGGTCAGCAGGTCGTACCGCTCCTCGTGGAACTGCCTGGGCGTACAGCCGTCCACCACATGCGGCAGCGCGTCCGGCTCCAGGACGACCGTCGCCGGGCGGTTCCCGATGCCCCGGACCGCCTTGTCCACCCAGGCGCGGTAGGCAGCGCCGTCAGCCGCGCCGCCTTTGGAGTACTGCCCGCAGTCGCGGTGCGGGATCTCGTAGAAGACCAGCAGCGCATGGCGGTTGGCCTGGGCGGCGGCCTCGGTGAACCCGCGCGCCTGCCCCTCCGGATCGTCCACCCCCAGCCACTCCGCGGCCGGCTGCTCGGCGATCTTCTCTATCAGCTGGGCGTCGTCCCGCTCGCCCTTCCTCCGGTACGCCACGACCTGCTTGGCCGCGCTGCCGTCCGGATTCACCCAGTACGGCACGGTCGACTTGGGCCGCTGCTTCGGCCGTCCGGCCGAGACGGCGCGATCGCTGTCGCCACTGCCCGAGGAACCGAAGCAGCCGGACAGCGAGGCGAGCGACAGCAGGACTCCCATGGCGGGGATCGCGCGGACAACGTGACGTCGACGGCCGGTGCAAATGCCGTACATCCACTCCCCCTTGGGTGCACGCTCCGGGGAACTCCAGGCGGGACAAGACCGGTCGAATCAATCCTTACACACCAGGCCGGGATGGGTCGCGCTAACGCGCGGCCCGGCCGCCGGCGGCGATCGTGTGGGCCGGGCCCGCCGTGCCCGTCAGGTAGGCCGAGACGACAACATTCGCCGAATACGTCCGCGCCTTCCGGTCGAACTTCCCGCCGCAGGTGATCAGCCGCAGCTCCGCCCGGTCGCGCGACCTCGCCCCGTACACCCGTCGCGCGTCGAACCGCTTGCTGGCCACCACCGCGACGTCCTCCACCGTGAACTCCGCCGTCGTGCCGTCCGAGCGCCCGACCATCACCCTGTCGCCTCGTTTGAGGTCGCCCAGCCCGTGGAAGACAGCCGGCTTGGACTTGGTGTCGAGGTGACCGACCAGCAGAGCCGCGCCCGGGGAGCCCGGTTCAGGGCCCGCGCGGTACCAGCCGACCGTGCCTGGGCGGCTGAAGGGGGGCGGCTTCACCGCGCCCGAACGGTCGAGACCGCCCGCGACGACCGGGGCACGCACCCCCGCCGCCTTGATCACGACACTCTTCGGCTGAGCGGATGTCAGAGGGGCGTGCGCCGGGGGCAGCGGATGCGCGAGCGGGCGCCCGACCGCGGCCACGTCGCCGGTCATCGGCACCGCGCCGCCCGTCCCCTCGGTGGTGTCACGGCCCCACATCCACAGGCCCAGCAGCAGTGCCACCCAGGCCGACCCCATGGCCAGCCGCCCGAGACCGGCGAAGCGCTTCCCGTTCCCGTACTCGTACTCGTACTCGCCCATCGCGATCAGCCCGCCCCCGTCCCGGCGGACGGGCGGCGTCGGCGCCGCTGTACCGCGAGTGCGCCGACGGCCAGCGCCGTACCGCCCGAGAGCACCAGGCCGTACGCCTCGGCGCCGCCGAAGTCATCGCGCAGCCGCCCCTCGGCGGGGGCGGTGCCACCGCCGCCCGCGTGGACCGGAGGGACGGGCGAGGGCGGGCGCTCCACGGCGATGACCACCTTTCCCTTGGCCTCTCCCTTGGCCTCGTCGTCGCCCTCGCCCGCGTACGCCGGGGCGCCGCCGCAGTCGACCGTCACCAGATGCGTGCCCACCTTGGCGGTGGAGCGGATCGTCGCCTCGCTGAAGAGCGCGTCACCGTCGGGGGTGAGCTGGGCGTCGTCGACGAACACCGGCGACGAGACCGTAGCCGCTTCGCTCGGGCAGCCGAAGACCCGTACCTCGACATCGGCGCCTGGCGCCAGGGCGTTCCGGCTGACCCGGATCGTGGCGGCGCCGGAGTGCCGGTGGTCGGCGAGGGCGGCTGGGGCGGCGGCGCACAAGGCAGCCGTACTCAGGGCCACCGTACAGAGAGTGAGAGCGACTGAGCGCATGGTGAACCTCCTGATACCACGAGGCTCACGCGCCCGGCCGGGGCCCGCATCCGCTGCGGGCCCCTGCTACGCCATACAGGTCAGGCGAAGATCGGGCCCGGGGTCAGACGATGCGGTCGACGAGGTCCGCGATGGAGTTGACGACCGTGGACGGCCGGTACGGGAAGCGGTCGACGTCCTCGGGCTGAGTAAGCCCGGTGAGCACCAGGAACGTCTCCATGCCCGCCTCAAGGCCTGCCCGCACATCCGTGTCCATCCGGTCGCCGATCATCGCGCTGCTCTCGGAGTGCGCGCCGATGGCGTTCAGCCCGGCCCGCATCATCAGCGGATTCGGCTTGCCGACGAAGTACGGCTCCCGGCCGGTCGCCTTGGTGATCAGCGCGGCCACCGAGCCGGTGGCGGGCAGGGCGCCCTCGGCGGACGGCCCGGTCTCATCGGGGTTGGTGGCGATGAACCGCGCACCGTCGTTGATGAGGCGGATGGCCTTGGTGAGCGATTCGAAGCTGTACGTACGGGTCTCACCGAGGACGACGTAGTCCGGTTCGACGTCCGTGAGGACGTAGCCGATGTCGTGCAGGGCGGTGGTCAGCCCCGCCTCCCCGATGACGTACGCGGTGCCGCCCGGGCGCTGCTCGTCCAGGAACTGGGCGGTGGCCAGCGCCGACGTCCATATGTTCGCCACCGGCACATCGAGACCGATCCGGGACAGCCGGGCCTGGAGGTCGCGCTGGGTGTAGATGGAGTTGTTGGTGAGCACGAGGAAGGGCCTGCCCGACTCGCGCAGCCGCTTGATGAAGGCGTCGGCACCGGGCACCGGGATGCCCTCGTGCATCAACACCCCGTCCATGTCGGTGAGCCACGACTCGATCGGCTTGCGCTCTGCCACTGATTGCTCTCCGCTCGGATTGACCATCTGGCGACGACCTCAGCCTAACCGGGCGGGCGGCGGACGGAACCGGCTCGTCCGCGATGCTCCGCTGCTCGCGGGGTTCCAGCGCGACAGACCAGCACACCTGTCCGATCCTGAGTGGAGGGGTGGCTTCCGCCCCTGCAATGAGCCGGACCCGTAAGGAGACCGCCATGGGCATCAAGGACAAGCTGAAGGACGCGCTCGGCAAGCACCCGGAGAAGACCAGGCGTGCCGCCCGCAAGGGTGGCGAGACCGCGGACAAGAAGATGGGCGGCAAGCACTCGGAACAGGTCCAGACCGGCTCGGACAAGATCGACGACGAGCTGCGCCGCCGGGGCGAGGGGCCCCGGGGCCAGTAATCGCCGCCGCTGCCCCCAGCACCCCGGGCCTCTTCAGCGCCCCGGGCGCCGGGACTTCACCACAAGGACGGTGCCGCAGGTCAGGAGCGCGACGCTGAGGACGCCGAGCCCGGCGAGCAGGGCGCCGTGGCCGCCCGTCCTGGCGAGCTGGGGCTCCATCTGGTCGGAGCGATCGGAGTCGTAGCCCTCCTCGCCCTGACGGCCGCCGTCCTCGTTGCCGTCCTCGTTGCCGTTCTCGTAGCCGGCATCGGCGCTGGGATCGGTACCGGTGTCCGTGCCGGTCTCGGTGCCGGGATCGGTTCCCATGTCGGTTTCGGTGCCGGTGTCGGTTTCGGTGCCGGTGTCGGTTTCGGTGCCGGTGTCCGTACCGAGGTCGGCGCCGGTGCCCGTTTCGGTGCCGGATTCGGTGTCGGTGTCCGTACCGAGGTCGGTGCCGGTGCCGGTGCCGGTTTCGGTTTCGGTGCCTGGGTCGGTGCCGGTGCCGGATTCGGTGCCGGTGTCCGTACCGAGGTCGGTGCCGGTGCCCGTTTCGGTGCCTGGGTCGGCGCCGGTGCCGGTGCCGGATTCGGTGCCGGTGTCCGTACCGAGGTCGGTGTCAGTGTCGGTGCCTGGGTCGGCGCCGGTGCCGGTGTCCGTACCCAGGTCGGTGCCGGTGTCGGTGCCTGGATCCGTGCCGGTGTCGCTGTCGGCTTCGAGGTCCTCGCTGGGGTCAGCGCTGGCCTCGGGGTCGGTCCCGGCTTCCGTGTCGGCGTCGACTCCGGCGTCGGCGCTCGGGACGGCATTGGGCACGGCGCCGTCTTCGGTGTCCTCACCGGCGTCGCCTTCGGCTTCGGTGCCGGCGTCGCGGCTGGGGGCCGCGCTGGGCGCTGCCTCAGCGGGGTTGCCGTCCTTTTGACCGACACCGGGGGTCCTGCTCGGTGCGGCGGGCCGCTCCTGCTCCTGGTCCGTCCCGCTGTCTGCGGTGTCGCCCGTGCCGTCAGCGCTGGGCGCGGCCGTCGGGCCGACCGTGGGCCCGGCCGTGGGCCCGGCCGTGGGCCCGGCCGTGGGCCCGGCCGTAGAGCCGGAGTCCCGGGCGGGCGTTCCGCCCGTCTCCGCACCGGCGTCGTCCGTAACGGCGTCATCCGAAGCGGCGTCATCCGTGGTGGCGTCCGTCCCGGTCTTCGGTTCGGTCTTCGCCGCCGTCGCGGCGTCGTCGATCCGGAAGTCGTAGTCGTTCGACTGCCCGACCCAGTCGCCGTCGTCCGCCCGCCGCTGTACGGCGATCACGTTGGCGGTGACCTCACCCCGGGGCGCGTCGGCCGTGAAGCTCGTCCGCACCTGTACGTCGACGGTCTTGTGCGCGGGCACGGCGAAACCCTTGAAGTGGTCGTCGAACACACCGATGTTCTCGTCCTCGTCGGTCGTCTCGAAGGAGACGGGCCGCCAGGTGCCGCCGTTCGCGGACGGGTCGAGGAACTCGAGGCGGATGTGGCGGGGCTTCAGCGCATGGCCCTTGTCGACGAAGACCGCGATCGGGTGGATCGCGCGGCACCCGCTGTCCGTGGTGTTGCGCAGTTCCAGGTGCCAGCCGTGCCAGCCGCCGCCCCGCGCGTAGTGGTCCGGTCCGTCGCGGAGGTGGGCGTCGATCGGGAAGTCGGAGGAGTTCCTGTCCCCGCAGACCGGCTCGGCCGCCTCGGCCGCGTCGGCAGCCCCGGCCGACGGGGCAGACCCGGTCGGCGCGGTCGGCGCGGTCGATCCGGTCGGCGCGGTCGATCCGGTCGGCGCGGTCGATCCGGCCGGCTCCGTCGGCTCGGCCGCCGTGGCGTGCGGCGTGAGCCCGTACAGAGCGGGGGCGAGCGCGAGCGCGGCCGCCGGCAGGGCGGCTCGCAGGGAGAGTGCGGTGGGCAAGCGCATGAGTGACCTCTGCTGTTGCTGCGGCGTATCCCCGAGCGCTCCCTACATTCCGCGTCCGCATGGCGACACACCGCCGGGGCGGCCTATTGCCCTCGACTGGCCGTCAATAACCCCCTCGATCGGACCAGCCCGGCTCCCCGGCTCCCCGGCTCCCCGGCTCCCGCGGCGCCGCGGGCAGCCCCGTCATCCCAGGGCGAAGAGCGGCGCGAGCACCAGCTGCGCCGCGCCCTCCACCACCGCCCGGCCACCCCGCTCCACGACGGCCACCGGGACCGGGGGGCGGCTGGCGCGTGCCGCGTCCTCGGCGAGCTGTGCGGCCACGCCCTGGACGTACGGTCCGGGGTCGGCCAGGACCGCCCGACCGCCGAGCAGGACGCGGTCGATGTCGAGCAGCCGTACGAGGTTGGCCGCGCCGACGCCGAGCAGCCGGGCCGCCCCGGCGCCGTCGCCGCGTGCGACGGCGGCGAGGCACAGCGCCTCCAGGCAGCCGTGGTTGCCGCAGCCGCAGGGCGGCCCGTCCAGCTGGACGACCTGGTGCCCGAACTCCCCCGCGTCGGTGCGCGCCCCCCGGTACACGCCCCCGCCGAGCACCAGACCGGCGCCGAGACCGGTGCCAAGGTGCAGGTACGCGGAGGACTCGGCGGTCGCGAGGCCCAGCGCGGCGGCGTTGGTGTCCTTGTCGAGGGTGACGGGCAGGCCGAGCCGCTGGGCGAGCGCGTCGCGCAGCGGGAAGCCGTCCCAGTGGGGGAAGCCGGTGACGCGGTGGAGGACTCCGGAGCCGTGGTCGAGCGGTCCGGGCGCGGCGACGCCGACGCCGAGCAGCCCGCCGCCGAGCAGCCGGCCGCCCGGCGGCCCGTCCCCCGGCGGCCCGTCCCCCGGCGGCCGGTTGTCCGGCGGCCCGTCGCCCGGCGGACGGCCGCCCGGCGACCGGCGGTCCGTCCCCGCGTCCTCGATGAGGGCCTCGACCTCCCGGGCAGCGGCCGCGATCGCCTCGTCCGCCGCCGCGCCGAAGTCGAAGGGCGCCGTCCGCTCGGCCACCGGTATGCCCGCGAGGTCGACGAGGACCGCCGTGAGCTCATCGCGGTCGAGGTGCAGCCCGACCGCGTGGCGGGCGCCCGGGACCAGGCGGAGCACGGTCCGCGGCTTGCCGCCGGTCGAGGCGCGGTGGCCGGCCTCGGTCGCCAGGCCCTCCGTCCGCAGCCGCGCCGTGATCTTGCTGACGGCCTGCGGGGTGAGGCCGGTGTGGGCGGCCAGCTCCAGCCGGCTGACGCCGTCCGCGCCCGCGTCCCGCAGCAGGCGCAGGACCAGGGCGGCGTTGTGGCTGCGCAGGGCGGAGAGATTGGCGCCGGGTCCGACCGCCCCCGTCATGGTGCTGTTCACCCACCCATTGTGGTCATCACTTGCGCTTTGGCAACAGCGTTGTCAAAGTAGGCGCCATGGACGCCACCCACGACAGCACCCCCGCTCGGGTCGGGCTCATCGGCTACGGCCTGGCCGGCTCGGTCTTCCACGCACCCCTGATCGCGGCCACCGAGGGGCTCGTCCTCGACACGATCGTCACCTCCAGCCCGGAGCGGCAGCGGCAGGCCCGCGCCGAGCACCCCGATGTGCGGCTTGCCGACTCCGCCGACGAGCTGTGGGGCCGCGCCGATGAGCTGGACCTGATCGTCATCGCCTCCCCCAACCGCACCCACGTCCCGCTCGCCCGCGCCGCCCTCGAAGCGGGGCTGCCGGTCGTCGTGGACAAGCCGCTCGCCGCGACCGCCGCCGAGGCCGAGGAGCTCGCCGCCCTGGCCGACGCCCGCGGGCTGCTGCTGAGCGTCTTCCAGAACCGCCGCTGGGACAACGACTTCCTCACCCTGCGGAAGCTGATGGCCGACGGCGCGCTCGGCGAGGTGCAGCGCTTCGAGTCCCGCTTCGAGCGCTGGCGGCCTCAGCTCAAGGGCGGCTGGCGGGAGTCCGGCGACCCGGCCGAGGCCGGCGGGTTGCTGTACGACCTGGGCAGCCATCTGGTCGACCAGGCGCTCACCCTCTTCGGGCCCGTCGTCTCCGTCTACGCCGAGGTCGACGTACGCCGCCCCGGGGCGCAGACCGACGACGACACCTTCGTCGCCCTCACCCACGCGAACGGCGTCCGCTCCCATCTGTGGATGAGCGCGATCACGGCCCAGCTCGGCCCGCGCTTCCGGGTGCTGGGCAGCCAGGCGGGCTATGTGAAGTACGGCCTCGACCCCCAGGAGGCCGCCCTGCGCGAGGGGCTGCGCCCGGGCGCCCCGGCCGCCGAGCCGTGGGGCGCCGAGCCCGAGTCCACCTGGGGCCGGCTGGGCGCGGGAGAGTCCCCGCTGACCGGCGGCGGCGTCCCGGTCCCGACCCTCCCCGGCGACTACCCCGCCTACTACGCCGCCATCGCCACCGCCCTGCGCGAGGGCACCCCGCCCCCGGTGACCGCCGCCGAGGCGGCTGCCGCCCTGCGCGTACTGGAGGCGGCCCGCCAGTCGGCCGCCGAGACCCGTACGATCCGGATCGAGGACCCGGCATGACCACGCCCACCGATGAACTCGCCGGCCTGATCGAGCGCCTGGAGGACCAGGAGCGGCGACTGCGCCTCCCCCATCTCGACAACGACGACGCCTGGCGCCTCGGCTCCCTCGTGGCCTACCTCGCCAAGGAGCGCGACGCCGCCGTCACCATCTCCGTGCGCCGCTCCGGCCAGCGCCTCTTCCACCGCGCCCTCCCCGGCACCTCCGTGGACAACGACGCCTGGCTGGACCGCAAGTGCCGGGTCGTCGACCGCTACGCCGCCAGCTCCTACCTGGTCGGGACCCGCTTCCGGGCCAAGGGCACCACCTTCGAGGCGTCCTCCCGCCTCGACCCCGACCTCTACGCCGCCCACGGCGGCGCCTTCCCCCTCCATCTCGAGGGCACGGGCGTCATCGGCACGGTCGCGGTCTCCGGCCTTCCCCAGGCGGACGACCACGCCCTGGTGGTGGAGGCCCTGGAGCGCTATCTGTCCACCGCACCCTGACGCCCCGCGCCACGGCCGGCGCCGCCCGATCCCGCGAGAAGGTCCAGGCCGAGGGGCGTGCAGGAGTGCCAGACGGCCTTGCCGTCCCGCTCCGTGGTGATCAGGCGGGCCGCGCGCAGCGCCTTGGCGTGCTCGGACGCCGAGGACCTGGCGACGCACAGCTCGGCGGCCAGATCGGTCGTGGTGCGCTGCCGGGTGAGCAGGGTGAGGGCGGCAGCGCGGGTGGAGCCGAGCAGTGCGGCGAGCGGGTCGGCGGTGGCCGGCCGGTCGAGCAGCGGCAGCGGGCTCACCGCCGGGTAGATGAGGACGCCGGGCTCCCCGGGCCGCAGGGCGAGCATCGGCCAATCGCGCCACACCGTCGACGGCAGCAGGGTCAGCCCCCGCCCCTCCAGCGCGATGTCGGCCTCCCCGGGCCAGTCGAACTCCAGTGTCGTACCGCACCACCTGGCCCCGGGGGCCAGTCCGGCCAGGGTGGTACGGATGCCCTGCTCGGCCAGGAGCCGGGTGCGCCAGGCGCGTTCGGCGTCGAACGCGGCCTGCACGCTGCTCCACGAACCGGCCAGCACGCTGTCGTACGCCGCGCGCAGGGCCTCGGCGAGGGTCAGCCAGGCGCCCCCGTCCTGCTCGACCAGATCACGCATCCACCGCGTCACCGGCCGGCGGCCGATCGCGCACACCCGGTCGAACTCCGAGCGGACGAAAACGGCCGGGGTCGAGAGCACCACCTCCAGCCCGTCCTCCAACCCATGGCTGAGCGGATCCAGGAACAGGGGCCCCCGCCCCGAGGGCGGCACCAGCTCCGACAGCGGCCGCACCGCATGCGGAAGCGTGCGCCGCAGCGACTGCTGCCATCTGGCGAAGACGGGCGGCAGATCGCACCGCCGCAGGGCGGCCAACGCCAGCCCCAGCTCCATCAACGGCGCAGGTTCGCGGGCGAAGGTCACCCGCAACAGGTCCTCGGCCGTACACCGCACACGCAACATCCCGTATCCCCCAAGAGCCCGGTCTCCCCCGGTGTCCGGTCCGCGACGGCCACGGTTCGGTCAGGACCGAAACCATCGCGGGCCCCAGGGGATCGCCCCGATTCTTGGCGGTGTGACCGGTGACGCGTAAGGAGCGAACCGGACAAGCCTCAGGAAAGGTATGGCCCAGTGACGCACGCAACCACCCGCCGCGCGGGGATCCGCCGCACCGCCCTCGTCGCGGGCGCGTTCCTCGCCCTGGCCACGGCCACGGGCACCGCCCAGGCCTCCGTCTCCGCCGCCGACCGGCCCACCTCGGGCCCGCGCATCGCGGCGGCACCCTCCAACTGTCCGAAGTACTACTTCTGCGGCTACAAGAGCACGAACTACCGGAACCTGTCGTTCAAGTTCAAGGACTGCTACATGCAGGCAATCCCCACCGACCTGATCAGCGGGGGTTCCTGGTACAACAACCAGTCGCGGGGCACCAAGGCCAAGATGTACGACTACAACAAGCACCTCGTCTACACGACCCCTGGCGCCCCCTATGGCGACCCGTCCGGCGACTGGAGCGGCGTCTGGTACGTCGACGCCTGCTGACCTGCCGTCACCATGCCGGGAGGCGGCCCCCACCGGGGCCGCCTCCTTCCTGGTCAGGCGTCCTTGAACTCCGTGGTGCCGTCCTGCCGAGCGGGTTGGAGGTCTCGCGGTTCTTGCCCTTGTCCCAGAGTCAGGCGCCCAGCGCCCTCGAGACGGTGTAGATCACCAGCCCGGCCAGGGCGCCGACCACGGTGCCGTTGATCCGGATGAACTGCAGATCCCGGCCGATATGCGCCTCGATCTTCCGCGAGGTGTGCTCCGCGTCCCAGCCGGCCACCGTCTCGGTGATCAGCGAGGTGATCTCGTCCCGATAGGTCGTCACCACATAGACGGCGGCGTCCTCCAGCCAGCCGTCGACCTTGCCGCGCAGCCGCCGGTCCGTCACCATCCGCGTACCCAGCGACAGAATCGCCGCCCGCGCCCGCTGCCGCAGCTCGCTGTGCTCGTCCTCGGCCGCAGAGACGATCAGCGACCGCACCGACGCCCAGGCCGAGGCGATCAGGTCCTGCACCTCGTCGCGCCCCAGCACCTCGGCCTTCAGCCGCTCCACCCGGGCCCGGGTGTCCGTGTCGGACTGGAGATCGACGGCGAAGTCGGCGAGGAAGCGGTCGACGGCGCCACGCGCCGGATGGTCCGGCATATCACGCATCTCGGTCACGAACCGCAGCAGTTCCTTGTAGACGCGCTCGCCCACCTTGCGGTCCACGAACCGCGGCGTCCAGCCGGGCGCGCCACCGGTCACCGCCTCCATGACCGAGTCGTTGTGCTCGGCCAGCCAGTCATGGGCGCGCAGACACACCAGGTCGACGGCGCGCCGGTGGCCGCCGTCCGCGACGACGCGCTCCAGCAGCTTGCCGAGGCCCGGCGCGATCTCCTGGGTCTCCGCGCGGCGGGTGATCGCCTCGCCCACCACCGCCTGCACATCGGAGTCGCGCAGCACCGTGAGCGCGCCACGCAGCGCGGTCGCCAGTTCGGCGGTTACCCGGTCGGCGTGTGCGGGTTCGGCCAGCCAGGCGCCGAGCCGGCTGCCGATGCCGACCGCGCGCAGTCGCAGCCGTACGACATCGCCGGACAGGAAGTTCTCCCCGACGAACTCCCCGAGACTCACCCCGAGCTGGTCCTTCTTCGTCGGGATGATCGCCGTGTGCGGAATGGGCAGCCCCATCGGCCGCCGGAACAGCGCGGTGACCGCGAACCAGTCGGCCAGCGCGCCGACCATGCCCGCCTCGGCCGCCGCGGCGACATAGCCGCTCCAGCCGCCCGCCCCGGCGGTCCGCCCCCAGGCGGCGAGGGCGTAGACGAGGGCGACGGCGAGCAGCAGGCCGGTGGCGAGCACCTTCATCCCGCGCACGCCGCGCCGCCGTTCCTGGTCAAGGGGGGTTTCGGCGGAGAAACCGCCCGCCGCGCCCGACGGCGGCGCGGGCGGCGTGCCCGCCGTGTCACCCATGGTTGTCCGGTCCATACGCTCCACCCGCTCGAGCCGTCCCCTTATGCATTGTCTCTTTCCTGTCTCACTCGCCCACTTGTGGAACGAATGGCGAGTTCCCGTCGTCTGTCCGGGGGAGCGACCCTGCACACTGGGAGCAGGCCGACGGGCGGACCCGTACCACGCCATGGGATCATGGGAGACCGACCGGACCGCATCGGCGCTGCTGAAGCACTCGCAGTTCCCGTCAACTCTCGGAGCCTCGGGCTCCGTCCGCCCGAGGAGAAATCCCCCCATGAGCGTGTCCCCTATGCCCAGACGCACGGGTTATGCCGTGCTCGCTGCGCTGGCGGCCGTGGTGATCCTCGTCTCGACCGCGATATTCATCGGGGTCGGCGGCGGCAAGAGCGACAAGGACGAGAGCGCACAGGGCACCCGCGGCTCCGCCGCCCCGGCCTCGGCCGGGTCCTGGATCGGTACCTGGTCCACCTCGGCCGCCGCGGCCGAGCCGAACACGCTCCGCGGCCTGTCGGGCATGTCGATACGGAACGTCGTCCACACCAGCATCGGCGGCACCGGGGCCCGGATCCAGCTGTCCAACTTCTACAGCACGCGCCCGCTGACGATCACGCACGCCTCGATGGCTCTGGCCGCGGCCCCCAGCAACCCGACCGCGGCAGCCGGCACCATGCGCCGGCTGACCTTCGACAACCGCCCGTGGGTGACCATCCCGCCGGGCGGGGCGGCCACCAGCGACCCGGTGCGGCTCACCGTCCCGGACGCCGCCGATCTGCTGGTCACCACCTACACCCCGCAGCCGTCCGGCTCGGTCACCTACCATCCGCACGCCCGCCAGACCTCGTATCTGGCGCGCGGCGACCGTACGGAGGACACCGCCGGCGCGGCGTACACCGAGCAGAGCCCGTACTGGCGCTATCTGACCGCCGTGGACGTGTGGTCCAAGGAGGCGCAGGGCGCGGTCGCCGTGCTCGGCGACTCGATCACCGACGGCATCACCTCCACCGCCGGGGCCAACCACCGGTGGACCGACTTCCTCGCCGAGCGGCTGCGCACCGAGCCCGGGGCGCCCCGCTTCGGCGTGCTCAACCAGGGGATCAGCGGCAACCGGGTGCTCAGCGACGGCACCCAGTTCCCGCCCAACAACCCCAGCGCACTGTCCCGCTTCAACCGCGATGTGCTCTCCCGTACGGGAGTGAAGGCCGTGATCATCGAGCTGGGCGTCAACGACATACTGCGCATTCCGCATGTCACCGACCCGAACAAGATCGTGTCCGGGCTCAAGCGGCTGACCGAGCAGGCCCATGCCCGCGGCCTGAGGGTCATCGGGTCCACCGTGACGCCGTTCTACGGCCACCGGGGCTACACCCCCCAGCTCGACGCCGTCCGCGAGCAGATCAACACGCAGATCCGCGCCGGAAGGGTGTTCGACGAGGTCGTGGACTTCGACAGGGCGCTGCGCGACCCGATCAGCCCGCTGCGGCTGCGCCCGACGTACGACTCGGGCGACCATCTGCACCCGAGCGACGAGGGTTACCGGACGATGGCGCGGGCGCTGGACCTGCACGACCTGCGGGGCACCGCGGCGGCGACACTGTAGGCCCGCCGGCCCTCCGCGGACCTCCCACGGCTCCGCTGTTCATCGACAACGCTGATGGCCTCGACGCCCTCACATCGGCGGACGAGGCGGATCACCCTAAGCGGATGCGGTGAAGTTCGCCGCTGATCCCTCGCCGTTCGGCCTCGCCGAGGGCTTGGACGCCGAGAAGGATCAGCACTTGACTTCGCCGTAACCGCTTAGTCGCCCCTAGTCGCCCCTAGTCCCATCCTTCGCACGTCGCTGGATTGAGTGGCGTCCACCGCGAAAAGGCCCGGTCACACTAGTGATGCAGGTCACGTTTCTGCCATGTCACAGGGCGGCGGGCTGCCTCGTCTCGGGTGTGTAGCCACTCACGAGCACGGAGGAACACACCATGGACGCGCGACTGGACTTCATGGCCGAGCCGAGCACCGGCAAGGCCCTCAAATACCTGATGTCGGCGGGCAAGGCGCTCAGGGACACAGCGCTGCCGATCACCACGCAGGAGCTCGTGTCGGTGCGAGTGAGCCAGATCAACGGCTGTGCCGCCTGCCTCGACATGCACACCAAGGAGGCCCTCGCCGTCGGCGAGGACCCGGTGCGGCTAGGTCTGGTGGCGGCGTGGCGGGAAGCCACGGTCTTCACCGACGCCGAGCGGGCTGCGCTGGAGCTGGCCGAGGAGGGAACCCGGCTCGCGGACGCGGCCCACGGCGTCAGCGACGAGGTGTGGGCGAACGCCGCCAAGCACTACGACCAGCAGCAGCTTGCCGCCCTGGTGCTGCTGGTCGGCTTCATGAACCTGGCGAACCGGATGAACATCATCACCCGGCAGCCCGGGGGCGACTACCAGCCCGGGAACTGGCACTGAAGCACGGAGGCTACGGAAGCGACTGCGAAGTCGCGGATATCCGTAGCCGACCGGCCAGCGGGACGTACGCTGACCGGTCGGCGGGCCGAATGATCACCGGACGGCTGGAAAGGGGTCAGGTTGTGGGCAGGGTCGAGGAGTTCGCAGAACTGCGACCGCTGTTGTTCTCGATCGCCTACCGGATCCTGGGCAGTGTCAGTGAGGCCGAGGACGCGGTTCAGGAGACCTGGCTGCGCTTCGAGGCCGGCCCGACGCAGCCCAGGTCGACCAAGTCCTTCCTGTCGGCCGTGGTCACCCGGATCTCGATCGACGTGCTGCGCTCGGCGCGCGTCCGGCGGGAGGAGTACGTCGGGCCGTGGTTCCCGGAGCCGCTGCTCGCCGATCCCTACGAGGACCCGGCGCGCTCGGCCGAGCTGGCCGACTCGGTGTCGACGGCGGCCCTGTTGCTGCTGGAGCGGCTCAGTCCGCTGGAGCGCGCGGTCTTCGTGCTGCGCGAGGTGTTCGACTTCGGCTTCTCCGAGGTCGCCTCGGCGGTCGGGCGATCGGAGGACGCGTGCCGCCAGCTCACGGTGCGGGCCCGCCGGCACATGAGCGCGGGCCGGCCACGCTTCGAAGCCGACCGCAAGGAGCGCGAGGAGCTCGCGGGCCGGTTCTTCGACGCGCTGCGCGAGGGCGACGTCGACGGCCTGCAGCAGCTGCTCGCCGCCGACGTCTCCATGGTCGGCGACGCCGGTGGCAAGGCCCCGCAGCTGGCCAGGGCGATCATCGGCGCCGAGAAGGTGGCCCGGCTGCTGGCCGCTGTCTTCCCGGCGATGGCCCGCATCGACGTCACCACCGAGCCCCACGCGATCAACGGTCGGCCCGGTGCGATCTTCCGCGACAGGGACGGCAAGGTCCTGCACACCCTGGGGCTCGATGTGCTCGACGGGCAGATCCAGACGATCCGCCTGGTGCTCAACCCCGACAAGCTGGGTCACGTCGGCCCCGTCGCGGACGCCTGGGCGGTCTCCCGCGAGCTGAAGGAGTCACGTCGACCCGCGGAATGACTGCGGACCGGGTCGGCCTCAGGCGTGGTCGAACCAGGCGACCGCGGTCCCGGCGGGGCGTCAGTCCGCGGTCGCCACCACTCCACCGGGCTGGGCGGGTCGACCTCGGATGCCGCAGGTGGCGCTGCAGGACGAGGTGCGCGACGCGGTCGCGGACGCCGTGCGGCACGAGACAGTGAGCAGGTCGGGATCAAGCTCCATGACCTCCTTGACCGCCCAGGTCCGCGCCCAGTCCTCCACACGGACCAGAGGCCGGGGGCTGGTGAGCCGGTTGGCGACCAGGGCCTCGATCACCTCGCCGTGCGTGGCCAGCGCCAGATCGCGCACCGGACACAGCCCATCGACGGTCTGGGCCACCTGCAGTCGATGCAGAAACTCCGCGACCACGGGACCATGGGCAGAGCGCCCAGACGCTTGGTCACCACCTGGGTCACTACCGCGCGCACACGCAGCGGGGCACGCTCACGCCGGACAGCGACACGGCGGGCAGGAGGCGGAGTCATCAACATGCTCAGACAACACCGACACCCCGCCCACCGGCACGGCCCACCAGCGGATTCAACCGATACCGCTACGTGCGGAGGATGGGCCTAGTCGCGCAGCTCACCGCGGTCGCGGCGGGCGGCGCGCAGCCGCTCGCGGCGCTCCCCCCGCACCCGGCGCCGCTCCGCCTTCAGCCGCTTGTGCTCCTCCTTGCGCAGCTTGCGCTCGACGCTGACCCCGCCGAAGAGCGCGAGGCCGGTGACGGCCACACGCGGCGCGCCCGGCTCGCCGTCGGCGGTACCCGAGTGGTCGAAGCCGCCCATGATGCCGATGCCACCGACATGCGTCTCGACGTCCGGCGGCACGATGACGTTGACCCCGCCCATGAGGGCGAAGCAGCGGATCACCGTCTCCCGGCCCTCGAAACGGGCCTCCCGCAGATCGATCTCGCCGCCGCCCATAAGCGCGAAGGCGGTGAAGTTCCGCGGGGCGGTCCAGGTGCCCTTGCGCTGGAAACCGCCGAGGATCGCGATCCCCACCCGGGACGTCGGCGTGCCACCGATCCGCTGCCGCCAGCCGGTGCGGGCCGCGGCGGACGCGGGCAGCGGGTCGGGGGCGGCCGAGCCGGGCACCGGAAGGTCCCGTACCAGCGGCTCCAACTGGGCGTGGGTGCGCGCCTTGTACGCCGCCTCCAGCCGCTCCTCGAACTCCTCCATGTCCAGGCGGCCCTCGGCGAGGGCCTCGCGCAGCGCCTCGGCGACACGCTCCCGCTCGGCGTCGGAGGCCCGCATCTGGGCGTCGCCGGGAAGGTCGGGGCTCGCCCCGGGGGAAGAACCAGCGCTCGTCATACGGACAGACTAACGGCGGTCGCCCGCCCTGGGCCGTCTCACATCCCCGGCTGCCGCGAGAACAGCATTCTGGCGATGACGTCCTCGATGTCCGGCTCACGCACCGACAGATCCACCAGCG
Organism: Streptomyces sp. NPDC005266; assembly: GCF_040607655.1. Classification (NCBI taxonomy): domain Bacteria; kingdom Bacillati; phylum Actinomycetota; class Actinomycetes; order Kitasatosporales; family Streptomycetaceae; genus Streptomyces; species Streptomyces sp. NPDC005266. Next base: position 48,110 of record NZ_JBEXHC010000011.1, read on the forward strand.
GACAGCCGGCGGCCACCGCCGCGACGATCGGCGCCGCGCTGCTGGTCGCCGGGAACGCCAGCCACTGCCGGGGCCCTTCGACCTTCACCGTCCGCGCGCCGGGAATCTCGATGGGCGGCATCTCCCGTTCCAGATCGACCACCAGGGTGCGCTCGCTCTCGCCCACCGCGTGCAGCCCGTCGAGACCGCCGTCGTAGACCAGCCGGCCGTGGTCGATGACCATCACCCGCTTGCAGAGCTGCTCGATATCGGTCAGATCGTGGGTGGTGAGCAGCACGGTGGTGCCCCGCTCGGCGTTCACCTCGCGCAGGAACTCCCGCACCTTGGCCTTGCTGACCACATCGAGCCCGATCGTCGGCTCGTCGAGGTAGAGCACCTCGGGGTCGTGCAGCAGGGCGGCCGCGATATCGCCGCGCATCCGCTGGCCGAGCGAGAGCTGACGGACCGGCACCTCCAGCAGCGCGCCAAGGTTGAGCAGTTCGACGCAGCGGTCCAGATTCTCCCGGTAACGGTCGTCCGGGATCCGGTACATCCGCCGCACCAGCGCGTACGAATCGCGCAGCGGCAGATCCCACCACAGGGTCGTCCGCTGTCCGAAGACCACCCCGATCCGGCGCGCGAGCCGCGTCCGCTCACGCGAGGGGTCGATGCCGGCGACCCGCAGCCGCCCGCCGCTGGGCACCAGGATCCCGGTCAGCATCTTGATGGTGGTGGACTTCCCCGCGCCGTTCGGGCCGATGTAGCCGACCATCTCGCCGCGCGTCACCCGGAAGCTGATGCCGTCCACGGCGCGCACCTCGCGCCGCTCACGGCGCAGCAGCCCGGCCCTGCGCCGCACCTCGAACACCTTCTCGACGCCGTCGAGTTCGATGAGATCATCCATATCGCGGTCCCCTCAGCTTCCCGTGGACTGATACGCCCGCAGCCCCGCCCGCCACGCCAGCCCCGCCACCGCGCAGCAGCCGAGCGCGACCAGCGGGGCGGCGAAGCCGATCCACCCCGGCAGCCCCAGCGGATTCGGCCGGCCCAGGATGTGCAGGGCGGGCAGCCAGTTGACGAAGGCCAGCGGGATGACGAAGGTGACGCCGCGCAGCACCTCCTTGCCGAAGACCGTCGGCGGATACTCCAGCAGGGTGGTCCCGCCGAAGGTGAAGGCGTTCTGCACCTCGGTGGCGTCCTTGGCCCAGAACTGGAAGGCGCCACCGAGCACGAACAGTGCCCCGAAGATCGCCCCGCCGCTGAGCAGCATCACCGGCACCAGCGCCACCCGGTCCACCGTCCAGTCGATGTCTATGTGCGTCAGTGACCAGCAGAGCAGCACCGTCCCCTGGCCGGCCCGGCCGAGCCGGCGCAGCGCGAAGCGGTCGGCGGCGACCTGGGCGAGGATCGGCACCGGCCGCACCAGCAGGGTGTCCAGCGTCCCGTCCCGCACCCGCAGTCCCAGCCGGCCCACATTGCCGAGCACCAGATCGGCGAGGCCGAAGGCGGTGCTGGTGGTCCCGTAGAGAAAGGCCACCTCGGCGAGGGTGAAGCCGCCGAGCGCATCGATGTGGGAGAACATCAGCGCGATCGCCACGAAATCCAGCCCCGTCCCCACGAAGTTGCCCACGGTCATGAGCAGGAAGGAGGTGCGATACGCCATCGTGGAACGCACCCACATCGCCACGATCAGGGCGTAGGCGCGCAATCCCTGATACACGCCGGCCACGGCGGAGTCAGCCACCTTGGACGACCACCTTCCGGGTGGCGGCCGACTGCAGCACACGCCCGGCCGCGAACAGCGCCACCGCCCACCCCGTCTGGAACGCGAAGGCCGCCAGCAGCCCCGGGCCCCGGCGCTCCTCCAGGAAGACGTCCGCGGGCACCTGGAGTATCGCCGCCCACGGCAGCGCGCGGGCCGTCTCGCCGAGCTGCCCGGGGAACACATTGAGCGGCAGGATCATCCCCGAGAAGAAGAGACACAGCAGGCCGCTCATCATGGCCAGTCCCGACGCGTCGAGCAGCCAGAAGGCGGCGAGCGCGACCAGATAGCGCACCGCGAAGCCGACGCAGACACCGAGCGTCACGGACAGCAGAAACCACAGCCAGGTCACCGGGGCGTCGGGCAGGTCGAGGTCGAAGACGAGCGCGCCGCAGGCCATTGGCGCGATACCGCGCCCGAGCAGCTGGAACAGGGCCCGGCCGAGCTCCCCGGCCAGCCACCACAGCTGGAGATCGACGGGGCGGTAGAGATCGACGGCGATGTCGCCGGAGCGGATGCGCTCCTGAAGCTCGTCCTGGAAGCCGCCGCCCATCAGCGCGGCGGCGGCGAGAAGCGCCTGGCCGAGCCAGACGAAGGTCAGCGCCTGGGAGAGGTCGTAGCCGCCGAGATGCGGCCGCTCGTCCCATAACGCCGTGTAGGTGTAGGCGAGGATGAAGCCGAAGACGGTGTTGGTGAACACCCCGGCCACGGTGGCGACCCGATACGTCGCATAGCGTTTGAACCCGCTCACCGCGACGGCCACGTACAGCCGCATTCGCCCGCCTCTCCCTCCACGCCAAAGCACAGGAGCCTAGTCCCAGGGCTGAGGAGACGGCCAAGCATTATTCACCGGATGGTGTGAGGGAAATCATTCATTCGGCCGGTCACAGACCAGTCACGGGTGCGCGCCACGACCCCGGCCCGGAACGGATGATGCGACAGTGTTTTCTGGGGCGTACGACGCGAATCGCCCGACCGTGTACGATTCCGCCGCGGCGCAACCCTCGACGGCGGCCGAGGAGTCTCAGGAGACATGAGCGACGAGCCCCAGCTGATCGACGGCGACGCCGCCGGAACGGGCGACCGGCACCACACCCACAGCACAGACGGCGACACCCCCACCACCCACGGCATGGACGGCGTGGTCGGCATGGACCGCGCGGACGGGAAACCCGCCAAGGGCGGAACGGGCCGGCCCCGCCGCACCGGCTGGCACCGCCTCCTCCCCACCTGGCGCATGCTGCTCGGCGGCTTTCTGCTCATCGTCCTGCTGGTCGCCGGCGGGCTCGTCACCGGCTATCTGCTCGTCGACATCCCCGCGGCCAACAAGGCCGCCCTCGCCCAGAGCAATGTCTTCCTCTACTCCGACGGCTCCCCGCTGGCCCGCGAGGGCCAGGTCAACCGGGAGAACGTCCAGCTCAGCCAGGTGCCCAAGCGCACCCAGCACGCGGTGCTCGCGGCCGAGGACCGGGACTTCTACTCCGAGTCCGCCATCAACCCCGAGGCGATGGTCCGCGCCGCCTGGAACACCGCCACCGGCAAGGGCAAGCAGTCCGGCTCCACCATCACCCAGCAGTATGTGAAGAACTACTACCTGGACCAGGAGCAGACGGTCAGCCGCAAGATGAAGGAGTTCTTCATCGCGATCAAGCTGGACCGCGAGGTGAGCAAGGACAAGATCCTCGAGGGCTACCTCAACACCAGCTACTTCGGGCGCAACGCCTACGGAATCCAGGCCGCCGCCCAGGCCTACTACGGCAAGGACATCGGCGAGCTCAACACCGCCCAGAGCGCCTATCTGGCGACCCTCCTCAACGCCCCCAGCGCGTACGACATCGTCTCCCATCCGCAGAACAAGCGGCAGGCGGTGGCCCGCTGGCACTACGTACTCGACGGCATGGTCAAGAAGGGCTGGCTGAGCCGGGCCGAGCGCAACAGGATGACCTTCCCCGCGCCCTCCGACGCAAAGGCACCCTCCGGCATGTCCGGGCAGCGCGGCTATCTCGTCGAGGCGGTCGAGGACTACCTCACCAGCAACGGAATCATCGACGAACAGACCCTGGCACGCGGCGGCTACCGCATCACCACCACGATCAGCAAGAAGAAGCAGCACGCCTTCGCCGAGGCCGTGCGGGACCGGCTGATGAGCAAGCTCAGCAAGGACCGCAAGGTCGACCGGTACGTCCGGGCGGGCGGCGCCTCCATCGACCCCAGGACCGGGAAGGTGGTCGCCCTCTACGGCGGGATCGACTACACCAAGCAGTTCGTCAACAACGCGACCCGCCGTGACTACCAGGTGGGATCCACTTTCAAGCCATTTGTCTTCACCTCGGCGGTGCGCTATGGGGCCACCACCCAGGACGGACAGACCATCACCGCGGACACGCTCTACAACGGTGACAACAAGCGCGAGGTCATCGGCGCGGACGGCCCCACCGGCTACGCCCCCGCCAACGAGGACGACGTCGACTACGGCGACATCGACGTCACCACGGCCACCGACAACTCGGTGAACTCCGTGTACGCACAGATGGCCGAGGACGTGGGCCCCGCCAAGGTCAAGCGGACCGCCATCGACCTCGGCATCCCCGAGGACACCCCCGACCTGCACGCCTCCCCCTCCATCGCGCTCGGCCCCGCCACCGCCAGCGTGATGGACATGACCGAGGCATACGCGACCCTCGCCAACCACGGCGAGCACGGCAGGTACAGCCTGGTCGAAGAAGTCACCAAGGACGGAGCGCAGATCAAGCTCCCGGCCCGGGACAGCCGGCAGGCCATCCGCCGCAGCGCCGCCGACGCCACCACCTCGATACTGCAAAGCGTGGTCGACGGCGGCACCGGCACCGCCGCCCAGGCAGCCGAGCGCCCGGCGGCCGGCAAGACCGGCACCGCGGAGGAGGACAAGGCCGCCTGGTTCGCGGGCTACACCCCGGATCTGGCGACCGTGGTCGCCGTGATGGGCCAGGACTCCACCACGGGCGTACAGAAGTCGCTGTACGGGGCGACCGGCCTGGACCGCGTCAACGGCGGCGGCTACCCCGCCGAGATCTGGGCCCAGTACACCGCGGGCGCGCTGGACGGAAAGCCGCCGGCCGACTTCGACCTGCGGCTGGAGGACGGCACGGACACCCCGTACGAGCCGCCGTCCACCCCCGAGGCCCCCGCCACTCTGCCGCCGATCGTCACCACTCCCCCGGCCACGGTCCCGACGGACCCCACGCTCCCGACCGAGCCCACCTCCAGCCCGCCCACCGAACCCACGGAGGACGACCCGACGGCGACCCCGCCGACGGACGACTTCCCCACCGACGACCCCACCTTCGACCCCGGGGGGCCGGGCGGGGCGGGTGACCCGGAAGACCCCGGAGACCCCGGGAGCGGCTGACGCACGGCAGAGGGTGGTGACGCCGAAACGTCACCACCCTCTGCCGTATCTCTTCCGCCCTGAGGCGCTACAGGCACAGACCTCACCTACAGGTAAAGACCTGTGGAGTCCTCGGCACCCTCCAGCCGCTCCGCGGCCACCGCATGCAGATCGCGCTCCCGCATCAGCACATAGGCCACCCCGCGGACCTCGACCTCCGCCCGGTCCTCCGGGTCGTAGAGCACCCGGTCGCCCGGCTCCACGGTCCGCACGCTCTGCCCGACCGCGACCACCTCGGCCCAGGCCAGCCGCCTGCCGACCGCCGCGGTCGCCGGGATCACAATGCCGCCGGTCGACCGGCGCTCGCCCTCCGGAATATCGGTACGGACCAGCACACGGTCGTGCAGCATCCGGATGGGCAGCTTGTCATGGGACGTTTTCGCACTCACGTCATGACCGTACCTGGCCGGGCGCCGTACCGGCGCCTCAGGTCGGCCACAGCCCCGCGGGCCTGAGCGGATGCGGTGAAGTTCGCCGCTGATCCCTCGCCGTTCGGCCTGGCCGAGGGCTTGGACGCCGAGAAGGATCAGCACTTGACTTCGCCGTAACCGCTTAGCCCCGGCGCCGCCTGCCGCACCTCGAGGACCGCGCCGCCTTCGACGGCTTCGACGCCTTCGACGCCTTCGACGAGATCACCAGCAGACCGACCAGCCCCACCACGGCGAGCGCGACCGGCACGATCCGCTCCATCCGAGGCGCCCCGTCCTCCGACACCAACTGGCCGCGCACATTCGTGACCGCCCGGTTCACGGACACATACGCCCGCCCCGCGGTCCGGTCCACGGCCGACGCCGCCTTCGCCTTCGCATCCCCCATGAGCGTCTTCGGGTGCACCCGCACCCCGATCTCGTCGAGCGTCACGGCGAGCTCCTGCCGCCTACGGGCGATGTCCGCCTCGATCTGCGCAGGGGTCCTGGCATCCGACACCGCGCTGCCTCCGTCAGTCTCGATGATTCGTGATGGACAGTCTGTCAGCTCCCCCACTTCCCCGCCCCACGGCACCCCCGGCCGGGAAGCTGGCTAATGTCGGTATGTACCCCGAAGCCACGAGGAGCACCGATCATGAGCGAGCGACTGCAGCCCGGCGACACCGCCCCCGCCTTCACCCTCCCCGACGCGGACGGCAAGCAGGTATCGCTCGCCGACCACGCGGGCCGCAAGGTCATCGTCTACTTCTACCCCGCCGCCCTCACCGCCGGCTGCACCAAGCAGGCCTGCGACTTCACCGACAACCTGGAATTCCTCTCCGGCCACGGCTACGACGTCATCGGCATCTCCCCCGACAAGCCGGAGAAGCTCGCCAAGTTCCGCGACCAGGAGTCCTTGAAGGTCACCCTCCTCGCCGACCCCTCCAAGGAGGTCCTGGATTCCTACGGCGCCTTCGGCGAGAAGAAGCTCTACGGCAAGACGGTCACCGGCGTGATCCGCTCCACGGTCATCGTCGACGAGGAGGGCAAGGTCGAGCGCGCCCTGTACAACGTCAAGGCCACCGGCCACGTAGCCAAGATCATCAAGGACCTGGCCCTCTGAGCCACCCCCTCCCCCGACGGTCCCGCACCGGCTCGGTGCGGGACCTTTCGCATGGGGGTGCGTAACCACCCGGTAAGGAATTCGTCACTCAGTGCGAAGGTGCGACATGTGATCGCACAGGGGGAGGCTCATGACGGCCAGGTACACGGACCAGGCCCGCGAAGGGAACGATGTCCCATATCCGACGCCGCATCGTGACGGCCGGAATCGACGTCGGCCACATCCGATCGGTGGCACGCCTGCCGTACCCGACGACGGCAGGTCGCGGGCATCATGCGATCACGGACACGTGGTGCGGTCGGAACCGGCGAAGGCGGCGCCGTGCCGTCGCATAGCGCATATGCAAAGTGACCGGTCAGCGGTCCGCCCGCTACCATGTCTGACAGCTAGCGGCGGTGGCGCAGTGGCGACGCAGCAGACTTAGGATCTGTGGCCCGTGATAGGGCTTGAGGGTTCGAATCCCTTCCGCCGCACTGTGGACAGCCTGCGATTCGCAAGCGCGAGTCGCAGGCCGTCAACGGTACCCCTCAGTGCGGCGCTTACCCCAGCAGCTCGCGCACGATCGGCGCGATCGCCCGGAACGCCTTCCCCCGATGGCTGATGGCGTTCTTCTCCTCAGGGCTCAGCTCCGCGCAGGTCCGGGTCTCGCCCTCGGGCTGGAGGATGGGGTCGTAGCCGAAGCCTCCGCCGCCGACGGGTTCGCGACGGAGGGTGCCGGTGAGGCGGCCGGAGACTACGCGTTCGGTGCCGTCGGGGAGGGCGAGGGCGGCGGCGCATTCGAAGTGGGCCGCGCGGTGCTCGTCGGGGACGTCGGCGAGTTGGGCGAGCAGCAGGTCGAGGTTGGCGCGGTCGTTGCCGTGGCCGCCGGACCAGCGGGCGGAGAAGATGCCGGGGGCGCCGCCGAGGACGTCGACGCACAGGCCGGAGTCGTCGGCGATGGCAGGGTGGCCGGTGGCCCGGGCCAGGGCGTGGGCCTTGAGGAGGGCGTTTTCCTCGAAGGTCACGCCGGTTTCCGGGACGTCGGGGACTTCGGGATAGGCGTCGGCGCCGACGAGTTCGACGTCCAGGCCGGATTCGCCCAGGATCGACCGCAGCTCGGTGATCTTGTAGACGTTGCGGGTGGCGAGGATCAGACGGCGGGGGTGCGGGGGGTGTCCCTCAGAACGTTGCTGCATAACTCTCAATTATCAACGGAGGTCAGGGCGAGCAGACGTTGGTCAGCTCGCTCGCCGCGTCCCTGACCGGGGTCAGATCAGGGTTCTGGCCGCTGTCGACGGACTTCTGGACGTTGTCGACGGCCTTCTGGAGGTGGTCGACGGCCTTGCCGACGTCCGCGTTGTCGGTGCGGCCGCCCATCTTGTCGATGTCCTTGTCGAGGGCGTCGAGGATCTTGTCGGCGTCGTCGGGGTTGACGGCGGCGCCGGTCAGGGCGTCCTGGAGGTCGTCGACGTCGTTGGATATCTCGACGGCGAGCTGGGCGCAGTCGAGGGCCTTTTCGACGGCGCTGCAGCCGACGGTGATCGGCACCGCGAGCACGACGGCGGCCAGTGCGGTGACGGCGGTGGTGGTGCGGCGGCGGTGGTCGCTGTGGTGGTGGCGCGGCGCCATGGAACGGGTTCCCCTCCCCGGTGGACCGGCCGCGGGCGCGATGTGCGCGTCCGCGGCCGGATGTCCGTACGTGCGTGTGGTGGTACCTGACTAAACGCCAAGCGGCGCCCGCTGGTTGCCCGGAGAGCGATTGCCCACAGGGCCATGGCTCACAGGGCCGTTTCCAGCGCCGCGCGCTGGAGGCCGGCCAGCGCGCCGCAGCCCGCGACCGCGAGGTCCAGGAGTCCGTTGAGCTCGTCACGGGCGAAGGGCTCGCCCTCCGCGGTGCCCTGTACCTCGACGAAGCGGCCATCGCCGGTGCAGACGACGTTCATGTCGGTCTCGGCGCGCACGTCCTCCTCGTAGCAGAGGTCGAGCAGGGGGACGCCGCCGACGATGCCGACGCTGACGGCGGCGACGGTGCCGGTCAGCGGCTGCCGGTTGGCCTTGATCAGTTTCTTGGCCTGGGCCCAGCCGATGGCGTCGGCGAGGGCGACGTACGCGCCGGTGATGGCGGCGGTGCGGGTGCCGCCGTCGGCCTGGAGGACGTCGCAGTCCAGGACGATGGTGTTCTCGCCGAGCGCCTTGTAGTCGATGACGGCGCGCAGCGAGCGGCCGATGAGGCGGGAGATCTCGTGCGTACGGCCGCCGATCTTGCCGCGGACGGATTCGCGGTCGCCGCGGGTGTTGGTGGAGCGCGGCAGCATCGCGTACTCGGCGGTGACCCAGCCCTCGCCGCTGCCCTTGCGCCAGCGCGGCACACCCTCGGTGACGCTCGCGGTGCACAGGACGCGGGTGTCGCCGAAGGAGACGAGGACAGAGCCCTCGGCGTGCTTGCTCCATCCGCGCTCAATGGTCACGGGGCGGAGCTGGTCGGGGGTGCGGCCGTCGATACGAGACATGAGATGAGCCTATCGGCAACACGGAGGGCCCCGGTCCGGAGCTCAGGTTCTGGTGGTCGTTGCAACACCCCAGTTCAGGGGTGGCAATGGACTTCAAGATCCGGGAGGACCTGGACGCCGTCGCCGCCGAACTCAACAGCCGCCCACGCAAGACGCTCGGCTGGGAGACCCCAGCCGAGCGTCTGTCTGAACTGCTCGCGGCTTGATCAACTCACCACGTGTTGCGACGGCCCCTTGAATCCGCCGGAGGATCGGGGCCCTGGGCCATCGCCGTCCCGAGGGGGCGGCCGGTGGCCCAGCAAGTCACATCAGGTCTTCGATCTCGGCGGCGACGGGGTCCGCGTCGGTGCCGATGACGACCTGGATGGCGCTGCCCATCTTCACGACGCCATGCGCACCGGCGGCCTTCAGTGCGGCCTCGTCGACGAGGGAGGGGTCCTTGACCTCGGTGCGGAGCCGGGTGATGCAGCCCTCGACCTCAATGATGTTGTCGATACCGCCGAGTCCCGCGACGATCTTCTCAGCCTTGCTGGCCATGTCCACTCCTGTCGTCTCGCCAAGTGGTCTACACCATTATGCGGGTTGGGCGAACGGACGGCACCCGGACGCCCACTCGCACCCCCGGAGCGACAGTGGTTCAGACCACATGGAACGATAGATTCTCTTATCGGATCCCCACGTGCTACAACAGGTCTACACCACTTGTGGTGTAGACCACTACGCGGGCCACCCCCCTTTTCCGAGCGCCCGCCTCACCAGGAGGAATCCGATGAGTACGGCCACCGCCTCGGCGGCGCCCGCCCAGAAGCGGGGTGCCGGTCTGATCAAGGGTATGCAAAAGATCGGGCGCAGCCTCCAGCTGCCCGTCGCCGCCCTGCCCGCCGCGGGCATCCTGAGCCGCCTCGGCCAGGACGACGTCTTCGGCAAGACCGGACTCGGCTGGAACAAGCTCGCGGAGATCTTCGCCCATGCGGGCGGTGCCCTCTTCGACAACCTGGCCCTGCTCTTCTGCATCGGCGTGGCCATCGGCTTCGCGAAGAAGTCGGACGGCACCACGGCGTTCGCCGCCCTCGTCGGCTTCCTCGTCTACAAGAACGTGCTGACCGGCTTCGTCAGCGACGTGACCGGCAAGCCGGAGGACCCGGGCGTGCTCGGCGGCATCGTGGTGGGTCTGACCGCCGCCGTGCTGTGGGAGAAGTACCACCGCACCCGGCTCCCGGACTGGCTGGGCTTCTTCAGCGGCCGCCGCTTCATCCCGATCCTGATGTCCTTCGCGGGGCTGCTCTACGGCGTCGTCTTCGGCTATCTGTGGGGTCCGATCGGCGATGGCCTCAACAGCTTCTCCGAGTGGCTCTCGGCCAACGGCGCGGTCGGCTCCGGGATCTTCGGTGTGGTCAACCGGCTGCTGATCCCGGTCGGCATGCACATGCTGCTGAACTCGTTCGCCTGGTTCCAGTTCGGCGACTTTACCTCCGGCGGGCAGACCTGGCACGGTGACATCGCGCGCTACTTCCACGACGACCCGTCGGCCGGAATGTTCATGACCGGCTTCTTCCCGATCATGATGTTCGCGCTGCCGGCCGCCGGTCTGGCGATCGCCCACTGCGCCCGCCCCGAACGGCGCAAGGCCGTGATGGGCATGATGATCTCGGTCTCGCTGACGGCGTTCGTCACGGGTGTCACCGAGCCGATCGAGTTCTCGTTCATGTTCATCGCCCCCGTGCTCTACGGGATCCACGCGGTGCTGACCGGTGTGTCCATGGCGCTGACCTGGGCGCTCGGGATCCGCAGCGGCTTCACCTTCTCGGGCGGGCTCTTCGACTATCTGCTGGGGTGGTCGCACAGCGAGAAGGCGTGGCTGATCATCCCGATCGGGCTGGCGTTCAGCGTCGTGTACTACCTGCTGTTCCGCTTCGTGATCACAAAGTTCAACATCCCGACCCCGGGCCGCGAGCCGGAGGACACCCTGGACGACGCGGCGGCGACGGACGCCCAGAACGCCAGGAAGGCGGACACCAAGGCGACCGCCGCCAAGACCGCGGAGACCAGGACGGCGGAGACCAGGACCGCGGAGAGCAAGACGGCGGACGCCAAGAAGGGCTAGCGCCCGACCCCGTACGAACACGAAGCGCCGGGCTGGACGACCAGCCCGGCGCTTCGGCGTAACGGATGCCGCTAAGCGGTTACGGCGAAGTCAAGTGCTGATCCTTCTCGGCCTCCAAGCCCTCGGCCAGGCCGAACGGCGAGGGATCAGCGGCGAACTTCACCGCATCCGCTTAGACCTCGTAGACCGCGCCTGCCTTGGCCAGTTCCACCGGGCCGCCGAAGACCTGCTGGGCGTCGCGCTGGTTGATCTGGGGGTCCGTCCACGGCGGGATATGGGTCAGCACCAGCGCCCCGGCCCCTGCCCGGAGCGCGAGTTCGCCCGCCTGGCGGCCGTTGAGATGCAGTTCGGGGATGTCTTCCTTGCCGTGGGTGAAAGCCGCCTCACAGAGGAAGAGGTCGCTGCCCCGGGCCAGGTCCACCAGAGCCTCACAGGGGCCCGTGTCGCCGGAGTAGACCAGCGAGCGGCCGTCGTACTCGATGCGGAAGCCGAACGCCTCCACCGGGTGGCAGACCCGCTCGACGCGGATCGTGAAGGGGCCGACCTCCAGGTTCCCGGGGGCCAGGGTGCGGAAGTCGAAGACCTCGCGCATGGCCTTCTCGTCGGGCACGTCGTCGTACGCCTGGACGAGCCGCCGCTCGGTGTCCTCGGGTCCGTAGATCGGGATCGCCTCGGCGCGGCCTCCGTCGTGCCGGTAGTAGCGCGCGACGAAATACCCGCACATGTCGATGAAGTGATCGGGGTGGAGATGCGAGAGGAGCACGGCGTCGAGGTCGTAGAGACCGCAGTGGCGCTGCAGCTCGCCAAGGGCGCCATTGCCCATGTCGAGCAGCAGCCGGAAGCCGTCGGCCTCTACGAGGTAGCTCGAGCAGGCCGATTCCGCGGACGGGAACGACCCTGAGCATCCGACGACGGTGAGCTTCATGAAGCAGGAACCTCCTTGAGGGGTCCCCATGCCGAGGGCCATGGGCGGGTGCGGGGGGTCATGCGGTGCCCACGAGCGTAAGGCGCCGCGGCCCAGGCGGCTCCTCCACGGGCCCGCGTTGTGGGCGGAATCACCAGGACGGAGCCGGTCAGCGCCTGTTTCACGCCCCCCGCGGCGCCACTACGCCCAGAGCTGGCCGTGCAGCGTCTCGATCGCCTCCTCGGTGGTGGCCGCGGTGTAGACGCCGGTGGAGAGGTACTTCCAGCCACCGTCGGCGACGACGAAGACCACATCGGCGCTCTGGCCGGCCTTCACCGCCTTGCGGGCGACCCCGATCGCGGCGTGCAGCGCCGCGCCGGTCGAGACGCCCGCGAAGATGCCTTCCTGGGCGAGGAGTTCCCGGGTGCGGGCCACCGCGTCCTCGGAGCCGACGGAGAAGCGGGTGGTCAGGACGGACTCGTCGTACAGCTCGGGGACGAAGCCCTCGTCGAGATTGCGCAGCCCGTAGACGACGTCGTCGTAGCGGGGCTCGGCGGCGACGATCTGGACGTCCGGCTTGTTCTCGCGCAGGAAGCGGCCGACACCCATCAGGGTGCCGGTGGTGCCGAGGCCGGCTACGAAATGGGTGATGGAGGGGAGGTCGGCGAGGACCTCAGGGCCGGTGGTGGCGTAGTGGGCGCCCGCGTTGTCCGGGTTTCCGTACTGGTAGAGCATCACCCAGTCGGGGTGCTCGGCGCTGAGCTCCTTGGCCACCCGGACGGCCGTGTTGGAGCCCCCCGCCGCGGGCGAGGAGATGATCTCCGCGCCCCACATGGCGAGCAGCTGGCGCCGCTCCTCGCTGGTGTTCTCCGGCATGACGCACACGATGCGGTAGCCCTTGAGCTTGGCCGCCATGGCGAGCGAGATGCCGGTGTTGCCGGAGGTGGGTTCGAGGATGGTGCAGCCGGCGGTCAACCGGCCGTCCTTCTCGGCCTGTTCGATCATATGGAGCGCGGGGCGGTCCTTGATCGAACCGGTGGGGTTGCGGTCCTCCAGTTTGGCCCAGATCCGTACCTCCGCGGAGGGCGAGAGCCGCGGCAGCCGGACGAGCGGCGTATTGCCGACCGCTGCCAGGGGGCTGTCGTACCGCATCAGCGCATGCCGCCGGCGACCGCGGGGAGGATGGTCACGTTGTCGCCGTCCGAGAGCTTGGTGGAGATGCCGTCGAGGAAGCGGACGTCCTCGTCGTTCAGATAGACGTTGACGAAGCGGCGCAGCCCGCCGCCGTCGACCAGACGCTCCTGGATGCCGGTGTGCCGGGTCTCGAGGTCGGCGAAGAGCTCGGCGAGAGTGTTTCCGCTGCCCTCGACGGCCTTCTGACCGTCGGTGTAGGTGCGGAGGATGGTCGGGATGCGGACCTCGATGGCCATGTCTGGGCTCCTGTCGGAGAACGTCGGAGGACGGGGTGGAAGGCAGTCCCGGACGGGCTCCGGGAGGGCGGCCTCGGTGCGCACGGCGGCGCCGGGCGCGCAGCAGGGCGCCGCGATCAGGCCGCCGCGGCGCGACGCGGACACATCGCGCTGGCGAGCCGGCACAGGTCGACGTGGAGCCGCGCCACGAGCAGCATGCCCGGCGTCTTGTCGCTCACATCATCGAAAACCATGGAGTCATCGTATCGATTCCCGGACGGGACCCCGGAAGGCTGTCCCGTGATACGGACCAGTAGCGACCGACATCTGAGATGAGAGGACACTCGGCGCGGCTCAGTACGCCTCGACGACCTTGACCTCTTCCTCGGTGACCTCGCCCTCCACGATCCGGAAGGACCGGAACTCCACGGGCCCCTCGTCATTGCCGCACTCGGCGGTGGAGACCAGGACATAGTGCGCACCGGGCTCATTGGCGTAGGAGATGTCGGTGCGGGAGGGGTATGCCTCGGTCGCGGTGTGCGAGTGATAGATGACGACGGGCTCCTCGTCCCGGTCGTCCATCTCGCGGTAGAGCTTGAGGAGATCGCCCGAGTCGAATTCGTAGAAGGTGGGCGAGCGGGCCGCGTTCAGCATCGGGATGAACCGCTCGGGGCGGCCGCTTCCGACCGGGCCCGCGATGACGCCGCATGCCTCGTCGGGGTGGTCGGCGCGGGCGTGCGCGACGATCTGGTCGTGGAGGGCCTGGGTGATGGTCAGCATGAGGCACAGAATAGGAGGCGGGCTCCGGACAGTGGTCCGGAGCCCGCCTGGTGAGACATTGTGCCCAAAGCGTGGAAGCCGCGTCGGGGCGTCCCCTTACTTGCTGACGTACTCCCGCTCGCCCTCGGCACCGGCCCCGGCACCCGTCACCTGCGGGGTGCCGCCGCGGCTCTTGAGGACGAACCAGCCGATCACCAGGCAGACCGCCCAGCCCGCGCCGACGTAGAGGGACACCCGGGAGTCCTTGTCGTACGCGATCATTCCGGTCACCAGGAAGAGGAAGATCAGCGCGACCCAGCTGAAGGCGGAGCCGCCGGGGGCCGGGAAGGACGAGGCCGGGAGGCGGCCGGCGGTCACCGCGCGGCGGTACTGGATGTGGCTGATGAGGATCATCATCCAGGCCCAGATGCCCGCGGCCGTGGCGACCGAGGTGACGTAGGTGAACGCCTTCTCCGGAACGACGTAGTTGAGGACCACGCCGATACCCATCAGCAGCACGGAGACGGTGATGCCGATGGCCGGGGTCTTACGGGAGTTCAGCTTGCCGAAGACCCCGGGGGCCTCGCTGTTGGAGGCCAGGTCGCGCAGCATCCGGCCGGTGGAGTACATCCCGGAGTTACAGGAGGACAGGGCCGCGGTGAGGACGACGAAGTTGACGATGCCGGCCGCGAACGGGATGCCGATCTTCGAGAAGGCGTGCACGAAGGGGCTTTCGCCCGCCGAGAACTCGGTCCACTTGACGACCGCCAGCAGCACCAGCAGGGCACCCACATAGAAGATGAGGATGCGCCAGGGCAGCGTGTTGATCGCCTTGGGCAGGGTCTTCTCGGGGTCCTCGGACTCGCCCGCGGTGACGCCGACCAGCTCGACGGCGAGGTAGGCGAACATCACGCCCTGCAGGGTCATCAGGCTGTCGCCGATGCCGTTGGGGAAGACACCGCCGTGCGACCAGAGGTTGGAGGCGGCGGCGGTGTCACCGACGTCGGAGAAGCCGAGGGTGAGCACGCCCAGACCGATCACGATCATGCCGATGATCGCGGTGACCTTGACCATCGAGAACCAGAACTCGACCTCGCCGAAGATCTTCACCGAGATCAGATTGACCCCGAACAGCACCACCAGGAAGACCAGGGCACTGACCCACTGCGGGATCGTCGGGAACCAGAAGTGGACGTACATGGCGGCGGCGGTGAGCTCGGCCATGCCGGTCACCACCCACATCAGCCAGTACGTCCAGCCGGTGACATAGCCGAAGAACGGGCCGAGGAACTCACGGGCGTACTCCGCGAAGGACCCCGAGACGGGGCGGTACAGGAGCAGCTCGCCGAGCGCTCGCATGATGAAGAAGATGATGACGCCGGCGAGGGCGTACATCAGGATGATGCTGGGCCCCGCCTTGGCGATGTTCGCTCCGGCGCCCATGAACAGGCCGACGCCGATGGCGCCGCCGATGGCGATCATCTGGACCTGGCGACTGCCCAGGCCCCGCTCATACCCCTCTTCAGGAGCCGCTGAGGTCATGTTGCTGCGCCTTTCTCCCTGTGGCGGCTGGCGATCGTGAAGATTTACCACGGCCGCAACACTGATCCACCCCGTTGCGTGTGGGGCACGCCACAGGAAGAAGTGGACAAACGTTATCGGGTGTAACAAAAGGAACGAGCGCGGTGATGCGATCGTTATCCGGAGTTGAGCATCCTCTAAACGAACACTCAACGATCGCCACGCTGGGTGTTCACGGCATCAACCCGGCGATTACGGCATAAGGGTCTCGACG
>NZ_JBEXHC010000011.1:64363-66711 GCF_040607655.1 Streptomyces sp. NPDC005266
GACGAGGGTCTCCTGGAGCCCGCCGAGCCAGAAGTACGCCATCACCATCGGCTTGCGCGGATCGGTGTCCGGCAGCTCCAGCAGCTCGCCGCCGTCGTCCCCGATCAACCCGGCGATTACGGCATAAGGGTCTCGACGAGGGTCTCCTGGAGCCCGCCGAGCCAGAAGTACGCCATCACCATCGGCTTGCGCGGATCGGTGTCCGGCAGCTCCAGCAGCTCGCCGCCGTCCTCCTCGTCGGTGACTTCCAGCCGGGTCCCGATGGCCAGCCGCAGATCGTTGAGGGCGGTGAGCCACTGCCGGGATCGCTGCGGCGCCAGCTCCAGGACGGCCGGGCCCCTGGTGAGGGAACCGGTGGTCAGGGAGTCGAGGTCGCGCACCATCGCCAGGGCGTCGTCGCGCTTGCGGGCCCGCAGGTCGTTCTCGGTGTAGCGGCGGAACTCCGCCGAGGCGGCCCGTGCCTCCTTCTCCTCGTCGGGCCCGAGCCCCTGGTCCGGGGCGACATAGGCATCGGGGAAGAGCCGGGCCAGCGCCGGGTCGGCGGGCGGCTTGCTGGGCCCCTCGGCGAAGAGCGCGTCCAGCGGGTCCCCTCCCCCGGCCGGCTGGGCACCGGGGCCGATCAGCTCCGCGAGCTGGACGGCCAGGCTGCGCAGGATGGAGACCTCCACCTCGTCCAGGGCGACGGAGGCGCCGCCGTCGGGCAGCGGTTCGAAACGTCCCGACATCAGCGCTCCTGCTGGAGGGTCGCCCACAGGCCGTATCCGTGCATGGCCTGCACGTCGCGCTCCATCTCCTCGCGGCTGCCGCTCGAGACGATCGCGCGGCCTTTGTGATGGACGTCCAGCATCAGTTTGTGCGCCTTGTCCTTGGAGTAGCCGAAGTAGCTCTGAAAGACGTATGTCACATAGCTCATGAGATTGACCGGGTCGTTGTGCACGACGGTCACCCAGGGAACGTCCGGCTCGGGCACCTCCATCGGTGCTTCACGGGACTCCGGACGTTCGATCTCCACGGGGCTGACACTCACACCCCAATGCTGCCACCCGGCAGGGGCCGTCGCGCAAACCGGCACCCAGATCTCGTCACTCTGACGAGTAAGGGAGGTAGCATCATCGACTATGAACACTGCGGACTTGGGACTGCCGGTGGACGTGCCGTCGACAGCGCTGTTCACCGACCGGTACGAACTCACCATGCTGCAGGCCGCGCTGCGGGCCGGCACCGCCGGCCGCCGCTCGGTCTTCGAGGTCTTCACCCGCCGGCTCCCCGAAGGCCGCCGCTACGGCGTCGTCGCCGGCACCGGCCGGGTCCTGGACGCGGTCGAGAACTTCCGCTTCGAGGGGCGGGTGCTGGACTTCCTCGCCCACCACCGGATCGTGGACGAACCGACGCTGCACTGGCTCGCCGACTACTGCTTCCGCGGCGACATCTGGGGCTATCCCGAGGGCGAGGTCTACTTCCCGGGCTCACCCCTCATGCGGGTGGAGGGCACCTTCGCCGAGGCGGTGCTGCTGGAGACCGTCATCCTCTCCATCCTCAACCACGACTCCGCGGTGGCCGCCGCCGCGTCCCGGATGTCGGTCGCCGCCGGCGACCGGCCGCTGATGGAGATGGGCGCGCGCCGCACCCATGAGCTGGCCGCCGTCGCCGCGGCCCGCGCCGCGTACGTCGGCGGCTTCGCGACCACCTCCGACCTCGCGGCCGGATTCCGGTACAACATCCCGACCGTCGGCACCAGCGCCCACGCCTTCACGCTGCTGCACGACAACGAGCGCGACGCCTTCACCGCACAGGTCGAGTCGCTCGGCAGCGACACCACCCTGCTGGTGGACACCTACGACGTCGCCGACGCCGTGCGCACCGCCGTGGAGGTGGCGGGGCCGAAGCTGGGCGCCGTGCGGATCGACTCCGGCGATCTGCTGCTGCTCGCCCACCGGGTGCGCCAGCAGCTGGACGAGCTGGGCGCCAAGGACACCAAGATCGTGGTCACCAGCGATCTCGACGAGTACGCCATCGCCTCGCTCGCCGCCGCTCCCGTGGACGCGTACGGGGTGGGCACCCAGCTGGTGACCGGCAGCGGGCACCCGACCTGCTCGATGGTCTACAAGCTGGTCGCGCGGGCCGGCTCGGACGACCCGCGGGCGCCGCTGCTGCCGGTGGCCAAGAAGTCCATGGGCCCCAAGGCCTCGGTCGGCGGCCGTAAATGGGCGGCGCGGCGGGTGGACGCGGACGGGGTGGCCGAGGCCGAGGTGGTGGGCACCGGTGAGATCCCGCCGGACCTCGCCGACCGGCAGCTGCTGGTGGAGCTGGTGCGCGGCGGGGAGATCGTGGCCCGTGAGCCGCTGGCG
>NZ_JBEXHC010000011.1:66808-89035 GCF_040607655.1 Streptomyces sp. NPDC005266
GACGCGGCGCGCGACCGGCACGCGGCGGCGCGGGCGGGGCTGCCGCTGTCGGCGACCCAGCTCTCGCGTGGCGAGCCGGTCATCCCCACCGAGTATCTGCGGGCCTGAGCGCCCGCGTACGGCCCGGTGGAGCTGGTGCGCGGCAGGGAGATCGTGGCCCGTGAGCCGCTGGACGCGGCGCGCGACCGGCACGCGGCGGCGCGGGCGGGGCTGCCGCTGTCGGCGACCCAGCTCTCGCGTGGCGAGCCGGTCATCCCCACCGAGTAGCTGCGGGCCTGAGCGCCCGCGTACGGCCCATGCCCACTGCCGCGAACGGCGCCGAGTGTCTACGCTCGGCGACAGCCGCAACCGTTATCACATCGTCCGCTCCGGGCCGAGTCGTTTCCCGGTCCTGTCTGTTCCCAGCCGAAAGGCGCGTGTCATGCACCGGGCACTGATCGTCGTCGATGTCCAGAACGACTTCTGCGAGGGCGGGTCCCTCGCCGTGACGGGCGGCGCGGACGTCGCCGCCGCCATCACCGATTTCATCGGGGAGGCGACGGCCGGTTACCGCCATATCGTCGCCACCCGCGATCACCACATCGACCCGGGCGATCACTTCTCCGACCACCCGGACTACGAGCACAGCTGGCCGGTGCACTGTGTCGCGGGCACCGAGGGCGTGGGCTTCCACCCCAATTTCGCGCCCGCCGTGGCCTCCGGCGCGATCGAGGCGGTCTTCGACAAGGGCGCGTACGCGGCGGCCTACAGCGGCTTCGAGGGCGCCGACGAGAACGGCGTGCCGCTCGCGCGGTGGCTGCGCGAGCGGGAGGTGACCGAGGTCGATGTGGTCGGCATCGCCACCGACCACTGTGTGCGGGCCACGGCGCTGGACGCGCGCCGCGAGGGGTTCGGGACGCATGTACTGCTGGACCTGACCGCGGGCGTCTCCGAGGCGACCACCGGGCGGGCGCTGGAGGAGCTGCGGGCGGCCGGCGTGGAGCTGACCGGCAAGCCGGTCGTCCTGAGCGCGCCGGGCGGCGCCCGCGGGGTCTAAAGCTCCCCGCTGATCCCTCGCCGTTCGGCCTGGCCGAGGGCTTGGACGCCGAGAAGGATCAGCACTTGACTTCGCCGTAACCGCTTAGGAGGACCACCAGGCCAAGGATGCCGGGGCTGCCGGGGCTGCCGGGGCGGGCGGCGGGGCCGGGGGCCTGAGGAGGGCGGCGATGGGGTGCCAGAGCTCCCCCCGTCCGTCCGGCGCGGTGCGCCAGACCAGCCCGTCGGGATGGTGCAGCACCGCCGTCACCTCGTCGGGTGTCGGCGGCGCGCTGTTGCCGCGCAGGTAGACGGCGCGGAGCCCCAGATTGCGCAGCCTGGTCAGGGCGCGCTGGCGGTTCGCGGCGTGTACCAGGACGCGGACACCGCCCTCGCCCAAGGGGCGCGGCAGCGTGATCGCTACCACCACGCTGCCGCCGGGCAGCTTGGTGAATCCTCCGTCGGCCATACGGTTCCTGTCCCCCGTGAGACGTCGTGTCAATAAGGCGGTCGTAGTGCATCTAAACGCGGAACGGCCGCCGCCCGCTAGTGGACGACGGCCGCTGCCGCTCTGACCTGCGATAACGCAGGTTTTGTTGATCTAGGAGGCGGACGGACCGACCTGGACGGTCATCGTCGAGCCACCCGGAAGCTCCTTGAGAATCTTGATCCGGGTGTTGGTGTCAGCAACCTTCACGCTGCCCGTCGGGTTGGTCTTGTCCCAGTACATTCCCTTGTGGTCGTCGAAGACCGGATTGCCCGGCTTCGCCCGTACCTTGGTCGCCGTGCCGTTCTTGTGCAGGGTGAAGCCGTCTGTCGGATACCAGCTGAAGGGCGAGTCGTACGCCTGGATGCGGTTGCGCATCAGCGTGCCGTCCGCCCACTTCTCCGGAATGGCGTGCGCGTCGACCGGCAGGATCTGACCGGTACCCGGGTGGACGCCGACGTTGTTGTCCGGCTGCGAGGTGTCCCACTGCCAGATCAGCAGACCGTTCTGGTACGGGAAGTGCTCGACCCAGTCGGGGCGGGTGGCGGGCCAGCCGAAGTTGTACGGGCCGGTCCGCAGGGTCTTGTCGTACGACACGTACTGGCGGTTCTCGGCGAGGTAGTACTGCGGGTAGTCCTTGGTGAAGGACGCGCCGATGCGCGAGAAGCCGTTGCTGGTCCAGCCGTTGTCATCGCCCTCGGCGCCGTCGGTGACCACCGGCGCGCCGTCGGCCGTCAGCGTGATCGCGTCGGCCGTGAAGCCCTTCTGCGCGACACCGCCGTCGGTCTGGTAGCGGAAGCGGAGGTCGATCTTCTTGCCCGCGTAGGCATCCAGCGGGAAGGAGAGCTTCTTGTACGCGCCCGAGGTGCCGGTCAGCGCGGGCTTGTCCCCCGCGTCGCGCGGGATGGCCTTGCCGTCCGCCGTGCCGTCGACGGGCGTCCAGTTGGCGCCGCCGTCCGTGGAGACCTCGGCATACAGGTAGTCGAAGTTCTGCTCGATGTCCCACCAGCCCTGGAGGTCCAGGCTCGCCGTGGACTTGCCCGTGAGGTCGACGGACCGGGTCAGGGTGTTCTTCAGACCGTCACCCATCCCGGACCACCACTGCTTGGTGCCCTCGGCGGGCTTGACCACCTCGGTGGTGACGGGCTTGTCGGGCAGCTCGACGAGCAGCGCCTGCTTGTTCTTGGTGTTGTACTCGGCGACCCCGAGGGTGTGGGTGGACTTCTTCCCGGCCTTGGCCGTGGCGTAGTTCAGCCAGCCCAGCTGGAGCTTGTCCCAGGCGTTCATGTCGCCCGGCAGATCGCCGATCGCGTCCTTGCCGGTGCCGAGCCAGGAGCCCGCGGACATCAGCGACCAGTAGGCGACGGACGACTCGCCCTTACCGGTGGTGTCGTACTCGTCCGGCAGACCCAGGTCGTGGCCGTACTCATGGGCGTAGACACCGAGACCGCCGTTCTCGGGCTGCATGGTGTAGTCGCCGACCCAGATGCCGGTGTCACCGATCTGCGTACCGCCCGACTTGTTGGTGCCGGGGCCGGTGCTCCCCGCGTCGGTGCCGTACGCGTACCAGCGGTGAGCCCAGATCGCGTTCTCGCCCTGGGCGCCGCCGCCCGCGGACTCGTCCTCACCGGCGTGGACGATCTGGAAGTGGTCGATGTAGCCGTCGGGCTCGTTGAAGTTGCCGTCGCTGTCGAAGTCGTAGCGGTCCCACTGGTCGTACTTGGCCAGGTCCGCCTTGAGCTGGGCGTCGGTGCGGCCGGCCGCCTTCTGGTCCTTGGCCCACTGGTTGACACCGTCGCGGATCAGGTCCCAGGCGTTGTGGCAGTTGGTGTCGCCGCAGTAGTTGGAGCCGTAGCGGGCCTCGTTCCAGTCGATCTTGACCCAGTCGGAGACCTCGCCGTCCACCGAGTAGCGGCCCGAGGACTGCTTCTCGTAGTACTTCTTCAGGGACTGCTTCTTCTTGTCCGTGGAGAAGTAGAGGTCCTGGAAGTGCTCCCGGTCGTAGTCCTTCTGCCAGGCCGTGCTGTTGTCGTTCGCGCGGTCCGGCTGGGCGATGGTGTTGTGCGCCGGGCCCGGGTCGCCGCCGTACTTCTTCACCGGCGGCTGGGGGCCGTCGCCGTCCGGGTCGTACATGGTGGTGTTGTCGACCTTGTCGCCGAACTCGACCAGGACGGTGAAGATCTTGTCGGTCTTCTCCCGGGCCAGCTCGACGTACTTGCCCCTGCCGAGCTTGACCACCTTCGACGCGCCGCGCGTGTCCGCCTTGGCGTCTCCGGAGATGACCTGGCGCAGGGCCTCCTGGCGCTGCGCCTCCTGCTGCTTGCTGTACGGTCCGGCGAGGTCGTGCTCGACATCGGTCTTGGCGGGCGCCGGATCATGGCGCTCAACACGCGTAGACGGCGAATCCGCCTGTGCCATGCCTGTCGAGAGCGCCGCGGCGCCGAGCGCGGCCACGACCGTGGCTATCGCGGCCGATCTGGCCGTCCTCCGTTGGCTGTTCACTCGTTCAGTCCTCCCCTTCCACACCAGTGCGGGGGACATTTGACCGGAGTGGCAGGAGAAAAGACAGACCTTGACTTGGACTGGTGGGGCAAGTACGTTCTCCGGTCCCGGTGTTCCGTTAACCGGACGTCAACCGGAGCGTCGATCTCGCCAGTTGAAGCACTCGGTGACCCCCGTGCGCCCCCTATGCAACGGCGCCGTGGGTGAGGTCACGCTTACTTCCGTTCCCCTCGGGCATTCAGCACCGTAGAGTCGTTTTGACGGTGCACATCAACCCGACTCATGCCCCCCGCATATCGAAGCCTTGAGGACGGATCCCGCCATGCCGCGTCCGACTCCTGCACAGCTCGCCTACGGTTCGGTCACCGTCGTCTTCTCGACACTCGCCATGCTGCTGCTGTCCCAGACCAGGTCAGCGCTCGAGGTGGGGATCGTGACCGTGGCCGGCCTGGCGCTCGGGCTCCTCGTCGCCGTCACCGTGCCGGTGTCACGCGCCTCCCGCGCCTCCCGCCCGAGCCGTACGGTCCGGGCGAACCGGCCGATGGCGCGGACCGGGACGGCCGAGCGGCCGCGGGCCCACGCCCCCGCGCGCGAGCACTCACTGCACGGCTGACGCTCAGTGCACGGCCGACGCTCAGTGCACGGCCGACGCTCACTGCACGGCCGACACCACGACGGTCCGGGCCGCCTTGTCGTGCAGGCACCGCTGGAACGGCTTGTCCCACAGCAGTGAGACCGAGTTGACCAGCCAGAACACCGTGCCCACGAACAGCGGGATCAGCATCCCCGGCAGAACGTAGACCGCGGCACGCACCCAGCCCTGACCGGCCGGCACATCCCCGTCGGACAGCATCGCGACCCGGATGCGCATCACCATCTTGCCGAGCGTCTGGCCACTGCGGGCCAGCATGACGCCCTCGTAGCAGAAGTAGAGGGCCATCGTGATCACCAGCGCGAGGGTCACCTTGCCCAGGTGCTGCTCTCCCGGGTGGTCCATCGAGTACTGGAGAGCGCCGGTCGCGACGAGCGCCACCGTCCAGATCAGGCCGAGGACGAGGGTGTCGATGAGCCGGGCGACAAACCGCTGACCGGGGGTGGCCAGCGGCGGCATCCCGGCGAGGTGGACGTACGGGGGCGACGGCAGCTGGTCAGGGCTCATGCCCCGATTACATCAGCAGCTCAGGGCGGGCAGGTACCTGAGGGTGATGCGAGGGGCTCAGGGGACGGCCGAGACCACGACGGTCTTGGCCACCTTGTCGTGCAGACACTGCCGGTACGGCCGGTCCCAGGTGCACCAAGCCACGTTGATCACCCAGAAGATGAAGCCGCAGCAGGGCACGATCTCGGGGAGGGCGTACGTACCGGCGCGCAGCCACCCCGGCTGGCCGACCGGCGGCTGACCGTTCTCCAGCATGGCGACCCGGATCTTCATCGCCTTCTTGCCGACGGTCTGGCCGTAGTGCGTCAGCATCGTCCCCTCGTAGATGAAGTAGACGAGGGTGTAGATGACCGTGATAGTGGTCGACCAGCTGTTGAGGTAGACCTGTTCGAACCCGCCCAGGATCAGCCGCATGACCAGCCCGACCGGGATGCCGATGATCAGCGCGTCGATGATCCGGGCGACCAGCCGGCGGCCGAGATGCGCGAGCGGGGGCATGCCCGCGAGCGGATCGGCGCCGGCGTCGTGGTCGCCGTACGGTGTGCCGTTCGAGCGCGGCGGCGGCTGCTTGGCGAACGGATCGCTGTCCCGGCCCCCGGGCTCGTCGGCCCCGGGGGGCGGCTGATCGGTGCTCATGGCCCGAGTCGAACCCGAGGGCGGGGCCGCCGCATCCGGCGCGCCCCGTTCGGGCGATCGGGCTCGCCCATCCGCCTCAGCGGCGGCCCGCTCAGCCCGCCGACGCGACGAAGGTGCGCGCCGCCTTGTCGTGCCAGCACTGCCGCCATGGGCGGTCGAACAGACACCACAGCACATTCAGGACGCCGATGACCAGCAGCCCCAGCACCCCGTAGACCAGCCAGCGGCGCAACGCCGCGCCGAAGGACGGGGTGTCGTGCCCCTCGATGTCCAGCACCCGCACCCCGCACACCCTCTTGCCCAGCGTGAGGCCCCACTTGGCGGTCGGCAGGGCCTCCAGGACGATGCCGAGGACGAGCAGCAGGCCGAGCACGATGCCGAGGTAGCCGCCGGTGGTGCCGTCCAGGAAGTAGACGGTGACGGTCTCGCCCGTCTGCTTCGCCGTCTCCACCTTCTGGCTGATGTGATCGCTCGCCTCACCCCACAGAGGGAACGCGACGCCGCCGACGAGGGCGAGCAGCACGCCCATGTCGATCAGCCGGGCGCAGAAGCGGCGGCCGAGCGTGGCGGGCCGTCCCTGGGCCTGGGCGGCCTGGAGGAACGGGTTGTCGACCGGCGGCTTCCAGGGGATGACGCTCTCGGGGACGCCGCCCTGCGGGGCGGTCGGCTGGGGCGGCTGCTGGGCGGGGTGGTGCGGCTGCTGCTGCCAGGCCGGGGCGCCGCCCTGTGCGGGGATGCCGCCGGGCTGCTGCGGCGCTTGCGGGGCGGGTCGCTGGGGCTGATACGGCTGCTGCGGCTGCTGCGCCTGCTGTGGCCGTCGCTCCTCGCGGCGCTGCGGCTGCTGCGCCTGCTGTGGCCGTCGCTCCTCGGGGCGCTGCGGCTGCTGCGCCTGCTGCGGCCCCTGGGGCGGGGACGCAGGTGCCGTTCCGGCTCCCCGGCGCGGTCCGCCGTGGCCGACCGCGCGGATCGTCATCGTCCCCTCGTCACGACCGGACGCCGGGCCCTGGTCCGTCTCGGGGTCACTACCACCGCCGCGTCCGGCCGCCCGGATCGAGAGCGTCCCGTCGGCCGGCGGGGCGGCCGGCTTCCCGCCCTGGGCCGAGGGCAGCTCCGGGGTCCGACGGGCGGGCGGCAGGGCCTGGGCGGACCGGTCGGTGCCGTCGCCGGTGCCGCCCCCGCCCATGGACAGCGTGCCCTGGTCGCCGCTGCCCTCCTGGCCACGGGCCTCGCCGGGGCCGCCCTGGTCGGGGCCTTGCTCGCCGGGGCCGCCCATGGCGCGGCGCGGGTCGGGCACCCCCTCCGAGCCCCAGGAGACCCGGCGGTCCTGTTCGCCGCCGAACCCCGCCTGGTGGGACGCGTCGGCCTGCCAGGCCAAGCCGGCTTCCGGGCGGGCGCCGTGCAGCCGCCGCGGGTCGTTCCAGTCCACGGACGCGGAGACCCCGCCCGGCGGCACCGGAACCGGCCCCACGCCATCGGTGTCCCGTACGTCCATCTCACCGCGCTGCCGCAACTCGGGCAGGGCCGCGCCGGTCTCCTCGCCGGCGGGCGGCGCCGGGTCCTCGTCCAGGAACATCGGGCCGGTCTCGTCCGGCACCGGGCCGATCACCTGGGTGTGGGTGACCCCGGGCGGCGGCGCGGGCATGGACTCGCCCTCGGCCGGGGCGGGCCGGCTGGTGCCGGGCACCCAGGCGGCGCCGTTCCAGTAACGGATGTAGCCAGGGATGGACGGGTCAGGGTAGAAGCCAGGAATGGAGCTGCCGTCCGCGGATCCTGAGGTAGAGGCGCTCATGATCTCCGATGTCCCATATCTGCTCGGCCGTGCTGTACTGCGCTGCGCCTGTGCGGTGCCTCGCGGTGAGGTGGAGCCTAAGCAGTGTGCCGTACAAGAGCCGCAGTGCAACCCGGAGCGCGCGGTCAAGGTCTATCAGACAGGCCCGCGGCCCGTGGCCAAAGCTCCTGGCCACCACCCTCCCGTGCGCGTCTTTGTTGCGGGCGGGCCGGGGCCGTACGAACGGAGACGGCCCGCCTGGCTCCGCCCGGCCTAGGTCCAGCAGACCTACTCTGGCACGGCTGACCACCGTTTCCGTTGCCAATACTGGAAGCCATGGACCGCAACACCGAGCTCAGTGAGTTCCTGCGGAGCCGCAGGGCACGGCTGAGCCCTGCGGACGCGGGCGTGAGCGTGAGCAATGACAGCCCCCGCCGGGTGCCGGGGCTGCGCCGCGAGGAGCTGGCGCGGCTGGCCGGAGTCAGCACGGATTACTACGCGCGCCTCGAACAAGGGCGCCACCTCAATGTGTCGGAGGCGGTGCTGGACGCCGTGGCCCGGGCGCTGCGGTTGGACGACACCGAGCGCGCATACCTGTTCGAACTGGCCCGGCCGCGTCCCCGTCGCGCGGTGCGCCGCCGGTCGTCCCGCCCCCAGCGGGTGCGGCCCGGGGTGCACGACATGCTGCGGATGCTGGAGGGGGTGTCCCCGGCGTTCGTGATCGGGCGGCGGGGTGACGTACTGGCCTCCAACCGGCTGGCGCGTGCGCTGATCACCGACTTCGACGCGCTTCCGTACCACGAGCGGAACATGGCCCGCTTCATGTTCCTCGACGAGGCGGCCCGTGAGCTGTACCGCGAGTGGGACAAGTACGCGGCGGAGATGGTGGCCTCCCTCCGGCTGGAGGCCGGGCGCCATCCCGACGATCCCAGGCTCACCGAACTCGTGGGCGAGCTCACCATCAAGAGCCCGGAGTTCCGCAGGTGGTGGGCGGACCACAACGTGCGGGAGAAGACCCATGGCGTCAAGCTCTACCACCATCCGGTGGTCGGGGACATGACACTCTCCTACGAGAACGTGACCTTCCCCGGCGATGCCGACCAGGCGATGTGCATCTACACGGTCGAGCCCGGCTCCCCCTCCGAGGCGGCCCTGCGGCTGCTGGCGAGCTGGACCGCGAGTCCATCGGGGGACCCGTCCCCCGAATCCCCCTCTTCGTCCATAGCACCCCGTACCCCACATTCCCCCCATTTCCCTCAGGGAGACCACTGATATGACGACCAGCGTCACCGCCTACGCAGCCCCCGCTCCGAAGGCCCCGCTGGAAAAGACCACCGTCGAGCGCCGCGCCCTGCGCGACCACGACATCCTCATCGAGATCGCCTACGCCGGCATCTGCCACTCCGACATCCACCAGGCCCGCGAGGAGTGGGGCGAGGCCCTCTTCCCGATGGTGCCCGGCCATGAGATCGCCGGGGTCGTCGCCGAGGCCGGTCCGGGCGTGACCAAGTACGCCGTCGGCGACCGGGTCGGCGTGGGCTGCTTCGTCGACTCGTGCCGTGAGTGCTCGAGCTGCCTGGCCGGCGAGGAGCAGTACTGCCTCAAGGGCGAGGTCCCCACGTACAACGGCAAGGAGTACGACGGCGCCCCGACCTACGGCGGCTACAGCACCCATATCGTCGTCGACGAGAACTACGCCCTGCGCATCCCCGAGGGCCTGTCCCTCGACGTGGCCGCCCCGCTGCTGTGCGCGGGCATCACCCTCTACTCCCCGCTGGCCCACTGGAACGCCGGCCCGGGCAAGAAGGTCGCCATCATCGGCATGGGCGGCCTGGGCCACATGGGCGTGAAGATCGCCCATGCGATGGGCGCCGAGGTCACCGTCCTCAGCCAGTCCCTCCGCAAGAAGGACGACGGTCTGCGGCTGGGCGCCGACCACTTCCACGCCACCAGCGACGAGTCGACCTTCACCGAGCTGGCCGGCTCCTTCGACCTCATCGTCAACACCGTCTCCGCCAACATCCCCCTGGACTCCTACCTGTCGCTGCTGAAGCTCGACGGCACACTGGTCCACGTCGGCGGCCCGGAACACCCGAGCTCCTTCCACCAGTTCTCGCTGATCGGGGGCCGCAAGTCGATGGCGGGCTCGAAGATCGGCGGCATCCGGCAGACCCAGGAGATGCTCGACTTCTGCGCGGAGCACGGCTTCGGCGCCGAGATCGAGGTCATCACCGGTGACCGGATCAACGAGGCGTACGAGCGCGTGGTGGCGAGCGATGTCCGGTACCGCTTCGTCATCGACATCGCGTCGCTGAAGGCGTGATCACCAGGCCGTCCGGACCTCCGGTCCGGGCGGCCTGGAACAGCTTGCCGGGGTTGAGCAGGCCGAGCGGGTCGAAGACCTGCTTGATGCCCTGCTGCAGCTCCACGCCCACCGGGCCGAGTTCGCGGGCCAGCCACTCCCGCTTGAGGACGCCCACCCCGTGCTCCCCGGTGATGGTGCCGCCCAGCTTCAGGCCCAGGGCCATGATCTCGTCGAAGGACTCACGGGCGCGGCGGGATTCCTCGGGGTCGCCCGCGTCGAAACAGACGGTGGGGTGGGTGTTGCCGTCGCCGGCGTGGGCGACGACCCCGATGGTGAGGGCGTACTTCTCGGCGATGGCGGCTGTGCCGTCGATCATTTCGGCGAGCCGGGAGCGGGGGACGCAGACGTCGTCGATCATGGTGACGCCCTTGATGGCCTCCAGGGCGGGCAGGGTCATCCGGCGGGCCTGGAGGAGCAGGTCGGATTCGGCGGCGTCCTCGGCGGGGACCACCTCGGTGGCTCCGGCGGCCGTGCAGATCTCGGCGACAGCGGCGAGGTCGGGGGCCGGGTCCGGGGTGTCGAAGGCGGCCATCAGGAGCGCTTCGGTGGACTCGGGGAGGTCCATGCTGCCCATGGCGTTGACGGCGCGGACGCACGTACGGTCCATCAGCTCCAGCAGCGAGGGGGCGTGACCGCGCTCCATGATCCGGCAGATGGCGTCGCAGGCGGCGGCCGTGGAGGGGAACTCGGCGGCGAGCACGAGCTGCTCGAGCGGGGCGGGCTTGAGGGCCAGCACGGCGCGGACGACGATGCCGAGGCTGCCCTCGGAGCCGACGAACAGCCGGGTGAGGTCATACCCCGCGACCCCCTTGGCGGTGCGGCGGCCGGTTCTCAGCAGTCGGCCGTCGGCGAGGACGACATCGAGGCCGAGCACGTACTCGGCGGTGACCCCGTACTTCACACAGCACAGACCGCCGGACGCGGTGCCGATGTTGCCGCCGATCGTGCACTGCTCCCAGCTGGAGGGGTCCGGCGGGTAGTACAGGCCCTTGTCCATGACCGCGCGGGACAGGGTCGCGTTGACCACCCCCGGCTCGACGACCGCGATCCGGTCGACGGGGTTGATCTCCAGGATCCGGTCCATCTTGACCAGGGACAGCACGATGCAGCCGTCGGACGCGTTGGCCGCCCCCGACAGGCCGGTACGGGCGCCCTGCGGGACGACCGGGACGCGCAGCGCGGTGGCGGTACGGCAGACGTGCTGGACCTGCTCGACGGTGCGCGGGAGGACGACGACGGCGGGCGCGCCCGCGTCGCAGAAGCTCGCCATGTCGTGTGCGTACGCCCCGGTCACATCGGGGTCCGTCAGCACCGCCTCCGTGGGGAGGCCCTCCCGCAGCATCTCGATGAGGTCCGTCATGCCTCCAGACTCGCACCCGTCGGGCATGGCGGGGAAGATCGCTGCAGCGGACGGGCTACTGGTCCTTGTAGTAGACGCTCAGCCTGCGGTCGCCGGAGACGCCCGAGGCGAAGCCCATGCACAGGCGGCGGGGGCTGGTCAGCTGGACGGCCAGGCCCTCCGGCTCGCGGTAGTCGAGCGAGTACGCGGCCTCGGTGCGGGAGCGCTGGACGAGCTGGCCGGTGCGCAGATCGAGGCAGGAGACGTAGGTGTTGCCGTGCCCGGAGGGCGGATTGGTGCCGTTCTCGGCGGTGTAGGCGGTGCCCGTCATCTGGTACGCGTAGTCGCCGAGCACCGTGAACCCCTGGAAGACCTCGTCGGCGGATATCCCCGCCTGGGGTATGTCGTACACGGCGGTGTACGTGCCCGCCGTGACGTCGGAGAGGTTCATCAGCCGGTAGCGGACCGTGCCGTCGAGCCGGTAGCGCAGCAGCAGCCGCTTGTTGAGCATGTCGACGGCGGGCTGGTTGCTGGTCGAGCCGGGCACCGGGCGGTGGGTGGCGAGCGCGGACGAGCCGTTGGTCAGCACGGTGCCGTTGGCGAACGTGAAGCGGCTGATGGCGCGGCCGTAGCCGGAGTCGGGGTTGGCGTCCGACTCGGTCCACAGATACGCGGTGGTGCCCACCGGCTCACAGCCGATCGCCACGCCGTGCCCGAACCCCTTGACGTACATCGAGCCCAGCTCGGCGCCGGCGAGGGACAGTTTGGTGATGCACATGTCGCCGTGCGCGGCCCGGTCGGCGCCCGAGACGGGGGCGGACTCCCCGCTGAGCTGAATCCCGCCCTCCATCAACTGGATCGTGTAGAGGTGCCCGTTGACGTCGTCGAACGCGAAGGACTGCAGCACGGTGGAGTTGTGCGGTGTCTTCTCGCGGATCAGCTGCGTGGAGGGTACGGACAGATCGAACCGGCCCCCCGCGACCGTGGTGGCCGCTGCCGCGCCCGCCGCGAAGGCGCCGAGCGCGCCGGCGGCGGCGGCACCCCCGCCGAGGGCGAACTTACGCCTGGTCAATCGCCCCGCACCGTACTTTTCCGTCTGCATTCGAACTCAACAACTCCCGTAGTAAAACCCGTGTTGAAGTGAACAGGTCGCCGAGAGTGTAGACGGTCCGAATACGCGTTCAGGCTGGGCTTCGGGTTTTCCGACAAGAACGGCGCAAGCCCCGGAGCCGGACCGGTCCCGGGCGCCGAAGCGGCGCCCGGGACCGGTCGGGATCAGAGATTGCCCCGCTTGGCCTGCTCCCGCTCGATCGCCTCGAAGAGCGCCTTGAAGTTGCCCTTGCCGAAGCCCATCGAGCCATGCCGCTCGATCATCTCGAAGAAGACGGTCGGGCGGTCCTGGACCGGCTTGGTGAAGATCTGGAGCAGATAGCCGTCCTCGTCGCGGTCGGCGAGGATCTTGAGCTCGCGGAGGGTCTCGATGGGGACCCGGGTGTCCCCGACCCACTCGCCGAGCGTGTCGTAGTACGAGTCGGGGGTGTCCAGGAACTGCACACCGGCCGCGCGCATGGTGCGGACCGTCTCCACGATGTCGTTCGTGGCCAGGGCGATGTGCTGGACGCCGGGGCCGCCGTAGAACTCCAGATACTCGTCGATCTGGGACTTCCTCTTGCCGAGGGCGGGCTCGTTCAGCGGGAACTTCACCTTGCGGGTGCCGTCCGCCACCACCTTCGACATGAGGGCGGAGTATTCGGTGGCGATGTCGTCGCCGACGAACTCCTTCATGTTGGTGAAGCCCAAGACGTCGTTGTAGAAGCCCACCCACTCGTCCATCCGGCCGAGCTCCACATTGCCGACGCAGTGGTCGATCGCCTGGAACGTCCTCTTCGGGGGCGGCGGGACGATCGGGTCGGCGGCCTCGTAGCCGGGGAGGTAGGGGCCGTCGTAGCCGGAGCGCTCGACAAAGGTGTGGCGGGTGTCGCCGTACGTACGGATGGAGGCGAGCACGACCGTGCCGTTCCCGTCCTTGACGTCGTGCGGCTCCTCGATGCCGGTCGCGCCGTGCTCGAGCGCGTAGGCGTAGGCGGCGCGCGCGTCCGGTACCTCGATGGCCAGGTCGATGACGCCGTCGCCGTGTTCGGCGACATGGCCGGCGAGGAAGCGGCCCCACTGGCTCACCGGCTTGATGACGGAGGTGAACACAAAGCGGGCACCGCCGGAGACCAGGACGTAGCTGGCGGTCTCCCGGCTGCCGTTCTCCGGGCCGGAGTAGGCGACGAGCTTCATGCCGAAGGCGGTGGCGTAGAAGTGGGCGGCCTGTTTGGCGTTGCCCACGGCGAAGACGACCGCGTCCATCCCCTTCACCGGGAAGGGGTCTGCCTGCCGCGCGGTGGATGGGGTGGGATTCAGGATCTCAGTCATGTCCGCAGCGTCTCCCCGTTACTCAGGGTGCGCAACAGTTTGCTGAAATGCTGAGCAGTCTGCATAGCCATGGGCGGCCAGGGCAGCGCATTCTGTGCAGAGTGACCACCATCACAGGAGGTGCCCATGGGGATCGACGGGCTGGACGCCCGGCTGATCGAGCTGCTTGCCGAGGAGCCCAGGATCGGCGTTCTGGAGGCGTCGCGCCGCCTCGGTGTCGCGCGCGGCACGGCGCAGGCGCGGCTGGACCGGCTGCGGGCACAGGGGGTGATCCGCGGGTTCGGCCCGGATGTGGACCCGGCGGCGCTCGGCTATCCGGTGACCGCGTTCGCGACGCTGGAGATCAAGCAGGGGCAGGGGCAGGACGTACGGGCGCATCTGGCGACCGTCCCGGAGGTGCTGGAGCTGCACACCACCACGGGCCACGGCGACATGCTGTGCCGGCTGGTCGCCCGCTCGAACGCCGATCTTCAGCGGGTGATCGACCGGGTGGTGGGGTTCGAGGGGATCGTCCGGGCCTCGACGGCGATCGTGATGGAGAACGCGGTCCCGTTGCGGATCATCCCGCTGGTGCGGCAGGCGGCGCAGGACTGATCCGAGGGCGGTAAGCGGATCCAAAGACTCCGTTGCAAAGAGATGATTGCAACGGAGTCTTTGCGCGCGTACGCTGCCGCACATGGCAGAGAACGACAAGCCTGTGCCCGATGACGTACGGGTGCTCGACCCCCGCTCCCTGCGCGGGCTCGCCCATCCGCTGCGGATGCGGCTGCTCGGCGCGCTGCGTGAGTACGGACCGGCCACCGCGTCCCAACTGGCCGACCGGCTCGGTGAGTCCAGCGGCGCCACCAGCTACCACCTGCGCCAACTGGCCGCCCATGGGTTCGTCCAGGACGACCCGGAGCGGGGCAAGGGTCGGGAGCGGTGGTGGAAGGCGGCACACCGGGGCACACGCGTGGGCAACGATGAGTTCCTGACCCACCCCGACCCGTCCGTCCGCGGGGCGATGAACACGCTGTTGCACGAGTGGGCCACGCTCCACAGCCAGGAGCTGTCCACCTGGCTCGGCACCCTGCACGACTGGCCGGCCCCGTGGCGCCACGCCTCGGACATCAGCGACTTCAGCCTGCGCCTCACTCCTGAACTCGCCCAGGAAATGCGCGACAAGGTGCACGAAGTGATCGAGAGCTACCGCGAGAAGGAGGTGGACCGGGACACCGGGGGCTCCGCCCGGTTCCGCGTCCATCTGCACGGCTTCCCACGCGAAGAGGACTGACCGACCCCTGGGGGGACCACTTATGTACAGCGACGACATCCATCTGTGGCTGCATCGGATCCGCGCCGAACGGCTCCGGGCCGAGGCGCAGGCGGCCATCACTCGCCGCGCCCGCCCGCTGCGCACCCGGCTCGGCTGGACGCTGGTGGAGGTCGGGCTGCGGCTGGCGACACCACGGCTGCCGCACTCGGGGCTCACCGCCCGCTTCGATCACTGACGAGAGCCGTTGACATGGCATCCGACCACAGCGGTGACGGCCGGGGCGACCGAAGACCCCTCCTCCTCGTCCTCGCCGCCAACACCGTCTCCATCGCGGGCAATTCCCTCACCCTCCTGGCCGTCCCCTGGTTTGTGCTGGAGACCACCGGCAGCGCGGCCAGGGCCGGCCTCGTCGCCTTCTGCGCCACGCTGCCGGTGATCGTCGCCGCCGTCGCCGGCGGACCGGTCATCGACCGGCTGGGGCGGCGGCGGACCTCCCTCGCCTCGGACGCGCTGTGCGCGGTGGCCATCGCCGCGATTCCGCTGCTGCACCTCGCCGGTCTGCTGCGGCTGTGGCA
Organism: Streptomyces sp. NPDC005266; assembly: GCF_040607655.1. Lineage (NCBI taxonomy): Bacteria > Bacillati > Actinomycetota > Actinomycetes > Kitasatosporales > Streptomycetaceae > Streptomyces > Streptomyces sp. NPDC005266. The sequence continues at coordinate 82,330 of NZ_JBEXHC010000011.1, forward strand.
GCTGTGCGCGCTGATGGCGGTCACCGGGCTGCTCCACGCGCCGGGCGAGACCGCCCGCCAGGTGCTGGTGCCCGCGCTGGCCGAACGGGCGGGCACCCCCCTCAGCCGCGCGGCGAGCTTCTACGACGGGGCCTCGCGCGGGGCGCGGATGCTGGGCGCGGCCCTCGGTGGGGTGCTGATCGCGCTGCTCGGCCCGCCGTCCGTGCTCCTCCTGGACGCGGCGACGTTCGCCGTATCCGCGCTGCTGATCGCGGCGGGGCTGCGCGGACTGCCCGCCGCCGCGCCGCGCAAGGGCGCCTCCCCGGTGTCCGCCCGCGCCTACCGCGCCGAGCTGCGCGAGGGGTACGCCTTTCTGCTGCGCCATCGGCTGCTGCTGGCCATCGTGCTGATGATCATGGTCACCAACGGCCTTGACCAGGGCTTCTCCTCGGTGCTGCTGCCCGTCCACGCCGAGCGTCACCTGGGCGGCTCGGTCCAGCTCGGGCTGGTGACGGCGCTGTTCGGGGGCGGCGCGCTGGCCGGGGCGCTGCTGTACGGGGCGGTGGGCGACCGCTTTCCGCGCCGGACCGTGTTCGCGGTGAGCTTTCTGCTGTGCGGGCTGCCGCGCTTCGCCGTCGCCGCGTTCGTCCCCGGTGTGCCACCGCTGGCCGTGACGATGGCGGTCAGCGGGGTCGCGGCGGGCATGCTCAACCCGATCCTGACCACGGTCACCTACGAGGCCGTGCCCGACGAGCTGCGCAGCCGGGTCACGGGGGCGATCACCGCGGGGGTGTGGGCGGTGATGCCGCTCGGCGGGCTGGTGGCCGGCGGTCTGGTGGAGGGGGCGGGGATGACGGCCGCGTTCCTGGTGATGGGCGGGGCGTACTTCCTCGCGACACTGAGCCCGCTGGTCTTCCCCGCCTGGCGGGGCATGGACGCCCGCGACACGGCGGGCGGGATCAGCAGTGCGGCAGGCTTCCGCCCGAGCGCAGCGCCTTCAGAGCCGTCATCGCGCCCTTGAGCGTGGTGACGGGGATCAGCCGCAGTCCCTTGGGGAGTTCGGCCTTGGCGTCCGCGCACTCGGCCTTCGGGACCAGGAAGACCGTGGCGCCGTCCCGCTTGGCGGCCTGCGTCTTGAGCGGAACGCCGCCCACCGCGCCGACCTCGCCCCTGGCGTCGATCGTGCCGGTGCCCGCGATCGTACGGCCGCCCGTGAGGTCACCGCCGCGCCCGTCGCCGTCCAGCTTGTCGATGATGCCGAGCGAGAACAGCAGCCCGGCGCTCGGGCCGCCCACGTCCGCGAGGCGCAGGGTGACCTTGACATCGCCCGGCGACCGGTGGAGATAGCCCAGGGCCGCGCTGGTGGCCGTGGACTGGGACTTCCGCATCTCCCGGGCGTTGTGCCGCTCGATCTCCTTGGTGGTGCCGCCGACGTAGACCGCGTCATGCGGCATCACGGCACGGTCGGTGGCGAACCAGCCGCCGATCACGTCCTTCAGCCGGACGGTGGCGTCCGGACCGGTCGCCTGGATCGTCGTCATCCGCAGCTGGCCGGTGGTCTTGCGGGTACCGGCCCCGGTGATGGTGATCACCTGCTTGCCGTTGTCGGACCCGAGGACGTTCACCGTCGTGCCCGGCTGAGCCACGGTGTACGGCAGGGGCGCGAACGCGGCGACCGCGAACAGGGCGAGGACGAGCGCGGAGCAGACCCCGAGGATCCGGGCGCGCGGGGAGACGGCAGGCATGGGGGTGAATCTAGTTGACCGGCGGGGCGGCTGAGGCGCCGCCCTCGCCCACACGGCCGCGCCCGCCACCGTGCGACCCGGCCGTGCGGCCCGGCCGTGCGGGCCAGCCGTGCGGGCCAGCCGTGCGGGCCAGCCGTACGGGCCAGCCGTACGGGCCAGCCGTGCGGGCCAGCCGTGCGGGCCAGCCGTACGGGCCGCGACGGCGCGGGCCGCACACGGCGGAGCCCCCGCCACCGGGCAGCGCGCCCCGGCGTTCACGCCGGGGGCGTGCGCCCGGCCCATGGCGGGGACCCGCGGTGGGCCCGGCGACCCCACGCGGGCCCGAGGGTGGACGACCGGTCCCACGCGGGCCCATGCATCCCGCCCCACGGCCCGGGCCCCACGCCTGCCGTGCCCGCGCCCCGCCACCGCGTACCGTCACCGCAGCGCGTCCGCGACCTCCCGCGCCGCGTCCATCACGCGCGGCCCGACCCGCTCCGGCACCGCGTCGCACAGCATGACCACACCGACGCTGCCCTCGATTCCCGTCACCCCGATCAACGGGGCGGCCGCGCCGCTCGCGCCCGCCTCCAGCTCGCCGTGGGTGAGCGCGTACCCCGGATCGTCGCTGCGGCCCGCGCGGGCGGCGAGTATCGCGCGCCCGGCGGCGCCCCGGTCCAGCGGATGCCGGAACCCGGCCCGATAGGCGACGTGGTAGTCGGTCCAGGTCGGCTCGACCACGGCGACGGCGAGGGCCTCGGTGCCGTCGACCAGGGTGAGATGGGCGGTGGCACCGATGTCCTCGGCCAGGGAGCGCAGCGCGGGCAGCGCCGCCTCCCGTACGAGCGGATGCACCTGCCGGCCGAGTTGCAGCACCCCGAGCCCGACGCGGGCCCGCCCCCCGAGGTCCCGGCGGACGAGGGAGTGTTGTTCAAGGGTGGCCAGCAGTCGGTAGACCACGGTGCGGTTGACGCCGAGCTTGTTGGACAGCTCGGTCACGGTCAGCCCGTGGTCGGTGTCGGCGAGCAGTTTGAGGACGCGCAGTCCCCGGTCGAGCGTCTGGGAGGTCTCCGCGGTCACGACGCCCCTCCTCGGTGGTGAGTGGCGGCTGTTCGCGGAGGTGCGCCGTCGGTCCCGACGACGGCGCGCGAAGAGGCCGCCGGTCGTGGTGGTCACGCACCGGCTGCGCTCCGCGGCGGCGCTGCCACGGGGCGTGTGCGTGCCCGAACGGTAGCGAGCCGGTCCGTTTAGCGGAAGAGTTCGTCCAGAATGCGAGCGGACCTGCCATAGAAGCCGACGCGGGTACGCCCTGAATCGTCCTGCTTTGCCCCACCATGCCGGGTAGCGTGCGACCGGTTCATGAAATGCGTCGAAAGGGGTTGCGCTGGGTGCGTCATCCCACCCGGGCGTCACCCCGTATCCCGTATCGGACTTTCGGGGCACCGGGGTACCGGGGTACCGGGGTATCGGGGTATCGGCGTCAGCGCATCCGCGTGGCCCACTCCTGGACCTTTTTGATCCGCTCACGGATCTGGCCCGCCGTCGCCTCCGCACTCGGGGGCCCCCCGCAGACGCGGCGCAGCTCGGTGTGGATCACGCCATGCGGTTTGCCGCTCTGGTGGACATACGCCCCCACCAGCGTATTGAGCTGCTTGCGCAGCTCCAGCAGCTCCTTGTGCGTGACCACGGGCCGCCGCTCCGCGGGGATTTCGAGCAGATCGGCCTCCGCGTCCGGCTTCTTGCGGCTGTGCGCGATCTGCTTGGCCTGCCGCCGCTGGAGCAGCATCTGCACCTGGTCGGGTTCGAGGAGCCCGGGGATGCCGAGGTAGTCCTGCTCCTCGTCGCTGCCCGGGTGGGCCTGCATACCGAATTCGGCACCGTCGTAGAGGACGCGGTCGAAGACCGCGTCCGACTCCAGCGCCTCGAAGGGCAGCTGGTCCTGTTCGCCGGTGTCCTCGTCCTGCTGCTTCTCCGCCTCCTCGAGGAGCTTCTCCTCCTCCGCGTACGGGTTCTCCTCCTCGCCGTCCTTCTTCGGCTTGTCGAGGACGTGGTCGCGCTCGACCTCCATCTCATTGGCGAAGCCGAGCAGCGCCGGGATGGTGGGGAGGAACACCGACGCGGTCTCGCCACGCCGCCGCGACCGTACGAAACGGCCCACGGCCTGGGCGAAGAAGAGCGGGGTGGAGATCGTGGTCGCGTACACCCCGACCGCGAGCCGGGGCACGTCCACGCCCTCGGAGACCATACGGACGGCCACCATCCAGCGGTCCTCGGAGTTGCTGAAGTCCTCGATCCGCTGGGAGGCGGCGGCCTCGTCGGAGAGCACGAGGGTCGCCTTGGCGCCGGTGATCTCGCGGATCAGCTTGGCGTACGCACGGGCCGAGTCCTGATCGGAGGCGATGACGAGCGCGCCCGCGTCCGGGATGGCCTTGCGGACCTCGGAGAGCCGCTGGTCGGCGGCGCGCAGCACGTTCGGCATCCAGTCACCGCGCGGATCGAGCGCGGTGCGCCACGCCTGTGAGACGGCGTCCTTGGTCATCGGCTCGCCGAGCCGCGCCTCGATCTCGTCGCCCGCCTTGGTGCGCCAGCGCATGTTGCCGCTGTAGGAGAGGAAGATGACGGGCCGCACGACGCCGTCGCCCAGCGCGTTGCCGTAGCCGTAGGTGTAGTCGGCGGAGGACCGCCGGATGCCGTCGTTGCCCTCTGCGTAGGTGACAAAGGGGATGGGGTTGGTGTCCGACCGGAAGGGCGTACCGGTGAGGGCGAGCCGGCGGGTCGCGGGCTCGAACGCCTCCAGGCATGCCTCGCCCCAGGAGCGGGAGTCGCCGGCGTGATGGATCTCGTCCAGGATGACCAGGGTCTTGCGCTGCTCACAGCGGTTGCGGTGCAGCATGGGCCGTACGCCGACACCCGCGTAGGTCACGGCGACACCGTGGTACTCCCGGCCCACCGGGCCCGCGCTGTACCCGGGGTCCAGCTTGATGCCGATCCGTGCCGCGGCCTCCGCCCACTGCTTCTTCAGATGCTCGGTGGGTGCGACGACGGTGATCTGCTGGACCACATGGTGGTGGAGCAGCCACGAGGCGAGGGTCAGCGCGAAGGTCGTCTTCCCGGCCCCGGGGGTGGCGACCGCGAGGAAGTCGCGCGGCTGCTCCTGGACGTACTTGTCCAACGCGCCCTGCTGCCAGGCTCGCAGCTTGCTCGCGGTACCCCAGGGGGCCCGTCCAGGGAAGGCGGGCGAGAGGTGATGGCTGGTGGAGGCGGCAGTAGTACTCACGGTCTCCGTCGGGCTCGGCTGGGGCGATCGGGAACCGCGTCAGCCTACCTGTGCCGCCCTTCACGCTTCGGGGTTACGTCCCGGTTCCACCCGAGGGTGGGACCGACCTCACATCGGCTTCCGCACAGCGGGCCGCGGGCCGCAGGCGGGTGGTGAGGAGGGCGGCTGCCAGGGCCGCCGCCGCCATCGCCGCGTACACGGCGACGAACGCCGCCGGGTGGGAGGAGTCGGCCGGCGCGGTGGGCGCCGTGTGGTCGGCCGCGGCGAGGGAGTCACCGCCGAAGGTGATGAAGAGGACACCGCTGAGGCCGAGCAGGGTGATGTTGCCGAGCGCGTCGGAGACCTGGAGGGAGGCGGAGTTGCTGCCCGCGTCCTCGGGGCGGGAGAGCTTGAGGAGAAGCACGCTGCCGCTGGAGATGGTCAGGCCCATGCCGTAGCCGCCGATAACCCAGGCGACGGCGACGATCCAGACCGGGGCGGAGTCGGCGAGCGCCAGCGGGACCAGGGCGATGGCGGCGGCCACCAGCAGCATGCCGAGGCCCATCAGCCGCTCGCGGTACGGCTCCAGCCGGGGGCGGCTCTGGGTGTACGAACCGAGCGCCCAGGTGAGGCCGCCGCCGGTCAGGGAGAGCCCGGCGAGGGTCGCGGACAGACCGCGCTGGGTGACCAGCATCAGCGGGACGAAGCTCTCCGCGCCCAGGAAGGCGCCGGCCGCGACACCGCGCAGCAGCACGACCGAGGGCAGTCCGCGCGCGGCGCGGAAGGTGCCCCGCGGCAGCAGCCCGAGCACACCGGGGACCACCAGGGCGAGACCCGCGGCGGCCGGGGCGAGGGAGATCGGGCGGGGGTCCTGGACCGCGTACTGGAGCAGCCCGGCGCCGGTCGCGACGGCGAGCGCGAGGAGGATACGACGGCGGTTCACGACCGGGGAGCGCTCGCCCGGGGGCAGCTTGCGCAGGGCCGGAAGCATCACGGCGAGCGGCGGCAGCACCAGCACCGGCATGGGGAGGAACACCCAGCGCCAGCCCGCCTGTTCGGTGACGGTCCCGGCGGCGAGGGGGCCGACGATGACCGGCAGCACCCACGCGGCGGCGAAGGACGCCATCACGGCTGGCTGCAGCCGCTGCGGATAGGCCCGGCCGACCACGACGTACAGCGCGACGATCACCAGCCCGCCGCCGATGCCCTGGACGGCCCGCCCGCCCACGAACAGCCACATCCGCTGGGCCGTACCGGACACCACCAGACCGGCGACGAACGCCGCGATCCCGCCGAACAGCGGCGCGAGCGGCCCCTTGCGGTCGCACCACTCCCCCGACAGCGCCATCGCGAACAGACTCGCGGTGAAGTAGGCGGAGAAGGCGTAGGCGTAGAGCTCGACGCCGTCCAGCGCGCGGGCCGCGACCGGCATGGCGGTGCTGACGGCGCTCGCCTCGAAGGCGAAGAGGGAGACGACGGTGACGATGCCGAGGGTCAGGGCGCGGTAGCGGCGGCCGAACACGGTGTCGTCGGAGGCGGGGAGGGTCGGATCCGGGGCGGGCCGGCCGAGCTCCGGGCCGTTGTGGTCGAGCGTCGTCATGGGCGTCAGCGTAAGCGGCGTGAGCCGAGGTGACACCTGTCGCGAGTCGGTGCTCACCTCGGCCATCGGTCCTAGGGCCGGGTCCGTGGCGTCCCGTCGGATCAGGACGTCAGCAGGACGCCCGCGTACGAAACGCCCGCGATCACC
>NZ_JBEXHC010000011.1:89131-134799 GCF_040607655.1 Streptomyces sp. NPDC005266
CACCCCCCACGCGCACAGCCCCAGCGCCGCCACCCGGGGGCCGGTGCGGGCCAGGGAGGGAAGGTGCACCGCGCTGCCAAGGCCGAAGAGCGCGGCGTCCCGTCGGATCAGGACGTCAGCAGGACGCCCGCGTACGAAACGCCCGCGATCACCCCCCACGCGCACAGCCCCAGCGCCGCCACCCGGGGGCCGGTGCGGGCCAGGGAGGGAAGGTGCACCGCGCTGCCAAGGCCGAAGAGCGCGGCGGCGAGGAGGAGCTCCTGGGCCGTCCCGGCGGCGTCGAGCGCGGCGATGGGCAGCATCCCCGTACTCCGCAGGGCGACCATCGCGAGGAAGCCGGCGATGAAGAGGGGCACGAGCGGAGGCCGTTTGCCCTCGCGTCCCCTTCCCCTCGCGCCCGCGCGCGCCTTCGCTCCGGCCCGCGCCTTCGCTCCCGCCCGCGCCTTCGCGCCCGCCCGCGCCTTCGCTCCCGCCCGCGCCCGCGCCGACACCGCGAGCGCCGCGACCAGCGGGGCGAGCAGCGCCACCCGCATGAGCTTGACCAGCACCGCCTCCCCCAGCGCCGCGGGCCCGGCGGTCTGCGCGGTCGCCACGACCTGGCCCACGTCATGCACGCTCGCGCCCGCCCACCGGCCGAACTGCGCGTCACTGAGCCCCAAGGGGTGGTGCAGCAGCGGCAGTACGGCGATGGCGAGCGTGCCGCACAGCGTCACCAGCGCGACCGAGGTGGCCACATCCCGTTCCTCGCTGTCCGACACCTCGCTCACCGCGCCGATCGCGGACGCCCCGCAGATGGCGTAGCCGGTGGCGATCAGTAGCGGCTGATCGCCGCGCAGCCCCATCCGGCGGCCGAGCCACCAGGTGCCGCCGAAGGTGGCAGCGACGACGCAGACCACCATCGCCACCGTGGCCCAGCCGAGGCCCAGCACATCGTCCACGCTGAGTTTCAGCCCCAGCAGTACGATGCCGAGCCGCATCAGCCGCTTCCCGGCGAGCGTGAGCCCGGCGCGGCAGCCGCCCCGTACAGACCCGCGTACACCGGGCAGATGCGCGGCGGCGATGCCCAGGACCACGGCGGCGGTGAGCATCGGCACGGCGGGGACGAGCCAGTGGACGCCCCAGGCGATCGCGACCCCGCCCGCGGCGAGCCCCAGTCCGTACGCGGGGGCGGGCACCTTGGGGGCGGCGGGCGGCGCGTGCCCGGCCACCGCGCCCGCGCGGGCCGATGCCCGCGCCCCGGTCAGCGCCATGCCGTCACCGCGCCCGCGCCGGCCCGGTACGGGCGGGGTTCCCGGGGCCCTCGGGGGCCGTTCACCGCTCGTCCGACGTGGGGAGCTCGTACACCCGCCGCACGCTGCTGCCCAGGCGGGCGATGTCCGCCCCGTAGACATGGATCGAGATCGCCGTGGACCCGCAGGCGTTCCACACCCTGTGGATATCTCCGGGCGGCGCGAAACCGCACACCGAGCCCCGCGGATTGACCACGTCCTCCACCGCGACCAGCCGCGAGGTGAGGCCGTCGGGGACGAGCCGGTAGCGGCGCTCGTGCTCCTCGCCCTCATGGACGCCGGTCACACACCAGGACACATGGTCATGGACGGCCGTGCGCTGACCGGGCAGCCACACCAGCGCGACCACCGAGAAACTGCCGTCGGGCTCGGCGTGCAGGATGTGCTGGCGGTAGCGGTCGGGGGCGCTCTCCCGCTGGGCGGGATTCAGCAGATCGGCCGTACCGAGGAAGGGCGCGAGCCGCTCGCCGACCAGATAGGCGGTCACATCGGGCGGCAGGCCCCGGCCGACGGCCTCGCGTACGCCGTCGACGAACGCGGCGAGGCGCGCCGTGACGGGGGATGCGGTGGTGCCGGTCGGAGTGGTCATGGGGGCAGCGTCCTGCCGCCCGGTCCATCACGTCCAAGGACAGTTCTTTGACCTGACCCCAAATAGCGCTTATGGACGGGCGGTGCTCAGCACCCCACCCGATTCCCGGCCACCGTCTTGAGCTCCTCCAGGACCCGCGCCGTGGCCGGGATCGCCAGATGCTCGCGGAGGACGTACGCCGAGACATGGCGGCGCGAGGCGGGCTCCAGGGCGCGCCCGGTCACCTTGTGATGGCACAGGAAGGAGAGCACCAGACCCGGCATCATCGCGACCCCGAGCCCCGCCGCGACCATGCTCTGCACCACCAGATTGTCGTCCGTGGTGAAGGCGATGTCCGGGGCGAAGCCCTGCTCGGCGCATTCGTGCAGAAAATTGGCGCGGCACCGCAGACACCCCGCTATCCAGCGCTCCTCGCTCAGCTCCGCCAGCTTGACCGCCCGCCGCCTGGCCAGCGGATGCCCGGTCGGCAGCAGCACCGTCAGCTGGTCCTCCAGCAGCGGTATCCCGATCAGCTCGGCGGGAGTCTCCTCGCGCAGCCCGGGATAGGTGAAGGCGAGGGTGATGTCGCATTCACCGCGCACCACCCGCCCCAGCGACTCCGGCGGCTCGCCCTCCAGCAGCTCCACCCGCAGCCCCGGATGGCCGGCGGCCAGCCGGGCCATGGCCTCGGGGATGAGCGTGGCGTTGGCACTGGGGAAGGCGCAGATCCGCACCCGGCCCGAGCGCAGCCGGGTGATGGCGTTCATCTGCTGCTGGGCGGCGGAGATGCTGCCGAGGATGGTGTCGGCGTGCCGGGCGAGGGTCTCCCCGGCCTCGGTGAGCCGCATACCGCGCCCGACCCGGATGAACAGCGGGCTGCCGACGGCCCGTTCGAGCGCCCTCATCTGCTGGGTGATCGCAGGTTGCGTATAGCCGAGGGCACGGGCGGCGGCCGAGTAGGAACCGGCGCGCACCACCTCGTGGAACGTCCTGACGTGCCGGGAATCGAACACCCTCGCATGATAGGCGGACGGACGCGGAACCATAAGCGGGATTTGGGGGACCGCAATCGCACCCCTCCCACCGCTTTTGAGTCACCCACCACACCCGGTGCACCACGTCACACGGTCGGACGCGGAATCCTGGGGCAAGCTGACTGCATGCCGCACTACACCTCGTACGACGGGACCGAGCTCGCCTACCGAGTGCTGGAGGCCCGCGACGGCTCCGCACGGCCGCCGCTGATCGCCCTGGCCGGCGGCCCGGGGCGGGACGCCGCGTACCTGGGCGACCTCGGCGGGCTCGACGCCCATCACACCCTCGTCATCCCCCACAGCCGCGGCACCGGGGACTCCCCGCCGGCTGCCGACCCGAGCGGCTACGCGTTTCCGGGGCTCGCCGAGGACCTGGAGGCCCTGCGCCGCCATCTGGGCCTCCAGCGGTTCGCGCTGCTCGCCCATGACGCGGCGGCGGCGACCGCCCAGGCGTACGCGGCCGCCCACCCCGAGCGGCTGAGCCGGCTGATCCTGGTCTGTCCGGGCGCACGGCTCCAGGGCGAACTGCCCGAGGACGCCCGCGAGATCTTCGAGGCCCGCGCCGACGAGCCCTGGTGGGAGGAGGCGTACGTCGCGGTGCAGCTGCTCCCGGACACCACCGATCTCGGCGAGGTGCGCCGGCTGCTGCTGCAGGCCGCCCCCATGGCGTACGGCCGCTGGGATGAACCCCAGCGCGCCCATGCGCAGAGCGAGGGCGAGCAGCTGGGCCCGGTGCCCCGGGCCGGCTTCTGGCAGGGCGTGGACGAGGCGGGCCGCCGCGCGGTGCTGGCGCGACTGCGCGAGGTGCCGTGCCCGGTGCTGGTGGTGACGGGCGACCGGGACGCGGTGACCGGGATGCGGGCCGGGGAGCTGGTCGCGGGTTCCTTCCCGGAGGGTCGGGTACAGCCGCTGCACGGGGTGGGCCACTACCCATGGGTCGACGAGCCGGATCTCTTCCGGCCGGTCATCGAGGACTTCCTGGCCCACCGTCCCAGCCGACCATGAACGCCGTGTGTCAGTCATATGGCAGCCCCTGCCGCGCCATTGATGCCACACCATCCCCGTCCTATCGTCTGAGCACAGGCACGACATTGGCCGTGTGCCCGAGTGGTTGAGGGACTCGCCTGCAAAGCGGGTTACGCGGGTTCGATTCCCGCCACGGCCTCTGGCGTCCGACCAGCGAAAACAGAAGGCGGCACCCCGGAGGGGTGCCGCCCTTTTGATCCTCCGTCTCAGTTCCCGTCTCAGTTGCTCCCCGGCACTCCGCCTGACGACCGTTCAGCAGCTCCAGCGATGAGCGAGATGGAGGGGGCAGCACGATCTCTGAAAGCAGCGGCCGTCACGCGCCAAGGCGTCCATAATCGCGCCATGGACGCAGGGCTAGCAGGGCTCATCGGGGCCGCAATCGGCGGCGTCTTAGGGGTCGGCGGTGCAGTGGCCGCCGCAGCAGTCACGGGCCGAGGCCAGCTTCGCGCCAACCTCGGCCAGATGCAGCGGACGGCGCGGAGGGCTGTTTACCTTCCAGCGCTCGCCGAATATACAGACGCCATGAAAACAATCGACCGAATATTGCGGAGTTGCGATGCTGGTCAGCGGCCTTGAGCAACCGCTGTACCTCTTGGACGCTGTAGGGCTCCACCTCGTACTCCCCCGTCTTCGGGGCCTTGGCCAACTGAACGGGGTTCTTGCCGAGATGCCCTCGCCGTACGGCCTCATTGAGGGCGGTGCGGAAGGTGCGATGCACCTGGTGTGCGGTCCCCGGCTTGCTGCCGTTGGCCTGCATGTTCGCGTAGAACACCTCGATGTGCTCGGGCTTGAGTCTGTCGAGACGGTGGGCCCCCAGGCCGGGGATCAGGTACTTCCGCACGGCGACGGCGCCGTCCAAGGGATGGAAGCCCGTGACGGCAATGGCCGGCGAGTAGCCGATGTCATGCAGCACGGCGGCGGCCTTCAACAGTTCCGCGTCGTCCCCCAGGATCGGGCTCAGGGAGCGAGCGCGTTTGGCGACCCCGAGCGAGTGCGCCCACCGGCGCGGCAGCGGTTCGGACAGCAACGATTCAGAGAGCCTGTACGCCCACTCAGTCAGTCCCATGGCTGCCAAGACTACGGCTGGGCAGTGGGAGTCGGGAGAGCGCGCACGGTTCGCCCCTTGCCATGGACCGCGACAAGCAGACAGTTCCCCTCCATCTGGGCGAGAACACGACGCACGGCGGTCCGGGACGCACCGAACCGCTCACACAGCTTCGCTTCGGACGGGTAGGCGTCCCCTACCGAGAGGGAGTCCTCTTTGATCAGGTCCGTCATACGCTGCGCGAGCGACCGCCGGTCGCCTCCCCGGACCACTCGCCACCCGATCCCGGGAGCGGACTCGACAACCCCGTCAGCTTCGAGAACCTTGAGCGCCCGACGGATCGTGTTCCGCGAGACACCGTGCGAGTTCATCAGGTCGGCCTCTGACGGCAAGGTGCCGCTGCCGGACTCCGCCTGAATCTGCGTTTCGCAGCGTCTCTGCAATGACCAGGTAGGTTCCGCGCGGACTGGCCTCCGGCACTCTGGCTCCTCTCGCATCACTCCATCGTTCGATGTAAGGATCCCACGGAGCGCACCGAACATGCGGAGGCACTCTCCGTGGCGGATACGCCGTACCCGCCAGCGAGCAACCGCGCCAAGAATCCCCCGACTGGTGGGCATCTCGGACGGGTAGCACGCCCAAGAACCCTCCTCGTTCGTACCACACTGCAGTGACAGTCACCATGGAGCTGAGCCCGGTCGTGGGCGCCTCTGTCAGTCAGATGACGCACGTAGAGTTTGCATCATGCTTTCAACTTCTCTTGCTACGTTTTGCGTGGGTCGCCCGGCGTCCTCATTTCGGGGAGCCGAAAAGGCCGACTGATGCGCTGCATCGAATTCATCCAAGCGCTGCAATACCGTGTCGTATTCACTCATATCGAATGGCGCGGTCGAGCCGGTGACTTTGTAATGCTCGATGACTTCCTTCATCTCCGACCCAGGGGTATTGGGATCGCGATAAGTCTGCGCCCAATCTTCGAACGCCGCTTCAGCATAGTCGTCGCGCACCGAATCCAGTAGCCGCATAGCCTGCGAAACCTCGATTCCGGGGTCGTAATGGTAAATGGAGCGCAGAAAATCTTCCGCCTCTTCGATCAGGTTCCAGTCGCTTAGATCACCCATAATCCATTCGGCAGCCCAAGAAATGCAATCAAAGAGGACTTCCCCACCTCTCGGCGTTTTGTCTTGAGCCAGGGTCTGCAAGAGTGCGTGGAGATCAGTCGAATCAGACGCGTTCAGTACGGTGTTTTCGTCGGACGCCGATTCAAGAGCCAGCTGTCGGATGATCTCTGAGTCGAGCTCCCGACTCATCTCCAGGCACAGCCAAGCGCGACGCACATAGTTACTTCCGCGGTTAGAATTTCGCAGATTGACAGGATCTGCGTGAAAAACACTGACCACAACCTCTTCGAGCCTATCGCGGCGTTTCCTGTACGCCTCAACCATAGGGCCCCCGCCGGGGGCAGGGAATGTAAGCCAAAGAGCCTCTAGCTGCTCAAACCTTTTCACGAGCGATATCAGCGAGGTCACTTCACTCATGCCCGATTGCACATATTTTACAAGGTAGTCCCGAACGGATGGGTTGTGGAAGCTAATATGCACCTTCCCATACTGCTCCGCACTTTTCAGCATCGTCCCATCAAGAACACCCAGCGCCTTACGCAAGTCCCTCAAGGACTCACCGCACTCCTCCCAGAGCTCTTGCAGATCCTCTAGACGGATGCTCGACATGAAGGAAAGGACAAGTTTAAGTAGCTTCACGTCGGTCTCACCGAGCTGATTCTTTACAATGTGATCCCAAATTCGGTGCGGATCTTCCAAGTTGGCAATCAGGTCGTCAACCAGCGATTCACGGTGACCTGACAGCAACCCGGAATCCGCGAGAGTGACAGCCACAATCCGCGGGTTGAAGTTACGGTGCTGGATGATTCGTCGATAGACTTGGGGATCAGCGAAGGACTCCTTGACACCCTGGGGCAGTGGCGCCCTATAAACGTGATTATAGAGAATCGAAGCCCTGGCTTTATATGTGTAGTCTTCGAGGTCAATGACGCACGTATGCACGTCGAACGGATGCCTATCAAGTCGCTCGTACCGCTGCCTAGCCTGAGCAAGGATGTATTCACGGGTCGTAAGAACGAACCGCTTGTTCGGGCTGCCTGAAACGCGCTTCATCAGCGACAGAAGCCGACTGTCCTCGTTCTTTCCGAGCTTCTCATCAAGTGTCGTCTGCCCGAGAAAGTCGTCGTAGTAGAAGACTTGACTCACCTCATCATTCCATAGGTGATTGGCTTCGTCGGCATCCTCCGAGATCTCTACAAGTTCATACCCCGTGGCCATGTAGTGAGCACTCAGGACCTGGCCGAGAGTCGTCTTCCCAATACCGGGAATTCCGGCAATTACGCACACGTGCCTGCTCTCTAGAACTTCTAGGGCTCTTGCATAGCTAGGATTAGCGGCGTAGGTCCGAAGCGTGCCTTCGAACTCTCGCGCCAACTCCTGGGATCGTGTGACGACGTTCTTGACTAGCAGCGCATTGAGGACGGATGCGCTCGTAAGCCAGAGACGCAGATGCCTGCGAACGATCTGATCGTACTTCCGCAGGAGCGCGTCTATCTCTTCCTTCCCATAGATGTCATTAGGGGTTTTGACATAGGGCTTCAGTGCTTCAAATAGCTTATCTTTAGCGCCTTTAGTGAGCGAAACAGATGTCGCCAGGATGTATCGCTGCGGCTTTAGCTTTGCGACCTTCGCCGCTTCCACATTCTGGATGTGCTCGATCAGTTTTGCCCGCCCAGACCTGTGCCAATGCTTGCACTGCACGATAAGCGACTCTCCGGCCGGGCGGAGGTGACGCAAGTCGACCCCTCCATCTGCGCCGGCGGAGAAAATCTCAAGCCGCAGACCAAGTTCTTCTTCGAGTAGGTCCTTACACACGGCTTCGAAGTCGAAGTCTGTCAGTCGACTCAGGTCGAACGTTTCCATGTCCCTCCCCGTCCCTCCCCTGTTGGCACCAGCTCCAGTATCGGGCTGTGAGCGGCAACTCGCCCAGCGATCGGGAGACTTGTCCTCAGTGCGGTGTCGACTGTCTCGGTGTGGGGCAGCGGTTCGCGTGGCGGCCCCATGGGGCGAACGGTCTGCGTATGCAACCGGGCGAGGAGTTCGTCAGTAACCGCGTCCCGTCTCAGTTGCCGTCTCGTTCGCCTCCGTGCGGGACCGTCCGCAGCCGTTCCGACGGCCCTGCCAATCACTGCGTCCGCACTGGGTTGAACGTCGGTGACCATCTCTGGACCATGCCCTGGCCAGTACCGACAAACCTGCAAAGCGGGTTACGCGGGTTCGATTCCCGCCACGGCCTCCACCTGCCTGACCAGGCACAACGACAGGGCGGCACCCTCCAGGCGGTGCCGCCCTGTCGTTCGTCGTCTCAGTTCCTCAACGCCCGCCCATGTAACCGTCCAAACGCCCCACGGACTCGGTCTCTGATCGCCAGGATGTATGGCGACACTGCGGGGGCGTGCGCAAGGAGGCACAAGGGCGTGAGGCATGCTTCCGCGTCGCCCCTGGCGCAAGCGGCAACCTTCCCAGGGCTGGCCAATGCAGGAGAGAGATGAAGCAAGACTCGCAGGCTGCGAAGCGTACCCATGTCGCTCCACCAACCGGGGAGCCATTGACGGCAGCTGAAGAGTAATCAGGTGTGCATAGCTAGGCGAGCTATGACCCCGACGAGGTCACTCCCCACTCGTTCTGTCACACGTGGGCGCATGACCTACTGGACGCGGGCGTGAGCGGGGAGAACGTCATGGCCATCCGGGGATGGTCCAGCGCAGTCATGCTCCGCAGGTACGGGGCCGACATGGCCTCACGCCGAGCAGTGGACGCAGTGCACAGGCTGGGTGACCGGTACTGACCTGCGGCTAAGCAAGAGCCGGCGAGCACAGCCGAGGGCTGGTGTGGGACGTTCCATCCACCACACCAGCCCTCTACTCGTCGCCCTTCACGAAGGACCCCATGCCCGGCGTGGTCACGAGCAGCCCTTCCGCGCGGAGAGCGGCCACAGCCTTCCGGGCCGTCATCTTGGCTACGCCCCACTCGCCCATGATCCGCGACTCACTGATCAGGGTGTCGGGCGGATAGGTGCCGTCCTGGATGCGCTGCCTGATGGCGTCGGCGATCTGCTGCCACCTCGGCCGTTTCGGATCCCACTGCGGCTCTCCCATACCTGCACGCTACGTACGCGTACGCGGGCAGACATGTGCAGGCGGGTCTATAGGCAGGCATAGACAGGCATGAAGCGCGGTAGCTAATGTGACGCGGACAACAGCACAGATAGACCCCCGCGACCGGTGCAAGCGGTCCGGGGGCGTGGCCCGCACTGCGAAGGAGTGCAGACGTGCGAACTCTACTGGCCCTCGTTCTCTCATGGCTCTTGCCGTCCACTGGCAAGCGACGAGGCACCCCGCCCGCTCAGGACGCGACAGACACGACTGCCGCGGACGCGCCGACGCGGCGACTGATCATCGCTCCCCTGCCCGCCCCCTTCTCCGTACCGCGGCCCGGGGACGCCCATGACTTCCGCGTGATCGTGGCCGATGAGTTGCCCCTGGTGCGGCCGTACGTCATCGCTCACGAGCGCGAGCGGGAGAGGCAGCGACAGAGGGACCGGCGAACTGCTCTCGCCCTGGCAACCCTCGGCATCGACTTCCACGGGGTGACGGCATGACCGACCCGAGGCGGTACCCGGACGAACCTCTGATCCTGCCCCTGGACGGCTGGCTGTACGAGGCCCACCCCGTCAAGGGCTGCCCGGTCTGCGCTCAAGCGGAGACCGCACTGAACGCAGCCAAGCGAGCCGGGAACGCGTCGGCCCGCTTCGAGGCAGCGAGGACCATTCGAGCGCACCGGGACGGCCACCGCTGATGGCGACCATCGCCGAGGCTCGCGCAGCCACGCGACCGGTTCACTCGAAGCCACGCGCCGGACGCACGGGCGGGGAGGAGCCCTGGTCCCTGTGGAAGTGGGGAGACCTGTGCGGGACGTGCAACGGCACCAGCCTGATCTGGTGCCCGGACTGCGGCGGCTTCGCTGGGTGTGGGACGTGTCGGCAGACGTTCAAGGTCCTGTGCCCCGAGTGCGCTGGCGGCGAGCTAGAGCCGTGGAGGCCGTAACGACGTAGACCACCCACCACTAGAGAGCCCCGTCTCAGCAACACGGGACGGGGCTTTCATCTGGCTCAGGCCACGAACGGCACGGAGGAGTCCTTGCTGCCGTCGTCCGAATCGCTGCCGCACGCGGTGACCAGGCTCGCCAGCACGGCGACGGTCGACATGATCAGGCACGCTCTACGCATCAGGTTCCCGCCCCTTCTGCCGGGCCCTCCCTGGCCCAGCCGGGCAATTCAAGCACTCCGCCACCCGAACTATCCGGGAACGGGAACTCGCCGACCGAGGAAGCCCGTTGCCCCGGCAAGGTTGCTGCTGGAGCCCGGCTTCCAGTCAGCCGTCCTATCCGACCAAGTGGCACGGACCGTCCAACGTCACCGGCCCGAGTCGTCGAAATCGGCTGGGCCCACCCGCCTGTCGGACATGGAGCCTCAGCAGGAGCTCAACGCTCGTCTTGCCGCACTGATGCGGTTCTGCGCGTCAACGCCGTACACGGCGGACTCCCGGAGCGTCCTCCAGGTCCGCAGATACGTGTCGACACTCGCCTCGTCGTCGATCCACAACTCCGCGTGCCAGTTCTCAACGATCACCTGACGGTCGTCGTAGATCCAGAAGGCGGTCGCCGGGGGGATCTTGAGCGAGGCGGACAGCGGGATGATCCCCAGCTCTACCGTGTCCAGGCCGACGGCTCCTGCGAGTCGGTCGAGCTGGGCCGCGAGCACCGAGGGCGGACAGATCAGGGCGTGAAGAGCGGCCTCCCACAGGATGAGGTGGAAACGCTGCGAGGAGTCGTACAGCGCCTCTTGCCGTTTCATGCGGGACCGGACTGCTTCCTCGGTGTCGCGTGGCGATCGCTGCAGCTCCGCGTACCTCGTGAAGATCGACCGGGCGTAGTCCGGAGTCTGGAGAATCCCGAAGATCATGGAGGACTCCCAGCCACGGAATACGGAGGCGTCGGCGTGAGCGCTCAGGTGGGTGTCCTGGACTGGCTTGTGCCCGGCGGCCAGCTGTCGCCGCCATGACCGGATGTGGGACTCGAAGCCACGGAGGCGGGCCAGCAGCTCGTCGTACGCCTCGGGCTGGCCGGTTGCCTCCGCCCACTTGCGCAGGTCATCGGGTGTTGGAGTCTGCCTGCCGTTCTCCAGCCTGCTGACCTTGGACTTGTTCCACCCGTATTGCTCGGCGAGTTCCGTACCGGTGAGCCGGCACCCAGGGGCGGAGAGCCGGAGTTCGCGTAGCCGTACCCCGAGCGCTTCTCGTGCCTGCTGATAGTCCGTGCTCACCGGTTCGCACCTGCTCTCAGTCCTCCTTCGCGGTCAGCTGCGCCGCGAACTGCTCGTACGGGACGGCGTGATGCATCGCCGCGTCACGCGCCATGGCATACCCCAGGACTGCCGCAGGCTCCGTGATCAGTTCGACGTTGACCAGGTTGTCGGCGTCATCGAAGTTGAGGAGCGCGACCAGCCGGGAGTCGAAGATCCAGAAGTCTTCGTCGGGCAGGCTGAGCCGGTCGGCATTCTCTCGCCACAGGTTGTGGATCTTCTCGCCGACGGCGCTGTTGCGGCGCGCGTTGTCGAGCAGATAGAGCTGGTCCGTCGTCGGCGGGTCGTCGACGATGCGGACACGCTCGAACCGTTTGCCGAGCCCGGTCTGCTCGCGGCGCTCGGCACACCACTGGGCGTCGACACCTTCCCAGTTGACGGGCTCGCCACGGGTGAACTGCGCGTACGTATCCGTGAGCTCGTCGGACGCGTACCGGCGGCGGGTTTCCAGGCGCCACGCCGTGTGCTCGAACTGCGTGAAGAGCCGGTCGAACTCATCCAGCCCGATGATGTTCGGCACGCGAGTGACCTCCTTGGGGGCGAAGTCGACGAGCAGTTCCCGTGGCACCACGATCGGCACCTCCCCCTCGTTCAGGTGCCGAAGCTGGGCGACGTCGTCAGGGTCGGTGAGGGCCGGGCCGTGCACGATGACCTCGCCCGTGTCGAGGTCTTCGTGAATGGACGGGCACCCGTTGACGCCGCTGCCCGTGCCGTTGAAACGCAGTCGTCGGGTCATGATCACGTCCTTCCACTGGGGACTGATCTCCCAAGCTTTCCCGAGGTCGGCGTCTTCTGGTGGGGGTCTCGTCGACCCACATCAGCAACCTTGCGCAACGTCGCCGGGTAGTCAAGCAACTTCGCGCAACTTCCATGGCGGGCATCAACTCCACCTCTCTAGCGTCCTGTTCATGCCTACGACGGAACTGCGGGACGTCGACCCGCACGCGACAGTGGAGTCTCTGAGGGCGGCGCTCACCGAGGCCGGGTTCGTCTTCCCCTCCCTCGGCGTCGACTTCGCGAACCCCGATCTGAAACTCGTCGAGCTGGGGCGCGTCCGCGCCGACGGAGCCGAACGACTGGCAGAAGTACTTCGGCGAGGGGGCCGTGAGTGATGGCAACGCGGGAAGAAGACGGCACCCTGGTCGTCGACACGAAGACGGACAAGATCGGCTACGTGATGCTGGCCCCTACGTCCAGCTCCGACCCCCCGGCGGCGGACGCGAGTGGGACGCGGACCCCGACGCCATCCGGCAGGCCACGGACACCGACGTGCTGCGCGCCCGTGTGACCGAGATGAACCGGGCGGAGCGCCTAACTGCGATTAGCCTGTCCACCGCCGCGAAGAGATCGTCTCGTGCGGCATCGACAGAGGACAGACCAAGCCCGATGAAGACAGTAGCCGGGAGGTCAGACCGGCTAGGACTTCGAGACGAACGATCCCTGACCGAGCACCGTGTAGAGCCTGCCCTCTTCCCTGAGAGCCGCTACGGCCTTCTGAACAGTTGAGGGTGCCACGTCCAGCTCGGTAGCAAGGTTGACCACGGCAGGAAACCTCTCGCCTGCCGGGTACTGCCCAGCGTCCAGGCGGCGGCGTAGCTCGGCAGCGACCTGAGGCCATACCGGCTTGCTGCGGTCAAGATCCATACGCCGAGGATGCGTGAGTACGCGCATTCACGCGACCGCGTATACGCGTATACGCGTACCTCAGCTTACGAAAGGCCCCCGCGACCGGACGAACGGTCCGGGGGTATGGCCACCAGCTATGAGGAGCTGATGACAGTGAGCCAGCCTAGCCATGTACGGCTGTTGCCCTGGAAGGGGCCAGAAGGGAAGACAGCGCACCTGATCACGGACGGCACTCCCACACCGCTGTCTCTGCTGGCGGACAGGATCGAGAGCCAGCAGATCGAGACAGCAGCCGTGATCGTGGAGTTGGCGCGGCCGATGGTCGGAGGGGAAGCCAAGCTCACGGCAGATGAGTTGCGCTGGATCGCTGGCCGGCTGATCGAGAGCCTGACGGATGTACTGAACATCGCTGAGAGCCGGGGACAAAGGATTCCCGACTATGCGGATCCGGAGGAGTAGCCCAAGCCCTCACAGAGCCCCTGGACGCCCTGTCTGGGGGCTCTGTCATGCCCAACCGCAGATATTCCAACTCAGGGTCCAACGAGGTTGCTGGGCATCCTTGGCGCAGTTCTGTGCCCGGGTTGAGCCAGTCGCCTGCCATGTTCTGAACCGCTTGACCAAGGGGGCGAGCCTGGTCGGACTCGGTACTAGTTCCGGGCTGCGTGAGCAGACTGCAAAGCGGGTTACGCGGGTTCGATTCCCGCCACGGCCTCCCGTAGCGAACAGCCCCCTCAGTCGGCGACCGACTGAGGGGGCTGTTCCGATCAGGGCCCGCTTGCCGACCGGGTCCGGACCCTTGTCCGGGCATCGGGCCGCGACGGATACTTCGCTGCGCGCCGAACCCTTGGTGATCTACCGTCGGCCGTATGAGCATCGGCACCGCATCCCCGGAGGAAGAGCCAGCGTGACGCCATGGGAGATGCTCGCCGTCTTCGCGGCGGGCACCGGGGCCGGCGCGATCAACACCGTCGTCGGCTCCGGGACTCTGATCACCTTTCCCGTTCTGCTCGCCACCGGTCTGCCGCCCGTCACCGCCGTGGTCTCCAACGCGCTCGGCCTGATCCCCGGCTCCATCAGCGGAGCCATCGGATACCGCAGGGAACTCGCCGGCCAGGCCCGGCGCATCCTGAAGCTGTGCGTCGGCGCCCTTCTCGGCGGTCTCACGGGCGCCACGCTGCTGCTGGCCCTGCCCAGCTCGGCATTCGAGAGGATCGTCCCGGTCCTGGTGGGCCTCGCCCTCGTCCTGGTCGTGTTCCAGCCGCGGATCAGCGGGGCGGTGCGGCGCCGACGGGAATCAGCCGACCGTCCCGCCCGTCGTGACGGTGGCCCGCCGCTCCTCATCGGGCTGACGCTCGCCAGCGTCTACGGCGGCTACTTCGCCGCCGCCCAGGGCATCATCTACGTGTCGCTGATGGGCACGCTGCTCGATGAGCCGCTGCAGCGCCTCAACGCCGCCAAGAACGTCCTGGTCGCCGTAGTCAACGCCGTCGCAGCGCTGTTCTTCCTCTTCGTCGCGGACTTCGACTGGACGGCCGTCGCCCTCATCGCGCTCGGCTCCGCCCTGGGCGGGCAGATAGGGGCCGCGGTGGGCCGCCGCTTCAGCCCCGCCGTCCTGCGGACCCTCATCGTGGCGGTCGGCACGGTCGCCATCGTCCAGTTGGTGATCCACTGACCACGGCCCGTGCGGCCGGATTTCGTCGATCGGTCGTCGGCCGTCACAATTCAGCCAGGCGACCCTCCCCGTTCTCCTGCCACGGATACGCAGGGGCGGGTGGCGCCTCGGATGGATGAAGGAGATGAGCTCCCAGCGAGGAGGCACGTAGTTGGAAGGAAGGCTGGCCATGACGGTGGACGCGCGTGACGAGGTCGAGAAGTTCATCCTGGGCGATCGGTTCGCCTGCCTGGCGGGGCGCTCCGCTTGGCGCCGGGGTGGCATCACCTATCGGCACTATGACTTGATGGGGAGCGAGGACTCCGCCCGGCTGATGGCACTCGATCTCGCCGATTTCGTGGCGACGGCGGATTGGAGCGCCCGGACGTTCACCAGCTTCATCGCGACCTTCGAGCAACCTCGTGGGGTGGATGAGCTGCGGTTCGAGGAGTTGCTCTGGGATCAGCTGCAGCTGCTCCACGAGCAGGACGCGCGGTCCTATCACTGGGCCGAGGGCTACTCGTCGGATCCCCGGTCCAGGGAGTTCGCGTTCAGCGTGGCCGGTCATCCGTTCTTTGTGATCGGGCTGCACGAGACCCACCGCCGCTGGGGCCGCCGGCCTCCCTTCCCGATGCTGGCCTTCAACTCCCACCGGCAGTTCGACAGCATCAAGGGCGCCGGAATGTGGGACCGGCTGACGGAAAAGATACGGAAGCAGGACATCCAGCTCCAAGGGGACATCAACCCCAATCTGATGGAGTACGAGGAGCTTTCCGAGGCCCGCCGCTACTCGGGCCGTCCCAAGCCCGCCGACTGGCAGTGCCCCTTCGCCGCCCGCGAAGCCGAGCGCGAGCCCGCCCTGATCGCACCGTCTCCCGCCTAGGGATCCGCTTCACCGCTCGCCTCGGGGCCCGGCAGCCACCGTGCTGCCGGGCCCCGGCACGGCGGGCGGCTACTTCAGAAGCCACTTTCCGGCCAGCCGCATGACCTCCGCACGGTTGCGCGCCGGAGCGGCGCGGCGACGGCCTCGTCGCGCCGGGTCGGCGACCTCGCGCTCCCAGGTGCCGTGATGCACATCGGCTGGGTCCCGGACCGCTCCGGCGGCTACCGCGGCCAGATGGCCGTCCTGGTGAAGCCGAACGGGCCGATCGGCTCCCTCTATATGGCGGCCATCAAGCCCTTCCGGTACGTGGGGGTGTACCCGGCGCTGATGCGGGCGATCGGACGCCGGTGGCAGGAGGGATCGGACCCGCGCCGGCCGGCCAACCCCTAGGTCCGGTTGACGACCGCCGCCTGGGGGCGGATCGGGAGGCGGTTGACCGGGCGGCCCGTCGCCGCCCGGACGGCCGCCGCCACCGCCGCCGGGGAGGTGACGACCGGGATCGCGCTGGCCGCCTTGGCGCCGAAGGGGGCGACCACGTCGCGCTCCTCGACGAGCTTGACGATGCGGATGTCGGGGACGTCCAGGGCGGTCGGCAGGGCATAGCCGGTGAGGTCGGGGTGGCGGACCACGCCGCGGGAGGTGCGCAGGTTCTCGGTGAGGGCCGCGCCGATGCCCTGGGTGACGCCCGCCTCGATACGGGTGCGCAGCTGAGCCGGGTTGAGCACCCGGCCGACATCCTGGGCGACCGTCATGTCGACGACCCGCACTGCGCCGATCTCGATGTCGACGTCCACGACGGCGCGCACGGCGCAGAAGGCGAGCCCGACGAAGGCGTCGCCCTGGCCGGTCTCGTCCAGCGGTTCGGTGGGGTGGGGGCGGCACTGGGCGGTGGCCCAGAGCTCCTTGCCCTCCAGGGCCTCCTCGACGGTCGTGCTGAGCACGCCGTCGTAGGAGGTGATCTTGCCGTCGGCGATGGTCAGCAGCTCGGTGGACATGCCGAAGGTATGGGCCAGCGGCTGCAGCAGCTGGGTGCGGACCATCTTGGCGGCGCGCTCGACCGCCCCGCCCGACACCCACGTGTGGCGGCCGCGCGAGGCCGGCCCGGCGGGGGGCTGGTCGGTGTCGACCGGGGCGACGTGGACCTCCTCGATGCCGAGGACGTCCTGGACGATCTGGCGGGCCAGGGTGGTGAAGCCCTGGCCGGTCTCGACGGCCGCGCAGATGATGGTGGCGACCGGGCCGGTGACCTTGACGGTGGCGGTGGAGACCTCGTCGGCCCCCTCGGCGCCGAGCATATGGACCATGCCGAGCGCGTAGCCGACCCCGCGCCGCACCGCGGACGGCTCCCCCGCGCCCTCGGGGCCACCGGGCAGCAGCCACTCCTCCTCGGGGTCGTCCTTGGGGAGGGCGGGCAGCGGCGCGTCCCGGACGGCACGCAGCAGTTCGTGGACCGGGGCCGGGCAGGTGACGGTCTGTCCCGTGGGGAGCAGATCGCCGGTGGTCAGGGCGTTGCGCAGCCGGAGTTCGACGGGATCGACGCCGAGCTTGGCCGCGAGCTTGTCCATCTGACCCTCGTACGCGGCGCACACCTGCATCGCGCCCTCACCGCGGACATGGCCGGAGGGCGGGTTGTTGGTGCGCACGGCCCAGCCCTCGATGAAGGCGTGCGGGACGACGTAGGGGCCGCAGGCGAAGGAGACGGCGGCGGCGAGCGCGTCGGCGGAGGAGTCGGCGTAGGCGCCCGCGTCCAGCAGGATCTGCGCCTCGACCTTCACCAGCGTGCCCTGGGCGTCCGCGTGGTGGCGGTAGCGCAACAGGGTGGGGTGGCGGTGGGCGTGGCCGAGGAAGGATTCCTCGCGGGTGGCGGCGAGCTTGACGGGGTGGCCGGTGCGCAAGGCGAGCAGGCCGAGCGGCAGCTGCATGCCCGGGTCCTCGCGCTCGCCCATGGCGCCCGGCACGCCGGTGACGACGACCTTGACCCGCTCCGGCTCCAGGCCGAAGCAGGCGGCGGCGAGGTCGCGGTCGGTGTGCGGGTCGGTGGAGGCCGTATAGATCTCCACGCCGCCGTCGGGGCGCGGTACGGCGAGGCCCGCCTCGGCGCCGATGGGCGCGGGGTCCTGGCGGCCGATGCGGTACAGGCCCTCCACGACGACGTCGCCGACCACGTCCGGGTCGCCGAAGCGCAGCGGGATGTGGCGGACGAGATTGCCGTCGGGGTGCAGCGGTTCGGCGGAGAACGCCTGCTCGGGGTCGGTGACCGGCTCCAGCACCTCGTACTCGACGGCGATGGCGGCGGCGGCCAGCCGGGCCGTGTCGGGGTGGTCGGCGGCGACGGCGGCGATCGGCTCGCCGTGGTGGCGCACCAGGTCCTTGGCGAAGACGGGGCGGTCCGCGACCCAGCGGCCGTGGGAGGTGTCGCCGGGGACGTCCTCGTGCGTCACCACGGCCCGCACCCCCGGCATTTCGGCCGCCGCTCCCGTGTCGATGGAGACGATACGGGCGTGCGGATGCGGCGACCGCAGGACGGCGGCCCACAGCAGGCCCTCGGCCCACAGGTCGGCCGCGTACGGGAAGGTGCCCGATGCCTTGGCCGCCGCGTCGGTGGGCGGCAGCGAGACGCCGAGCCCTGTCTGCGGCGCGGGCGGTACGGGGGTGCCGGCGGCGGGGGTGGCGGTGACGGCGCCGGCGCCGTCCGCGATTCCGGTCATGCCGATGCCCTTCCAGTGCCGCTTCCGTTGACGCTCCCCCGGCCGGTGGTGCCCTGGGCCCCGTACGGGCCGGCCTGGTGCGGAATACGGGCCGGGTCCTGATGGTCCCCGTGCTCCCCGGACTCCTCCGCGGCCGCTTGCGCCGCCTCTTCGGCGGCCCGGCGGTTTTCGACGACGTCGCGGACGGCGTCGAGCACCCCGCGGTATCCGGAGCAGCGGCACAGATTGCCGCAGATCGCCTGGCGGGTCTCCTGGGGGGTGGGGGCGTGATTGCCCTCCAGCAGGTCGTGCACGGTCATCGCGAGTCCGGGCACGCAGAAGCCGCACTGCACCGCGCCGCATTCGGCGAGCGCGCGCTGGACGTCGGAGGGCTGCCCGTCCACGGCGAGGCCCTCGACCGTACGGACCTCGCAGCCCGCGGCGGTGGCGGCGGGCACCAGGCAGGAGGCGACGAGCCGCCCGTCGACCTGGACGGAGCAGGCGCCGCACTCGCCCTGCGAGCAGCCGTCCTTGGCCCCGGCGAGGCCGAGGCGCTCCCGCAGGACGTACAGCAGGGACTCGCCGATCCATACCTCGGTGACGGGGCGGTCGGCCCCGTTGACGCGCAGCACATAGGAGGCGAGCGGGTGCTCGCTGTGGCTCTCGCCCGGCTGCGCCGCGCCGTCCGCCGCCCCGGCTCCGTCGGGAACGGAGTCGGGAAGGGGCTCAGCGGGGGCGTCAGCGGCCTCGGGCGCCTCCGCCGGGGCCTCGGCGGGGGCGGACGCCTCAGGGGCCTCAGCGGCCCCTGTGAACTCCTCCTCGTCCGCGATCCGTTCATGGTCGGCTGCCGACTCGGGGGTCTCGTCCGGGCCGTCACCGGCATCGGCGGCGGGCGCGTCGGCGGGGCCCGCGCCGTCGTCGGGGCCGGAGTGCGGGGCATGCCCATGGACGTCGCCGGGGAACTCGCCGTGCCAGCCCGCCTCCTGCGGCAGGCCGTCCTGCGCCGGACGGTCCTGCGGCAGCCCGGGCGCGGGGCTGCCGTGCGGCGGGGTGTGCAGGCCCGTG
The DNA here is from genome assembly GCF_040607655.1 of Streptomyces sp. NPDC005266. NCBI lineage: Bacteria > Bacillati > Actinomycetota > Actinomycetes > Kitasatosporales > Streptomycetaceae > Streptomyces > Streptomyces sp. NPDC005266. Next base: position 108,489 of record NZ_JBEXHC010000011.1, read on the forward strand.
TGCTGACCCTCCACCGAAATCTCACCCGAGTCCCCGGGCGCGGGCCAGCCCGGGGCGCCGCCCGGGGCCGGTGTGTCGACGTCGGGCATCCGCAGCGGACGGCGGGCGGGGGCCGGCGCGGAGGCGGCCGGCGGCGCGACCGGGCCCGGGTGGCCCTCGACCGCGTACTCGCCGGAGTCCTCCACGCCCTCGTCGGCGGCCGGGATCGACCACTGGCCGGTGTGGCCAGGCTGCTCCTGCCGCCGCGCCTGGTCGGCGAAGGGCATGCGCAACTGGGCGGTCGTCTGCGGGTCCTGCCGGTCGTCGGGGGGGCCGGCCTGGCCGCCGTACGGCGGTGCCGCGGGGCCGGGGTGGTCGTCCACCCGGTACTCGCCGGTCTCGTCCACGCCCTCGTCGCCCGCGACCGGGATGGTCCACTGGCTGGTGTGCACGGGAACGCCGCCGGCCGTGGGCGACGCGGGCAGCGGCCAGTCGTCGACCGGTCCCTCGGTGGCCTGGGCCGGCCAGTGGCCGGTATGGGGCGGATGGCCGGTGTGGGGCTGGTCCTCGGCGGGCGCCGGCCACTGCCCGGCACCCTGCGGAACGTCGTGGGGCTCGCCGTGCGGATCCTGATGGCCACCGTAGCCGTAGCCGCCGGAGCCTTCCGGATCGGCCGCCGGCATGTTCCAGTGCCCGGTCGTGGCCGGGTCCTGGGGGGCCGGCTGCCAGTGGCCGCCCTGGGACGGCGCCCCGGGCGCGCCGTGCGCCTCGGACGTGCCGTGTGCCCCGGGCGCGCCGTGCGCCCCGGGCGCGCCGTGCGCCTCGGACGTGCCGTGCGCGCCGGTCATCGGCGGCGGGGTGTAGCCCGTGCCGGGCGCCGCGAGCGGATCCCAGCCGCCGGACGCACCGGCCTGGTCCAGGTACGCCTGGTAGTCGGGCGGCAGTTGGACGAACGCCGTCGACTCCGCGTCGTACTCCGGGCCGTGCGGCATCGGCTGCCACCCGCTCCCGGGCTCCGGCCGGTGCGGCTGCTGTTCTTCACTCACGCGAGCGCCCTCCCCAGTGCTCGGCGGGCCAGGGCTGCCACCGTACGCCTCAGATGGAGCGCGGCGGGCGGCAGGGTGACCTGCTCGGTGCCGTCCTCGCCGGGCGGCGGGTCGGGGATGCACGCGGCGGCGACGTACTCGCCGAAGGCGGTGGTGACCTGCGGATCCAGATGGCCGCGGTCGCCGTCCCAGTCGATGAGCGAGGCGACCCAGCGCTCGGCCTCCAGGGGCCGCAGCGGCATCGGCGCGACCGCGCCGACCGCGCAGCGCACCCCGCGCCGCGCCGGGTCGAGGACGATGGCGACGGACGCGGTGGCCCGGCCGGGGCCGGTGCGTCCGGTGGCCTTGAGGAAGGTCTGCGGGGCGTGCAGCAGCGGAACCCGGACGAATCCGACGAGTTCGCCGGGACGCAGCATCTCGACGCCGGCGAGCAGATGGCTGACCGGGATCTCACGGCGCGAGCCCTCGGGCCCGGCGATGACGAGCGTCGCCTCCAGCGCGGCGAGCACGGGCAGCGCGTCGCCGGTGGGGGCGGCGCTGACGATGTTGCCGCCGAGGGTGCCGGCGTTGCGGATCTGCGGCGGTCCGGCGGCCCGCGCGGCCAAGGCCAGGGCCGGGATCAGCGCGGCGAAGTCGGGGCGGCCCATCCGGGCGTGGGTGAGCCCGGCGCCGAGCAGGGCGTGTCCGTCGAGGTACCGCCAGCCGCGGATCTCGCTGATCCGGCCGAGGCCGACGAGCGCGGCGGGCCGCAGCAGGCCGGAGTTGACCGCGGCCATCAGATCGGTGCCGCCCGCGACGGGCACGGCGGCAGGCATGGCGGCCAGCGCCGCCACGGCCTCATCGAGCGAGCCCGGCAGCGTCACCGTGTGCGCCGCCTGCGGTGCGTGCGTGGTCAACCCAGCTGCCCCTTCCCCGGTGTCCCGGCTGTTGCGCCGTACGGTACGTGCTGACAGCCCGGACGTGGCAACTCTGGCACATCTTCCGCGCCCGCCGTCGCGAGGGTCCGCGATCCGTGGATCCGTCCCTGACCTGGGGGATGGTACGGATTTCTGGCGACGTCTCCGTCGAGAGTGGATTGCCACGTTTCAGGGACCCTTGTACGAAACCGGGCGAGCGGCTCCACGGTCCCAGGGGCGCGCGGCCCGGGGAGGCACCTTGCGGGCGGCTCACACGATCGGGGGCGACCCCTCGAGCGGACGTCCGAGGACGCCGGGGCGGCGCTGCCAGGGGCGCGGACCGGCGGGGGGCCGGTAGCTCACGCCCAGCGCGTCCAGACGCGCGTAGTGTGCTTCCATGCGCCCGTTGAATTCCGCGAAGTCCCGTGTCGACGGGGGCGGAAGCGGGGACCACACGACCTCGGCGAAGGCGGCGAGCCGGGGGAAGGTCTGGTAGTCGACGCGCCGGCGGTCCTCCAGCACCTCCGTCCAGACGTTGGCCTGGGCGCCCAGCACCCGCTCCGCCTCGGATGCGGTGAAGTCCGGGGGAACCGGGTCGAAACGGTAGACGTCCTCCAGGGTGCGGACATAGCCGATGGGGACCGGTTCGTCCGTGCCCGGGTCCTGCCGGTGGTCGAAGTAGACCTGCTGTTCAGGACAGATGACGACGTCGTGGCCGGCCCGCGCGGCGGCGAGGCCGCCCGCGTAGCCGCGCCAGGAGGCGACGGCGGAGCCGGGCGCCAGGCCGCCGTCCGCGGATCCGGCTCCGCCGTCCAGGATCTCGTCCCAGCCGATCAGCCGGCGGCCGCGCTCGCCGAGCCAGCGTCCGAAGTGGCGGATGAACCAGGACTGCAGCGCGTCCTCGTCGGCGAGCCCCAGCGCGCGGATGCGCTCCTGGGCGGCCGGGGATGCCTTCCACTGCTCCTTGGGGCACTCGTCGCCGCCGAGGTGGACGAAGGTGCCGGGGAACAGCTCCAGGACCTCCTCCAGGACGTTCTCGAAGAACCGGAGCGTGGTGTCGGTGGGGGAGAGTACGTTCGGATTGATGCCCCAGGTGGTCCAGACTCCGAGGGAGGCCGTATCGATGACGTCCGCGTTGCCCAGCTCCGGGTAGGCGGCGATGGCGGCCTGCGCGTGTCCGGGGATGTCGATCTCCGGGACGACGGTGATATGCCGCTCGGCGGCGTAGGCGACGATCTCGCGGATGTCGTCCTGGGTGTAGTAGCCGCCGTGCGGCCGCTCGTCCCACAGCGGGGAGGCCCGGTGGCCGAGCTTGGTGCGCTCGCGCCAGCCGCCGGTCCCGGTGAGCCGGGGGTAGCGGCGGATCTCGATGCGCCAGCCCTGGTCGTCGGTGAGATGCAGATGCAGCACGTTGAGCTTGTGCGCGGCGAGCAGGTCGATGTACGCGAACACGCCGTCCTTGGGCATGAAGTGGCGCGCCACGTCCAGCATGAGGCCCCGCCAGGCGAAACGGGGGGCGTCCTCGACCGTCTGCTCCGCGATCGCCCAGGTGGTGTCCGCGCTCTTCACCGGCGCGCGGCGGAATGCCTCCGGCCCCAGCAGCTGACGGAGCGTCTGCACGCCCCACAGCACGCCCGCGGCCGCCCCGCCCACGACCTCGACGCGCCGGCCGGCGACGGTGAGCCGGTAGCCCTCGGGCTCCAGGGCCGGGTCGGTCCGGAGGGTGATGGTGTCACGGGCGCCGGGTTCGCCGTCCGGCAGGGACAGGGCGAGGGCCTGGCCGAGGGTGGCCCGCAACAGGCGCGCCACCCCTTCCGTGCCGGGGCCGGCGGCCAGTGCGGTGAGGCTCGGGTCGAGCCGCGCGCCCGTGCGGTCCGGCCGGGTCCTGATACGGCGGGGGGCGGGGATCAGACCCACGGCGTTGTCTGTCACGTCAGTCCTTCACCGCGCCGCCGAGGCCGGAGACCAGTCGGCGCTGTACGAGTACGAAGAAGACCAGGACGGGGATGGTCATGACGGTGGACGCGGCCATGATGCCGCCCCAGTCGTTGCCCTCGTCCTTGAAGAAGACGAGCAGCGCCATCGGGAGGGTGGAGTTCTCGGTCGCGCTGATGATGAAGGACTTGGCGAAGAGGAAGTCGTTCCAGGCGGAGATGAAGGAGAAGACGCTCGTCGCCACGAGTCCGGGGAACACCAGGGGGAAGAGGATCTGCCACAGGAAGCGGGAGCGGCTCGCCCCGTCCAGGTGGGCGGCCTCCTCCAGGGACTCGGGCACCGCCTTGACGAAGCCGCGCAGCATCCAGATGGCGAACGGCAGCGAGAAGGCGATGTGCGGCAGGATCAGCGAGCCCAGGGTGTTCAGGCCGACGCCCGGCACCGCTTCGCCGAGGTCCCGCATCAGGAAGAACATCGGGATGGTCAGCGCCTCGACGGGCACCATCTGGGCGACCAGGAACATGATGAGCAGGGTGGTGCGGAAGCGGAACCGGAACCGGGTGACCGCGGTCGCCGCGAGGAAGGCGATGAGCGCGGACGCGACGACGACCACCCCGGCGACGTACAGGCTGTTGAGGAAGTAGCGCCCGAAGTCCTGCTGCGCGAAGACGCGGCGGAAGGAGTCGAGCGAGGGCGACAGCGTCCACGGCCGGGGCTCGGTGGACTGGATCTCCCCCTCCGGTTTGAAGGCGGAGAGCACCATCCAGTAGAGCGGGAAGGCGACGATCGCCGCGACGGCCAGGGCGGTGATCTCGGCGGCCAGCCGCCAGGGGCGGCGGACAAGCGGCGAGACGCGCGTAAGGCTCACAGTTCTTCTCCCTGACGTCGCAGCAGCCGCAGATAGACCAGGGTGACGGCCAGCAGGATCAGCAGCATCACCACGCCGATCGCCGAGCCCAGGCCGTACTGCGAGGAGGCGAACGCCTTCTGGTATGCGTACACGTTGAGCGTGAGGTTCTGGCCCGCGATACCGCCGCCGTTCGTCATCACATAGATCTGGGTGAAGACCTTGAAGTCCCAGATGATCGACTGGATGGTCACCACGACAAGGATCGGCCGCAGCATGGGCGCCATGACCGCGCGCCAGATCCGCCAGTTGGAGGCCCCGTCGAGGGCGGCGGCCTCCAGCACCTCCGCCGGGATGGCCCTGATCCCCGCGTAGACGGTGACCATGACGAATGGGAACGAGCACCAGACCACCTCGAACAGCACCAGGGCGAAGGCGCTGTAGCGGTCGTACGTCCACGAGTAGTCCTGGAAGCCGGAGAGTCCGCACCACACCAGGACCTTGTTGACCGGCCCGAAGTCGGGGTCGAAGAGAAAGACCCAGACCGTCGAGCCGGTGATCCCGGGGGTGGCCCAGGCGCCGAGGGCCGCGAGCATCAGGGCCAGCCGTGGGAGGGCCCGTATGCGCGTCAGCAGCACCGCGAGGGCGCAGCCCACCGCGAGGGTCGACACCACGCACACTGCCGCGAAGACGAGCGTGGCCACGGCGACATCCCAGAACTGGCTGTCGCCCAACAGCTCGGCGTAGTTGGAGAACCCCTGGAAGGTGGTCGGCTCGCCGCCGCTGACCTGGGCCTGGGTGTACTCCAGGAAGGAGATCAGCCCGAGCTGGTAAATGGGGTAGACGAGTAGTCCGGCGAGGACGATCAGCGCCGGGGCCAGATACATCCAGGGAGTCCAGGCCCCCTTACCCGCCGGGGCCGGCCGGGCGTGCTTTTTGGTGCCCGGGCTCACTGATGGAATGCCTCGTTCATTTTCTTCGCCGCGTCGCCCGCCGCCCTGTCCACGCTCTTACGACCGCTGACGATCTCCTGGAACATGGTGGGCAGGACCAGCTGGGAGTCGATCGTCGCCCAGGCGGGCGACGCGGGGACGAACTTGGAGCTGTCGCTCAGGGTCTTCACGAAGGGCTTGACGAACGGCTGCTTCTGCGCGACATCGCCGCGCACATCGGTGAACGTGGGCAGGAAGCCCATCGCGTCGAACAGCTTCCGCTGTGTCTTCTTTCCGGCCAGGGTCTCCAGCAGATCCACCGCCAGCGAGCGGTGCGCCGTGCTCTTGAGTACCCCGAGGTTGTTCCCGCCCGCGAAGGCCGGGGCGACCTCGCCCTTCTTGACCCCGGGCAGCGGAACGACCCGGTACTTGCCCTTGGCCTTCCCGGCCTCGATCGCCTGGTGGTTGAAGTCACCGGCGATCACCATGCCCGCCTTGCCGGAGGCGAAAGCCTCGACGGTGTCATTGCCGCCCCATTGGGCGCACTTGGAGGCCGGGCAGTTGTCGTCGCCGAACAGCGAGGTGAAGGCCTTGATGCCCTTCTTGGCGTCCTTGCTGTCGATGGCCGCGTCGTACTGGTTGGAGCCGAACTTGCCCTTCTCGTTGGCGAGATCTCCGCCGTTGGACCAGATGAAGGGCATCGCCGCGTACGTGGAGGCGCCGCCGACCGCGAGCCCGTACATGTCCGGGTGCGCTGAGCGGATCTTCTTCGCGGCCGCGATCAGCTCGTCCTGGGTGGCCGGGGGTTCGAGGTTCAGCTCCTTGAAGATGTCCGTGCGGTAGTACAGGGCCCGCGCGCCGACGAAGAAGGGCGCCCCGTACACCTTGCCGCCGACGGTCACCGCGTATTCGGCCGTCGGGTCGGTGTTCATGGCCTCGTCCCAGGCGCCGAACTCCTTGCTGACATCGGCGAGTCCACCGTCCTTCACATATCCGGCCGTGTCGGTGTTTCCGTACTCGACCAGGTCCGGTGCGCTCTTCGGATCGTTGAACGCCGCCTTCATCTTCTGGGCGCGGGTGTTGACCGGGATGTAGGTGACCTGGACGTCGGCCCCCTTGTGTTCCTTCTCGAATGCGGCGACCGCCTCGTCGATCACCTTCTTCTTGGGTGCGTTATTGACCTCCTGAAAGAGCCAGACACGCAGCGTGCCGGTCTTCTTGTCCTCCTTGGAGCTGTTGTCGGAGGTGGAGGGGGCGCACCCGGTGGCGGCTAACCCCGCCAGCACCAGGCCCACGAGGGGGGCGGTGACACGGGCGGACGGCATGGGGAGTGGCTTCATGGGAACCCTTAGCAACAGGGCGTTGCAGTAGACGCAACGCACGTTTCGCTCAGCACAACAAGCGTGAGGCTAGGGAACCTTGAGCGTCCCGCACAAGAGGTCTGAACCACTCAGTGAGAGACGGAGGTTTACCTCAGGGCCGGGTCAACGCCTCGCCGGGGTAAGCAGGTTCGTCGTACGGAACCGCCTCCACCCGCGCGCCCGCCGCGCCCAGGCGCTCCACCACCTGGTCCCAGTCCGGCCAGGTCCGCCGGATCCGTTCGAGAATGCGGGCGCTGGCGACCAGGACGACCTCACAGCCAGGGTCGTCGGCCCACTCCAGAAGTCTGGGCAGGGTCGGCTGCGCCACCGACATCACACAGCTGCCCGCGGGCCGATGGCCCCGCTCCTCCGCCAGCCTGCCGCACTGCTCCAACTGGGCGTCCCAGTCCTTCTCGAACTGGCAGTACGTACTGGCGCCGGCCGCGTCGGGCTCGTCGACCTCCCGAGCCCCGAACACCAGACAGACCGCCCGCGCCGCCCCGTTCCCCGCACGACCGCTCATGGGCCGACCCTACTGGCCCGCGCCGCCCGGCGACACGGGTTCGCGGGCACAGCACACCCGGCCCGCGAACCCTTGTCGGGATCGCGGGCCGGGCGTGGCCGTCTACGCGGGGCTCCGGCCGAGGCCGGCACGGGGGCTACTTCTGACCGTCGCCGCCCTTGCCGTCCTTGCCCTTGTCGCCACCGGCGCCCATGCCCTCGAAGATCTCCTTGCACATCGGGCAGACCGGGTACTTCTTCGGGTCGCGACCCGGGACCCAGACCTTGCCGCAGAGTGCGACGACAGGAGATCCGGAGAGGGCGCTCTCCATGATCTTGTCTTTCTGTACATAGTGGGCATAGCGCTCGTGGTCGCCGTCACCGTGCGACACCTGAGGTGTCGGCTCAACGAGGGTCCCCGTGCCTGCCCCGCGCTCGGGCTCAAGAGTGCTCATACAGCCCTAGGGTACTCATCTCTAGTTCAGGGACGGGTCGTCCGGATAGGTGGCGACCATCGCCAGCTCACTGCGCTGGCGCCGCAGCACCTCGCGCCACAGCCGCTCCGGGGCGGGCGAGGAGACGTCCCCCGGCTCGGACTCCACCACGTACCACGCGCCCTCGGACAGCTCGTCCTCCAGCTGACCCGGACCCCACCCCGCGTATCCGGCGAAGATCCGCAAGCTGCCCACGGCCGCCGCCAGCAGCTCCGGCGGCGCCTCCAGATCGACCAGCCCGATCGCCCCGTGCACTCTGCGCCACCCGAGTGGCCCGCCCTCGGCCCGCGCCTGGGCCCGGCCCGACTCCCCCGGCACCACGGCCACTCCCAGCGCCGAGTCCAGCGACACCGGACCGCCCTGGAAGACCACCCCCGGCTCCCCGGCCAGCGCGGCCCAGGACTCCAGGATGTCGCCCACCCCCACCGGGGTCGGGCGATTCAGCACCACGCCGAGCGAGCCCTCCTCGTCGTGGTCGAGGAGCAGCACCACCGCGCGGTCGAAGTTCGGGTCAGCAAGCGCCGGTGTCGCGACAAGCAGCCGTCCTGTGAGCGAGGACACCTCGGTCATGGGCACATGATCCCGCATATTCGGGCCGGACGGGGAGTGGAAGGCGAGACCCGGATGAGAGCAGGTCGGGGCGTACGACAGCAGGAGCGGCGCACGTGACTGTCGGCTTTCCGGCGGAGACGGAACGTGTCGTGACGGATTCCTGACCTTACGGCGGGTGCACGAGACTTACGGAGGCGGTCTCGAAGGCCATTACTCTTACCTTTTGGCCCCTGCCCGTCTCAGGAACGCGAGACCAGATGACCCGCTCGAACGATGTCCTGCTCGTCCATGGCGGCACCCCGCTCGAGGGCGAGATCCGTGTCCGCGGCGCGAAGAACCTCGTGCCGAAGGCCATGGTCGCCGCCCTGCTCGGCAGTGGGCCGAGCCGGCTGCGCAATGTCCCCGACATCCGCGATGTGCGGGTGGTACGCGGACTGCTGCAGCTGCACGGCGTGACGGTGCGCCCCGGTGACGAGCCCGGTGAGCTGGTAATGGACCCCACGCATGTGGAGAGCGCCAATGTCGCCGACATCGACGCACACGCCGGGTCCTCGCGGATCCCGATCCTCTTCTGCGGTCCGCTGCTGCACCGTCTCGGCCACGCCTTCATCCCCGGCCTCGGCGGCTGTGACATCGGCGGCCGGCCGATCGACTTCCACTTCGACGTGCTGCGCCAGTTCGGCGCGACGATCGAGAAGCGGGCGGACGGCCAGTACCTGGAGGCTCCGCACCGGCTCCGGGGCACCAAGATCCGGCTGCCGTACCCGTCGGTGGGCTCCACCGAGCAGGTGCTGCTGACGGCGGTGCTCGCCGAGGGTGTGACGGAACTCTCCAACGCGGCGGTCGAGCCGGAGATCGAAGACCTCATCTGCGTCCTGCAGAAAATGGGCGCCATCATCTCCATGGACACCGACCGCACCATCCGGATCACCGGTGTCGACAAGCTCGACGGCTACAACCACCGGGCCCTCCCGGACCGCCTGGAGGCCGCCTCCTGGGCGAGCGCGGCGCTCGCGACCGAGGGCAGCATCTATGTGCGCGGCGCCCGCCAGCGCGAGATGATGACCTTCCTGAACACCTTCCGCAAGGTCGGCGGCGCCTTTGACATCGGGGACGAGGGCATCCGGTTCTGGCACCCGGGCGGCAAGCTCAACGCCATAGCCCTGGAGACGGACGTCCACCCCGGTTTCCAGACCGACTGGCAGCAGCCGCTGGTGGTGGCCCTCACCCAGGCCTCCGGGCTCTCCATCGTCCACGAGACGGTCTACGAGTCCCGGCTGGGCTTCACCTCCGCGCTGAACCAGATGGGCGCGCACATCCAGCTCTACCGCGAATGCCTGGGCGGCTCCGCCTGCCGCTTCGGCCAGCGGAACTTCCTCCACTCGGCCGTCGTCTCCGGCCCCACCAAGCTCCAGGGCGCCGACCTGGTCATCCCCGACCTCCGCGGCGGCTTCTCGTACCTGATCGCCGCCCTCGCGGCCCAGGGCACCTCCCGGGTACACGGCATCGACCTGATCAACCGCGGCTACGAGAACTTCATGGCGAAGCTGGTGGAGCTGGGCGCGAAGGTGGAACTCCCGGGCGGCGACACCACCGCCTGAGCCACCGCGGCACCCCCGCCGGGGGCCCGGGGGCCATCCCCCGAAGCAGCACAACACGGCGAAGCCGGTGGAGCTGGCGCGAAGGTGGAACTCCCGGGCGGCGACACCGCGACACCACCGCCTTGAGCCACCGCGGGCATCCTCCGCCGGGGGCCCGGGGTCATCCCCCGGGGCAGCACAGCACGGCGAAACCGGTGGAGCTGGGCGCGAAGGTGGAACTCCCGGGCGGCGACACCACCGCCTGAGCCACCGCGGGCATCCCCCCGGCCGGGCACCGCACGCCCGGCGGGCGGCCAGAGGAGGCCCCGGCGCCGACCACCGACGCCCTCGCACCCCCTGACCGGCCCGGACGCCACGACAGCCCCCGCGGCGCCCCCAGGGCGCCCGCCGGGCGGCTTCAGGGGCCGGGGAAACGACGAAGGGGCGGCCACCCGATCCGGGTGGCCGCCCCTCGCGCTCGGGGTCTTACTTGCCCTTGGCGGCTTCCTTGAGCTTGGAGCCCGCGGAGACCTTCACGCTGTGGCCGGCCGGGATCTCGATCGGCTCACCGGTCTGCGGGTTGCGCGCGGTACGAGCGGCACGGTGGGTGCGCTCGAAGGTCAGGAAGCCGGGGATGGTGACCTTCTCATCGCCCTTTGCGACGACCTCGCCGACCACCTCTGCGAGGGCGGCCAGAACGGCGTCGGCGTCCTTGCGGGTCACCTCGGCGCGCTCGGACAGAGCGGCCACCAGCTCACTGCGGTTCATGTTGTACTCCCGTGTTCATCTTGCCAATGAGGCGTGAGATCGAAGCCGATGCTGCCAGGGCCCTCGGACAGTCCCCGGACCCGGGTCTGCTGTTCAGACCCTCGCGCCCGGAACGCATCCTGCCCCCACCTGTGGCGGGAATGCCAATCCGGAAGCCTGGAGAGTCACACGAAAAGCGCCGTGGCGGTCGTTTTTCTGCCCGCCACCCTATGGCTGCCCCGTGTACCCCACAGGCCGCGACGCGCCGTGCCCGGATCAGACCGCAGTGGTCCCGGTCACAGGCTTCGCGGCCTCGCGGACGGCTCCCGCGACCGCGCCCGCGACCTTGTCGTTGAAGACGCTCGGAATGATGTAGTTGGCATTCAGTTCGTCGTCATGGACGACGTCCGCGAGGGCGCCGGCAGCGGCCAGCATCATCTCGGTGTTCACCGTACGCGACTGGGCGTCCAGCAGCCCACGGAAGACACCCGGGAAGACCAGGACGTTGTTGATCTGGTTCGGGAAGTCGGAGCGGCCGGTGGCGACCACGGCGGCGGTCTGGCGGGCGATCGCGGGGTCCACCTCGGGGTCGGGGTTGGCCAGTGCGAAGACGATCGCGTCCTCCGCCATGGCGGCCACGTCGTCCCCGGAGAGCAGGTTCGGGGCCGAGACACCGATGAAGACGTCCGCGCCCCGTACGGCGTCGCGCAGGGTGCCCGTGATGCCCTCGGGGTTGGTGTTGTCGGCGATCCAGCGCAGTGGGGACTCCGGGTCGGCGGAGACCAGGTCCTCGCGCCCGGCGTGCACCACCCCATGGATGTCGGCGACGACCGCGTGCTTGACGCCCGCGGCGATCAGCAGCCGCAGAATGGCGGTGCCGGCCGCCCCGGCGCCGGACATGACCACCCGCACGTCGCCGATCTTCTTGTTGACCACGCGCAGCGCGTTGGTCAGAGCGGCGAGCACGACGATCGCGGTGCCGTGCTGGTCGTCGTGGAAGACCGGGATGTCGACGGCCTCGCGCAGCCGCGCCTCGATCTCGAAGCAGCGGGGGGCGGAGATGTCCTCCAGGTTGATTCCGGCGAAGCCGGGGGCGATGGCCTTCACAATCGCGACGATCTCGTCCGAGTCCTGGGTGTCCAGGCAGATCGGCCAGGCGTCGATGCCCGCGAACCGCTTGAAGAGGGCCGCCTTGCCCTCCATGACCGGCAGGGCGGCCTTGGGGCCGATGTTGCCGAGGCCGAGGACCGCGGAGCCGTCGGTGACGACCGCGACGCTGTTGCGCTTGATGGTCAGCCGGCGGGCGTCCTCGGGATTGTCGGCGATGGCCTGGCAGACCCGGGCGACGCCGGGGGTGTAGACCATGGAGAGGTCGTCACGGTTGCGGATGGGGTGCTTGGACGACATCTCGATCTTGCCGCCGAGGTGCATCAGGAACGTACGGTCGGAGACCTTGCCCAGCGAGACGCCCTCGATGCCCCGCAGCTTCTCGACGATCTCGTCGGCGTGGGCGGTGGAGCTCGCGGCGATGGTGACGTCGATACGGAGCTTCTCGTGGCCGGAAGCGGTGACGTCCAGGCCGGTGACGGAGCCGCCGGAGGACTCCACGGCCGTCGTGAGCTGGCTGACCGCGGTACCGCTCGCGGGCACCTCCAGCCGGACCGTCATCGAGTAGGAGACGCTGGGCGCCGTTGCCATGGCCGACTTCCTCTGCTTTGCCTTGTTCCTGATGTCCGGGCCGCGGGATTGCCGCGGCCACGCTCTCAGATGGTTACACCTACCTTTCGGTACGAGGTAACCCGGCCCGACTTTTGGACATATTGTTCTGACATACGAGCGTGGGGTCAGCCGAGTGGAAACCCCCACTCCTTCGCGGGAACGCCGGGCGAGGCGGGCCGCCCGCCGTCCGCGCCGCCCTAGGCTCTGGCGCGCACAGCGTCGAGGATCAACGAGGAGCGCGGGCATGGCTCAGGGCACCGTCAAATGGTTCAACGCCGAGAAGGGCTATGGATTCATCGCCCAGGAGGGTGGCGGGCCGGACGTCTTCGTCCATTACAGCTCGATCGACGGGCACGGCTACCGCAGCCTGGCGGATGACCAGCGGGTGGAGTTCCAGATCGTGCAGGGCCGCAAGGGGCCCCAAGCGGAAGAGGTCCGCGTCCTCGGCAGCTGAGCTGCCGGACACGGACCCCTTCATCTGGATTCATCTGAAGGAAAGGGTGGCACCGACCCGCCATGCTCGCCTCGCGGCAAGTGGTCGCTCGAAGCGACGAAGGTTGGGCCCGGGGGCTTGGATCGAGCCGGTGCCACAGTAAGGCTAACAAACCATGCCGGGATGCGATTCCCTCCGCGCGGGTTGATTTCCCTGCCTCCGCGCGGGTTGATTTCCCTGCGGATTCTCAGTCCCTCAGCAGGTCCGGAACGCCCTCCGCGTCCGGCTCGTCGCGCTCGCCCGACACCACCGTCAGCCGCTGGGTCGCGCGCGTGAGCGCCACATAGAGCACCCGCAGCCCCGCGGGGGACTCATCGGCGATCTCGGCGGGCGAGACCACGACCGTGGCGTCGTACTCCAGCCCCTTGGCCTCCAGGCTGCCCAGCGCCACCACCCGGTCGCCGAGCCCCTCCAGCCAGCGCCGGGCCTGCTCCCGCCGCTTCATGGCGACGACCACGCCGACGGTGCCGTCCACCTCCTCCAGCAGCCGCATCGCCTCCCGGCGCGCGGCCGCCCCCGGATCACCGTCCGCCCCGGGTGCGAACCGCGGCTCCACCCCCACCCGGCGGACCGCCTCGGGCGCCGGGGTGCCGGGCATCGCGAGCGTGAGGACCTTGGTGGCCAGCTCGGCGATCTCCGCCGGGTTCCGGTAGTTGACGGTGAGGGTGAAGCGGCGGCGCGGACGGGTGCCGAGCGCCTCGTCACGGGCCGCGGCCGCCTCGGCCGGGTCGGACCATGAGCTCTGGGCCGGGTCGCCGACGACCGTCCAGGTCGCGTGGCGGCCGCGGCGGCCGATCATCCGCCACTGCATGGGCGTGAGGTCCTGCGCCTCGTCGACGATGACGTGCGCGTAGTCGGTGCGCTCCTGCTCGGCCCGCTCGGCACGGGTACGGCGCCCCGCGGCCCGGTCGGCGTAGGTGCTCAGCTCCTCCAGACCGGTCAGGTGGTCCAGCGGATCGACCTCACGGGGCGTGGCGGGCCGGGCGGGGGCGCCCAGGATGGTGTTCAGCTCGTCCAGCAGCGCCACGTCGTGGACCGACAGCGGGCCCTGTCCGTCCGGCCCCAGCCGGGCCAGCGAACGGGCCACCAGGCGCGCCTCGCGCGGCTGGAGCACCCGCCGCGACCAGCGCCCGAGCCGCTTCTCGTCGGCCATGGCGGCGAGCACGGCGCGTGGGGTGAGCTCGGGCCACCAGGCGTCGAGGAACTCCTGGAAGGCGTCCTCGGAGGAGATGTCCTCGTCGAAGCCCTCCCGCGCTTCGGCGGCCAACTCGGGGTCCGTATAGCGCTTGGGCGCGCCGGACCGCTTCCACAGCGCGTCCAGCAGCAGCCGGCGGGCGCGCGGGCGCAGCAGATTCACGGGCGCGGTCCCGCCCAGCGCGCTCTGGCGGATCCGGCGCAGTTCCTCGGCCTCCAGCTCGACGCGCTGCCCGAACGCGACCACCCGCAGCCGCTCGGGCGGGCGGGCGGGTCTCTCCCTCGGTCCCGCCCCGGGTCCGCCGCCGGTGGGTGCGCCCGCGTCGAGGGCGTCGTCCAGCGCCGGCTGACGGTCGCCGCGCGCCGCACGCCGCGGCGTTGCGCCGGCGGCCGGCCGGCCGGCGGCGGTCCGGTCGCCCGGCTCCGTGGAAGCGGAGCCGGGCGCGCCGGGCGCAGCGGCTCCCCGCGGGAGCTCAAGCGCGCCGCGGGCCGCCGTGCGCAGCACCTTCTGCATCCGCGCGGAGCCCTTGATCCGGGCCACGGCGGGGTCGTCGTACGCGGTGGCCTCGGCGCCGTCGACCAGCGAACCGACCGCGCGGATCGCGACCTGCCCCTCCTCGCCCAGCGAGGGCAGCACGCCCTCGGTGTAGGCGACGAGCAGCGGGGTGGGGCTGACGATGAGGATGCCGCCCGCGTACCGCCGCCGGTTCTGGTAGAGCAGATACGCCGCACGGTGCAGCGCGACCGCCGTCTTGCCGGTGCCGGGGCCGCCCTCGACCTCGGTGACGGAGGCGGCGGGGGCGCGGATGACCATGTCCTGCTCGGCCTGGATGGAGGCGACGATGTCGCGCATGGTGTGGCCGCGGGCCTGGCCTAGGGCCGCCATCAGCGCCCCGTCGCCGACCACGGGCAGCGCGCCGCCGTCGAGCGTGGCGGTCAGCTCGGGGCGCAGCAGATCGTCCTCGACGCCGAGCACCTTGCGGCCCTTGCTGCGGATGACGCGGCGGCGCACGACGCGGCCGGGGGCGACCGGGGTGGAGCGGTAGAAGGGGGCGGCGGCGGGGGCCCGCCAGTCGATCACCAGCGGGGCGTAGTCGGCGTCGAGCACGCCGATGCGGCCGATGTGCAGGGTTTCGGCGATCTCCGCGTGGTCGCCGTCGGCTCCGCCGCGGATCGCGTCGTCGGCCGGTTCGACGGAGGTGTAGGCGCCGTCCGGGCCGCGTTCGCCGTCCTTGCCGAGGAGCAGATCGATGCGGCCGAAGAGGAAGTCCTCGAACTCGTTGTTGAGCCGGTTGAGATGCATCCCGGCCCGGAAGACCTGGGCGTCCCGCTCCGCCAGCGCGCCGGGCGTGCCGACCTGGCCGCGCTTGGCGGCGTCGTCCATGAGGAACTCCGCCTCGTGGATCTTCTCCTCGAGGCGGCGGTACACCCGGTCCAGATGCGCCTGCTCGCTCCGGATCTCGCGATCCCGGATCCCGTCTGCGCCGTCCCGCGGGGGCGCCGTCCGGTTGTCATGCGTGGCGTTCTGCGCGGCCACCCAGGCCCCCTTCTGTGTTCTTAGGGCAGCCGTCAACCGTACACCCCCTTTTGCGCCTAAACCGGCGCCGCTCCCGCGGAGGTGGCTGAGCGCCTGGATGTGGCACTGAGCGGATGCGGTGAAGTTCGCCGCTGATCCCTCGCCGTTCGGCCTGGCCGAGGGCTTGGACGCCGAGAAGGATCAGCACTTGACTTCGCCGTAACCGCTTAGAGCTCGACCGCGGCCAGGCGCTTGCCGTCCAGGGTGCGGATCTCGAAACGGGCGATCTCGTCGGTGTTCAGGGCGGCGCCGCCCTGGGCGTAGAGGGGCTCCTTGCTCCAGCGCGAGCCGTCCCCGTCCTTGATGCCGTAGCCCGAGGTGGGCACGGCCCAGGTGGTGACGGTCTCCTCCCGGCCGTCCTTGCCGATGGCGACCAGATCGCAGCTGCGCGGCCCCTTCACATTGCCGAGCCTCAGCGCCACCGAGGTGCCCCAGCCCTTCTGGGTGAGGGAGACGGCCGCGTCCACCTTGGTGACCGGGTCCACCGCGCTGTACTGCTCGCTGCCCTGTTCGAACACCGCCTTGGGGGTGCCGACCGCCTGCTGGGTGGTGCCGCCCTTGCCGGAGTGCGCCGTGACGGCCGCACCCGCGAGCGGGCCGCCGACGATGAGGACGGCGGCCGCGGCGACGAGGTAGAGCCGCCGTCTGCCGCTGGCCCGGCGGCTGACCGTCACCTCGTCGAGGAGCCGGTCGAGCAGTTGCGGCCCGGGCCGGGCGGTGAGCGCCGCCGGGTCGGGGAGCGTGGTGCCGTCGGCGGAGGTGGCGTACTCGGCCAGCAGCGGCGGGATGCCCATCAGCTCGTCGAGCTCGGCGGCGCACCTCTCGCATCCGATCAGATGCTCCTCGAACCGCATCGCGTCGGCCGGGTCGAGCACACCGAGCGCATAGGCGCCGACCGCGGTGTGCTGCTGGTCTTCCGCTGCCGGCATCATGCCGATACCCCCCGTTCCTCGAGCGAGAGCTTCAGGGAGCGCAGCGCGTAGAAGACCCGGGACCGCACCGTCCCCGGTGGTACGCCCAGCACTTCGGCCGCCTCACTCACCGTCCGTCCCTTGAAGTATGTCTCCACGAGCGCCGCTCTATGTGCGTCGGTGAGGTCATTCAGCGCGTCGGAAATGGTCATTTGACGCAGCGCGCGGTCGATGTCGTCCGCGGCGGGCATCACTTCGAGGGGCGCCGCGTTCACCTCACGGGGCCGGGCGCGGCGTTGACGGTGGCCGTCGATGACGATGCGTCGGGCCACGGTCACCAGCCAGGGGCGCACCGACCCTCCGGAGCGCTGCAGTTGGTCGGCGTTGCGCCAGGCCCGGAGCAGGGTCTCCTGGACCACGTCCTCGGCTCGGTGCCGGTCGCCCGCCACCAGGCGCAGGACGAAGGCGAGAAGCGGGCCTGCGTGCTCCGCGTAGAGCGCGCGCATGAGCGCGTCGTCCGGTGTCGTCCTCTCGGTCACGAGGGCATCTTTGCGTACGCAAGCCGCCGGGTCGAGAGGGGTACGGGCTGGAATGGCTCGGTGTTCAGCATCGGCGCTGTGATGTACACCCTATTTCCGGTCTGAACATCTCCTGGTGTGCGGCGCGTACTTGAGCCCGAGAACCCGGCGCCGGGCGGGCGTCGGTCACCAGGAAGGGCTCCCTCCCCATCCCCGCCCCGCAGGCCCCGGTCCCCCCATCCGGGGTCTGCGTCATGTCTGAATCTCGTTCATGTTTCTTTCCCCGCCGGGGTTCAGGCGGCGGCGGTGGCGGGCGACGCGTTCGCGGTTGCCGCACACTTCGCTGGAGCACCAGCGCCGGCGGCGGCCGCGCGAGGTGTCGAGATAGACCAGCGAACAGGTCTCCCCCTCGCACCGTCGCAACTGCCCGCGTGCCACCGGGTCGGTGAGCAACTCGACGGCGTCCCGGGCGATTCGGGAGAGCAGCGCCCCGCAGTCGGGGGCGGTGGCGAGGGTGCGGACGAGGGCGCCGTCGGGGGCGCGTACGGCCCGTACGGCGGGTGGTGCGGTGGCGGCGAGCGCGTTCATCCGCTCCAGGTCGGCGCCCGCGGCGCGGCCCTCGACCTCGGTGTGGACGATGCGGTGCAGCAGATCGCGGGCCGCCCGGAAGCGGACGAGCCAGCCGCCGTCGACGGCGTCGAGCCGGGTGCCCCCGGGCACCAGCCCGGCGCCGAGGAGCCATGCCTTGAGGTGCTCCACCCCGTCCAGCCGCTCGGCGGACGCCTCACTGAGCCGCCCGCCGACCGTGGCCACCAGGTCCAGACAGAGCCGCCCGGAGTCGAACCGCAGATCAAAGGGCGACACCGCTGCCATGTTCCTGTCACTTCCTTCGCGGTACGGGGTGAGCACGGTCACTCTCAGAGTGCCCGCCCCGGCCCCCGCCCGTAACCCCGCCGGTCCCCGGCCGGTCCGCGGCCCGGCGGGGTTACGGACGGGGCCCTACTCGCTCCCGTACTTGGTGTCGGCCGAGGGGTCGAGCGCGAGCCGGTAACCCCGTTTGACGACCGTCTGGATCAGCTTCGGGGAACCCAGCGCCGACCGCAGCCGGGCCATCGCCGTCTCCACCGCGTGCTCGTCGCGCCCCGCCCCCGGCAGGACGCGCAGCAGATCGGCGCGGGCCACGACCCAGCCGGGGCGGCGGGTCAGGGCGCGCAGCAGGGCCATACCGGCCGGGGGCACGGTGCGCAGCTCACCGTCCACGACCACCGCGTGGCCGCGGATCTCCAGCCGCTGCCCGGCGACCGGCAACGGCCGCACCCGGCCCGGGAGTTCGCTGGTCAGCAGCTGGACGAGCGGGCCGAGCCGGAACCGCTCCGGCTGGCGGGTCGGCACGTCCTGGGCCTCCAGCGGCAGCGCGGTGACCGGGCCGACGCACGCCACCAGCACATCGCGGCGCAGCGCGCCCAGCAGCTCCTCGCGCATGCCCCGGTGCTCGGCCCGCTCCAGCAGGCTTGCCGCGGCGGGCGCGCTGGTGAAGGTGATGGCGTCCAGGGTGCGCGCGACCGTGGCGTCCAGCAGCCGGTCTACGGGCCCGATGTCCGTCGGTGGCATCCAGCGGTAGACGGGGACCCCGATCACCTCCGCCCCCCCGGCCCTCAGCGACTCGACGAAGCCGGGCAGCGGCTCGCCGTGCAGCTGAACGGCGATCCGGCCCCCCTCCACCCCCTCCTCCAGCAGCCGGTCGAGCACCTCGGCCATCGACTCGGAGGCCGGGGACCACTCCTCGCTGAGCCCGGCGGCCCGGATCGCGCCGCGCACCTTGGGCCCGCGGGCCAGCAGCCGGACGCCGCGCATCCGGTCCAGCAGCGCCTCGCCCAGGCCCCAGCCGTCGGCGGCCTCGACCCAGCCGCGGAAGCCTATGGCGGTGGTCGCCACCACGACGTCCGGCACCTGGTCGATCAGCTGCTTGGTCGCGGTGAGGAGCTCGGAGTCGTCGGCCAGCGGCACGATCCGCAGGGCGGGCGCGTGCAGGACGGCCGCGCCCCGCCGCAGCAGCAGCGCGCCGAGCTCTTCCGCCCGGCGCGCGGCGGTCACCCCGACGGTGAATCCGGCGAGGGGTCCGACGGGCGCCTCGCCGTTTTGATCTCGGTGCATCGTCCTCGTCCCGATTCACTCGCGTAGGGGCCGCCCCCGGAGTCCCCAATCCTGTCGCCGTCCGGTGACGGACGCGGTTCACGGAGGTTTCCCAGCTGTAACGGGGCGTACGGCCGGATCCTTCCCCGACCGGCCGTACAGCCGCTGCCCGGGGCCTGGCCGGTGCGGAGGCCGCGGCCTACGGGCGGCGGCTGTCGGCCGGTGGTGGCGGGGCGTGCGTCACACGTCCGCGTAGGCGGGTTGCCGCTCAGCCCGCGGATCATGCGCCCCCGGCTCGGACGGGCGGACCGCCGGGCGGGTGCCCCGCAGGTATACGGCCCAGGTGACCACCGAGCACAGGGCGTAGAACGCGAGGAACGAGACGAAGGCGGGGGTGCCGGAGTGGGCGCCGAGGAACGACTCCCGGAAGGCCAGGTTGATGCCGAGGCCGCCGAGCGCGCCGACCGCCCCGATCAGCCCCATGGCCGCGCCCGACAGCCGCCGCCCGTAGGCCGCGGCCTCCTCACCGGCCAGGCCACGGGCAGCGGCCTTCGCCTGGAAGATGCCGGGGATCATCTTGAAGGTGGAGCCGTTGCCGAGCCCGGAGAGGACGAAGAGGGCGATGAAGCCGACGAGGAAGACACCGAGGGACTTCTGCGCGGAGGCGTAGACGACCACGAGGGCCGCGGCGGCCATCGCGGCGAAGTTCCCCAGCGTGATCCTCGCGCCGCCGTAGGTGTCGGCGAGCCGGCCGCCGATGGGGCGGATCAGGGAGCCCAGCAGCGGGCCGATGAAGGTGAGCGAAGCGGCCTGCAGCGGGGTGCGGTCGAACTGGTTCTGCAGCACCAGCCCGAAGGCGAAGCTGTAGCCGATGAACGAGCCGAAGGTGCCGATGTAGAGCAGCGACATGATCCAGGTGTGCGGATCCCGGGCCGCCTCCCGGACCGCCCCGGCGTCGTTGCGCACCGGCGCCAGATTGTCCATGAACAGCGCCGCGAGCACCGCCGCCACCACGATAAACGGCAGATAGACGGCCAGCACCAACCGCGGCTGGGCGGCCCCGGCCGTGCCGATGACCAGCAGCCCGACCAGCTGGATCACGGGCACGCCGATATTGCCCCCGCCCGCGTTGAGCCCGAGCGCCCAGCCCTTCTTGCGCAGCGGATAGAAGGAGTTGATGTTCGTCATGGACGAGGCGAAGTTCCCGCCGCCGACGCCGGTGAGCGCCGCGACGGCCATGAAGGTGGTGTACGAGGTTCCCGGCTCCATCACCATGGCGGCGGCGACGGCCGGTACGAGCAGCAGCCCGGCGCTGACGATGGTCCAGTTACGGCCCCCGAAGCGGGCCACGGCGAAGGTGTACGGGATCCGGAGAATCCCGCCGACCAGGGTGGGCATCGCGACCAGGAAGAACTTTCCGGCCGGGTCGATCCCGTACTCCGGCCCCATGAACAGGACCATCACCGACCACAGGCTCCAGATCGAGAACCCGATGTGCTCGGAGAGGATGGAGAAGATCAGATTCCGGGTGGCGGTCCGCTCCCCCTTCTCCCGCCAGAAGGTCTCGTCCTCGGGGTCCCACTGCTCGATCCAGCGGCCCCCCTTGCGCGCGGTGGTGGTCGGGGCTGTCATCACGCCTCCACGGTTCTCGGTGTCGCTGCCGACGCTAGGGCCGTGGCATTAACGCTCTGTGGCGGCAGGTGACCGGGACGAAACCTTGCTCTCACCGGCGGGAGCGGGGAGCGGTGAGGGTGACCGGGGTCCTGCTCCTTGGCGCAATGGCGATCGCGCGCACAGCATGTCGCGCTACCGGTAGCGTACCTATGCGCCAACCGACTCCTCCGGAGGACCGCATGAGCACACAGCCGGAAGACCTGCACGACGGTCCCGTCCTCCCCCAGCCGCCGATGACAAGAGACGCCCTGCGGGAAGCGGTCAAACGCCTGGACCTGGCCCGCATCGCGGAGTTCGACCGCGAGCTGGGCGAGGCGTTCGACCGCGCCGTGCAGTCCGCGTCGACCACGCCCATGCGGCTGTTCCTGGAGAAGTGGGCGACCGTCGTCGCCATCGAGCGCCACCCCGCCAGGCTTCGCGCCATGCGTGAGGCGGAGCGGATCACCGGGGACCCGACCGCCACCGAAGAAGAATTCCGGGCGGCGCAGCGGACCATCGCCCGCGTTCTCGACGAGGCCTCGGGCGAGGCAGGAGTCACCCGGTGAACACACGGGGCGAGGGGATCGAAGACGGCACCGGTTGGGCTTGGGAGTACAACCCTGACGCGAGTTGGGTCGTCGGCGGCATGAAGGACACGGACCGGGAAGCGCTCGAGGTGATCAGCAGCGCCCTCGCCGATCTCGCCGCCCAGGGAATAGGACCCGACGGCCGCCTCGACGAGGACCCTGAGCCTCATCGCCTGCGGACCCACAGTGTGGAAACCCTCCTCGTCTGGTACCAGGTGATCCCGCACCGGAAGCGGGTGTACGTCAACCGCGTCAATCTGTGAGGCCGCCGGATGTCGCCTCCGGGCGGGGGAGCCAGGAGGCGGGTGGGCGGTGGAGCCAGTGGTGGGCGGCGGCCAAGGTGCGGGCGGCAGTGAGGAGGGCGTCCAGGCCGGGGTGGCGCAGGCCCTTGCGCCAGACGATGGAGACGGGCGAGAGCGGTACGGGGTCGACGAGCGGACGCAGGACGGTGCCGGGCAGCTCCATGAACTCCTCGCTCGCCAGCACCGACCAGCGGCGCTTGGTCACCACCCGGACGAACTCCGCCTCGCCCTCGATCTCCGGGAACGGCTCCGCCATCGCGATCCCGCGCCCCGCGAAGAGCTGTGCGGCCAGATCCGTCCACTCGGCGGTGGCGGGGTTGCCGCGCGCCGCGTACAGCGTCTCCCCCGCGAGCGCGGACAGCGGGATCTGGTCGTGGCGGGTCAGCGGGTGGTCCTCGGGCAGGAGGACAGCGATCCGCTCGTAGCGGACCGGGCGGTGGGCCAGCCGGGCCGGCAGGGCGGGGCCGAGGCCGTGGACCCGCCCGAAGGAGACGTCGAGGCGGCCGGCCAGGAGTTCGGGCGCGGCCCCGGCCAGCCCGCTGTGGAAGCGGGCCACCAGCTCGGTCTCGGGGGCGGCGCGGCGCGCCTCGGTGAGCACCCGGTTGCCGGTGGACGCGAGCGCGCCGATGTCGACGAGCAGCGGCCGCTCCACCGCCCCGCTGAACGCCGCGGCCAGCTCGTCCTGCGCCTCCAGCGCCCGGCGCGCGTACGGGAGCAGCCGCTCCCCCTCGGCGGTGAGGGCGACCTGCCGGGTGGTGCGGACGAACAGCTCCGCGCCCAACTCCCGCTCCAGCCGCCGGATATCGCGGCTCAGCGCCTGCTGGGCCACGTAGAGGCGCGCGGCGGCGCGGGTGAAGTGCAGCTCGTCGGCGACGGCGGTGAAGGCGCGCAGCAGACGCGGATCGATGTCCCGGTTCACGCGCACCATAGTGGCCGCACCATATTGACAACGGAAGCGAGTAAATGGGCCCGGATCAGGTGTTGGACGGGGTACGGGCCGGGCCGCGACCGTAGAACGGTGCTCCTCTTCCTCGCCTCCCGCCCCGTGGTCCCCCGTCGTCCCGCCCCGCCCGCACGCCGTCGCGGGCGGTCTCTTCTCACCCCGTACCGCCGGCTCTTCACCGCCCCCGGCACGCTCGCCTTCACGCTCGCGGCCTTCGTCGGACGGCTGCCGGGCTCGATGCTCGGGGTCGGCACCGTGCTCATGATCGCAACCGTCCGGGACTCGTACGCCCTGGCGGGCGCCGTCTCGGCGACCGGCGTCGCGGCGACGGCGGTCGCCGGGCCGCTGCTCGGGCGGCTGGTGGACCGGTACGGGCAGGCCAGGGTCGCGGTCCCCGCCGCCGTCGTCTTCGCGCTGGGCGCGACCGCCATGGTGCTGTGCGTGCACCACGGCGCCCCGGCCTGGGCGCTGTTCTGCTGCGCGGCGGGCTCCTCCGGGGTGCCCGCTCTCGGCGCGATGACCCGCGCCCGCTGGGCCGCGCTGTACCGCGACGATCCCGCCGCACGGCACACCGCCAACTCCTTCGAGCAGGTCGTCGACGAGGCATGCTTCATGGCCGGCCCGGCGCTGGCCATGGTGCTGTGCACGGCGGCCTTCCCGGCGGCCGGGCTGATCACGGCGGCGGCGCTGCTCCTCACCGGCACCCTGCTGTTCGCCGCCCAGCGCCGCACCGAGCCGCCGCCCTCGCCGCGCGGCCCCGCGGACCGCGCCGCGCTGCTGCGCACCCCGGGGCTGCGGGTGCTCCTCCTCACCTTCCTCGCCACCGGCGCCGTCTTCGGCTCCATGGAGGTCGCGACGGTCGCCGCCGTACGGTCCCTCGGCGACGGCTCCGCGAGCGGCGCCGTCATCGCCCTCCAGGCCGCCGGCTCCTGCGCGGCCGGCCTGGTCTTCGGCGCCCTTCCGCTGCGCGGCCCGGCGGCGACCCGCTTTGTGACGGGCGTGGCCGCCATGGCCCTGGCCCTCCTCCCCCTCCTGACGGCCGACCGCCTCACCACCCTCGCCCCCCTCCTCTTCCTCGCGGGCATGGCCACGGCCCCCACGATGATCACCGGCATGAACCTGGTCCACCGCCTGATCCCGGCCGCCCGCCTCAACGAGGGCATGACCACCGTCTACACCGGCCTGCTCATCGGCATCTCGGCGGGCGCGGCCGCGGGCGGCTGGACGGTCGATCACCTGGCCCCCGCCTCCCCCTACACCACCCCGGCGACCGCGGCCGCCCTCGCCACGGCGGTGGCCCTGGTGGGATGGCGGCGTCTGCAGATACCGGTTCGGTGCGCACCGAACCCGCTCGACCCGTGAGCCGTGCGACCGTCTGGGCACAGAACTCTTCGAACCCGCGCGACCCTCTGGGCACAGAACTCTTCGAACTCCTCGACGGTCAATGGCACTCCCGGTTGTTCGCTTCACCGGGCATACGCACCGCGCCGGGCCTCCGGTCGACACGGGGCGCGAAAGAACCGAGTGACGGTCATCGCAGGGCGGGGCACGGCGGCACCCGCGCCGAGAAGCCGGCGCGGGTGCCGCCCCCGGACGGTACGACGGCCGCCCTGGGCCCGGGGTTCAGCAGCCCCGAGGCTTGATCCACGAGCATTCGAGGTCGGCGGGGTCCGTACTACGGGCGGCACGAGGCCGTACGACGGGGGTCCGGTCCGCGCCGGACCGCGCCAGCGTCACCACGATCGCGTCCTCCAGGCTCTTCACCGACGGGGCGAGGTAGTTGTTGAGCACGACGCTGTAGACCAGCTCCCTGCCGTCCGCGTCGGTCACATACCCGGAGAGCGCCGAGGCGCCGGTCAGTGAGCCGGTCTTGCCGCGTGCGTTCCCCGCCGCCGGGGTGCCGCACATGCGTGAGCGCAGGGTGCCGCCCACGAAGCGGTCCGGGGCGCAGGCCACCGGCAGCGAGGCGTACCAGTCGGCGTACCAGGGCTCGCCGCGCACCGACAGCAGCAGTTCGGCGAACTGGCCGGCCGCGATGTTGTCCATACGGGAGAGCCCGGAGCCGTCCACCTGGCGTACCGGGCCGACGTCCACACCCTGCCGCTTCAGCCAGTCGGCGATGCCGGCCAGCCCCGCGTCCCAGGTGCCGCGCCCCGCCGTCTCGTAGCCGATCGCCTTGGTGAGCACCTCGGCGTGGATGTTGTTGGAAAGCTTCATGAAGGGGATCAGCAGCCGCTTGAGCGGCATCGAGCGGTGCGAGGCGAGGGTACGGGCGTCCGGCGGGGTGGCCCGGCCGAGGCGGCTGGCCCCGGCGACGCGCACGCCGTGCCGGTCCAGCGCGTCGGCGAAGACCGCGGCGGCGTAGCCGGTGGGCTCCCAGACGCTGACCCACTCCTTGGCCGCCTGGGCCCCGGCCGGGAGGGCGCCGCTGACGGTGATGGTGTTGGTGCCGTGCTGCCGCTCGACGGAGAGGGTGGAGCCGCCGCCGGTGGCGGCGGTGGTGGCGCGGTTGTCGATATGAACGTATCCCGTCTTCGGCGTGAGCGTGACCTTCGGCTTGTCGCCCGCCGCCGCGCCGGGGGCAACCTCGACGATGACGCTGCCCGCGTCGTAGTCGGTGTCCGGGGCGAGAGTCAGCGGCGAGATCTGTGCCGCATAGTAGGACGACTCGTCGTCGGCGGCCCAGGAGCGGCCGACGCGCTGGGCGTCGAACCGGGTGTCGTCGGCGATCAGCCGCCCGGTGACCCGCTCGATCCCCGCGTCGGCGAGGTCCGCGGCCAGCCGTTCGTAGTCGGCGGCCAGCATCGTGGGATCGCCGGTGCCGCGCAGATACAGATCGCCCCGCAGCACCCGCCCATGGCGGCTGCCGTCGGTCAGTACGTCCGTCCGGAAGGTGTGGTCGGGGCCGAGCAGCCCCATGGCGGCGGCCGAGGTGAACAGCTTGGTGTTGGAGGCGGGCATCAGCCGGTCGTCGGGCCGGTGCCGGTAGAGGGTGGTGCCGGAGTCGGCGTCGGCCACCACCACACTGGCCGCACCGCCCTTCAGCAGGGGGTCGGCGAGGACGGTGTCGAGGGCCTCCGGGAGGCCGGCGCGGGAGGTGTCCGCGCCGGCCGGTGAGCTCCAGCTGAGGGTGCAGGCCAGGCCGATGACGAGGGGCCGGATCCAGGCCCGGGTACGGCGGTTCACACGTCTTACGGGTCTCCTCATGACACCGGAGGATCCCGTACGGCGGCCGACCGCAACAGAGGCCCTGTGTCCAGGCCCTGTCCGGGCTCAGCCGAGGCCCCAGGCGCGCCCCAGGTGGTAGGCGGCGCAGAGGTCGACGGCCCGGGACCGGCCCCGGGCCCGGCAGGCTCGCCGAGGCCCCCAGCGCGCCCCAGCCGGTAGGCGCCACACAGGTCGACGGCCCGGG
>NZ_JBEXHC010000011.1:134895-140913 GCF_040607655.1 Streptomyces sp. NPDC005266
CACAGGTCGACGGCCCGGGACCGGCCCCGGGCCCGGCAGGCTCGCCGAGGCCCCCAGCGCGCCCCAGCCGGTAGGCGCCACACAGGTCGACGGCCCGGCAGCAGGGCGGCGGCGAGGGCGGCCGGCGGCGGCGAGGGCGGTCGGCGTCGGCCTCTCCTAGGACGCCGGCA
The DNA here is from genome assembly GCF_040607655.1 of Streptomyces sp. NPDC005266. Taxonomy (NCBI): domain Bacteria; kingdom Bacillati; phylum Actinomycetota; class Actinomycetes; order Kitasatosporales; family Streptomycetaceae; genus Streptomyces; species Streptomyces sp. NPDC005266. The sequence goes on from NZ_JBEXHC010000011.1 coordinate 135,066, forward strand.
AGGTCATCGCGTACCACGCGGAGGGCTGAGCCCCCGAGCCCCGAGCCCGGACACGACGAAGGCCCCGCCGGGCGGCGGGGCCTTCGTCGTACATGGGACGAGTGGAGATGGCGGGAATCGAACCCGCGTCCACCGGTGCGGAAACAGGGCTTCTCCGAGCGCAGTCCGCTGTGCTTTTCTCGGCCCCGGAGATCACGCGGACGAGTCTCCGACGGGCTCAGTCACTGTTTGATTTCCCGCTACGCCCCGTGACCGGGCCTAGCGGTTTAGTTCCCTAGCTGATGCCAGGATCCGGGTCGGGAACAGCCCCGGGCTGACACTTCGCGAGTCGCTACTTAGGCAGCGAGGGCGAAGGAATCGCGCTTGGTGTTGGCGATTATTGGTTGCGACATATGGTTTACGAGATCATTGCCGCTTCCTCGGCTCGCTTCCCCTGCTTCGACAGCCGGTGTCGAAACCGATCATCCCCATGTTGATTTTTCAAACAGACAACACACCCTGTGACGGGTGCTGCCGCCATCATAGGTTAACAACACGCGACGGGGCCACATCATTCCCCCCGTCGCGCCCCGGGTCAGGTCAACCAGGTCAGGTCAACCAGGTCAGGCCCGCCGGGTCAGGTCAACCAGGTCAGGCCCGCCGGGTCAGGTCAACCAGGTCAGGCCCGCCGGCGGCGGGCGGCGGAGACCGCCCGATCGGCGTCGCGGCGGTCCTGCTTCTCGCGGAGCGTCTGCCGCTTGTCGTACTCCTTCTTGCCCTTGGCGAGCGCGACCTCTACCTTGGCGCGGCCGTCCTTGAAGTAGAGGGCCAGCGGCACGATGGTGTGACCGGTCTCCTGGGTCTTGCCGATCAGCTTGTCGATCTCCGCCCGGTGCAACAGCAGCTTCCGCCTACGGCGGGCCGAGTGGTTGGTCCACGTACCCTGGCTGTACTCGGGGATGTGCACGTTGTGCAGCCATGCCTCGCCGCCGTCGAGCTGCGCGAAGCCGTCCACCAGGGATGCGCGGCCCTGGCGCAGCGACTTCACCTCGGTCCCGGTCAGCACCAGTCCGCACTCGTAGGTGTCCAGGATGTGGTAGTCGTGCCGCGCCTTCTTGTTCTGCGCGATCAGTTTGCGACCCGTCTCTTTAGCCATGGTCCGGCCATTCTCGCACTAGGACCCGCCCCCGAGGCCACTCAATACCGTGCGCGCCCGTGCCTCGGCGGTCGGTCCGTCGTCGCCCCTGACCGTGAGATCCGGGGCGATTCCCTCACCGTCGACATTACGCCCGGCGGGGGTGCGGTAGTGGCCGACGGTGAGCTCGGCGACCGAGCCGTCGGGCAGCTCGCTGGGCATCTGCACGGACCCCTTGCCGAAGGTCCGGGAGCCGAGGACGACGGCGCGGCCGCGGTCCTGGAGCGCGCCCGTGAGCAGCTCGGCGGCGCTCATGGTGCCGCCGTCGACGAGGACCACGAGCGGGCTGTCGGTGTCGCCGCCCGGTTCGGCGTCGAGAACGCGCTGGTCGCCGCGGACGTCGTAGGTGGCCACCAGGCCGCCGTCGAGGAAGGAGGAGGCGGCGGTGACGGCCTCGGTGACCAGCCCGCCGGAGTTGCCGCGCAGATCGAGCAGGATGCCATCGCCGCGCGGGGTGCTCCGCACCGCGCGGCGGATCCGCTCGCCCGAGCCCTTGGTGAAGGAGTCGACCTTGATCCGGACGGCGCCGGACTTCCGGTCGCCGAGGTGGTCGACGGTGACCGGCTCGGTGGCGAGCCGTGCCCGGTGCAGGGTCTTCTGCCAGTGGTGCCCGCCGCGCTGGAGGCCGAGCACCACCGGGGTGCCCGCCGACCGGGCGGCGTGGCCGCGCAGCCGGGCGACGACCTCAGTGACGGGCCGGCCGGTCACGCGGGTGCCGTCGACCGTGAGCAGCCGGTCCCCGGCCCGGAGCCCGGCCTTGCGGGCGGGGCTGCCGGGCTGGACACGCTCGACCTCGATCCGCCCGTGGGCGTCCTGGCGGGCGGAGACCCCGACGCCCACGTACGCGCCGTCGAGCTTCTGCCGGAACCCCTCGTACTCGCGGGCGCTGTAGACCGCGCCCCATCGGTCTCCGCTGCGGCTGACCACCTCGCGGGCGGCCTGGGACGCGGACTTCCCGTCCTGCTGGGCCGCGGCGGCGGCCGCCTTGACCTGCTCGCTCTCGACGGAGCCGACCGGATGGGCCGGTATCCGGCCGGCGGCGGCCTCCCGGCCCGGCCCGGGCTCGGCGCCCCAGGAGCCGACGGCCGCCCCGGTGGCGAGCACGCTCACGAAGACCAATGTCAGGGCGGCCCCGCGGCGAATGCGGCGGGGCTGGACGAACAAACACGGGCCCGACATGCCGGTGAGTGTAGGGCACCAACAGGCGCCGTACGGCGGGTTGTACGGTACGGCGCCCTAGGCGAATGTCACACCTTGAGGTACTTGCGGAGCGCGAAGAAGGCAGCGAGAGCGGGCATCAGCAGCCCGATCGCCAGCACCAGCGGCAGCTTGGCCAGTACCGCGTCCCAGCCGATGAAGTTGATCACATCGATCTTGTCCACCAGCCAGTTGTTGACCAGGAAGTACTGGCCGCACACCAGCAGTACGCAGGCGAAGCCCGCGCCCAGCAGCCCCGCGATGGCGGCCTCCATGATGAACGGCATCTGGATATAGAAGCTGGACGCGCCGACGAGCCGCATGATCCCGGTCTCCCGCCTGCGGCTGAACGCCGAGACCCGCACCGTGTTGACGATCAGCATCAACGCGACCACCAGCATCAGTGTCATCACACCGAGCGCCGCGAAGTTCATGCCGTTGAGGAGGTTGAAGAGGTCGTCGACCAACGCCTTTTGGTCCTGGACCTCCTGCACCCCTGGACGGGCGGCGAAGGCGGTGGAGATCACGTCATAGCGCTCGGGGTCCTTCAGCTTGATCCGGAAGGACTCCTGCATCTGGTCCGGGGTCAGCGAGTCGGCCAGCGGGGAGTCGCCGAACTGCTCCTTGTAGTGCTTGTACGCCTGCTCGCTGGTTTCGAACTGGACGGACTCGACGATGTTCATCTGCTCCAGTTCGGAGCGGATCTCCTTCTTCTGGGCCTCGGTGACCGCGCCCTTCGCGCAGTTGGCCGAGGTCTCCTTGTCGTTCTTGTTGCAGAGGAAGATCGAGACGTTGACCTTGTCGTACCAGTAGCCCTTCATCGTGCTCACCTGCTCGCGCATGAGCAGGGACCCGCCGAACAGGGCGAGCGAGAGGGCCACGGAGACGATCACCGCGAAGGTCATCGTGAGATTGCGGCGGAGACCGACGCCGATCTCCGACAGGACGAACTGGGCGCGCATGGCGTCCTTTCAGTGCTGGTAGCCGTAGACGCCGCGGGACTGGTCGCGGACGAGACGGCCCTTCTCAAGTTCGATCACGCGCTTACGCATCTGGTCCACGATCTGCTGGTCGTGCGTGGCCATGACGACCGTGGTGCCGGTGCGGTTGATCCGGTCCAGCAGCTTCATGATCCCGACGGAGGTCTGCGGGTCGAGGTTGCCGGTCGGCTCGTCGGCGATGAGCAGCATCGGGCGGTTGACGAACGCGCGGGCGATCGCCACCCGCTGTTGTTCACCACCGGAGAGCTCACCGGGCATACGGTCGTCCTTGCCGCCCAGGCCGACGAGGTCGAGCACCTCGGGAACGGTCTTGCGAATGGCGGCGCGCGGTTTGCCGATCACCTCGAGCGCGAAGGCCACATTCTCGCCCACCGTCTTGTTGGGGAGCAGCCGGAAGTCCTGGAAGACCGTTCCCAACTGGCGGCGCATCTGCGGCACCTTCCAGTTGGACAGCCGCGCGAGGTCCTTGCCCAGCACATGGACCGCGCCATGGCTGGTGCGCTCCTCGCGGAGGAGCAGCCGCAGAAAGGTCGACTTCCCCGACCCGGAGGAGCCCACCAGGAAGACGAACTCGCCCTTCTCGATCTCGAGCGAGACATCCCGGAGTGCGGGACGGTTCTGCTTGGGGTAGGTCTTGGATACGTTGTCGAATCGGATCACTGGAGCACCACGGTGACCTGGTTAGCGGTACGGGCTGCCGCCGGAGCGGCTCCCGTCGGTGAGCGTGACCATACGCGAACCGCGCATGACCTCGCAGTCGCCGTCCGGGGTAGGTGCACAGATTCACGGCACTATTGGGGGCAAACGGTTGACAAAGTGGCCGCTGAACCATCCGGAACGGCCACGAAAACGGTACGGATGCGGCACGGAATCGAGCGGGGCGCGCCGAACCGGGCGGAAGCTGGCACAGTGGAAGGGGAACCAACACCTTTCCCTGAGCGTTGGCCCCGTGTCTATTGCGGCACCGCCGCGCGGGAGGAGAAAGCGCATGACGTACGACAGGCTCGTCTGCGCCAACTGCGCGAGCCCCGTCAGCGAGGGCCGCTGCCCGGTCTGCCGGGCCAGCAGGGAGCGCCTGCAGCAGCAGGACGGCATGTTCGCCGGGCTGACGCCGGCTGCCCTGATAGCACTGCTGGTGGCGCTGATCGCGGTGGCCGTGCTCGCCCATGAGATGGCCACCGCAGCGTAACGTACGGTTACGCATCGCACGCACAAACGCACAAGGGGCCCGGAGCGCTGCAGCGCTCCGGGCCCCTCGCCGTGCGTGAGGCGCGTGATCAGGCCACGTTGTTGCGGTTCACCAGACGCGGCACAAAGCGGAAGCCGATGCCACCGGCGATCATCGTCGCGGCGCCGACCAGCAGGAAGGCCGTCTGGTCGCCGGCACCGGTCTCTGCCAGCTGCTCCTTGGGCTTGCCCTGCTGCACCGGCTTGGAGCCGACGTTGTCGGTGCCGGTGTTGTCGTCGTCACAGTTGGTGCTGGAGACGTCCATCGTGCAGGTGTGGTCGTTGCCGCCACCGCTGCCGTTGTCGTCGTCGCCGTTGTCGCCGGGCGCGGTGGTCGAGCCGTCGGTCGGCTGACCGGTGGGCTCGTCGGTCGGCGGGTCCGTCGGGTCGCCCGTGGGCGGGTCCGTCGGCTCGTCGGTCGGCGGGTCCGTCGGGTCGCCCGTGGGCGGGTCGGTCGGGATGGTGGGCGGGTCGGTCGGGATGGTCGGCGGGTCCGTCGGGATGGTCGGCGGGTCGGTCGGGTCGGTCGGGTCGGTCGGCGGGTCCGTCGGCTCATTCGGAATCGAGGTCGGATCGTCGGTCGGGTCGGGCTTGCCGACGCTGACGCCCGCCTTCAGACCCTCCTCGTCCGCGTTGGCCGACACGTTGACGCCGGCGACGCCGACATCGATACCGACGGCCGATGCGGCGCCGGCGGCGGTGAGCGACGCGCCGGCGGCGATCACCGCTCCGGCCGCTATTCGCGCCACGCGCAGCCGCGTCTTCTTCGTCATCTGCCTGCTACCCCCAGTAGCTGTACTCGTCAATGGAGCAGCCATGCACGGGGCCACGGCGCCGGGGGTCTCATTCCGCGGTCCCCGCCCGTGGGGCGGTCCGCTGGTCCCCGTTCCACACGCGCCCCAGTCATACGCATGCCGCGCGACAGCCTTTCCAGTTTTCACACCACCGTCAAGGTCATTGCGGGCGACATGTCCGCTATGGAAGTGGATGCGCGATGCATGGGCACAGGACTGTGACCAAAAACCGTGCGGGTGTGGTCACTTGGGGCGCCCTGAGGAGGGGCGGAACGGGGTTACTTCTCCTGCTGCTTCCGCCAGCGGATCCCTACTTCGAGGCTGCGCTTGCTGCTTCTCCCGCAGGAGATCCGCACGGTTGAGTTACTTCTCCCGCTGCCTGCGCCAGCGGATCCCCGCTTCGAGGCTGCGCTTGCTGCCTCTCCCGCAGGGAATCCGCACGGCTGAGTTACTTC
>NZ_JBEXHC010000011.1:141009-184938 GCF_040607655.1 Streptomyces sp. NPDC005266
CCTCTCCCGCAGGGAATCCGCACGGCTGAGTTACTTCTCCCGCTGCCTGCGCCAGCGGATCCCCGCTTCGAGGCTGCGCTTGCTGCCTCTCCCGCAGGAGATCCGCACGGCTGAGTTACTTCTCCCGCTGCCTGCGCCAGCGGATCCCCGCTTCGAGGCTGCGCTTGCTGCCTCTCCCGCAGGGAATCCGCACGGCTGAGTTACTTCTCCTGCTGCTTCCGCCAGCGGATCCCCGCTTCGAGAAAGCCGTCGAGCTCCCCGTCCAGAACCGCCTGCGGGTTGCCGACCTCGTGCTCGGTGCGCAGGTCCTTGACCATCTGGTACGGGTGCAGGACGTACGAACGCATCTGGTTGCCCCAGGAGTTGCCGCCGTCGCCCTTGAGCGCGTCCATCTTGGCCTGCTCCTCCTGGCGGCGGCGCTCGAGCAGCTTCGCCTGGAGGACGTTCATCGCGGTCGCCTTGTTCTGGATCTGCGAGCGCTCGTTCTGACAGGAGACGACGATGCCGGTGGGGATGTGGGTCAACCGCACTGCGGAGTCGGTCGTGTTGACGCCCTGGCCGCCGGGGCCGGACGAACGGTAGACATCGACGCGCAGCTCGGACTCGTCGATCTCGATGTGGTCGGTCTGCTCCACGACCGGCAGCACCTCGACGCCCGCGAAGGACGTCTGGCGGCGGCCCTGGTTGTCGAAGGGGGAGATCCGCACCAGCCGGTGGGTGCCCTGCTCGACGGAGAGCGTCCCGTAGGCGTACGGGATCTGCACGGCGAAGGTGGTCGACTTGATGCCGGCCTCCTCCGCGTACGACGTCTCGTAGATCTCGGTCTTGTAGCCGTGCCGCTCGGCCCAGCGCAGATACATCCGCTGGAGCTGCTCGGCGAAGTCGGCCGCGTCGACGCCGCCCGCCTCGGCGCGGATGTTGACGACCGCCTCACGGGCGTCGTACTCACCGGACAGGAGAGTGCGCACCTCCATCTCGTCCACGGCCTTGCGCACGGCCTCCAGCTCGGTCTCGGCCTCGGCGCGCGCGTCCGCGTCGCCCTCGGCCTCGGCGAGCTCGAAGAGCACCTCGAGGTCGTCGATGCGACCGCGCAGCTCCTCGGTCCGGCGCAGCTGCCCCTGGAGATAGGAGAGCTTGCTGGTGATCTTCTGTGCGTTCTCCGGGTCGTCCCACAGGGACGGGGCCGCCGCCTGCTCCTCGAGCACGGCGATGTCGGCCCTCATCTTGTCGAGGTCCAGGACGGCCTCGATCGACCCCATGGTCGAGGAGAGGGACTTCAGCTCTTCGGATACATCGACGACTGCCACGGCACCAGCGTAACCGCTATGGAAGAGTGACCGGCCCCGGTCATCGGGTACCGGCGTCCTGGGACGACGAGTGCTGGCCGCCGCCCGGGGCGTCGCCGCCGTCGTCACCGTCCGTCGCGAGCCATCCACCGACGCCCACGACGAGGAGCGCCGCCGCCGAGATCACCGCGACCTTGATCCTCCGGCGGCGCACCGCCTCCGAGGGCCGGTTACGGGCCGAGCCGGCCCGTCGCTGGCCGTGCACGCGCGGGGCGCGCGCGGTGCCGTGGGCGCCGCCCGCGAGCTCGTCCGCGCTGGGCACGCGCATGCTGGTGTGCGTCTCGCGGCTGGAGTCGGGCACCGCGCCGGGGACCAGGGGCACCGCGCCGCGCCGACGCCGGGAAGCCTCGGCGGAGGCTTGGGCGCGGTGGCCGGGCTCCTCGTAGGCGCTCTCGCGCTCGCCGTCCTGCTGCTCGTCCGGCTCGTCGATGTCCAGCGGCGGCAGTCCGGCCAGGCTCGGCAGCACCTCGCGCAAACGCGCCGCCAGCTCGGAGGCGCGCAGCCGGGAGGCGGGCGCCTTGGCGAGGCACTGGAGGAGCGGCTGCCACAGCTCGTCGGGGATCCCGGGCAGCGGGGCCACGGTCTCGGTCACATGGCGGCGCAGAATCGCGCCGGGGTGGCCGCCGCCGAACGGCGTGAAGCCCGCCAGCAGCTCGTAGAGGACCGTCGCGAGGGCGTACACATCGACGCTGGCCCGAGGCGGCAGTCCCTCGATGATCTCGGGGGCGAGATAGTCCGGGGTGCCGATGACGCTGCGCGGGTTCGGGGAGCGGCCCTGTCCCGGCTGCTGGGCGCGGCCGGGATGCGCCGCGCGGATCGGGGTCGGCTCGTCGACCAGGCGCGCGATCCCGAAGTCGGTGAGCAGGGCGGGGTGCGAACCGCCGGGGCCGAGCGGCCCCTGCATGTCCAGCAGCACGTTCTCCGGCTTGACGTCGCGGTGCACGACCCCGGCGGCGTGCGCGGCGGCCAGCGCGTCGGCGACGTCGGCGGCGATCGCCACCGCCGCCTCCGGGGAGAGCCGGCGCTCGCGGTCGAGCCGGGTGCGCAGATCCGTACCGCGGATCAGGTCCATGACGAGCGCGAGGTCATTGCCGTCGACCACGAGCTCGCGCACCCCGACCACCCGGGGGTGGTCGAGCCCGAGCAGCGCCGTGCGCTCCTGGACGAAGCGCTCCACGAGCTCCTGATCGGAGGCGAGATCCTCACGCAGAAGCTTGATGGCGACCGGGCCCTCGGGCCCTTCGCCCAGCCACACCGTGCCGGCGCTGCCGCGTCCCAGGAGCTGATGCGCGGTGTACCGACTGCCGATCTTCCGTGACAAGACTGCTCCGAATCCTCCGACAAGGGGGGCACGTTGGCGACAAAGCTACGCGGCTACCGGGGCGTTCGGTGCACCGGACGGCGTCAACTGTCACTTCTGCGGCGGAAAACACCCTTCGGATGTCGACAAATCGCCGGAGTCGGAGGCACGGAGGCAGGGACAACGGTGGACGCGGCGGTGGATCCGCCGGGCCACACCGCGACGGATCAGCTGGGACCGCCGAGGTCCGAGATGAACTTCTTGACGTCCTTGGCCCAGCCGGATACCGCGTCCCAGTAGCTCTGGCCCTCGGCGATCCAGTCCTTGAGCGGGGTCAGCTCCCAGACCAGCCACGAGCCCACGATCAGTATCACGATCATGAACAGGCAGCCCTTGAGGCACCCCAGGCCGGGGATCTTCATCCGGTTGGCGCTCCGCTGCCGCGGCTCGCTGCGGCGCGGCTCCGGCTGCTGGGGCGGCGGCGCATAGCGCTGCGGCTGGGGCTGCTGGGGGCGCTGCGGTGCCGGTGCGTACTGCTGCGGCTGCTGCTGCCCGTACGGCGGCGGCTGCTGGCGGCGCTGCTGGGGCTGCTGGTACGGCTGCTGGGGCGCCTGGCGGTGCGGGCGGCGGCGCAGCGGGTCCTCGCTCGGGTCGAGGTACTGCACCTGCGTCTGATCGTTGCGGTCGCGCGCCGCGCGCAACTGGTTCTGCCACGGGTGCGGATCGTCCTGGCCGGGCGCGCCGGGCGGCACGGGTGGCATCGCGCGCGTCGGGTCGGCGCCGGGGCCCTGGCCGGCGCCGCTGGGCAGCACCTGGGTGGGGTCGGCGTTCGCCCCGGTGGTCGGCATCACGTTGGTGGCCGCCGCCGGGTCGTAGGAGGGTGCGTTGGTCGGCAGCACCTGGGTCGGGTCGGCCGCGCCCGCGGGCGCGGTGTCCGGCACCGGAGCGGGCGCCGGGTCCGGCGCGAGCAGCGCGACGACGCCGAGCGCCGCCTCCGCCTGCGCGGGCGTGGCGTGCACCCCCACACCGGCCGCCACCACGCGCAGCGAGCGGGCCAGGCTCTCGGCGCTGGGCCGCTCTTCCGGCTTCTTGCGCAGACAGCGCTCTATGACGGTCCACAGCGGCTCGGGCACCGTCGAGGGGCGCCGCGGCTCCTCACTGAGGTGGCGGTGCAGCACCTCCAGCGCCGTGTTGCCCGCGAACGGCGGACGCCCGGTGACCAGCTCGTACAGCAGGATGCCCGCGCCGTAGATGTCCACCGCGGAGGTCTGCGGGCGGCCCTCGGCGGACTCCGGCGCCACATAGGCGGGGGTGCCGACGAACTCCTGGGTGCGGGTGAGGCCGGGCGAATCTGCAAGGCGCGCGATGCCGAAGTCGGTCAGCATCGGGTGCATCTCCTGGCCCTCGCCCGTGCCCGCGAGCAGCACATTGGCGGGCTTGAGATCACGGTGCACCACACCGTCGGCGTGGCTGGCGGCCAGCGCGTCGGCGATCTGCGCGGTGAGGAGGGACGCGGCGACCGGCGTGAACGGGCCGTTGCGGCGCAGATAGTTGTGCAGGTCCGGGCCGTCGACCAGATCCATGACCAGGGCGAGCAGATCACCCTCGACCACCAGGTCGCGGGTGCGGACGATATTGGGGTGGGTAAGGCGGAGCAGCACGGAGCGCTCGCGGAGGAAGCGCATCACGATCTCCGCGTCGTTCGCGAGCTCCTCCTTGAGGACCTTGATCGCGACGGTCTCGCCGGGCTGCCCGGCCACGGCCGCCTCGGAGCCCGCCGTCTCCCGCTGGCGGGCTCGCCAGACGGTGCCCGTGGCTCCGCGTCCGAGCGGCTCCTCGAGCAGGTACTTGCTGCCTACCGGCCGCACGTCATGCGCTCCCTGATCGTGGTCATATCACTTGCTGCGTCGTCGACTGCCTATGGTGCACGTCCGACCCACTCTAATGGGGACGCACGAGCTGCCCTATCCGATCACCACACGAGCCGGCCGGGCGTGCTGGTGGCCGCCTCGCTCGGGGGGAAGACGTGTGATCCGGACAGTTGGTTGCCGTGAGCCGGTCCCGTGCGCGCCGCACGGGACCGTCCGGTGTCACAACGGCGGCTGTTCCGGTCGCAAACAACCACTTTCGGCCGACTGGCCGACCAATCAAGATCATGTAGCGCCGGGTGGCGGGCGAAGTGTCAGTGGCAGGTGCGAGGATGCACGCAGCACGGAAGCGCCGAGCGTCGGGGGGCTCACGCTCCGTGACCCGTACGACCCCGTACGGACCTGTACGTGCCGAAGGGCCTGGGGGCGGTGGTGGGGCTGGCACCCCTGCCCGGCCCCCCGGACAGAAGGGACCGTTGACGGCGATGCAGATTCGGCTGACCGTCCTCGGGCCGCGCAGCGCCCACCCGGGCCGTTCCGGCCATCCTGCTCCCGCGCCCACGGGTGCGCTCGCGGATTCGCCCGCGGGCTCGCGCGCGCCACGGGCGCACGGTGTCACTCAGAGTGCGCACACCCGCGCCTGCGCTGTCGACGTGCTCGTGACCGCCCCCGTCGGCACGGCCCTCGCCTCGGTCGCGAGCGGGCTCTCCGCCGCGGTCGCCGCCGCCGGGTACGACGCGGGGGGCGGCAGCGGAGCGGTGGTGCTGTACGCGGGAGGCGAGCGGCTCGACCCCCAGCGCCGGGTGCTCGGCGAGCCGCCGCTGATCGACGGCGCGGTGCTCTCCCTCCACGCCCCGGCCGACGACGACCACTACCCCGGCTATCCGGGCTACCCCGGGCTGCCCGAGGCCGCCGTCTCCGACGCCACCGTCCACCTCGACGTGGTCGCGGGCCCCGACGCGGGCGGCGTCCATCTGCTCCACGGCGGCCAGGTCCGCATCGGCCGCTCCGCCGACGCGGACGTCCCGCTCGACGACCCCGACGTCTCCCGGCTGCACTGCGCGGTCACCGTCGCCGAGGACGGCCGGGTCACCATCGCCGACCTTGGCTCGACGAACGGCACCGCGGCGGACGGCGCCCCGGTCGGCCCCCACCCGGTGCCGCTGGCGCCGGGCGCGCTGCTGCGGATCGGCGAGTCCGCCCTGCGGCTGCGGACCCCCTCCGCGGCCCCCTCGTCCCCCGCCGTCCTCCCCGCCCACCCGGACGGCGAGGGCCACCTGCGCGTCACCCCCCGGCCCGACCCGGGGACGGTCACCCACACCGAGGGCCCCTGGACCGGCGCCCCCCGGTCCCCCCGCACCCACACCGCCGAGGGCACCTGGACACCCCCCGCCCACCCCCCGGGCACGGGCTGGACCCGGGTGACGGGCGCGGACACCCCGCCCGCCGCCCCGCCGTACGAGGCCCCGGCCGCCGCCCCCGGCGGCGGGGACCCTGGCGCGCAGCCGGCATCCGGTGCGCGCGGAGGGCCCGGCCAGGGGCCGGGCCACGACGCGGGCGGCCCGTGGCCGGGCCCTGGCCAGGGCCCCCGGCCGACCGGCGCCCGTCCCGCCGACGACGGGCCGGACCACCGGCACGCGGCCCACGGGCCGGGCGGCGGCGCGGCGGGCCCAGATCCCACGGGCTACGACGCCATGGGCTACGGCGGCGCCCCCGCGCGTGGAGAGCGCGCCGCCCGCCCCGGCGCGCAGCCCGGGGCCGGGGCGCGTGGCGAAGCGGGCGGATACCGGCCAGGGCAGGGTCAGGGCGACGCGGGCGGCCAGGGCTCCTGGGCGACCGGCGACGCACCGGACCACCGGGACGCGACCCAATGGCCGGGCAGCTACCCGGCGGACCCCGACGCCACAGGCCACGGCCGGGCCCCCGCGCGTGGCGAGGCGGGCGGATACGGGCCAGGGCAGGGCCAGGGCGGCGCGGGCGGCGGGGCCCCCTGGCCGACCGGCGACGGACCGGACCACGGCCGCGCCCCTGAGGGGCCGGGCAGCGGCCTGGCCGGAGGCCCGGCGGGCCGCGGCGGCGCGGCGCCGGGCGGCGGTCCGGCGGCCCACGGCGGGGCGCGGGCCGGGGCCGGGGGCGCGCCGTACAGCGGCCCAGCGCCGTACAGCGGCCCAGCGGCGGACTCCGGCCCGCGCGGCGAGCGGGACCGGCAGCCCGGCGCGCGGCCGGGGGCCGCGGCGCGTGGAGAGAGGGATCTCACGCACGCGCATCCACAGGCGTACGCCTACGACGCCCCCGGGGCGCAGGCCCGGCGGCGCGGGATAGGGGCCTGGATGCGGCAGCTCACCGGCGGGTGGGCCGCGGCGGAGCGGGGCGAGGGGCCGGAGGACGGTCTGGCCGAGGGCGCGGCGGAGCAGGCGGCCGCCGAGGCCGAGGCGTTGCAGCGGCGGTGGCCGGATGCCGCCACCGTGCTGATGACGGCGCTGGGGCCGGGCCCGCGGTTGTGGGAGCGATCCCAGGGGCATCCGGACGCGCTCACCGTGCGGCTCGGCTCGGCCGACCGGCGGGCGGCCGGCGGCGGGCTGCTGCCAGCCGCGCCGGTGACCGTGGATCTGCGGTGGGCCGGTTCGCTGGGCCTGGCCGGTCCGCGGGACCGGCTGGACGGGCTCGCCCGGTCCGTCGTGGCGCAGCTGGCGGCCCTGCACTCCCCCACCGCGCTGGAGATCGTCCTGCTGAGCAGCGAGGAGCGGCTCGCGGCGTGGTCCTGGCTCGGCTGGCTGCCCCATGTGCAGCCGTTGCGCGGGCAGGACTGCCGGCTGCTGCTCGCGTACGACGGGGAGCAGGCCGCGGCGCGTACGTCCGAGCTGACGCGGCGGATGGACGACGGGCCGCTGGGGCCGGGCTGGACGACCGCGTCCCCCGCCACGGTGGCCTCGGCCACGGCCCGGCACGCCGGGCCGTACACGGTGGTGATCGTGGACGGCGACCCGGCACCGGCCGCGCTGCGCGAGACGCTCGCGGGGCTGGCGGCGAGCGGCCCGGCGGCCGGGATCCATCTGCTGTGTCTGGCCGAGGTTCCCTCCGCCTCGCCCGCCTCCCCGCTGCCGATGAGCCATGAGGCGGCCTGCTCCGCGTCCGCCGCCTTCGCGGCATGCGGGGTGGCCGCCCTGCTGAGCGGCGATGTGGCCACGGGGCTGCAGATCGTGCGGCGGGACGCGGCGGCGAGCGGCACCAGCGGGGTCACCGGCGCGGCCGGTGCCATCACGACCGTGACCGTGGACGCGGTGTCGGCGGCGTGGGCCGCGCGGTTCGCGCGGGCGATGGCGCCGCTGCGCCCGGCCGCCTCCGCGCAGGGTGGGATGGGTGGCCCGGGGCGCCGGCCGGCCGCGCCGCTGCCGAACTCGGCGCGGCTGCTGGACGAGTTGGGGCTCGCGCGGGCCACACCCGCCTCGCTGATGGCCCGTTGGGCCGCCGCGGCGGACGAGGTCCCCGCCGGTGGCCGGGCGCTGGCGGTGCTCGGCGCCGGACCGCGCGGCCCGCTCGTGGTCGATCTGGCCGCCGACGGACCGCATGTGCTGATCGACGGCGCGGCGGGCACCGGCAAGACGGAGCTGCTGCGCTCGCTCGCCGCCTCGCTCGCGGCGGCCGAGCGGCCGGACCGGCTCGAGCTCGTGCTCCTGGAAGGAGAGGGCGCGGGAGGGGGCGCCGGCGCAGGTGCCGGTGCGGGCGCCGGTGGCGGTGAGGGCTTGCGGGTGTGCACCGATCTGCCGCATGTCTCGACCTATCTGACGGCCTCGGACCCGGTGCGGATGCGGGAGTTCGCGCAGGCGCTCAGCTCGGAACTCAAGCGCCGCGCCGAGGTGCTGGGCCGACTGGACTTCACCACCTGGCACAGCCGGCTGCTGAGCGGCGAGGCCGAGCCCGACGGCGGCCCGGCCCCGCGCCCCTCCCCGGGCGGCACGTCCCCGTCCACGGGCGGCACGGCGCGCGTGGTCGCGCCCCGGCCGCCGGGCGATATCGACCCCCCGCCCAGCGACACCCTGCGCACGCTGAATCTCCGCGCCCAGCGCTCGACGGGGGCCGCGGCGGCGCCGGAGGCCGCCTCCGGCGCCCGGCTCCGTCCGCTCCCCCGTCTGGTCGTCCTGGTGGACGACTTCGACGCACTGGTCGCCCCGGCGCTCGGCAGCCCCGGCCGCCCGGCGGCCGGTTCGGTGGTGCGTGCCCTGGAGGCGATCGCCCGCGACGGCGCGCATCTCGGGGTGCATCTGGTGGCTGCGTCCGGCCGCCCGGACCGTACGGCGGACACGGCGGCGGTCGAGCGCGCCGGGCTGCGGATCACCCTGGAGCCGCGCCCGGTGGGGACCGGTGGCACCGAGGCCTCCGAGCGGCCCGAGGAGCCCGAGAAGTGCACCGACCCGGGCGAGCCCGCTCCTGGCCGCGGCCGTCTCTTCCGTCCCGACGACTGCGAGGTGACCCCGTTCCAGGGGGGCCGGGTGACCGGGCGGATACCGCGGACCACGACCCAGCGGCCCACCGTCGTCCGGCTCGAATGGCAGCGGATGGGCGACCCGCCGGCCCGCCGGCCGCTGCGCGAGCTGGGCAACGGCCCGACCGATCTGGCCCTGCTCGCCAGCGCTCTGCAGCGCGCCGCGCAGTCGGCGGACGCGCCCACCGCTCCGGCGCTGATCTGACCGCCCCCGCCCTGCCCGGTCGCTGACCGATGCATCACGGCACGGTCACGATCCGTGAGTGAGTGACGACGGCGGTATTGCGACGTCCGGTGACCGGGCGTAGGACTACTCGCACGGGACACGGCCGCGCGGGGGCGGCCGACAGCGGAGGGGAACGGGGATGCAGGCATCGCTTCGTAGGAAGCGTTCCACACGGACCGCGCTGGCCCTGTTAGCGGCGGGATCGCTGATGCTCACCGCCGCGGGCTGCGGCAGCGACGACGGGGACACGGTGAGCGGCAGCCCACCGCCCCGCACCGTGCGACTGCCCGACTTATCGGGGCAGAAGCTTCAGGTCACCGCGGTCTGGACGGGCACCGAGCAGGAGAATTTCACCAGGGTCCTGGACGAGTTCGAGAAGCGGACCGGGGCCAAGGTCTCCTTCGTGCCCAGCGGTGACGACATGGCGGGCTTCGTCGGCTCGAAGGTCGCGGGAGGCGCCCCGCCCGATGTCGCGATCGTCGGCCAGGTCGGCGTGGTCCGGGAATTCGCCCAGAAGGGCTGGGCCAAGCCCTTGGGCGCCGCCGCCAAGGCACAGCTCGCCAAGAACTTCGCCAAGGGCTGGCAGGATCTCGGCTCGTACCAGGGCACGCAGTACGGGGTCTATTTCAAGGCCAGCAACAAATCCCTGATCTGGTACAACACTTCGGCGTTCGACTACGCGGGCGCCAAGGAGCCGAAGACCTGGAAGGACTTCCTGGCCCAGGCCCAACTGCTCTCCGATTCCGGCACCGACGCGATCGCGGTCGGCGGACAGGACGGCTGGACGCTCACCGACTGGTTCGAGAATGTCTATCTCTCCCAGGCGGGGCCCAAGAAATACGACCAGCTCGCCCGGCACAAAATCAAGTGGACGGATCCGTCCGTCACCCGGGCGCTCACCACGCTCGCCCAGCTGTGGGGCACCAAGGGCCTGGTCGCGGGCGGCCGTGGCGGCGCGCTGCAGACCGCCTTCCCGGACTCCGTCACCAAGACCTTCGGCAACGCGGCGGAGCCGGAGGCGGGCATGGTCTTCGAGGCGGACTTCGTCGCCGCCAATGTCGCCGACGCGGGCGCGGAGCTCGGCGCCGACGCCAAGGTGTTCCCCTTCCCGGCCGTGGGCGACAAGGCTCCGGTGGTCACCGGCGGCGACGCGGCCGTGGCGCTGAAGAACAGCAAGGCCGCGCAGGCGCTGCTGACCTTCCTCGCCTCGCCGGACGCCGCCCATATATGGGCCAGGGCCGGGGGATTCATCTCGGCGAACAAGTCCCTTGATCTCGGCGCCTACCCCAATGCCCAGCTGCGCGACATCGCCAAGGCGCTGATCGACGCGGGCGATGACTTCCGGTTCGACATGTCCGACCAGGCTCCGGCCTCCTTCGGCGGAAAGCCGGCCCAGGGCGAGTGGAAAGCGCTCCAGGACTTCCTCAAGAACCCGAGGAACGTCAAGGGCACGCAGGCCCAGTTGGAAGCCGACGCCGCCAAGGCGTACAAGAACTGACGACCCGACCGGGAGATCCCCTATGTCGACCGCGACAGCGGACGGCGCGGCCACACCTGGCCGGGCACCGTCCGTACCACCGGCGAACGCGACCAAGACCACCAAGAAGAGCATCCTGGGCACCCGGCCATGGCTGGTGGCGGTCTTTCTGCTGCCCGCGCTGGTGCTGCTCGGGGCGCTGGTCGTCTATCCGATCGGCTACTCCGTCTACCGCAGCTTCTTCGACGCGAGCGGCAACGGCTTCGTCGGCCTGGACAACTACCAGGAGATGTTCTCCGACGACGCCACCAAGACAGCGATCAAGAACAACGTCATCTGGCTGGTCCTGGCCCCGACCGTCTCCACCGCCCTCGGCCTGATCTTCGCCGTGCTCACCGAGCGGGTGCGCTGGGCCACCGCCTTCAAGCTGATCGTCTTCATGCCGATGGCGATCTCGATGCTGGCGGCGGGCATCATCTTCCGGCTGGTCTACGAGCAGGACCCGGACAAGGGCGTGGCCAACGCCATGTGGGTGAGCGTCCATGACTCCTTCAGCGAGTCACCGCCCTTCCCGGGCGCCCATCCGCGCCCGGCCGCCGGGCTGACCGAGTCCTCGAACGGCTCGTTCACCACCAAGGACACCGCCCGCACCGGCTCCCCGGCCGCGCTGCCGCTGGTCGCGGCCAAGCGCGACGACATCAGCGGGGCGCGGGAGGCCAAGGCCGCGCGACCCGAGCCCGGGAAGGTCACCGGCACCGTCTGGTTCGACTTCACCAAGGGCGGCCTCGGTGAACAGGGCGTCATCGACAAGGGCGAGAAGGCGATGGCCGGCCTCAGGGTCGAGGCGGTCAAGGACGGCAGGGTCGTCGCGAAGACGACCTCGGCGGCGGACGGTACGTACGCCCTCCCGAGCCAGGCCGAGGGCGCCCGGCTGCGGCTGCCCGCCTGGAACTTCTCCGAGCCGTACAACGGGGTGGAGTGGCTCGGCCCCACCCTCGTCACCCCGGCCATCATCGGCAGTTACGTCTGGATCTGGGCGGGCTTCGCGATGGTGCTGATCGCGGCGGGGCTCGCGGGTGTGCCGCGTGAGCTGATGGAGGCCGCGCGGATGGACGGCGCCAATGAGTGGCAGGTCTTCCGCCGGGTCACGGTGCCGCTGCTGGCGCCGGTGCTCTCGGTCGTCGTCGTCACCCTGATGATCAACGTGATGAAGATCTTCGACCTGGTCTACATCATCGCGCCCGGCCCCTCCCAGGACGACGCCAACGTCCTGGCCCTCCAGCTCTTCCAGTCGTCCTTCGGCACCGATGTCAACCAGGGCCTCGGCAGCGCCATCGCCGTACTGCTGCTGCTTCTGGTGCTCCCCGTCATGTTCGTCAACATCCGCCGGATCCGAAGGGAGAGCCGCCGATGACCAGCGCGGACACGGTCGTACAGGCGAAGCGGCCCCTCGTCGCGCGGATCGCGGCGCGCGCCGGCGGCGGGGTGATGCGGGTCGCCCTCGTCCTCATCGCCCTCTTCTGGCTGATGCCGACCGCCGGGCTGCTGCTGTCCTCGCTGCGCGACCCGGCGCAGGTGGACATCTCGGGGTGGTGGAAGGTCTTCTCCGACCCCGGGCAGCTCACCTTCAGCGGCTATGACCATCTGCTGAGCAATCAGCAGATCACCGACTCGCTGTGGACCACTCTCGGGATCACCGTCCCCGCGACGCTGCTGGTGGTCATGGTCGGGGCGCTGGCCGGCTACGCCTTCGCCTGGATGGACTTCCCCGGCCGCGACTGGTGGTTCCTGATCGTCGTCAGTCTGCTGGTCGTCCCGGTCCAGGTCGCGCTGATCCCGGTCGCCAAGCTCTTCGGCGAGATCGGGATCTTCCAGACCACGACGGGCGTGGTGCTCTTCCACACCGCCTTCGGCCTGCCCTTCGCGATCTTCCTGCTGCGGAACTTCTTCGCGGAGATCCCCCGCGAGCTGCTGGAGGCGGCGCGCCTGGACGGCGCGGGCGAGCTGCGGCTCTTCCTGCGCGTCGTGATGCCGCTGGGCGGCCCGGCCATCGCCTCGCTCGGCATCTTCCAGTTCCTGTGGGTCTGGAACGACATGCTGGTCGCGCTGATCTTCGCGGACAGCGGCAACCCGCCGATCACGGTCGCGCTCCAGCAGCAGGTCCGGCAGTTCGGCAACAACATCGACATCCTCGGCCCCGGCGCCTTTGTCTCGATGGTCATCCCGCTGGCCGTCTTCTTCGCCTTCCAGCGGCAGTTCGTGGCCGGTGTGATGGCGGGCGCGGTGAAGTAGGCGACCGCGTCATCCACAGGTCCTCAGCTGACGACCGGCCGCGGCCTCTGATCCGGCATGGCGGGCCTCGATCTGAACGGCGCGTACTGGCGCACGAGCAGCTACAGCAATCAGGCGGGCGGCAACTGCGTCGAGGTGGCGGGCCTCGACCTGGACGGCGCCGCCTGGCGCAAGAGCAGTTACAGCAATCAAGAGGGTGGCAACTGCGTCGGGGTGGGCGACATGGCCAGGGTGGTTCCCGTCCGTGACAGCAAGAACCCCGACGGTTCCGTGCTGGTCTTTCCGGTGGCGTCCTGGGCCGCATTCCTACGTGAGTTGAAGACCGACCACCGTCCCTGAGTCGGCCAGGAACCGGTCGGCGTCGTCGTTCCGGGCCCGCCGGACCCTCGTATGCGGGGGTCCGGCGGGCCACGAACTCCCCCAAAGAACCGGGTTGAAGAACTACCCGCCCACCCACCCTTCCGACTGGTCACCCGTACGAGTGACCAGCTTGCGGACGAAGCATGCCGGTCGTTACGTTCACGGCAACACAACCGCAAACAGACGACGGCCCCCGGCCGGGACGGCAATCCCGATCGAGGGCCTGACCGATCAGGAAGAAACAGGCTTCCCGATGGCTGACCCGCAGTCTAACGCGCACCCGTGCGCCGACGCCGGAGCTCCGACCTCCGGCGTGATCCACGTCCGCACCCGCCTCACCGCCGACTTCACGGTGATCGCCAACGCCCTCGCACAGCGACGCGGAAGCGCGGTCACCATCGGCGTCGCGGCCTACATCCTCTCCCTGCCCGACGGCGCGCCCGTGAGCATCGCCGCGCTGTGCGAGCACTTCACCGAGGGCGAGATCCTGATCTCCCGGGCTTTACGGGAGTTGGAGTCCGCCGGCTACCTGGAGCGGCGACGCGAACGCGGGCCCGGGGGCGTCATCCGTACCCGGACCTACTTTTACGACGTACCGGGCGGTGGCGTGCCCACCCCACCGCGTCCCCGGAGGCCCCGACCGAGCGTGGCGCAGGAGGCACCCACCGCGCGTACGGCACCGCAGACGCCCAAGCCCGAAGCCGCTGCCGACACCAGCCCCACCGCGCCCCCGCCCCCACCCCCACTCGCCGAGGCCGACGAGCAGGCCGTCGCCGTCCTCGCATCGCTGCGCCTCGCCGACCCCCGGCTGATCCTGTCCCGCCGGGACGTCGCCGAACTCGCGCCCGCCGTCGCCCAATGGCTCTCCACCGGGGTGGGGCCCGCGCAGATCACGCGTGCGCTCACCGCACGGCTCCCCGACCGCCTACTGACCCGCCCGGCCCGCATCCTGGCCTTCCGCCTCAGCGAACCTCCCCTGCCCGCACCCACCCCGGTCGCCCCACCCAGCCCACCGCCCGTCCTCCCCTGGCGGACCTGCGACGGCTGCGACCGCGCCTTCCGCTCCGCGGACGGCGGACGCTGCCGCGACTGCCGAGCAGCGTACGACGTACCCACGGCCACCGCCTCGGGCGAGGATCTGCGGACGGCCTGCTGAGCGGATCGAACTCTCCGCTGGAGTCACTTCAACTCACTGCAGGGTTTGTCATCGCCCCACCTACACGACCACCTACCCCGCCCGTAAGCGTGACCGCATACGCACCCGCATCGCAGGTCCCGGAAGGCGGGCAACAAGTGGAGCCAGGCCCAGCGAAGGAAGACCGGGCTGCATATATGTAGCCGGTCACGCAGCGACGGCGTGAACAAGGAGTGTCCCGATGTGCCCCAGGTGTGGTGCGTCGAGGACCCGCGCGTCGGCGGTACCGAACCCGGCTCGGGTGAGCAGGCGCTCCCACACGGCCGGTCGGTAGCTGTAGCGGTAGGTGAACATCGCCTTGCCGGCGAAACCTCCCTTGTACATGCCCTGCGGCCCGTACGCGCCGGGGATGGCCGGAGGCTGCGAGAAGGCGAAGACGCCGCCGGGATTGAGTCGCTGGCGGACAAGGGGGAAGAGACGGGCCGGGTCGGTGAACCAGGCGGCTCCGAAGATCGAGTAGACGGCATCGTATGTGTCCTCGTGCTCGCTCAGGTACTCCAGGACCTCGGCGCACACGACCTCCGCGCCGGTGCTGGCCCACTTCGCGGTGGTCTTCTTGACCATGACGGGAGACAGGTCCACGCCCCGAGCCGCGATGCCGCGCTGCGCGAGGAAGGCGAGGGCACGGCCGGTGCCGCAGCCGATCTCCAGGACGGAGCGCGGGTCGCCGAGTAGTTCCGGGCCGGGTCCGTGACCGGCGTACTGGGTCCAGCAGAAGCTCGGCTCCGCGTCGTCCTTGAAGGCGGACGCGGCGAAGGTGTCCCACAGCTCCGTCTCGGCGGCGATGTCGTGTTGTGCGGGCAAGGCGATTCCTCTTCGAAAGGGCTGGCCCCTGTCCTGCGGGGGGACCGAGGGCAGGGGCCAGGGTAGAACCGTTCAGTGGCTGTCGGGGACCTTGTTGTCGCACGGCGAGCAGTCCGTGCCGTCGATCGCCCACAGCTCCTCGTCGACGCCGAAGCCGATGAACTTCAGGAAGTCCGCCGTGCGCAGGCACAGGCCGTCGTGGCGGCGCTCGATGAACGGGGCGTGATGCTTGTAGGCGCCGCCGTTGTAGAGGCGGCAGATGCCGAACCAGACCGGGGTATCGAGGATCAGCTGATGGACGCCGATGTCGACGAGCTTGCCGACGCCCAGGTGAACCTCGGGGTGCTCGATGCAGCCGATGGTGTACATAACGGCGTTGCCGAGGATCCGCTCCGCCATGTCGCGGACCATGGTGTGGTCGCGGAGCAGGAGGGCGATCTCCCGGTCCCACAGGCTCATGCCGGAGTCGGAGACGTTGACGGTCAGCTCGGTGATGTGCGGGGCGACCGCGTTGAGGAGTTCCTTAGGATCCCGAGTGCGGGTGCTTGTGGGCTGTTCGAGAGTGACGGTCATGGACTTTCCCTTCCGGGGGTGTCGTGCCGTACTGAGGGGCCCGCCCCAGGCCTCGACCTGTCCAGGGTGTGCACCTGGGACGGGGGTTGGCACCCGTCCCGCCGGGCTTTCCGGAACGCCGGCAGGACGGGAGTCGTGGGTGCGGCCTGTCCGGAGGCGACCACCAGGAGGCCCTTTACGCCGGGGCGGGTGGGAGCGCAGCGGCGGGGCCGCGGCGGGCCTGCCGGTACTCCTGGTACAGCTGCTCGGCGATCGTGCAGATGTTGGTGGCCTCGCCTGCGTCGTTCACGGTCAGGCAGGTCCGACACGCTGCGCAGTGGACCATCAGGCGCCCGTACGCCGTGCTCTCCGAGTCGTCATCGTGGACGACGACGAGCTGTTTGTAGGCGGGGCCCGAGCCCCGGTCCTGAAACCGCCACTCGGTCCGGGACGCCATGTCAGCTGCTGCCCAGATTCTCGTAGTGGTCGCACAGGGCGTTGACAGAGCGGGCAAGACGCTGGGCGTGGGCAACGCCAGCGGGCAGGGTGCGGCCGGGTTCGAGGTTGAGGCGCATGCGGGCCTCGCCGACGCACGCGAAGGCGCAGGCGCGCGGGATGTCGTCCATGGGGAGCCTTCCGGCTGCGGCCTCGACTTCGGGGATGGCCAGCATGATGTGCTCACGCAGTTGGAGGGTGAGCGTCTCCAGTTCCTCGACGGAGGGCAGTTCGGCGTCTTCCGCTAGGAGCCGCCGCGCCCTGGCACGCATCACGTAGATGCCGAGGGGGAGTTGGCCCGGTTCTTCGCTGGCTGGCGGATGGGCTGTAGCTTGCCTCATGTTGGCGCTCCTCAGCAGCGTCGGCCACGCCCCGGGAGGCTCCGCCGCCTCGCCGGGGTTTCTCGTACCCGCCGACCGTAGGAACCCCCTCACCAACCTGGCTACGAAGTTGCACCGAATTACACGCCAGTTGGACGTCCCCGGCCATGGCCAACATGTGCTCTTGACCATGTGCCGCATAGGCGCGACGGTGGTGTAAATCGCTGCAACCGACTAGCGCGGGAGGCCAGCCAGCATGAACATTCACTTCGTCGGAATCGACCCCGAGACGGACGAGGACGGATGCCCCACAGTCTGGGTAGACGCGGACACGGAAGACCTGCTGATCCAGGGCTACCAGGCCGACGAGGAGACGACGACCACATGTGACGCGCTGTCTCCCGCCCGGGCGCCGATCCCACCCGGCGAGACCGTGGTCAGGATCCCGAAGCGAATGATCCCCATCATCAGGAAGGCATGCGATGAGCTCGATCCCGGAGTTCTCTGAACTCCTCGCCGTTGCCAGCAAGTCGGCTGTCCACCTGGAGATGCGGGACGCCTACTACAGCAACCCCCGCTTCGAAAGCTGGCAGCGCGGCCAGCGCGTCGACTGGGACGACCGCGCCTCCTGGTGGCGCCCCTTTCACCAGGACATCGCGGACGCCATCGCCCGCGGCGTCCAGGTGCGGCGGGCCCGGATCGTATCCGAGCCGGTGACCGACTACATCCGCTGGGAGCACTACCAGACCCGCGCCAACGTGGAGGCCGGGGAGCAGGTCCGCTGGCTGCCCCGACACCGGACCTGGGACCTGCTGCTGCCGGGCAGCGACTTGTGGATCTTCGACGGGCGGCTCATGCGCGTCCACCACTTCTCCGGAGACGGCGACTGGGTCAGCAAGGAACTGTGCGATGACCCCGCCGTGGTGGAGCAGCACGCGGCAGCGTTCGAGAAGATCTGGGATCGGGCCACCCCGCACGACCAGTACGAGGTCAAGTAACCAGCCATGCCCACGTTCCCCACGTCCAACGTGCAGGAAGCGCGCGCAGCTCTCGCATCACGTCTGCGCGAGCTGCGCCTGGACGCGGGCATCACCGGCAAGCAACTCGCGCGGCTGTGCGACTGGTCCGTCGCCAAGTCCTCGCGGATCGAGAACGCCGTCACTGCCCCGTCCGATGCGGACATCCGCGCATGGTGCACGGCCTGCGCTGCCGACGGCCAGGCGGACGACCTCATCGCGGCGAACCGGCAGGCCGACTCCATGTACCTGCAGTGGAAGCGGCTGCAGCGCACCGGCATGAAGCAACTGGCGGAGACGTCAGCCAAGCTGTACGAGCGTACGCGCCTGTTCCGCGTGTATGCCTCCCACGTGATCCCCGGCTACCTGCAGACGCCCAGCTACGCGACGGCTCTCATGCGCACGATCGCCGGCTTCCGTGGCACGCCCGACGATGTAAGCGAGGCGGTCGAGGTACGCATGCGCCGTGCCCGGGTCATCCACGAAGGAGACCACCGGTTCGCGACGCTCATCGAAGAGAACGTGCTGTACCACCGGGTCGGCGATCCCGAGGTGATGGCCGGTCAGCTCGGGAATCTCCTCGCCGCCATGAGTCTGCCGTCCATGTCGCTTGGGATCATTCCGGCTGCGGCCGCGCGGGAGCAGGTCATGTGGCCGCTTGAACAGTTCACGGTCTTCGACGACGCGCGCATCCACGTGGAGTTGTTGGCGGCAAAGGTGACTGTGACAGCCCCCGGGGAGCTGGACATCTACCTGCGTGCGTTCGCAAGGCTGGCAGAGATGGCGGTGTACGGCGCCGAGGCGCGTGCCCTGATCGTGAGGGCCATCGATGCCCTGCGGTGACCCCCGGCTACAGTAGGGGCGCCAGCTGCGCAGCGGTGCTGGCCACGGGCACAACTCCTTGATCGTTACTTTCCGTCGATGCTGCCGTTGATCGAGCCGTCGTCGTAATAGTCGAGGGTGTCCCGATCCTTCTTGGACATGTCGTCGAGCGCATGCTTCAAGGTCCAGTCCATCAGGAGGGTGCCGTAGTCATCCTGGCTCAGGCTCTTGCAGGCGTCGGGCCGATGGGTCTTGGTCGACGACGAGTTGAGGGCCTTCTGTCAGTCGGCTTGCTTCTCTGCCTCTGACTTGCCGCACGCGGTGGCGGCGAGGACTACGGCGACGATGGCGACGGCTCTGCGGGCGTTCATGATCCCCCCAGTGGTTCAGGTGCTGAGAGGCATCATGCGCCGCGTGATGGCTGCGTGTGGACGCTGTGTCGAGGTTGTGACCACGGATGGTCAACTGGCGCGGGTTCGGCCGTCTCGTTGCGGCCGTGCTCCTCTACCACTTCACTGACCGCGGCCAGTGGCCGCCGATACTTGGCTCCGGCGCCATCGACGCCACCTGGAAGCGATGGGAGGCAGCACCCCCAATCGTGAATCTCACGGAAGAGCGTCGGACTGTTCGACTGATCGCGATTGTGGCGACCATGGGTGTCATCGCGACGACCCTGGCTGTGATCGCCAGCGGCGTTTCTGTGAGGATCGGCTGACCGGCACCGAACCCGGAACTCGCCGTAGCGCCACACAGCACCTATACAGGGTCTCGGTCGAGTAGATCGGGACCCTTCGCTGCAGGCACAGCGCACCTCTACCCGAACACTGGACGAGAGCCGCACGAGCGGCGTGACTGAGGGGGATGCAGGGAGAAGCCGGGTGCGTTGCGCCGTACGGGGGTACTTTGCAGGGCACTCCGCCATGCCGCCATCCCATCCGGCGGGCGTTCAGATGATGGTGTGAGAAACCATCCGTGCCGCGTCGACCGATGGGATGCGCCGTGCCCCGGTTCAGCGTCATCGTCCCCGCCTACGAGGTCCAGCCGTACCTCCAGGACTGTCTGCGGTCCGTGCTGGACCAGGACTTCACGGACCTTGAGCTGATCGCGGTCGACGACCACTCCCCCGACGCATGCGGCGCCATCATCGACGAGACCGCGGCCCACGACCCCCGGGTGCGCCCCGTTCATCTGCCGGAGAACGCGGGGCTGGGCAGGGCCCGGAACGCCGGGATCCGCCGCGCCACCGGCGACTATCTGCTCTTCCTCGACGGCGACGACACCCTCGCCCCCGGCTCCCTGCGCGCCATCGCCGACCGGCTCGCGCACACCGAAGACCCCCAGGTGCTGGTCTACGACTATGCGCGGGTGGACTGGACGGGCCAGGCCGTGCGGAACGTACGTGCCGGGCTGCTCCGCCACGGCGACGGCCCCCAGGTGTTCCGGCTGGACCAGCGGCCCGAGCTGCTGCGGCTGCTGATGGTGGCCTGGAACAAGGCCTACCGCCGGGACTTCGTGCGCCGGGAGGGCTTCGCCTTCCCGCCCGGCTTCTACGAGGACACCCCCTGGACCTTCCCCGTGCTGCTGACCGCGGAGTCCATCGCCGTGCTGGACCGGGTGTGTGTGCACTACCGGCAGCGGCGGCGCGGTGGGATCCTGCGCACCACCAGTCGTCGCCATCTGGAGGTGTTCGACCAGTACGACCGGGTGTTCCGCTTTCTCGACGGCCGGCCCGAGCTGGCCCGCTGGCGCCCGGCGCTGTTCCAGCGCATGCTCGACCACTTCGTGGTGGTCTACTCCGCGCCGGGCCGACTGCCCCCCGGGGCGCGCGCCGAGTTCTTCCGCCGGGCGGGCGCACACCACCGCCGCTACCGGCCCCGGGACGCGACCAGCCCGTCCGGGCGGGCCCGGTGGCGCTGTCTGCTGCTGCGGCTGGGCGCCCACCGCGTCTTCCACCTGCTGCGCGGCGCCGACCGGCTGCGGCGCCGGGCCGCCGGAGCCGGTGCGGCCGGGTACGTCCGGGCGCGCGGCGCCGCGCTGCGGGTGCACTACCGGCTCCAGCGGTGGCGCCGTATCGACCCGCACCTCGCCGTGTTCACCGCGTACTGGCACCGGGGCTACGCCTGCAACCCGGCGGCCATCGAGGCCAAGGCCCGCGAACTGGCGCCCTGGCTGCGCACCGCCTGGATCACCACCCCCGGGTACGCCCACACCCTGCCGCCCGGGGTGCGCCGGCTGCATCCGGGGTCGGCCGCGTACTGGACCGCGCTGGCCCGCGCCCGCTTCCTGGTCAACAACGTCAACTTCACCCACGCGATGCGCAAACGGCCCGGCCAGATCCACCTCCAGACCCACCATGGCACCCCGCTCAAACACATGGGCCTGGACCTGATGGACCGTCCGGCCGCCGCGCGCGGCATGGACTTCGGCAAGCTTCTGGAGCGCGTGGACCGCTGGGACTACAGCCTCTCCGCGAACCGCCACACCACCCTCGTCTGGGAGCGGGTCTACCCCTCCGGCTACCTCACCCTCCCCTACGGCTCGCCGCGCAACGACATCTTCCAGCGCGCCACCGAGGACGATGTGGCCCGGCTGCGGGCCCGGCTCGGCATCCCGGCGCAGACGCTCGCGGTGCTGTACGCCCCCACGCACCGCGACTACCAGCGCCGCACGGTGCCGCGCCTGGACCTGGAGCGGGTGGCCCGCGCGCTCGGCCCCGGCTTCACGCTTCTGGTGCGGCCGCACTACTTCTCCCACCGCTTCTCCGCGGCCACGGAGACCGGGACGGCCACCGGCCGGGTCATCGACGTCTCGGACCACGACAGCGTCGAGGAGCTGTGCCTGGCCGCCGACGCGCTGCTCACCGACTACTCGTCCATCATGTTCGACTACGCGAACCTCGACCGCCCGATCGTCATCCACGCGGACGACTGGGACGCCTACCGGGCCACCCGCGGCGTCTACTTCGACATCACCGCCACCCCGCCGGGCCCGGTCACCCGCTCCGAGGCCGAACTCATCTCCGTCTTCACCACCGACGCCTGGTACGGCCCGCGCTCGGCCGCGCTGCGCGCCGCCTTCCGGGCGCGGTTTTGCCCGTACGACGACGGGCGGGCCGCCGAGCGCGTGGTGCGGCGGGTCTTCCTCGGCACGCCGGATGAGCACCTCCCGCCGGTCGTACCGCTAGCCGAGCGGCGCCCTGCCCCGGCCGCCGTGGCCGTCCCGGCATCCCCCGCCGCCACAGGCGCCGCGCGCGCGTCGGGCACCCCGCGCGGGTCGGGCGCCCCGCGCCCACCGGCGACCCCGCGCGCACCGGCGACCTCCGTCGGCCAGGCCGCCCCCACCACCCCCGTCGAACCCCGCATCGCACCGCTCTCGCGAATGTCGCCGACCCAGGCACCGGCACCCTCCCCGGCCGGCGCGCCCCTTCCCCACCGGAGCCGTGCGCTGCCCCACCGGAGCCGCCCCCACTAACCCCCACCCAGGACGCACGATGCCCGTCACCGCACCACCCGCCGCCCCCCGCCCATGGCTCGCCGACCCGCCGCCCCTGGTGCGCGGCTACCGCCGCACGGTCCCGCTGCCGGTCCGCCGCGCGGTCGTCGCCGTCACCGGCGCCGGACTGCGCCGCGCGGCCATGCGGGGCCTTTGCGGTCTGTCGGCCGCCTCCGGCGCGCTACGGCTGCGCTGGGCGCGGCGGCGGCTGCGCCGGGCGGGCGTGGCCGGCGACGGCCGGATCGTGATCGCCGACCGGTACGGGGCCAGGGTCGCGACCCTGGCCCCCTCCCCCACCCCGCTGTTCGCGCGCGCGGAGAATCTGCGGCTGGTGTGCGAGGCGCTGGACGCGGCGCGGCTCGACCACTTCGTGGTCCGCTGCTACAGCAACGTCGCCTCCGCCGTGGGCGTACGGGCCGATCAGCGCGGCGCGGTGGTCGCGGCGCTCAGCGCGCTGTGCGCCCGCGAGGCGGGGTATGTCTCGCTGCCGGGGCGTCGCCTGCGCGCCGGGTCACGGCTGCGGCCCGGCGGTACGCGCCGGGCCTGGCGGCGGCTGGCCGACGCCCCCGTCGTCCGCTTCACCCGCTTCCACGCGAGCCCCGGCGCGGGCCTGGTCCTGGGGGTGGCGCACGGCTGCGACATCGAGTTCTGGGAGCCCGGGACGCTGGGCGGGGAGCGGCTGCTGCTCGCGCCGCGCTTCAACCGCACCACGGCGTCGGTGCCGCTGGTGGGCGAGCCGGTGCGGGCGTCCGACCAGCTGTTCACCCGGCTCGCCCCGGCCTCCGGCTGGCGTCCCGGGCCGCTGGTGCGCACCCGCCCGGAGTTCCTCACCCGGCTGCCGGACGAGGTCCGCTTCCCCGTCGACGTCGTCTACACCTGGGTGGACGGCTCGGATCCGCAGTGGCAGCGCCGCCGGGCCGCCGCCGCGGGCGAGGGCTACCACGCGCAGGCGGACAACGCCGCCCGCTACGCCAATCGGGACGAGCTGCGCTACTCCCTGCGCTCGCTCCATCTGTACGCCCCCTGGGTGCGCCACATCTACATCGTGACCGACCGTCAGGTCCCCGACTGGCTCGCGGAGTCCCACCCCGGTATCACCGTCGTCGACCACCACGACATCTTCGATGACCCCAGCGTGCTGCCCACCTTCAACTCCCACGCCATCGAGACCCGGCTGCACCACATCGACGGCCTGGCCGAGCACTTCCTCTACTTCAACGACGACGTCTTCCTCGGCTCGCCGGTCACCCCGCAGGACTTCTTCCTGGCCAACGGCGTCTCGAAGTTCTTCCCCTCCCGCGCGCTGATCCCGCTGGCCCCCGTCGGCACCTGTGACGTGCCGGTATCGGCCGCCGGGAAGAACAACCGGACGCTGCTGGAGGGCCGGTTCGGCACGACCGTCACCCAGAAGATGAAGCACACCCCGCACGCGCTGCGCACCAGCGTCCTCGCCGAGATCGAGCGGGAGTTCCCCGAGGCGGTCAGCGCCACCATGGCCAGCCGGGTCCGCTCCACCTCGGACATCTCCCTGCCGTCCTCGCTCCACCACTACTACGCGTTCCTCACCGGCCGGGCCGTCCCCGCCCAGCTGCGCTACGACTACTTCGACCTGGCCCAGCCCACCATCCGCGCCCGGCTGGCCAGGCTGCTGCGGTCCCGGCACTGCCAGGCCTTCTGCCTCAACGACACGGTCTCCTCCGACCACGACCTCGCGGACCAACTGGCCCTGCTCCACCCCTTCCTCGACGCCTACTTCCCCCTCCCCAGCCCGCTGGAGCGGGCCGTCACCCGACAGGAGACGCGGCAGCCATGCCCCTCGCCATCACTCTTCCCCTGAACCCGGAGGTCCTCGACGCCCAGGGGCCGTATCCGCGCGCGCTCAATGTGCTCAGCCGCAAACAGACCGCGGTGCAGCGGCAGTTGCGGCGCGCCGGGCTCGCGGGCTACGAACCGACCACCCAGGCCACCCTGCTGGCCCTCGCCCAGCAGGCCCCCACGGGCGGCGCGGTGTACGACGTCGGCGCGCACATCGGCCTGTACTCGGCGCTGATCAGCGCGGTGTACGGGCCCCGCGGGCCGCGCGCGGTCGCCTTCGAGCCGACGCCGCAGACGGCCGCGCTGTGCCGCCGCATCCGCGAGTGCAACCGCCTGGGCTTCGAGGTGCAGCAGACCGCGCTCTCCGACGAACCCGGCACCGCCGAGCTCTACTTCTCCCACAAGTCGGAGTCGTCCAACTCCCTCAACCCGGCCCACCGCCGGCACAGCGAGTCGGTGACGGTCCCGGTCACCACGGTCGACGCCTTCACCGAGGAGCGGGGACTGACCCCGTACCTCATCAAGATCGACGTGGAGACCTACGAGCCGGCCGTCCTGCGCGGAGCGCTCACCACCATCCGGCGCCACCGCCCCTGGATCGTCTGCGAACTCCTCCCCGGCGCCGACCACGACGCCCTGTGCGCCGCCCTGGCCCCGCTCACCGCCATGGACTACGGGCTCCACCCCATCAGCCCCGAGTCCCCCTGGCACCGTTACGACGAGACCACCTACCGCCCCGCGGTCAGCGCCCAGTCCCGCGACTGGCTCCTCGCCCCCCGCCCCCTGACGCCCGCCTTCCACCGGGCCGTACGCCAGTGGCTGATCGCGATCCTGGCGTGCGACGAGACCACCAATCTGCTCACCCCCGACAAGGCGTCCTTCCCCTACGGCTGGAATGCCCCCTACCGCCCCGCCCCGGCCCGGCTCAGCGAATACGCCACCCGCAGATGGCTGGCGGGCGCGGCGGCCTTCGCCCGCCGCGCCTTCGGCCCCGTCCCGGTACCGGCCCGCCGGCCCAGCCCGGACGCCCCGGCCCCGACCCGTTAGCGCGCCCCGACCCGTCAGCGCGCCCCGACCCGTCAGCGCGCCCCGACCCATCAGCGCGCCCCGACCCATCAGCGCGCCCCGACCGTGTTCCGGCGTACATACCGTTCCAGCCGGACGCCGGGCAGGCAGAGCGAGTACGCCAGCCGGAAGTGGCCGGTGAGCACGGCCGTCTTCGCCCGGCGGGACTTCGGCTCATCGGCCGCGACCACCCATGCCCCCCGCGCCGTGCCCAGCCGCCGCAGCAGCTCGGACGGGCCGACGTCGATCCCGTAGAGCGTGCCGGAGGCGGGGCCGGGCACGGCCAGGGCCACGTCCCGTAGGCCGGCGAGCGGGCGCGGGTAGGCGATCGCGATCCGCCGCTCCTTGGGCGGGTCGTACAGCACCGGTTCCCCCGGCCGGGTCAGCCGCCCCACCGCTTGGGCGAGGGCGGCCAGATCGTCCTGCCGGCTCGCCGGCGCCCGCTCCCAGGCGTGCAGCGGCAGCTGCCAGAGGAAGGCGCCGCCGACCGCGATGGCCCCGGCCGTGGCGACGGCGGTGTGACGGTGGTCCGTCACCGCCGTCACCAGCCGGTCCGCGCCCGCCGCGGCCAGCAGGGGGACACCGGCCAGGGCGAAGAGGAGATAGCGCTCCTGGAACAGCGGGCGGTACTGGGAGAGGGCGAAGAGCAAGAGCGGCGGGGTGAGCGCGAGGGGAAGGGCGACGGCGGTGAGGGAGGGGCGACGCGGGCGGGTCCGGCGGGGGCGGGCCAGGGCCACCGCGATCAGCAGCGCGTTGATGGCGAGGATGAGCCCGCTGGGCCCGGCGAAGTGGTGGGCCAGGGCCCAGAGCCGACCCGGGCCCGGCTCCGGGATCCAGGCGATCTGCGCGCTCTGCCGCCGGGCGAGCCGCGCCAGCGGCGCGACCGCCGCCACGGCCCCCGTCGCCGCGAGCCCCCAGCCGCGCCAGGCCCGGCGCGGGGCGCGGGAGGCGAGCAGGGTCAGGGCGTGCGCGGCGAGCAACAGCACCGCGAAGACGTGCAGCAGCGCGGTCACGGTGACGACGGTTCCATAGGCCACCCATGACGCGGCGGAACACCGCTCGACCGCCCCCACCAGCAGCCAGGTGGCCCAGGCCGCGCCCGCCGCGACCAGCGCGTAGGAGCGGCCCTCCTGGGCGTAGTGGCCGACCATGGGCGTGGCGGCGTAGAGCAGCCCGGCCCACAGCCCCGCCCTCGGGCGCGCCAGCCGGCAGCCGAGGGCCGCGACCAGGCCGGTGGCGGCCATGGACGCGAGGAGCGACGGCAGGCGCAGGGCCACCTCGGAGGGCGAGGCGGCCAGCACCGGGTGCATCAGCAGGTAGTAGAGGCCGTGGACGGCGTCCACGCCGCCCATGGCGCGCAGGATCTGGCGGAGGGTCCGCTGGGTCATCTGATACGTCGCGGACTCGTCGCGCCACATGGTGCCCCGCTCCAGCCCCCACAGCCCGAGGCAGAGCATGACGGCCATGGGGGCCAGTACGACGCGGCGCGGGATCCTCACGCTTCCCCCAATGAGAAAGGGCATAAATAGGACTATTCGCCTACAGTGTGCAAGCAGTACGAACCACCAGCCGCGAAGGGCACGCGTCATGAACCGCCTCGGTATCCGAAGTCCCCGCGGCCTTGTGGCGTTCGCCGTGATGGCCGGGTGCCTGGTGACGATGGCGGTGGCCGCCATCACCGGGGCCGGCGGGGTCTTCGCCGCGGCCGGACTGGTAGGTTCCGGATGCGATCTGCTGCTGCACCGCACCGAGCCGGGGCTGATGACCCGTCTGGGGCGGCTGCACATGGGCGAGACGCTCCGCTTCGAGCTGCGCTGTGTGCTGCTGCTACTGCTGCTCGGACGGCTGCATGTGACCGGCCCGATCGGGCTGGCGGCGGCCATGACGGGGGTGCTGTGTCTGCTGGCCGGCCAGGCGCTGCACGCCGCCACACGGACGCTGATCCGCCGGCGCCGCACGCTCGCGGTCGCGGCCCGCAACATCGATCTGCGCCGGCTGGGCATCAGCGACCGGCCGCCGCGCCGGCTCACCGAATGGCCGGGCCAGCGGATGCTGGCGTACCAGCTGTCCGCCCTGCTGGGCCTGACCGCGTCCCTGGTGACCGGCGACGCCCGCTGGGTGGTGGCGGGGCTGGCGCTGGCAGCCGGGGCCTGTCTGGTGACGGTGCTCGCGCTCGTGCCCTACCTCGTCCAGGCCATGCGGCTGCCCGGTCCCGCCCAGGTGCTGGCGGAGGTCAACGTCTGGCTGAACCGCCACCGCCCGGAGACGGTGCTGTACTTCTCCGGCTCGCGCGACTGCGCATACCAGGTCACCATGTGGCTGGAGGCGGTGGCGGCGCTGCGCTCCCCGTCCCTGGTCATCCTGCGCGAACGGCATCTGCTGGAGGTGCTGGGGCCGACCCCGCTGCCGGTGCTGTGCGTGCCGGACGCGGTGCACCTGATGAACGTGGACCTGAGCAGTGTGCGCGTCGCGCTCTACCCCGCCAACGTCGGCAAGAACATCCATCTGCTGCGGGTGCCGACCATGCAGCACGTCTTCCTCGGCCACGGCGACAGCGACAAGGTCGCCGGCGTCAATCCCTACAGCAAGGTCTACGACCAGGTGTGGGTCGCGGGCGAGGCGGGGCGGCTGCGCTACGCCGAGGCGGCGGTGGGCGTCGAGGACGCCGACATCGTCGAGATCGGCCGCCCGCAGCTGGACGGCGTGGCCGTCGCCGTCGGCGACCGCGCGCCCGGCCCCTTCCCCACCGTGCTGTACGCGCCGACCTGGGAGGGGTGGACGGACGAACCGGGCACCACCTCGCTGACGCTCGCGGGCGAGCGGATCGTAGGGCGGCTGCTGGACGGCGAGCGCCCCGTCCGCGTCCTCTACAAGCCACATCCCTGCACCGGCCGTCGCTCCCCCGAGGCCCGCGCCGCCCACCAGCGCATCGTCGCCCTGATCGACGCCGCCAACGAGCGCCGCGCCGCGGGCCCGCTCGCCGAGGAGACCGAGGAGGAACGGGCGCTGCGCGCCGAAGCCGCCCACTGTCGCGCCGAACTGACGAAGCGCATCGCCGCGCTGGACGCCCGGCTGCGTCGGGACCACGCCGACGAGGCCATGCTCACCCGCGACAGCGCCGAGCCCGACCCGGCGCTCCTGGCCGAGGCCGACGCGCTGTACGCCGGGTGGCACCAGGCCCACCGGGCGGCCGAGCCGCCCTGGCTGCACCAGGTGATCGAGGGGCCGGCGCCGACCCTCTACCACTGCTTCGACCAGGCCGATCTGCTGATCGGCGACATCTCCGCCGTGGTGTCCGACTTCATCGCCAGCCTCAAGCCGTACGCGCTCATCGATACGGCGGGGCTCGGCGAGGAGGAGTTCCGGCGGCAGTACACCGCGGCCCGCGCCGGGTACCTTCTCGACCCGGAGGCGAACGGCGTGGACCACCTCCTCCGGCTGCTCTTCGACCCCGCGCGCGACGAGCTGCGCACCGCCCGCCACCAGCTGAGGGAGTTTCTGCTCGGCCCCGCCGTCCCGCCGTCCACCCAGCGCTTCAGCGCCGCGGTCGACGCCCTGGCCGCCAAGGGCGAGGCGGTCATCCGGCTGCGCGAACTCCACCCGATCCACAAGGGAGCACTGGATGAACATCATGGTCAGCGTGGCCGTCCCGGTGCGCCACCCGGGGAAGAGGGCCATGGGCGGGTGGACCTCCTCCCCTGAGCGATCCCGCCGCCGGCGGGTGTCCGACACCGCCTGAGCCACCACCTCACTCCCGGAGCCAGCATGCCGCGCACCCCCCGCCCCGGCCCGCGCCCCCGCGTCAGCGTGATCGTCCCCGCCCACAACGCCATGCCCTCGCTCACCCGGGCCGTCACCTCCGCCATGGAGCAGACCATCGGGCTCAGCCGCCTCGAGATCATCGCCGTGGACGACGGCTCCACCGACGGCACCGCCGAGGAGCTGGACCGGCTCGCCGCCGACTGCCCCGCCCTGAAGGTCGTCCACCAGCAGCGCAGCGGCGGCGCCGGCGGCCCCCGTAACACCGGGCTGGACCTCGCCCGCGGCGACTTCGTCTTCTTCCTCGACGCCGGCGCCCATCTCGGGCCCGACGCGCTGCGCCGGATGGTGGCGATGGCCGACCAGAACGGCACCGATGTGGTGCTGGGCAAAATGGTCTCCCCGGACGGGCGCGGCGTCCCCCAGGCTGTCTTCCGCCACAACCAGCTGCGCACCGATGTCTACAGCTCCCGCGCCTACTCCACGCTCGGCCCCGCCAAGCTCTTCCGCCGCTCGTTGATCGAACGGTTCGACCTGCGCTTCCCGCTGTGCCGCGACGGCGAGGACAAGCCCTTCACGGCCGTCGCCTACCTCAACGCCTCCGGCATCTCCGTCGTCGCCGACTACGACTGCTATCACCTCCCCCACCGCGAGAACCGGGGCACCGGCCGGCAGCCCACCGGCACCACCACCGGTCTCGCCGACCGCATCGACGCCCTCCGGCTGCTGTTCGAGAACGCGGCCCGCTACACCGAGCCCGGCCCGCGCCGCGACCAGATCATGCGCTGCCACATCCAGCGCGAGCTGTGCGACGCCCTGCGCGCGCTGCCCCGGGAGAACGAAGCCGAGGCCCGTGGGCGGTTCTTCCCCGAGCTGCGCGGGTGGGCGCTGACCCACTGCTCGGACGCGCTCTTCCACACCCTCACCGCGTCCGAGCGGCTGATGGTCCACCTGCTGCGGGCCGGCCGCTTCGAGGACCTGATGTCCGTCGTGCGCAACGCCGAGGAGGACGCCGGCCGTGGGCACCTCATCGACAAGGGCCGCGTCTACTGGCTCCATCCCTTCTTCCGCGACCCCGCCGCCGACGTCCACGACGCCTGCTTCGACATCACCGACCGGCTGCCGGTCCACCACCATCTGGCCGGCGCCGGCTGGCACGGCGGCTCCACCCTGCGGGTGCGCGGCCGGGCGGCCATCGACGGGCTCGTCCCCGGCCCCGAGGACCGCACCGAACTGGTGCTGCGCAGGCGGGAGACGAGCGACGAGCTGCGGATGCCGGTCACGCCCGTAGCCGAAGGTGAGCCGGGAAGCGGGGAGTTCGAGGCGGACATCGACATCGCCGCCGCCGACGACGGCGCACCGCCGCGGCCCGGCGTCTGGGACGTCTTCCTCGACGTACGCGCCCAGGGGGTCAGCCGCACCGTACGGTTCGGGCACCGCCACGACGAGGGCCTCGACATCGGCACCGCGCGCCGGGTCGTGACCGCAGGCCCCGGCCTGCGCGCGCGCGTCACGCCGTACTTCACCACCCCGTACCGCAATCTCTCCCTCGACATCGGCCCGGCCCCGCGCCGGGCGCCCTGCGAGGTGACCGAGGCCGTGTGGCATCCGTCGGACAAGGGCACCCTCGTCGTCGCCGGGCGGCTGCTGCCTCCCGGGACCCCGGTGCGCGACCGGGTGCTGCGGCTGCGCGCCGAGCACAGCGACGGCCGGGTGTCCGACCATCCGGTGCGGTTCGCCGCGGGTCATCCGGCGGGCGCCTTCACCGCCCGGCTGCCGGTGCGCGACCTGAGCCGCGGCCGGTGGACGGTGACGCTCGCCCT
Organism: Streptomyces sp. NPDC005266; assembly: GCF_040607655.1. NCBI lineage: Bacteria > Bacillati > Actinomycetota > Actinomycetes > Kitasatosporales > Streptomycetaceae > Streptomyces > Streptomyces sp. NPDC005266. Next base: position 171,520 of record NZ_JBEXHC010000011.1, read on the forward strand.
CCTGGGGCCCGGCGGCCACGCCGACGGCCCGCCACCCGCCGCGCCCGTGCCGCCGCCTCCCCGGCTGCCCGGCACCCGCTGGCTGCGCTTCGGCCGTCCGTACTACGCCAAGCCGCTCATCGGGCGCGGCGAGCCGACCCTGGAGCTGCGGGTGGCCCCAGTACGGCTGATCGCGGCCGTACGCAACCGACTGCGACACTGACAGGCGGGCGGCGAGCCGACCCTGGAGCTGCGGGTGGCCCCAGTACGGCTGATCGCGGCCGTACGCAACCGACTGCGACACTGACGGGCGGGCGGCGCACCACCGGTCGTCGGGCGGCTACCCGCGGGCGCGGCCCCACAGGCGCCACAGGCCCCGGCCTCGGCCCCGGACCCGCCGCAGCCGCCGTCGCACGCCCAGGGCGATGTTGAGCGGAGCCACCTCCAGGCCGAGTGCCACGGCCGGGCCCCAGGCCAGCGGCTTGGCGTAGTACGGGCGGCCGAGGCGCAGCCAGCGGGTCCCGGTCAACTGACCGAAGCGAGGCACCATCGCGGTGCGGGACGGCACCTCCCCACTCGGGCCTTCCATGATCAGCGTCAGCGTCCAGCGGCCCTTGCTCAGCCTTCTGACCGGCAGCCGCGCGGTGAAGTCGCGGGAGGCCCCCGGCTCGTACCGCGCCGGTACCTCGCACACCGCGCCCGCTCCGCCCTCGGCGCGCAGCCGCAGCCTCCCGCCGGGCTCCCGTGCCGCCTCACCGGTCAGCCGTCCGCCGACGATCAGGGTGCTCCTGCGGACGGCGTGCCAGGCGGTCCGGGTCACCTGGCACGGGGCGTCGAGGGGGTGGGCCACCTGGCCGACATCGAGCGAGAGGTTGCTGTAGGGGGTGTAATACGGCACCACGACCAGTGGGCGGCCCTGCGGCGTGGTGAGGCTGCGCCGGGTCGGGTGGGTGGCCTCCCCGTCCTCGCGGCTGCTGCCGAACCGCACGGTACGGCTGACGCCCTGGGCCCGGACGTCCAGGTAGAGGTTCCACAGGCCGCGTTCCAGCGGGGCCCCGCCGTCGGCGGTGGCCGGATCGATCTCGGCGATGAAGCCCGACCGCTCGTAGCGCCCCTCGCCGGGCAGCGGGTGCGCGGCGGGGCGCGGCGTGACGGGCAACCGGACCTCGGGGCGGTCGGACTGGTAGCGGCGCAGGACGACCTCGGTGCCGGGGTCGAGGGTGTCGACGTCCTCGATGTAGGCGTGGCCGGTCAGCCGGAGCACTCCGCCCTCCCAGCGCGCCGTGTCGAGGTGGTGGTGGACCGGCAGCCGGTCGGTCACGTCGAAACACGCGTCGGGGACGTCGGCGGTGTGGTCGCGGAAGAAGGGGTGGCGCCAGTAGACCCGGCCCTTGTCGATCAGGTGGCCGCGCTGCGCGTCCCGCCCGGCGTTCCGCGCGACCGTCATCACGTCCTGGAAGCGGTCGGCGCGCAGCAGATGGACCAGGAGCCGGTCCGGCGCGTCGATGCGCTGGAAGATGGCGTCGGTCACCCAGGTCCGCGCCCAGTGCCGGAACTCGGGGAAGAAACGCTCGCGCGCGTCCTGCTCGCTCTCGCGGGGCAGCAGGGCGCGCAGCGGACCGCACAGCTCCCACTCCACATGGCGGCGCATGATCTGGTCCCGGCGCGGGCCTGGTTCGAGACAGCGGGCCACGGTCTCGAAGCACAGCCGGGTGCCGTCCATGCGGTGGATGAGACCGGCGGCGGTGAGGGTGAGGTTGGAGCGGTTCTCGCGGTAGCGGACGTAGTAGCAGTCGTAGTCGGCGACCACGGATATGCCGGAGGCGTTGAGGTAGGCGGCCGCGGTGAACGGCTTGTCCTCGCAGTTGCGGTAGGGCGGAAAGCGCAGACGCAGCCGTTCGATGAGGGAGCGCCGGAACAGCTTCCACGGGCCCAGGGTCAGATAGGCGTGGGAGGAGAAGACATCGGTGCGGGGCTGGTTGTACTGGAAGACGGCCCGGGGTACGGCGCGTCCGCCCACCGAGGCGATCCTGCCGAGGACGATGTCGGTGCCGTTCTCGTCGGCCATGGCGACCATGCGGCGCAGCGCGTCCGGCCCCAGATAGTCATCGGAGTCCAGGAAGAAGACGAAGTCGCCCCGCGCGTGGTCGAGACCGGTGTTGCGGGGAGCTCCCGCGCAGCCGGAGTTCTCCTGATGGATGACCTGCAGTGCGGGGCAGGAGCGGGCGAGCCGCTCCAGCTCCTCACCGGTGCCGTCGGTCGAGCCGTCGTTCACCGCGATGATCTCGAGTCGGTCCAGCCCCAGTGTCTGGTCCCTCGCGGAGGTGACGGCCCGGGTCACCTCCGGCATGGCGTTGTAGGCGGGAATGATGACACTGACGCGGGGAGGGGACACAGCGGGCATGGCGGGCTCCGGACTTCCGGGTTCGAGGGGGTGACGGGCGGGATCAGTCGTCCCCGGGGGACAGATGGAGGGGCTGCGTGGTGTGCTCCGGAACAGTGCCTCCGCCCCGCCGTACGGTGCTGACACCGCCGCGCGGCCGCGCCGTACCGCTGTCCGTCGCCACTCCCGCATGCGCCGGGAGCGTGGACGCCGTGTCGTCCGGGGGGAGCATGAGGGTCCGTACCACCCGCTCGGCCGCGTGGCCGTCGTCGAACGGGCAGAAGCGGGCCCGGAAGGCGGCACGCAGCGCGGTCGCGTCCGCATCGCACCAGCGGCCCTCCTCGAAGACGGCGGCCAGCTCCCGCTCGGTGCGGGCGACGGCCCCCGGAGTCTCGCCGGGGTGCCCGGAGAGCAGGTCGAAGTAGACGCCGCGGGAGGCCCGGTAGGTGTCCCAGTCGTCCGCGTAGATCACGATGGGCCGGTCCAGCACGGCGTAGTCGAACATCACCGACGAGTAGTCGGTGATCAGCGCGTCGGCCGCCAGGCACAGCTCCTCCACCGACCGGTGGCGCGAGACATCGATCACCAGCCCGGCCTCCTGGAGCCGGGCCAGGCCGGCGTCCGGCCGGTAGGAGTAGTGGGCCCGCACGAGGAGCGTCGTCTCCGGGCCGAGGGCACGGCTCAGCCGCTCCAGATCCAGGCGGGGCGTGAAGCCCTTCTGGTAGTCGCGGAGGGTGGGCGCGTAGAGGACGGTGGTGTGCCCCGCCGGGATCCCCAGCGCCGCGCGTATCCGCCGGATGTCGTCATCCGATGCCGAGAGGAACACGTCGTTGCGCGGATATCCGTATTCCAGCAGCTGATACGAGGCGGGGTAGACCCGCTCCCACACCTCGCTGGAGTGCGGGTTGGAGGAGAGGGCGAAGTCCCAGCGGTCGATGCGCTTGAGGAGATTGCCGAAGCTCATTCCCGCCGCCGCGGCGGGATAGCGCTGCTGGTCCAGTCCCATGCACTTGAGCGGCGTTCCATGGAAGGTCTGCACATGCACGGTGCCCGGCCGCTTCACCAGGTCATTGGGGAAGTTGACGTTGTTGATGAGGTATTTGGCGCGGGCCACGGTTCGGTAGAAGTCCCGGGTGCCGGTGACGACGTAGTCGACGTCTTCCGGAAGTGACGCGATCTCCGACTTCTTCACCACCCACACCCCGTGGATATGCGGCGCCAGCTCCCGGGCCTTGTGGTAAATCGCCGCCGGATTGCACAGCACCCCGCGGCCCCAGTACGCCGAGTAGACCGCCAGGTTGGGATCCACCGGCCGCTGCCGGTGGATCCGGTACAGGTTGCGCTTGGCCCGTGCGGCCAGGCGCGGCCGGACGATCCGCCTGAGCTTGCGCGCTCCGGCCGCGGCCCGCACCGACAGCTCGTGCTCCCGGTAGCGGAGGAAGGAACCGGCTGCCAGCGCCTCGAAGCGCCATCGGGCCTCGACCGGCGGGGTGAATCCCTCCGGGACATGGCGGCGATACCACTCGGCGGCATGGCCGAAGAAGCGGGGCCGGTCCGCCGCCGCCACCCGGGAGGGGCGGTCGAGGCAGAACAGGAAATGCGAGACGGCCCGTTCGAAGAGCAAGGGGCGCAAGGGCTCGAGATGCGGCCGCGCGTCCAGGAAGTCGAAGAGGCGGGTGTACTGCCGGAAAATGGCGAAGTGCTTCTCGCCGGGACTTCCCGTGTGGGCGCCGACCCTCCGCTGCCGGTACTCCAGGCCGACCAGATCCACACAGGCGATGCGCCGGGCCGTCAGCATCGTGATGTACGAGAGCAGGGCGTCCTCGTAGATCCCCTCGCTGAAGGAGAAGCCGTGACGGGTGTAGAAGTCGCGGCGGTAGACGCGGTTGGACGACATCGCGAAAAGCCGCAGGAATTCGGGGCGTTCGAGGATCGTGAAGACATCGGTGCCCGGCGAGGCCAGCAGCTCTCCGAAGAGGCTGGGTTCCCTGCGCTCCGACCAGTAGGTCCGCACGTGGTTGAAGTACAGGATGTCCGGGTCACCGCCCCGGGCGAGCCGGTCGGCGAGGCCCTGGAGGGTACCGGGGGCCAGCGTGTCGTCACCGTCCAGGAAGAGCAGATAGTCACCGGTGGCCCGGGCGACTCCGGCATTACGGGCGGGCCCTGGCCCGGAGTTGACCGGCTGGTGCACGGGGACGACCCGGCTGTCGCGCGCCGCGTACGTGTCGATGATCGCGCCACAGTGGTCCGGGGAGCGGTCGTCGACCGCGACCACCTCGATGTCGCGGAACGACTGGTTCAGCGCGGAGTCCAGGCAGGCGCTCAGATACCCCTGCACACGGTAGGCGGCGATGACGATGCTGAAGCGTGGCATGAGGCTCCTCGGGACGCGTGGAAGGCGGGTCGAGGCGCGAAGCGCTCACTGACTGCCCACCCTAGAGCGGTACGTCCCGTTATGCCCGATAAGCCGATGGAGGAGCGGCCAGTCGGGTGACGCCCGGCCCGCCCCCACGGCGGCGGGCCGGGCGGCCCCGGTGACACGGAGACCCGCGGCCCGTCGCACGCGCGCCCGGCACGGGGCAGGCGGCAGCACGGCGTGCCGCGGCCGGCGGACGTCAACGCCAACAAAGCCCGTCGCCGGGCGTCAGCGCCCGGTGGCAGGCGCGGCCAGCCCCCAGACGCACGACGCCGCCCCGGGGCCAAGGCCCCGGGGCGGCGCGACGTCAACGGCGGGCGGCGGCTCAGCTGTGGGTACGCAGCATCGTCCGCATCGTCCGCATCGCGACCGAGAGATTGGCCAGGTCGAACGTCTCCGAGGACTGGATCTCGTCCAGCGTCGTGCGCGCCCGCTGGAGGAGCGCGGCGTTCTTCTGCTCCCATGCCTTGAAGCGCTGCTCGGGCGTCGAGCCACCGTTGCCCACCGACAGCACATCGGCCGTGAGGGCGGCGTGGGCCGCGTACAGGTCCTCACGGATGGAGACACGGGCCATGGACTGCCACCGGTCGGCGCGCGGCAGCTCGATGATCCGGTCCATCAGCTGGCTGATCCGCAGCCGGTCGGCCAGGTCGTAGTAGACCTCGGCGACCGCCAGCGGCTCCTTGCCGGTCCGGTCCGCGATGGCGACGATGTCCAGCGTCGGGAAGGCGGAGGAGAAGCCCGCCACCGGGGTGGCCAGGTCCTCCGGGACCCCGGCGCCGGTCAGTTCGTCATGGATCCGCTGGTACCACTCGGCGTCGGAGCCGCGCAGCAGCTTGGGCAGCTCGGCGCGGACCCCCGCGACCCGCTCGCCGAAGAACTCGATGGTCTCGGCGAGCTCCAGCGGCTGCGGGCGGTTGTTGAGCAGCCAGCGGGTGCCGCGCTCGACGAGCCGCCGCGAGTGCAGCCGCATCCGGGTCTGGATGTCGGCCGCGACGACCGTGTCCAGCGACTCGACCTCGTCCCAGATCTCATTCAGCTCGAAGATCGCGCGCGCCGCCGTCTGGGCGCGCACGACCTCTTCGGTGGAGGCCCCGGTCTCCTCCCGCATGCGGTGCAGGAAGGTCGTACCGGCGGTGTTGACGGTGTCGTTGACCAGCACCGTGGTGATGATCTCCCGACGCAGCGCATGGCCGTCGATGTGCTCGGGGAACTTCTGGCGCAGCGCCTGCGGGAAGTACGCGTGCAGCAGCCGCTGCAGATACGGGTCGTCCGGGAGCCCGGTGTTGATCAGCTCATCGGCCACCGTGATCTTGACGTAGGCGAGCAGGACGGCCAGCTCCGGCTGGGTCAGCCCGCGCCCGGCGTTCAGCCGCTCGCGGATCTGCCGGTCGGTGGGCAGGAACTCCAGCGCCCGGTCCAGGCGCCCCTCCCGGGTCAGCCGGCGCATCAGCCGCTGGTGGGCGTGGAGCAGGCTGGGGGCCTGGGCGGCGGAGTTGGCCAGGGTCACGTTCTGCGCGTAGTTGTTGCGCAGCACCAGCGCGCCGACCTCGTCGGTCATCTCCGAGAGGATCTTGTTGCGCTGCTTGATGGTGAGATCGCCCTCGGTGACCAGCGCGTTGAGCAGGATCTTGATGTTCACCTCGTGGTCGGAGGTGTCCACACCGGCGCTGTTGTCGATCGCGTCGGTGTTGATCTTGCCGCCGTTGGTGGCGAACTCGATGCGGCCCAGCTGGGTCAGGCCCAGGTTGCCGCCCTCGCCGACGACCTTGACCCGCAGATTCTGGCCGTCCACCCGGATCGCGTCGTTGGCCTTGTCGCCGACGTCGGCGTGCGACTCGGTGGACGCCTTGACGTACGTACCGATGCCGCCGTTCCACAGCAGATCGACCGGCGCCTTGAGGATGGCCTTCATCAGATCGGCCGGGGTCATCTTGGCGACCCGGGTCTCGATGCCGAGGGCGGCCCGCACCTGCGGAGTGATCGGGATGGCCTTGGCCGAACGGGGGTGGACGCCGCCGCCCGCCGAGATCAGCTCGGTGTTGTAGTCCGCCCAGGAGGAGCGCGGCAGCTCGAACAGCCGGCGGCGCTCGGCGTAGGAGGTGGCCGCGTCCGGGTTCGGGTCGATGAAGATGTGCCGGTGGTCGAAGGCGGCGACCAGCCGGATGTGCTCGCTCAGCAGCATGCCGTTGCCGAACACGTCGCCGGACATGTCGCCCACACCGACGACCGTGAAGTCCTCGGTCTGGGTGTCATGGCCGAGCTCGCGGAAGTGCCGCTTGACGGACTCCCAGGCGCCGCGGGCGGTGATTCCCATGCCCTTGTGGTCGTAGCCGGCCGAGCCGCCGGAGGCGAAGGCGTCGCCGAGCCAGAAGCCGTACGCCTGGGCGACCTCGTTGGCGATGTCGGAGAAGGTCGCGGTGCCCTTGTCGGCGGCGACGACGAGGTAGTTGTCGTCCCCGTCGTGGCGGACCACGTCCTTGGGCGGCTCGACCTGCCCGGCCACCAGGTTGTCGGTGATGTCGAGCAGACCGGAGATGAAGGTCTTGTAGCAGGCGATGCCCTCGGCCATCCAGGCGTCGCGGTCCACGGACGGGTCCGGCAGCCGCTTGCCGACGAAGCCGCCCTTGGCGCCGACCGGCACGATGACCGTGTTCTTCACCATCTGTGCCTTGACCAGGCCCAGGATCTCGGTGCGGAAGTCCTCACGCCGGTCGGACCAGCGCAGACCGCCTCGGGCGACCTTGCCGAACCGCAGATGGACGCCCTCGACGCGCGGCGAGTAGACCCAGATCTCGTACGCCGGGCGGGGCGCCGGCAGATCGGGGACGGCCTGCGGGTCCAGCTTCATCGACAGGTAGTCGTGCGGCTTGCCCTGCCCGTTCTTCTGGAAGTGGTTCGTACGCAGCGTCGCCTTGATGAGGGTCAGGAAGGAGCGCAGGATGCGGTCCTCGTCGAGCGAGGCCACCTGGTCCAGCGCCGCGTCCAGCTCCTCCATCAGGGCGTCGGTCAGCTCGGTGCCCGCCCGCTGCCGCTCGGGCGACATCCGCGCCTCGAACAGGGAGACCAGCAGCCGGGTGGTGTGGACGTTGTTGCGGAGGGTGTCCTCCATGTACGACTGGCTGAAGGTCGAGCCGGCCTGCCGCAGATACTTCGCGTAGGCACGCAGCACCATCGCCTGCCGCCAGTCCAGGCCCGCGCCCAGCACCAGCTGGTTGAAGTTGTCGCTCTCGGCCTGGCCGGTCCACACCGCGGCGAACGCGTTCTGGAAGCGCTCGCGGGCGTCGTCGGCGAGGGCTTCGCCCTCACGCAGGGGCAGCCGCAGCCCGAAGTCGTAGATCCAGGCGGTGGTCTTGTCCGAGCAGCGCAGCTCGTACGGGCGCTCGTCGACCACCTCGACACCGAGGGTGTTGAGCACCGGCAGCACGGCGGACAGCGATACCTGGGCCCCGGCCCGGTAGATCTTGAACCGGCGCTCGGCGTGGGCCGCGCCGACCGGCTCGTAGAGGGAGAGCGCGAAGTCCTGCTCGCCGTCCTTCAGCCGCTCCAGATGCTGGAGGTCGGCGACGGCGCCGCGCGGCGAGTGGTCCGCCTTGTAGCCCTCGGGGAACGCGTGCTGATAGCGGCGGAGCAGCTCGGCGGCGCGCTCCTCGCCGACCTCGGAGACCAGCGCCTCGGAGAAGCCGTCGGCCCACGAGCGGGCGGCCTCGATCAGCCGGTTCTCGATGCGCTCGACCTCGGCGTCGGTGAGGTCGGGCAGCTCGGTACCGGGCTGCACCCGGACCACGAAGTGCAGCCGGGAGAGCACCGACTCGGTGTGCAGGGCGGTGAAGTCGACCGGCGGGCGGCCGTTCAGCTCCTCCAGCAGAATGTCCGTCAGCCGCAGCCGCACATCGGTGGTGAAGCGGTCACGCGGCAGATAGACCAGCGCCGAGTAGTAGCGCCCGTACTCGTCCTGACGCAGGAACAGCCGCAGCCGACGGCGCTCCTGGAGGTAGAGCACGCTGGTCACGATGGAGCGCAGCTGATCGACCGGGGTCTGGAACAGCTCGTCGCGCGGGTAGGTCTCCAGGATCTGCAGCAGATCCCGGCCGTCATGGCTGTTGGGCCCGAAGCCCGCGCCCGCGAGGACCTCCTGGACCTTGCGGCGGATGACCGGGACACGGCGGACGGACTCGGTGTACGCGGCGGACGAGAACAGGCCCAGGAAGCGGCGCTCGCCGATCACATTGCCCTGGGCGTCGAACTTCTTCACGCCGATGTAGTCGAGGTACGAGGGGCGGTGGACGGTGGCGCGGCTGTTCGCCTTGGTGAGAACGAGCAGCTTGTGCTCACGGGCCTTGGCCCGGGCGTCGGCCGGAAGCCGGTTGAAGGACGGCGACACCGGGGCCGAGGGGCCCGCGTGGGCGCTCTCGCCGGCGTCCTTGTGGTGCGGATCGGAGCGGAGGATGCCCAGGCCCGTGCCGGGCACGGCGCTCAGCACGTCCTCCTCGCCACCGGCCTCGGTGGGCGCCTGCGTCAGCTCGTACTCGCGGTAGCCGATGAAGGTGAAGTGGTCGTCCGCGAGCCAGCGCAGCAGCTCACGGGCCTCCTCGACCTCCTGCTCGCGCACCTCGGCGGCCTTGGGCTCCTCCGGCAGCGCCTCGGCCAGGCGCAGCGCGGACTCCCGCATCTTCTCCCAGTCCTCGACCGCCTCGCGGACGTCGGACAGCACACGCAGCAGATCGGAGGTGATCTGCTTCAGATCGCCGCGGTCGGTCTCGCGGTCGGTCTCGACATGGATCCAGGACTCGACGAGGGCGTCGTGCGGAAGCTTCTTCCCGGCCTCGCGGTCCCAGGACTCGTCCAGCACCTCGATCAGCTTGCCGGTGATGTCACGGCGGACGATCATCTGCGGGTGGATCACGACATGGATGCCGCGGCCTTGGCGGGTGAGCTCATTGGTGACCGAGTCGACCAGGAAGGGCATGTCGTCGGTGACCACCTCGACGACGGAGTGGCTGCACGTCCAGCCGTGCTCCTCGACGGTCGGGGTGTGCACCCGTACGTTCGCCGTGCCCTGCGGCCGCACCTCGGCGAGCCGGTAGTGGGAGAGCGCCGCGCCGAAGACGTCGACCGGGTCGCGGTCGGCGAGATCCTCCGGGGGCGTGTGCAGGTAGTAGTGCTGGAGGTAGGCGGTCAGAGCCTCGGGTCCTAGCCCCTTGACCGGTGTTTGCCCCCCGGCCGGGCTGTTCTCAGCTACCCGGGCAGCCCGTGCGAGCAGCTCGGCCTTGGCTTCGTCCAGCTTGGTCTGCATGTCCTCTGGCTCCTGTCGCGCGCCGTTGCGTGACATCGATGGGTGTGGCATGACGCCGCGACGCGGAAAATCCGGTCTCAGACGACGGTATGCCGGATCGGGGCATGGCCGGGGCGTACTCGGCCGTAAGTGACCTAGAACCCACACGGCCAGGGTCAGCGGCGGCTCTGGCCCGGTGGCTGAAACGCCCCGGGCGCGGAGCGAGGGCCTCGTTGCCCTCCCGGACTATCGCGCTGATCACGCAGTAAGGCTATCGCTCCTCCCCAGGGGGGCGTCATGAGCCAACCGTGTACAAAACCGGGGCGTGAAGTTTGACGAAATGGACAGCGACGGGAGGGGCGCGCGGTGTTTGGCCACCGCGCGGGGCGTTGTCGCCGCGCCTCCGGCGCGCCGGGGGCCCTCTTGGCAAAGCGGTGGAGGCGGAGGCACCGTGATCTGGACGGCGAAACGCGTGGGACCCCGTTGAGTGCACCCCGTTGAGTGGACCCCGTTGAGATGGCGAGACGGGCGCGATGGGCGAGGAGGGAAAGGTGAGCGGCATGGCTGCGAAAATCCTTCTGGTGGCCGGCGACGCGGCCGAGTCACTGGAGGTGCTCTACCCCTACCAGCGGCTGCGCGAGGAGGGGTACGAGGTGCACATCGCGGCCCCGACCGCGAAGAAGCTGCGCTTCGTGGTCCATGACTTCGAGGACGGCTTCGACACGTACACCGAGAAGCCCGGCTACAGCCTCCCCGCGGACCTGGCCTTCTCCGAGGTCGACCCGGGCCGCTACGCCGCCCTGGTGATCCCGGGCGGGCGCGCCCCGGAGTATCTGCGCAACGACCCCGAGCTGCGCAAGATCTGCAAGGCGTTCTTCGACGCCGACAAGCCGGTGGCACAGATCTGTCACGGCCCACTGCTGACGGCGGCGGTGGGCGTCCTGCACGGCCGGCGGGTCACCGCGTATCCGGCGCTGGAGCTGGACATGCAGGCGGCGGGCGCCGAGTACCAGGACGCGGAGGTCGTGGTGGACGGGACGCTGGTGTCCTCGCGAGCGTGGCCGGACCATCCGGCGTGGATGCGGGAGTTTCTGTCGGTGCTGCGGGCGAAGGCGCCGGTGATCTGAGGGCCGGCGGGCCGTCCGGCCGCGCCTCAGCCGCCGCCGGCTCCGGCCATCGGCTCCGGCCATCGGCTCCGGCCCTCAGTCGTTCGCCAGGCCGTCCGCCAGCGCCTCGGCCTCCCGGACGGCCTCCGTGAGGGTGTCCACCACGGGCACACCGGCCGCCATCAGGCTGGCCCGGCTGTGCGAGCCGCCCGTGTAGAGCACGGCGCGGGCCCCCACATGCTCGGCAGCCACCGCGTCGTCCAGCGCGTCCCCGATCACCACGATCCGGTGCGGCGGCACGCCCTCCAGCGCGGCGATATGCCGCAGCATCTGCTCGGCCTTGCCCGCGTTGCTCTGGCCGATGCGGCCGTCGACCCGGACGAAGTGATTCTCGATGCCGTGCGTACGGATGAGCGGCACCAGATACTCGTGCGGCGCGAGGGAGCACAGTGACTGGGTGAGCCCGGCCTCCTGCCACTCGGTGAGCAGCTGCCGGGCGCCGAGCGCCAGCCCCGCGCCCTCGGCCAGCGCCCAGTAGTGACGGTGGAACGCCTCGTCCATGACCTCCCACTCCTCATCGGTGGGCAGCCGCCCCATCAGCCGCTCATAGAAGAGCGGCACCGGGACGCAGTAGAGATCGCGGTAGCGCTCCAGGGTGATGGGCGGCAGACCGATCTCCGCGAACGAGGCGTTCGTCGCCGATATCACGGCATCGATGTCGTGAAACAGCGTGCCGTTCCAGTCCCACACGAGGTGGGTCACGTGCTTCTTCCCCATCCCTCGACGGTACCGAGAGGTCATCCGATGAGGTGGGGAATTTCCTGCCGGTCGTACCAGAGCAGCTCATGGTCCTCGGCGCCGTCCACCGTGAACTGCGCGTCGTCGTCACCCAGATCCGCCGCTCCCAGCGCCTCGGCCGCCGCCGCGACGTCCCGCTCGGCGTCCGCGCCGTCCATATGGACGGCGGCGGCCTTCTCCAGCGGCACGGCCGCCGCGATCCGCACCTCGCCCAGCGCGGACTGGTCGAGCCCACGGTCCGGATCGGCCACCGCCTGCCCGTCGGGCACGTCCACCGCCACCACGACCCGCCGCCGGGGCGACTGCGGGTCGACGGCGACCGACCGCAGCGACGCCTGCGCGGCACGGCTCAGCGCGGCGTACTCCAGCTCCTCGATGTCATCGGACACGTACCACTCGCGCAGCGCGGGGGTGACGGCATAGGCGGTCAACGGCGCCGGCCCCAGCTCGCCCGCCTTGTACGCCTCGGCGAGAGCGGACAGGGTCAAGGGGACGTAGACGCGCATGGCTGCCGCTTTCGTGAGAGACCAATAGGCCACCAGCATACGTTTGCCGCCCGTTCCGGTGGCCCCCGCCCACAGCCCCGATGGTCCCCTTTCGAAGGCCCCACGTAGCTCCGCTCCCACCCCACGCGGGCGGCCCGAGCCGCCGAGCGGCGGGGCGACACGGGGCGGTGCGTACCCCGGATAGGTGAAGCTCGGCGGGGCCGCGGGGGCGGGACGCCGTTCGTTGCGGAGGGCGGAAACGGGTCGGTAGAAGACGTCCCGACGCAAGCTACTGCCCGGTATCACGACCGGGCCGCAGAGAGTGGGGGCGACGCGAATGGGCAAGACGATCCGACCACCGGACCGACCCGACACGGCCGAGGCCGTACGACGACGAAGCGGTGCGGCCGAGCCCGTACGACGACGAAGCGGCCCACCAGGCCGACGAGACCCCCGCCGCCCAGCCACCACCCCCCGCCCGGCACACGCCACGGCCCCGCCACCGGCCACTGTGGCCGCCCCCGGCTCGGCACTGGACGCTCCGGCCGACGCGCCCGCGATGGGCCCCACACCGGCCGCTGTGCCCGCCACCGGCCCTGCCGTCGGCGCCGAGCCCACCACCGCACCCGCAGCGCGCCAGATGCCCGCCACCGGCCCCGTATCCGCCACCAGCCCGGCAGCGGACGCCGCATCCGCTGCCAGTCCCGCACCGCGCACCTCACCCGCCGCCGGTCCAACGCCGCGCACCGGGGCAGAGGCGCGCAGCGGCCCGCCGGGACGACACGACTCCCACCGCCCAGCCACCGCACCCACCCCGCGCCCGGCACACGCCACCAACCCGGCAGCAGGCACCGAGACACCGCCGCGCACCGGGACACCAGCGCGCACCGGGGCAGAGGCGCGCAGCGGCCCGCCGGGACGACACGACTCCCACCGCCCAGCCACCGCACCCACCCCGCGCCCGGCACACGCCACCA
>NZ_JBEXHC010000011.1:185036-201417 GCF_040607655.1 Streptomyces sp. NPDC005266
CAACCCGGCAGCAGGCACCGGAACACCGCCGCGCACCGGGACACCGCCGCGCACCGGGGCAGAGGCACGCAGCGGCCCGCCGGGACGACACGACTCCCACCGCCCAGCCACCGCACCCACCCCACGCCCGGCACACGCCACCAACCCGGCAGCAGGCACCGGAACACCAGCGCGCACCGGGGCGGCGGGGCGGAGTGGGCCTTCGGGGCGGCGGGACAGTCGGCGGCCCGGCGGCGCCCACCCGGTACCCGCCGGCGTGCTGCACCGGCAGCGGGAGCGGCTGCCGCGCTACTGGTTCGCCCACCGGCTGCTGCTGACCCTCAGCGGCCAGCGCCCCGTCCACACCCTGCTCGGGCACGCCCTCCCGGCCGCCTATGACCAGCTCGTCACGCTCGCTCCCCAGGCTCCGCTGCGCCCCGTCGACGGGCGCGGCAGCGCGCCCGTCGTGCGGCGCTGCGGGGAGTACCAGCCGCGCCACGGGGTGATCGAGGCGTTCGCCCGGATCGCCTCCGGCGAGCGGCTCAGCGCGCTCGCCTTCCGGCTGGAGCTCGGCGCCGACGCCCGCTGGCGGTGTGCCGCCGTCGATCTCGGAGCGCTCGGCGGCGGCTGACAACGCGGCGGGCCGGGTGCCGCGCGTATCCGCGCGGCACCCGGCCCGTACAAAAGCGAGACGGCGAGACGCCTTACTTCTGCGTTACTTCTTGCGGCGGCGGCCACCCTTGTTGGCCTTGCGCCGCTCCGCCCGCGTCAGCCCGTCGGTCTCCGACCGCGGGGCCGGGGGCGTGTCACCGTTGGTGAAGTCGCCCTCCACGATGCCGCCTTCGCCGTCGACCGTGGGGGCGGAGAAGTGCAGCCGGTCCGGCCGCTGCGGGGCCTCCAGGCCCTTGGCGCGGATCTCGGGACGGCCCCCGGCACCCGGGCCCTGGGACGACGCGCCCGCCGGCACCGCGTCCTGGACGTCCGCCGCCAGGGCGGCCTTGTCCTCCACCGCCTCGACCGGGACCTCTTCGACCTGCTGCTCGACCTGGACCTCCAGGTTGAACAGGTAGCCGACGGACTCCTCCTTGATCCCGTCCATCATGGCCTGGAACATGTCGAAGCCCTCGCGCTGGTACTCGACCAGCGGGTCCTTCTGGGCCATCGCGCGCAGCCCGATGCCCTCCTGGAGGTAGTCCATCTCGTAGAGGTGCTCGCGCCACTTGCGGTCGAGGACGGAGAGCACGACCCGCCGCTCCAGCTCACGCATGATCTCGGAGCCCAGCTGCTCCTCACGCGCGGCGTACTGCTCGTGGATGTCGTCCTTGATGGACTCCGCGATGAACTCGGCGGTGATCCCGGCGCGGTCGCCGGCCGCCTCCTCCAGCTCCTCGACGGTGACCTTCACGGGGTAGAGCTGCCGGAAGGCGCCCCACAGCCGGTCCAGGTCCCACTCCTCGGCGAAGCCGTCGGCCGTCTCGGCCTGGATGTAGGCGTCGATGGTGTCGTCCATGAAGTGGCCGACCTGCTCCTGCAGGTCCTCGCCCTCCAGGACGCGACGGCGCTCGCCGTAGATGACCTCGCGCTGCCGGTTGAGCACCTCGTCGTACTTCAGAACGTTCTTACGGGTTTCGAAGTTCTGCTGCTCGACCTGCGACTGGGCGGAGGCAATGGCCCGGGTGACCATCTTGTTCTCGATCGGCACATCGTCCGGCACATTTGCCATGGCCATCACGCGCTCGACCATCTGCGCCTTGAACAGCCGCATCAGGTCGTCGCCGAGGGAGAGGTAGAAGCGGGACTCGCCGGGGTCGCCCTGACGGCCGGAGCGGCCGCGCAGCTGGTTGTCGATCCGGCGCGACTCATGGCGCTCGGTGCCCAGCACATACAGCCCGCCGAGCTCCTTGACCTCCTCGAATTCGGCCTTGACCGCGGCCTCGGCCTTCTCCAGGGCGGCGGGCAGCCCGGCCGCCCACTCCTCGGAGTGCTCGACCGGGTCCAGCCCGCGCTGGCGCAGCTCGGCCTCGGCGAGGTCGTCGGGGTTGCCGCCGAGCTTGATGTCGGTACCGCGGCCCGCCATGTTGGTCGCGACGGTGACGGCGCCCTTGCGGCCGGCCTGGGCGACGATCTGCGCCTCACGGTCGTGCTGCTTGGCGTTGAGCACCTCGTGCGGCACCCCGCGCTTGGCGAGCTGCTGCGAGAGGTACTCGGACTTCTCGACGGAGGTGGTGCCGACCAGGACCGGCTGGCCCTTCTCGTGCTTCTCGGCGATGTCGTCGACGACCGCGTCGAACTTCGCGACCTCGGTGCGGTAGATCAGGTCGGACTGGTCGAGGCGGGCGAGGGGGCGGTGGGTCGGGATCGGGACGACGCCGAGCTTGTAGATCTGGTGGAACTCGGCGGCCTCGGTCATCGCCGTACCGGTCATACCGGAGAGCTTGTCGTAGAGGCGGAAGAAGTTCTGCAGGGTGATCGTGGCGAGCGTCTGGTTCTCGTCCTTGATCTCCACCCCTTCCTTCGCCTCGATCGCCTGGTGCATGCCCTCGTTGTAGCGGCGGCCGGCGAGGATACGGCCGGTGTGCTCGTCGACGATCATGACTTCGCCGTCGATGACGACGTAGTCCTTGTCCTTCTTGAAGAGCTCCTTGGCCTTGATGGCGTTGTTGAGGTAGCCGACCAGCGGGGTGTTGACGGACTCGTAGAGGTTGTCGATGCCCAGCCAGTCCTCGACCTTGGTGACGCCCGACTCATGGATGCCGACGGTGCGCTTCTTCTCGTCGACCTCGTAGTCCCCGGTCTCCTCCAGGCCCCTCTGCGGGTCGGCGGCCTGCCCCTTGGCGAGCCGGGTGACCAGCTTGGCGAAGTCGCCGTACCACTTGGTGGCCTGGTCGGCCGGGCCGGAGATGATCAGCGGCGTACGGGCCTCGTCGACGAGGATCGAGTCGACCTCGTCGACGATCGCGAAGTTGTGACCGCGCTGCACCAGCTCGTCCTTGGACCACGCCATGTTGTCGCGCAGGTAGTCGAAGCCGAACTCGTTGTTGGTGCCGTAGGTGATATCGCAGGCGTACTGCTCGCGTCGCTGCGCCGGGGTCATATTGGCGAGGATGCAGCCGACCTCGAGGCCGAGGAACCTGTGCACCCGGCCCATCCACTCGGAGTCGCGCTCGGCCAGATAGTCATTGACCGTGATCAGATGGACGCCCTTGTCGGACAGCGCGTTCAAATACGCGGGCAGGGTGCCGACGAGGGTCTTGCCCTCACCGGTCTTCATCTCGGCGACATACCCGAGGTGGAGCGCCGCGCCGCCCATCAGCTGAACGTCGTAGTGCCGCTGGCCGAGCACTCGCTTGGCCGCCTCGCGCACCGTGGCGAACGCTTCGGGCATCAGATCATCCAGGCTCTCACCGTCGGCGTACCGCTGCTTGTACTCGTCGGTGAGGGCGCGCAGCTCGGCGTCGGAGAGGGACAGGAAGTCCTCTTCGATGGAATTGACCTGGTCCGCGATGCGGTGCAGCTTGCGCAGGATCTTTCCTTCGCCTGCACGCATGAGCTTGTTGAAGACGGACACGTAGGCTGGCTCCTTGCCGGTCGGGCCTGGCACGGTGGTCGGGTGCGCTGGGGCGGCATTGTCAAGGGGGCACACGCCCCGCCGCAACGGCCATCGTAAGACAGACCCCGTCACGCCGGGAGGTCCGTCACTGCGCGGGCCCGGTGTCACCTCACCATGTCAACGCTCAGGAGCCCCCCCGGGTGCCCGTGGGGTCGGCAATTCGCCAAAACCGCTCGCGCTGCGTGACGGCGTCGGCGCAGACTCAGGACGCATGGAGCCTGTCACCCTCACCACCGAGCGCCTCACGCTGCGTCCCTTCCGCCCCTCCGACACGGACGCGGTCTTCGCCGCCTGTCAGGACCCGGACATCCAGCGGGTGGACCACCGTGCCCGTGCCGTACGAGCGTGCGCACGCTGAGGACTTCACCGGGCGCGTCTGCGCGGAGGGCTGGCGGGACGACACCACGTACGACTTCGCGATGGTCACCAAGAGTGACGGCGCGCTCGTCGGAGCGATGGGGCTGCTCCGGCTGGCCCAGCTGCGCACCGCCGAGCGCCAGGCCGAGCTGGGCTACTGGACGGTACGGGAGCACCGGAGACGCGGCTACACGGGTGAGGCGGCACGTGCGGTGATCGAGTGGGCGTTCACCCGGCTGGGGGTGGAACGGCTGGAATGGTGCACCGAGGCCGGGAACGAGGGCTCCCGCGCGGTCGCCCTCGGGCTGGGCTTCCGCATGGAGGGCACGGACCGCGCCCGGCTCATCCAAAAGGGGACACGACGCGACGCCTGGCGAGGCGCGCTCCTCCCCTCGGACTGGGGCCTCCCGTCCACCACGCCATACCTGCCGGCCGAGTCGGCAAACGGAACCCCGCCCCAGCCGACACCCCAGGTCCCGGCCCTCTGACCATCCCCGGCGACCGAGCGACCCCGGCCGCCGGGCCGCTGGGCCCGGGATTGTCGGTGGTGGCCGCTACGGTGGCGCGCATGACGAAGCCAGCACCCGGGTCAGCCGTGGACCGCACGCCCGAGATCACTCTGTCCGCCGACGAGGCGCGCCGGATCGTGCTGCGTGCGCAGGGGCTGCTGGGCGCGCCGGACCGGCGCGGCGGGGTACGGGGCGTACTGCGCCATCTGGGCGCCGTCCAGCTGGACACGATCTCGGTGCTGGCCCGCTCGCATGAGCTGATTCCGTACGCACGGCTGGGCGCGGTCGGGCGTGAGGCGGTCGAGGCGGCGTACTGGACCGGCGCCCACGCCTTCGAGTACTGGTCGCACGCCGCCTGTGTGCTGCCGATCGAGGAGTGGCCGCACTTCGCCTTCCGGCGCCGCGCCTACCGCACCCGCCCGCACTGGCACCATGAGCTGCCGGACGGGGCGTACGAGACGGTGGTGAAGCGGCTGCGCGCCGAGGGCCCGCTGACCGCGACGGAGCTGGGCGGCGCCAAGAACGGCGGTCCGTGGTGGGACTGGTCGGCCACGAAGGTCGCGGTCGAGCGGGCGCTGATGTTCGGCGAGGTGGTGTGCACCGAGCGGCGCGGCTGGAAGCGGGTGTACGACCTGGCGGAGCGCGCCGTGCCGGACGCGCTGCTCCATGACGACCTGGACGACCGGGACTGTCTGCGGCGGCTGGTCCGGCTGGCGGGGCGGTCGCTGGGGGTGGGCACCCGCGCGGACATCGCCGACTACCACCGGCTCAAGGGCGAGCAGGTCGACGCGGTGATCGCGGACTCGGGGCTGGTGCCGGTGACGGTCGAGGGCTGGGACAGGGCGGCCTGGGCGGACCCGGAGGCGCTGGCCACCCCGCCGCGCGGGAGGCACCGCACGACCCTGCTGTCGCCCTTCGACTCGCTGATATGGGACCGGCCGCGCACCGAGCGGATCTTCGGCTTCACCCACCGGCTGGAGGCGTATGTGCCCCGGCCCAAGCGCGTCCACGGCTACTTCGCCATGCCGCTGCTGTCGGGCGGGCGGCTGCTGGGCCGGGTGGACCCGGCCCGCGAGGGAAAGACCCTGGTGGCCCGGCAGGTGTCCGTGGAGTCGGCGAAGGCCGTGGACCCGATGGCCGAGGCGCTGCGGGAGGCGGCCGGGTGGGTGGGGTGCGACTCCGTGCGGATCGAGCGTGTCGACCGCCCGGAGCTCGCCGCGCCGCTCACGGCGGCGGTCACCTGATCTCGAGGATCTTCTCCCGCATCGCGTAGACGACCGCCTCCATCCTGGAGTGCAGCTGCAGCTTCTCCAGGATGTTGCGCACATGGTTTTTCACGGTGTTCTCGCTGATGAACAGCTCCTTGGCGATGTCGCGGTTGTTCATGCCGGTGGCGACGAGCTTGAGCACCTCCAGCTCACGGTCGGTGAGCCGGGGCGCGGGTACCAGCCGCCGCTCATCGGTGCGCTGGATCATCGACTTGAACTCGGTGAGGAGCTTGGCCGCCATGGACGGGCTGATCTGGGACTGCCCGTCGGCCACCGCCCGGATGGCGGTCGAGACCTCGTCGGTCGAGATCTCCTTGAGCAGATAGCCCGTGGCGCCCGCCTTGATCGCGTCGTAGAGATCGGCCTCCTCGTCGCTGATCGTCAGCATGATGATCTTGGCGCTGGGCGCCACCTCCTTGATGGAGGTGCAGGCTTCGATCCCGCCGCGCTTGGGCATGCGCACGTCCATCAGGACGATGTCCGGCAGCAGATCCGCCGCCTTGTCCACGGCCTCGGCTCCGTCCCCCGCCTCGCCGACGACCTGAATGTCCTCCTCCTGGGCAAGGACGATCTCCAGTCCACGCCGGAAGAGGGCATGGTCGTCCACTACGAGGACCCGAATCGGCTCCTTGCGCGGCTCGCCCCTGTCCGGACCGACGCTGTGGTCATCGCCGTCGTCGGACACGGGCCCGAAGCTGTCCGCCATCGTTCCTCCCCCTGAAGGCCATGGCCCTTGCGGTCTGCACACTGTGGTGCACGGTGCTGTACGGCATCAACCGGTCCTTTCGGTACGCGGGTTGGCCGTTGGGTCATGATTTCATGCCCGGACGGCGAGTGGTCCCGCCGCGGTCCCCCCGTGGTCGCACGGAGGTGCCCCGGGGGGCGCATGGGCGCCCCGGGGCACCTCTTCCTGGCTATGCCTGCGCGACGCGCTCCGCGGCCGGCCGGTCAGCCGCCGAGCGCACCACCCGCGCCGCCGGGCTCCTCGCCGACGAACGCCTCCGGCTGAAGATGAATCACTCCATAGTCATAACCGTGACGTCGGTAGACGACACTCGGCTGATTGGTCTCGGAGTCGACGAACAGATAGAAGTCATGCCCGACCAGCTCCATCTCGTAGAGCGCCTGGTCGAGCGTCATCGGGGCCGCGGCATGGGTCTTCTCCCGGACCACCAGGGGGCCCTCGCCCTGGACTTCCAGGGGTCCCATCCGGGTGGTGGGGACAGGCTCCGCCGTGCGCTGGGCGGCGATCTCGCCATGCCCGTTGATGCGCGCCGCGTTGGGGACGGTGACAGCCACGTCGCTGGCCGGAATGCGGTCGTTGCCACGGCGCGTATGCCGCTTGTCGTGCTCCTTGCGCATCCGCGCTTCCAGCTTGCCTGCGGCCAGGTCGAGCGCTGCGTACGGATCGGCGGCCGATGCCTCCGCCCGGATCACCGGGCCGCGCGAGCGAAGGGTGATCTCCACTCGGTCCGCGCGGTCGGCCTGCCGCGGGTTGTGCTCTTTGGACACCTCGACGTCGAGGCTGATCACCTTGCCGTCGAGCTTCTGGATCTTCTCCAGCTTCAGCTTCTCGGCCACGTGCTTCCGGAACCGCTCGGGCACCTCTGTTTTACGGCCCTTGACGACGATGTCCACGCAGAACTCCGTTCCCGGGGAGCTCCCGCTCACTGGCGGAGCTTCATCCCTTGTGCACTTAGGCTCCGGGGTCTTCCGGAGCACCGGCTTGGCGGCTTTCAGCTCCTCCTTCCCACGGGGAAGATCGCCACCCCATTTGTTCCAAGGCTCACGAGAATGCAGGCAAAACACGCCAAGCGGATTTACGAGTCATAGCACCCGCCATTCCTCACAACCGAACATAGCTCGCCCGGACGGGTGTCGGCACCCCCCTACCGGCACGTACCTCCGATCAGGTGCTTTGCCGCCCTCACCACCTGCAACGATGGAGCTTCGTATTCAGTTCCGATTGGTACGAACGAGGGGTGCGGCCACCACGGCGGCCCCGGCCACCCGCCCGCCTGCCGCCGTCACCGCCCGCGCGGCCTCCGCGAGCGACGCCCCTGTCGTCATCAGATCGTCCACCAGCACTACCGGGCCCGCCGCCAGCAGCCGATCGCCTCCGGGTACCACCCCCAACGCGCCTGACACATTCGCCCGGCGCTGCCGCGCGCCCAGCCCCGACTGATCGGTCACCCGGCGCAGCTG
This sequence comes from Streptomyces sp. NPDC005266, assembly GCF_040607655.1. NCBI lineage: Bacteria > Bacillati > Actinomycetota > Actinomycetes > Kitasatosporales > Streptomycetaceae > Streptomyces > Streptomyces sp. NPDC005266. The sequence continues at coordinate 192,965 of NZ_JBEXHC010000011.1, forward strand.
GCGCAGCACCGTCGGGACCCGCGCGGGGCGCCCGCCGCCCCGCAGCACAGCCGCCGCCGCGAGCGCGATCCGCCGGGCCGGGTCATGACCCCGGGCCCCCACCGCACGCCGCGCCGACGGCACGGGCACCAGGAGCAGCGGACCACCACCGGCCCCCGCCGCGCGGGCCCCCCGGCCGGATCCCGCGCCGGGCCGAGGAGCGGCGCAGACCGACCGCACCGCCCCCGCCAGCGCCTCACCCAGCGGCCTGGCCAGCCGCAGCGCCCCTCGCTCCTTGTGCGCGAGCAGCACCGCGCGGGCCTCGTCCGCGTACTCCACCGCCGCATGGACCACCGGCAGCCCCGGCGGCACCGGGCTCGGCACCACCCGGCGTGCGCCGGACCCGCGCAGCGCCCCATGGCACCGGTCGCACAGGGTGCCGCCCGGCCGACCACACCCCGCACAGTCGGCCGGCAGCACCAGATCGGAGATCTCCTGCCACCAGCCCCGCATGGCCCCCACTCTCCCGGCGGCCGGGCCCGCGCGCCACCCCCTGTGGATAACCGCGCACATGTGGACAACCGGCCACCCCCGACCGGCGGACTGGCCCAGGCGCGGTCCGGGCGCGCCGTTCGAGACGGTCCCCAGCCCTTCCCTAAGCGGTTACGGCGAAGTCACGTGCTGATCCTTCTAGGCGTCCAAGCCCTCGGCCAGGCCGAACCGCGAGGGATCAGCGGCGAACTTCACCGCATCCGCTCAGCCCTTCCCCAGCCCCTCCCTAGCCCGGGTAGACCGGGGCCGATCCGTCCTCGTCGACGGTCTTCCAGTCCGTGTTCGGCCGCAGCCGCACGATGCCGTTCTCCCTGGTCTCGGCGATCAGCGGCCGGGTCTGGTCCTCCGAGGCGGCCACCGCCTCCACACCGCTCGGGCCGGGCACCTCCGGTACGTTCGCGGGCGAGCCGTCCGTCTCCACGTACTGCAGCTGCTGCACCCCGTGCGACTCCCGGCCCGCGACCACCAGCCGGCTGTCGCCCGCCCAGGAGACGGTGTCGACGTCCTGCAGCTTGGGCGCGATCGGGTGCAGCTCCCGCACCGACAGCTTCGGGGCGGCCGCGGTGCCCCGCCGCTCGATCCGGCCGAGCCGCAGCGTGGTGTGTCCGGCGCGCTTGACCAGCATCGCGATCCGGGCGCCGTCCGCGGAGACCCTCAGCGCCGTGATCCGGCCGCCGTCGAGCCCCGGCAGCCGCACCTCGTCCGCCGGGTCCGTGCCGCCCCGCAGCCGCAGCAGCCTCGGCCGCTCCGGGTCCCGGTCGGCCACCCACAGACCGCCCAGCCCGTCCCAGCTCGGCGCCGTCAGCCCGTGCTCCGGGCTGCCGCCCTGGCTGCGCAGCCGGATCTTGCCGCGCTCGGCGCCGGACGCCAGCTCGGTCACATACAGCGCGCTGCCGTCCGCGGTGACGCCCGCCGCGTCCCGCTCGTCGCGGGAGACCGCCACCGAGCCGAGGCCCGCACCGTCGGCGCCGAACGGTCCCGGCACGGGCTGGGCCCCGTCCTCGTCGTCGGACAGCCGGACCATCCGGTGCCGGGAGTCCACGAAGTACTGATGGCGCGGCTGGCCCTCGACCCCGCCCGGCGCGTAGACACGCGCGGCGTCGCTCGACAGGGCGCACAGCTCCGAGCCGTCCTGCCGCTCCAGCCGCACCCCGCCGAGCTCGGACGTGCCCTCTCCCAGGTCCTGGACCGTGAACAGCGTCTGGGCCGCCATCCGGGCGCAGCGCGCTCCGCCGACATGGGCCGCCCGGTCGCTCAGCCGGACCTTCAGTGCGTTCGAGTCGTCCAGCGCCAGCTTCTCAGTCCGGCGGCCGAGCGCCGTGCCGCCGGGGAAGGAGGTGCTGACCACCGGTTTCAGCCATCCCGTCGGGCCGTCCAGCAGCGCCTTGACGGTCGCGGTGACCGGGTCGACGCGACGGCGCACATAGACCGGGTCGGCGACCAGGACGCTCTCCCCGACCCTGGAGTCCTCGGCGTCCGGCCCCAGGTCGGCGAAGTAGTACTTGTTGACCGAGCGGTAGATGCGCTGGAAGTCGGACTGGCCGAGGACGAGCCCGCGCGGCGGCCCGTCGATCCGCCACTCCGAGTCGGTCCGGGTGAGGTGGATGCGCTCCTCGTACGGCGCCTCGTCGGGCCGGTAGGCATGCCCGCCGTCCACGGTGGCGATCCGCGTGCCCGACAGCACGACCGTTTTGCCGTTGCCGTCCCGGTCGCCGGGGTCGGTCTCGACCCGGACGTCCGGCGCCTGCTCCAGCACCGTGGTGGCCGCGAACGGCTCCCAGTGCCCGGCCGCGGCCTTGGTGAGGTACTCCTTCGCCGTGCCGAAGTTCTCCTCGTCGCTCGTCGTGGCCTCCAGGAAGCCGGAGACCAGCTCGGCGGGCTGCTCGCCCTTGCCCGGGCTCACCCCGTACACGCGGACCTGCGAATCGATGTCGGCGCGCGGCGAGGAGTCGACCCGCCGCACATCGCCCCGGTCGGGCATCGAGGCGCAGCCGGACAGCAGCAGGGCGCCGCAGACGAGCAGCGTGGGCGTGCTCAGCGCCCGGCTGCGGCTTCCGGGGCCACCGGGGCCCTTGAGCCCCCTGGAGCGCCCAGGGGCGCCCCAGGGGACGTGGCGGCGGAAGCGGTGGCGGTCGGCACGGTCAGCGCCCACGGGGGCGGCCCTCCCCTTCGTTCTGTGTCGTCTTCTGCCGGCCGGGCGGCGGCTCCGGGGCGCCGCGCACCACCCGCGCGCCGTTGCCGGGCAGGGCCGTCGGGTCCGCCGAGGGCGCGGGAGCGTCCACGGGCGGCAGCGGGGACCGCGGCTGGGCGGGCACCGCCGCCAGCCGATCCGCGGCGGGCTGCGGTGCCGCCGCGTCACCCGGTCGGCGGTTGCGCCGGGAGTCCTCGGGCTCCAGCGGGATCGGCGAGCCGCGCAGCACATCGCCGGCGGTCCGCGGCAGCGTCAGCCGGAACTGCGAACCGCCGCCCGGCTCGCCCCACGCCTGCAGCCAGCCCCCGTGCAGCCGCGCGTCCTCCACCGCGATCGACAGTCCGAGGCCGGTGCCGCCCGTCGTACGGGCACGGGCCGGGTCCGCCCGCCAGAAGCGGTTGAACACCCGGGTGGCCTCGCCGGGCTTGAGCCCGACCCCGTAGTCCCGCACCGCGACGGCCACCGCGCCGCCCGCCGCCGCGAGCCGTACGACCACTTCCCGGCCCTCGCCGTGCTCCACGGCGTTGACCACGAGATTGCGCAGCACCCGCTCGACACGGCGGGTGTCCGCCTCCGCCACCACCGGCGCCTCGCCGCCCCGCACCAGGATCCGGGTGCCCTTGGCCTCGGCAAGCGGCTCGGCCCCGTCCACCACCCGCTTCACCACATCGCGCAGATCGATCGGCTCGGCCTCCAGGGCCGCCGCGCCCGCGTCGAACCGGCTGATCTCCAGCAGATCGGCGAGCAGCGACTCGAAGCGGTCGACCTGGCCCCACAGCAGCTCGGCGGAGCGCGCGGTGACCGGATCGAAGTCCTCGCGCGCCTCATGGATGACGTCCGCCGCCATCCTTACGGTCGTCAGCGGGGTGCGCAGCTCATGGGAGACGTCCGAGACGAAGCGGCGCTGCATCCGGGAGAGCTCCTCCAGCTGCTGGATCTTGAGCTGGAGGTTCTGCGCCATCTTGTTGAACGCCTCACCGAGGCGGGCGATGTCGTCCTCGCCGGTGACCTTCATGCGCTCCTGGAGCAGTCCGGCGGCCAGCCGCTCGGAGATCATCGCGGCCATCCGCACGGGCGTGACCACCTGCCGGACCACCACCCAGGCGATGGCGCCGAGCAGCACCACCACGAACACCCCGGCCGTCGCCAGCGTGCCCTTGACCAGGCTCAGCGACTTCTCCTCCTGGGTGAAGGGGAAGAGGTAGTACAGCTGGTACGCGTCGCCGCGGTTGTCGTCGAGACGCTTGCCGATGATCAGCGCGGGCTCGGCCTCGCCGGAACCGGCGTGCACGATCTCCCCGTACCGCTCGTACGGCGCGGTCCGGCCCTCGTCCACCTGCTTGCGCAGATCGGCGGGCACGCTGTCCGGCTTGACGTCACCGGAGGCCCGCGGGCCACGGCTGGCCACATACGGCGTCTCGCCCGAGTCGGAGCTGAGCGCCACCACCGAGTACGCGCCCTTGCCACCGCTGGCGAGCTGCTCGACCATCGCGTTCAGCCAGGCGCCGGAGTCCTGGGCGCCCCGGCCGGCGGCCGCCCCGTCCTGGCCCCGGGCGTCGCCCTTGCGGTCGGCCATCTGCTCGGCCACCTCGAAGCCTCCGACGGCCTGCCCCTGCGCCGCATGCCGCTTGGCGTCGAGCAGCCCGTTGCGCACCTGCCCGATGACGACCAGGCCCAGCAGGATCACCACACCGAGCGACATCAGCAGCGTGGTGGCCACCACCCGCAGCTGGATGTTCCGCCGCCACAGCCGGGCAGCGGGCAGCAGCGGACGCCGCACCCACCGTCCGAACAGCCGGATCAACGGGTGGGCCGGCCCACCGGACGCCCCGTCGGGCAGCAGATGCCCGCCACTCCACAACCTTCGGAGCAGCGGTATCTCACCCGCCGGATCGGGTCGCCCAGCACGGGCACCCTCCGGAACCCCGCCTCCCGGACCACCGGACCGCGGAGCCGTACCGCCACCCGTCATCTCAGCTCGGTCCGGCCTTGTAGCCGACACCGCGCACGGTCACCACGATCTCCGGCCGCTCCGGGTCCTTCTCGACCTTGGACCGCAGCCGCTGCACATGCACATTCACCAGCCGGGTATCGGCGGCGTGCCGATAGCCCCACACCTGCTCCAGCAGCACCTCACGGGTGAACACCTGCCACGGCTTACGGGCCAGCGCCACCAGCAGATCGAACTCCAGCGGGGTCAGCGCTATCGACTGGCCGTCCCGCTTCACCGAATGCCCGGCCACATCGATCACCAGATCGCCGATGGCCAGCTGCTCCGGCGCCGGCTCCTCGGAACGCCGCAGCCGCGCCCTGATCCGTGCCACCAGCTCCTTCGGCTTGAACGGCTTGACGATGTAGTCGTCGGCGCCGGATTCCAGCCCGACCACCACATCGACCGTGTCGCTCTTGGCCGTGAGCATGACGACCGGCACCCCGGACTCGGCCCGGATCAGCCGGCACACCTCGATGCCGTCCCGTCCGGGCAGCATCAGATCGAGCAGCACCAGATCGGGCTTGGTCTCGCGGAAGGCGGCAAGAGCCTTGTCGCCGTCCGACACGAACGACGGTTCAAAGCCTTCGCCGCGCAGCACGATGCCGAGCATCTCTGCCAGTGCGGTGTCGTCGTCGACGACAAGGACGCGTCCCTTCATATCGACATCATCCCATTACCCGATCGTGACCTGGCGCACAGCTCCGCGACACCATCCGCGGTGACCGGCGAGACAACCCCGTCCTCGGTGACGATCGCCGTCACCAACTCCGGTGGGGTGACGTCGAATGCCGGATTGTGGGCCTGTGTCCCCAGGGGCGCGACGGGCACTCCCGTGACCGTCTCGACTCCGGCCGCCGGAGCGTGAGGAACTGTGATGTCTGTCACTTCGTGGCCCGGGCGCCGTTCCACCTCGATCGCGGCTCCGTCGGGAGTATCCGGATCCAGCGTCGTGGTCGGGGCTACCACCACGAAGGGAACGTGGTGGTAGCGGGCCAGCACCGCGAGCGGGTAGCTGCCCACCTTGTTGGCCACCGAGCCGTCCGCGGCTATCCGGTCCGCACCGATCAGGACCGCGTCCACCTCACCCGCCGTGAACAGCGAACCCGCCGCGCCATCGGTGAGCAGCGTGTACGCCATGCCGGCGCGCGCCGCCTCGTACGCGGTCAAGCGCGCCCCCTGGAGCAGCGGACGGGTCTCGTCCACCCAGAGCCGGCGCAGCTGTCCGCTCCGGTGCACCGCCTTGACCACGGCAAGGGCGGTGCCCTCTCCCCCGGAGACCAGGGATCCGGTGTTGCAGTGGGTGAGGATCCGATACCCGCCCGCGGGCAGCAGCTCATGGAGGAGCGCCCGGCCGTGCGTCGCCATCCGCTCGCTGGCCTCGGCGTCCTCCCGGTGCAGGGCACGGGCCTCGGCGAGGGCCGCAGCGGCGGCCTGAGCGGCGTCCGCGTCCTCCCTGAGGGCCGCGTGATACGCGGCGGCGGCCCGCCGGACGCCATGGGCCAGGTTGACGGCCGTGGGGCGGGCGTGGGCGAGGGATTCGGCGGCCTCGTCCACGTCGAAGCCCCGGGCGGCGGCGAGCGCCACACCGTAGGCCCCGGCGATCCCGAGCAGCGGGGCGCCACGCACGGAGAGCGAGCGGATCGCCTCCACCAGCATCGGCACATCGGTGCACACCAGGTCGACCTCCTCGGCGGGAAGCCGCGTCTGATCGAGGAGCACCAGTACGGGCCCCTCCGGGGGTTCCTCCCAGCGCAGTGCGAACGCAGCGGGGGATGCGGAGCCTTCCGGGGACACCGGATGCTGATCAGCCATCCGCACAGTCTGCCCTGTGCGGCACCGACTATTGAAGGGCCCAGCCGCCCCCGGCGACCCCTACGGAGGGGAACGCACCGTGGCACGATGGCTGCCATCCGCCCGCCGGCACCTCCGCGGCCGGCCACAGAACAACCTACGGAGCGACGATGAACGACTCTCCGGGCTGGGCCCCGCCCGGATCGTCCCCTTCCGACGAGCCGGACCACGACGCTCGGCGGCAGGACGAGCCAGCCGGCCCGTCCGTGCCGCAGCAGCCGGTATGGGGCGCCAACTGGGTCCAGCGGCAGCCGCCCGCCGGCCGCTGGACCGCGCCCACCGGTGGCCCCACCCCACCACCCGCTCCCCCGACCGGACGGGCGCCGGGCGGACGGGCGCCGGGCGGCTGGGGGCCGGGCCGGCACCAGCCGCCGGCCGCTCCCCGCCCCGGGGTCATCCCGCTGCGGCCGCTCGGCGTCAGCGAGATCCTCAGCGGCGCGATCGCCACCATGCGTGCCCACTGGCGCACCGTCCTCGGTATCTCGCTGATCGTCTCGGTGGTCACCCAGGGCCTGGCCACGGCCGCCACCGGGCTCTGGTTCAAGGACAACCGCGGATCCGCGGTGCCCTCCCTCGACGGCCCGGACGCCACCGTCGGCGAGGCGATGCGCGCCGTCGGCAGCGCGCTCGGGGAGAGCGGAGTCACGCTGCTGCTCGGCGTCCTCGGCACCATCGTCACCACCGCCCTGCTGACCGTGGTCACCGCCCGGGCGGTACTGGGCCGGTCCGTCTCTTCCGGCGAGGCATGGACCGGCGCCCGGCGGCACCTCCTTCAGCTGTGCGGGCTGCTCTTCCTGATCCCCGCCATCGCCATCGCCGTCGTCGCCGCGGGTATGACGCCGGGTCTGCTGCTGGCCGCCGCGGGGGTGGACAGCGAAGGCGCGGCCCTTGCCTCCCTCGGCGGGCTCGCGGCGGCCGGCGTCGCCGTCTGGCTCTGGGTGCGCTTCAGCCTCGCCGCCCCCGCGCTCATGCTGGAGAAGCAGGGAATCCTGGCGGCCCTGCGCCGCTCCGCCAAGCTGGTGCGCGGCGCCTGGTGGCGTGTCTTCGGCGTCCAACTCCTCGCCGTCGGCGCTGCCTTCGTCGTGGGCGCCATCGTGGAGGTCCCGACGAGCCTCGTCGGAATGGTGGTCGGCGGGGACCACGCAATGGACTGGCTCTCCGGCAAAGCCGTCTCCGTCGGCTGGACCTTCCTGGTCGTCATCGGTGCCGGAGGGGTCATCAGCTCGACCATCACCTTCCCGGTCAGCGCCGGCGTGACCGCCCTGCTCTACATGGACCAGCGCATCCGGCGCGAGGCCCTCGACCTCGAACTCGCCCGCGCCGCAGGGGTGCAGGGATACGGCACGGAGGAGCACGACTCCGGCCAGGAGCCCGCCCGTTCGGCCTCCGGGCACTGATACCGCGACGCTCCTCCTCGGACGACACGTCACCATACGGCTCATCACCTCCCCCCTCGCCCCTACCGGACCCATTCGGCCGACCCCCAGGGCCCGCTGACCCAACGTCAACGGTCCCCTCCGGGCGTCGGCACAACTCTGTGTGCCCTCGCGCTCGCCACGCCAGGGCACACAGCTCCTTTTCACCCGATCCGGTGGAACATCAGATCCAGTGGAACGCAAAAGATCCAGTGGAACGCAAAAAAGCCTCGGTCCCGAGCACTGAGTGCTCGGGACCGAGGCTAATAATTGTTCGGCAGCGTCCTACTCTCCCACAGGGTCCCCCCTGCAGTACCATCGGCGCTGAAAGGCTTAGCTTCCGGGTTCGGAATGTAACCGGGCGTTTCCCTAACGCTATGACCACCGAAACACTATGAAGTTGAACCGGAGATGGACACGGTTCGTTACTTCAGAACCAACACAGTGGACGCGAGCATCTGAGGACAAGCCC
>NZ_JBEXHC010000012.1:0-10442 GCF_040607655.1 Streptomyces sp. NPDC005266
TCAGTTGTATCCGCGTCACGTACGACGGTCTACCGGACCAGACCGTTCCACGAAGGCACATCCCGCAGATTGATCACGACTCGATACGTGCCCTAGGAGCCCCTGCGGGAACGGGCCTTGGCGCGCAGGGCCCGGGTCACCAGGGCGCGCAGGGGAGCGGGTGGGCGGCGAACGTCGAGGGCCGTGCGGAGGGGCTGGTCCAGCAGCGACGCGGCCACCGCCGGGGCGAGAGGGGCCAGCGGGGCGGGGAGGCGGGCAGCCAGGAGTGCGCTGCTGGTGGACCGCCAGAGGGCCCGGCCCTCCGGGGTGGGGGCGAAGTGGGCGGCCTCGAAGTCTCCCATCCAGCGTGCGACCCCCGGCAGATGGCCGCCCGGCGGGTCGGGCAGAGCGAGGGCGTCCGACAGGCTCCGGTGGAAGGCGTATGCCGCGTCCCGCTCCTCGGCGGTGACCGTGCGGTGCCCGTGGTCGTCGATGAACCGCAGCGGGCAGACGGTGAAGCAGGCCAGGACGTAGTGCATGAGCTCGGGCGTGATGCCGGGCCGGTCGTGCACGTGGCGCAGTCCGGCGACGATCCGCCGGCCCTCGGGGCTGTCCGTACCGTGGCCGATCAGGGCGAACATGGCGACGCCGGTGGCCTTGGCCCGGTGGTGCGGCTGGGAGGTCATCCGGCCGGTGCCGTGCAGCACCCGGGCGATGTCCGGGATGCCGAAGGTCCGGACGAACCCCAGGGTGAGGCCGACCCGCGATTCCTCGGGCATGGTCTCCAGGACGAGCCGTGCGTAGGCCGCCTGGGCACTGGGCGCGCCTACAGCGCCCGGAGCGCCCGCCGGGCCGGTCATTCGGCCGGGGTGGCGACGGCGGCCAGCGCCTCGCCGGTCAGGGGGGCGTCCAGCTTGCGGGCGACGCGTACCAGATGGGCCCGTTCCTCGGCCGGTTCCGCGTCCAGCCCGGGCAAAGGCACCTGCTCCTCGCGCGGGCGCGGCGGTACCCCGGAGGCCAGCGCCTCGACGGCCCGGCGCAGGGCGGCGGCCACGATCAGTGAGGCGCGTTCCCCCTCGTCCAGACCGGCCCGCTCGGCGACCTGTTCGGCGGCGGTCACGACCGCGGGGTCGACCCACGGACGGAGCGTCAGCTGCCCGTCCCGGATCTCCAGACCGCGCCGGGCGGTGCGCCACTCCAGGTCGCGCAGGGCCAGCCGCTCGGTCCAGGCCGAGGCGGGCGCCTCCAGGGCGAGGCGGCGGTCCGCCCGGTACACCACCAGGTCCCACAGCGGACGCAGGGCCTGGTAGTCGCGGCGCCGACGGGTCCACGCGGCGAACGCCGGGCCCGCGAACCCGGCGGTGATGAGCAGGGCGCCGAGCGCCGCGAAGGCGGGGCCGAGGGCGGTGCTCAGCCACTCCAGCCCGCTGACCCCGGCGTACGCCGCACCGATCGCGATCAGCTTGCAGACGACGTATCCGCAGGCGATGAATCCGCCGAGGGCGAGCCTGCGGATGCCCCGCCGGAGCGGCCCGGCCGGAAGCCGGGAGGCGTGATGGCCGAGGCACACCCGGCTGATGTCGATCAGCGCGAAGCCGAACTGCGCCTGGTAGAGGACGAGGAACAGGGCGATCGCCGGAACCGACGCGAAGGTGGTGTCGAACGTGAGCGGCGTCTCCGGACTGTCGGCCCCGCCCATGACGACGCCCGCGAAGAACAAGGCGGTCATCACCGGGGCCAGGACGGCGAACGCCGCCAGCCGCCCCCGCACCGCGCGCCCGGTGTCCACCGCGGTCCCGTTCCACACCTGCGATGCGGTGCGCTCGCCCGGCGGGGTCCACATCCGGGCCAGGACGACGGCGCCCGCGGAGAAGCCGGTGATGCCCAGATAAACCAGCAGCGTGGCCAGATTGCCGAGGTGGGCAAGGCGGTCGATCAGCCGGTACACGACCGGCGCGGCCAGGACGAACGCGGTCGAGGGCGCCGCGATCGTCAGGGCGACGACCAGCAGGCCACGGGACGGGTCCCGCCGCCATGCCCGGAGTTTCAGCGCGGCGACGACCCAGGCGCCCGTGCCGATGGTCAGGTAGGCGATGTTGAACGGTGCCTCGGGCGTATCAGACATGCTGTCCCTTGCGGTGCTCCAGGACGGGGGCCAGCTGGGATGTGGTCCCGGCCCCGGGCGCCAGCACGAGGATGCGCGTCAGCTCGGCACCCAGGATCTCCGCCTCCGCTTCCGCCGCGTCGTCGTAGTGGGAGCGGCCGAGGATGAGCCGGAGCATATCGGCGTCGATGGTGGGCAGTTCCACCTGGGCCGTCTCCTCGTCGGCGGCCGGAGGCTCGGCCAGATGGCCGCACAGCAGGTGGGCGAGCTCATGGCAGATGATGTGGGCCTGGTGCAGCCCCGAGGTCTCCTGCTCGAAGTAGATGACATCGGTCTCCGCGCGGCGTTCGACAAAGCCCGACGGCTCGCCCACCCGCATCTTCCGCGGAACCAGCCGGATGGAGCGCCCGGCCCGGTCGGCGACCGCCGCGCCGAGCTCCTCCACCGTGGTCATCGGGGGGAGGTCCAGCGCTCTGACCATGGCGCGCATCCGGCGGCGGGTCCGACCCAGATCTCGCACGTCCTGCTCCCCATCGGCCAGCCGCCAGTGCCCCAAGGGCATGGCCTGGTAGTCGGTCACGCCTCGGGGTTGCCGCCGTCGGGCAGGCCGACGGCCCTGCGCAACTGTTCCACGACGGTGAGGGCGGCGTCCTGCATTTCGGGAGGCAGACCGGCCGCCCGCATCGCGATGCGCTCCACCCGGGCGTCCCGCAGCGCCTCGATCTTCTGCAGATCCCGCTCGACCGCCTGGGCGGTGGCGGAGTCGCTGAAGTAGTCCAGCGGAACGCCGAAGAACTTCGCGATCTTGACCGCGTTCTCCAGGCTGGGCTTCTGCGAGCCCTTGCGGAGGTTTCCGATGTAGGTCCCGCTCAGCCCGGTCCCCTCGGCGATTTCCGAGTCGCGCCAGGGGCGGCCCAGGTCCTTGGGATAGATCACCGAGATCAGCCGGCGGAAACGCGCCGCGAAATCCAGGGACTCTGCCAGCTCCTCGCCTTCGCCGGGCTGAAGAGCCGGCGCTTCTGAGCGTGGGGAGTCGGCGGCCATACGCCAGATCATAGAACGACCTGGCACAGCCCGGGATCCCTCAGCGACCTGGATCTGCACGATAGTTGTAAACAAGTCGCCCCATATGTGCGCTACTTCCGGAAGGATCCTCCAAAGCCATGGCCCCTGATCAACGATAGTTGACACGCCTTCAGCCCCGGGGCAGGATCACAACCGCGGTCCGCACATCACGTGCGCCGTTCCTTCCCGAAGTCCGGTTCGCGGGCGCCGGGCACCGCTGCCCCACGGGGGTGGGCAACAGCGCCCTGCGCCGCGGCCCGGGCCTATGGGGTTTCCCGGCTCCGGCCCCCCGGGTGGGCACGGCCCTGGCGGCGGGTCGCGTCATCGCCGTCGCCCCGAGAAGCGCCGACCGCGCTGATCATGTCCTCCAGACGGTCGAACCGTTCATGGAGCGCCTCGGCATCGGCGGAGACGCGACGCTCGCCGCCCGCCACGCGATCGTGGAGCGCCTCGGCCAGACGGTGCCGCCGGTTCTCCTCGCGACCGACGAACCAGGCGGCGATGGCTGCGGTGACCATGCCGTAGGTGGTGATCCCGACGAACATCACCAGACAGGCGATCAGCCGGCCCCACAACGTCACCGGGTAGAAGTCGCCGTAGCCGACCGTGGTGGCGGTCTCGGCCGACCACCACAGGGCCCGCGGACAGCTGGTGAGGTTCGCCGAGGGCGCGTCGCGTTCGGCGAGGACGACGGCGTACGAGCCGAGCAGCATGACCACGGCCAGGACGAGCGTGGCCACGGCCGCCGCCTGGAAGTGGAGCGGCCGGTCCGCGCGACCGAGGAACACCCTGATCGTCCTGGTCAGGAAAGCGGGCAGGACCATGGTCACCATGCTGCCGCCGGGTGGGGCGGGAGCGCGGCGGACATCCGGGGGTTGCGCCGAACGCACGCCCCGGCGGCCCCGGCGGCCCCGGCGGCCGCCGGGGCGTGCGTGCCGCCGCGTCAGGGTCAGGGACCCGAGGGCGGCTGCTGCTGGTTCTGGTCCGGCTGCTGCTGGTTCGGATCCGGCTGCGTCTGCTGCGGCGGGGGCTGGTTGGGCGGCGGCTGATTCGGGGGCGGCTGGTTCGGCGGCGGCTGGTTCGGCGGCTGGGTCTGGCCCGGCTGCTGCTGGTTGGGGTCCGAGGGCTGCGGCTGGGGTTGCTGCTGCTGGTTCGGGTCGGACGGCTGGTCCGACGGCTGGGGCTGCAGCTGGTTCGGGTCCGACGGCTGGTCCGACGGCTGGGGCTGCTGCTGGTTCGGGTCCGACGGCTGGTCCGACGGCTGGGGCTGCTGCTGGTTCGGGTCCGACGGCTGGTCGGAGGGCTGCTGCCCCGGGTCGGAGGGCTGCGACTGCGGCTGGCCGGAGGGCGTCCCGGACGGGCGCTCGGTCTCGAGCGGGGTGAACCGGTCCGACGGCGTGCGCTTCACCTTCGGCGCCTCGGGCAGATCCGGGGCGTGCTGCTTGCCCGGCATCGCCAGACAGGCGGGGTAGTCGGTCCGCGCCAGGATCGTCTCCCGCGCGTCTTCCTCGCCGTTTCCGTCGCCGATCTCGCGCTTGAAGAGCTGGGTCTTGGCGACCCCCACCACGACGATCCCCTTGACGGCCTTCCGGGCCGGCTGAATGGTGGTGACCGTCGTTCGGGAGAAGCCGTTCCACTCGGGTCCGGTGAAGGTCGTCTTGGCGTTCCGCGGCGGGGCCGACGTCCTGATGGGGTTGCCGGAGTCGCACTTCACCACTGGCGCGCCGCGCTGATTGACGAATACCGCCGTACCCGCCTGGAGAACGGCCGGCACCGGCTTCACCCCACCCCGGTAGCCGTACGTCTTCGCGTAGGTGTCGGAGCGCAGCACGACGCCGGAGAGCCGGTGGACATAGTCCGGTATGGCGTCGGGCGACGGAAGGTGCTGCACCCGGCTCCAGGCGGCCCCTCGCTTGTTGTCGGACTGCAGGGCGTGGATCAGCGCCTGACGGTCACAGGGATGCCGGTTCGGGGCCCCGGCGTAGAGCCCGGGGGTGTTCCCCAGGAAGGTGCGGCCTCCGTTGGAGGGCGACACCAGACGTTTCTGGTCGTGGCCGACGGACTCGGTGAACGCCGGTACCGAGGTCTTTCCGACCGGTTCCCGGTGGTATTCGACCACCGAGCCCTTCCCCGCGGCCTTCCCGGACGCCTTTTCGGAGGGGGAGATCATCCCAAGGACCACCACGGCGGCCACGGCGACGACGAATCCGACGGCGAGAACCGAACGACGCGAGGTGAGGTGCCATGAGATCGAGCGCATATACCTCTCCTTCCCTACCCTCGCCCCCATCCTGCGCCCGCCCCTTGGGCCCGCGCGTCCCCCGAACCCTTGACATCCGCTCCCACCTTCGGGGGAGTTGGCGGCCGCGGCGCCGGCGAATCGGCCGCCGCACGCGGAGCCGCCCCCGGTCCGGTGTCCCGGACCGGGGGCGGCTGCTGCCCTCGCGGTCTGCTCCGCAGGTCCGCTCCGACCATGCGGAAGTTCTTCTCCTCTTTAGACTAAACGGACAAGGGCATCCACGCCCGCGGGAGGGCACAGCGAGCACGGAACCACCATGAGCAGCCGAGGAGGAGCCGATGAGCGGCCCGGTCGTAGCGGGGGTCGACGGATCGCGGCGCAGCCTCGCGGCGGCCGAATGGGCCGCACGGGAGGCGGTGGCCCGCGGGGCCGCGCTGCGCCTGGTGCACGCCTTTCCGCCGATGCCGTGGCGGCTCTCGCCCGTGCCCGGGGTGGACGCCTGGCAGCAGGTGGGCGAGCAGATGCTGCAGCGGACCGTCTCCGAGTTCGCCCACCGCCATCCGGACCTCGACGTGAGCGGCGAGCACACCGACGTCGAACCGGACGAGGCGCTGCTCGCCGCCGCGGCGGGCGCCGGGCTGCTGGTCGTCGGGGCGCGCGGCTGGGGCGGCTTCGACGGACTGGCGGTGGGATGCGTGGCGCTGCGGGTGGCATCGGCCGCGGACTGCCCGGTGGTGATGGTTCCCGGGGCGGAGCGGCAGGGGGTGGCGGAGGCGGACGATACGGGCGAGGTACAGGTCGGCTTCAACGCGCACGCCCCGGTGGACCGGACGACCGACTTCGCCTTCCACACCGCCCAGCTGCGGGAAGCCGGGCTGCGGGTCCTGCACGCGTGGGCGCTGCCCCCGGCGTCCCCGTACGCCTGGATGCTGACCATCCTGGAGGCGGACCGGACGACGTGGGAGGACCAGGAGAGCCAGGCGGTCTCCGACGCGCTGCGCGGCTGGCGGGAGCGGTATCCGCAGGTCTCCGTGGTGCCCGATGTCGTCCTGCTCAACCCGGCGCAGGCGCTGGTGACATCCTCCGCGCGGGCCCGGCTGCTGGTGGTGGGGCGCCGTACGAGCCCCCGCCCGGCCGAACGGCAGCTGGGGCCGGTCGCCCACGCCGTACTGCACCACGCCCGCTGCCCGGTGGCCGTCGTCCCGCACCCCGCGCCGTAGTGCGGAACAGCGCGAACCGGTCGGTGGCCGGCGGCCCGGGCCGACCGCCGTGATCAGCCGCCGGGGTCAGCCGCCGTGATCAGCCGCCGGAGTCTGCCGTCGGGGTCAGCCGAAGAACACGCCGAACTCGGTGTACAAGTCGGGGTCGACGGTCTTGATGTCCCCCGCCGCCTCCGCGAGCGGGACCCGCACGACGTCCGGACCGCGCAGGGCCACCATCGTGGAGAACGCCCGCTCCTTGACCGTGTCGACCGCGCGCAGGCCGAAGCGTGTGGCCAGCCAGCGGTCGAAGGCGCTGGGCGTCCCGCCGCGCTGAATGTGCCCGAGGACCGTCGTACGGGCCTCCTTGCCGGTGTGGTCGGAGATCTCATGGGCCAGCCACTCCCCGATGCCGGACAGCCGCACATGGCCGAACTCGTCGAGCGCCGACTCCTTGACCACCATCTGGCCCGCCTTCGGGACGGCCCCCTCCGCCACCACCACGATCGGCGCGTACCTGATCTTGAAGCGGTCCTCCACCCAGCCGCAGACCTGGCCGACGTCGAAGGGCTGCTCGGGGATGAGGATGACGTTCGCGCCGCCCGCGATGCCCGAGTGCAGGGCGATCCAGCCGGCATGCCGTCCCATCACCTCGACCACCAGGGTGCGGGTGTGGGACTCGGCGGTGGTGTGCAGACGGTCGATCGCCTCGGTGGCGATATTGACGGCGGTGTCAAAGCCGAAGGTGTAGTCGGTGCCGGCGACGTCGTTGTCGATGGTCTTCGGCACGCCGACCATCTGGATGCCCTGGTCCGCGAGCACGGCGGCGACCCCCAGCGTGTCCTCGCCGCCGATCGCGATGACCGCGTCCACCTCGTGCTCGGCCAGGGTCCGCCGCACCCGGCTCACGCCGTCCTCGCTGGCCAGCGGATTGGTACGGGAGGAGCCGAGGATGGTGCCGCCGCGCGGGAGAATGCCGCGTACGGCCGGGACGTCCAGGGGCAGGATGGAGCCGTCGAGCGCCCCGCGCCAGCCGTCCCGTATGCCCACGAAGTCGAAGCCGTGCACCTCGACGCCCTTACGGACGATGGCGCGGATCGCCGCGTTGAGCCCGGGGCAGTCGCCGCCGCCGGTCAGCACACCGATACGCATCTCCGCTCCCTCCGCTCATCTCCAGAATCCACCCATTCGCGCGGTGACGCCCACCTGGGAGAAATCCCAGCCCAGGGGGTGCAGGTCAGATGATCGGACTGATACGACTGGTGCTCGAGGGGTGTGGATAGACTCACGCAACTGCACAGGGGACCGCCGGAGAGGGCAGCACGGGATGGCACAGGCGAAGAAAATCGCGCTCTATATGCTCATCGTCTTCGTGCTCTACACGATCATCAAAACTCCGGCGCGAGCGGCCGATCTCGTCCAGATAGGCTTCGAGGGCATATCCGACGCCGCCAAGAGCGTCGGCGAGTTCATGAGCGAACTGGTCAAGTAGCCCCCGCACACCCGTTCCCCCGACGCGGCCGTTCGCCACCTGGGTGAGCGCCGACTACCCCCTCCGAGTCCTTTTCCGTCCTCGTGCGTGGCCGCACGGTCACTTTCACCCCTCTATGCGGCAATTTCACCACCAACACGTAGTAAAGCGGTGCTTGCACACAGTGCACATGTCTTGTGATGCTATGACCGCTTTGCCGGGTGAGTGCATCGTGAAGGGGTGGCGTGACCGTGTCGGCCCGTACCGCGCCCAGAACCCCGCCCCAGGACGATGGCGGCAGCGAGAGCGGCAGAAGCCGCGGGGCTGACGCCAGAGCGCTCACCCAGGTGCTCTTCGCCGAGCTGTCCGGCCTCACCCCCGGCACCCCCGAGCACGCCCGGGTGCGCGCCGCGCTGATCGAGGCCAATCTGCCGCTGGTCCGCTACGCCGCGGCCCGCTTCCGCAGCCGCAACGAGCCGATGGAGGACGTGATCCAGGTCGGCACGATCGGCCTGATCAACGCGATCGACCGGTTCGACCCGGAGCGCGGCGTCCAGTTCCCGACCTTCGCGATGCCGACCGTCGTCGGCGAGATCAAGCGCTATTTTCGCGACAACGTTCGCACCGTGCATGTCCCGCGCCGGCTGCATGAGCTGTGGGTGCAGGTCAACGGCGCGACCGAGGATCTGACCGTGCTGCACGGCCGCTCCCCCACGACGGCCGAGATCGCCGAGCGGCTGAAGCTCGGCGAGGACGAGGTGCTCGCCTGCATCGAGGCCGGGCGCTCGTACCACGCCACTTCCCTGGAGGCCGCCCAGGAGGGCGACGGGCTGCCCGGGCTGGTCGACCGGCTCGGCTACGAGGACCCGGCGCTGGCCGGGGTCGAGCACCGCGATCTGGTGCGCCACCTGCTCGTACAGCTGCCCGAGCGCGAGCAGCGCATCCTTTTGCTCCGTTACTACAGCAATCTGACCCAGTCCCAGATCAGCGCCGAGCTCGGCGTCTCGCAGATGCACGTCTCCCGGCTGCTGTCCCGGAGCTTCGCCAGACTGAGATCCGCAAACCGGATCGAGTCCTGATTCTGTCGAGGGACCCCGTCCCACCGTCTCGGGGCAGTAATGTCGACTTGGCGCTACAGCGTGTTGCCGACATGTGACATTCTGCAGGAACCGCGTTTGCCGTGGCTCAACCTCCGGTATTCAGGGGGAGGCTGCGTTGGACGTGAAACGCGCAGCTGGGATCCGTCCGCGACCTCAAGGGGGTGGCATGTCCGTAGAACTGGGCAGCTCGAAGGTGCTCACCAACGACGCACCGCACGTGCCTGACGACTGCGACGCCATCGACACCCGCACCCTCTCCCGCTCCCTGTTCCTACGGCTCGCCGCGCTCGACAAGGAGAGCGTGGAGAGCGGCTACGTACGTGACACCCTCATCGAGCTGAACCTCCCGCTCGTCCGCTACGCGGCGGCCCGGTTCCGCAGCCGGAACGAGCCGATGGAGGACATCGTCCAGGTCGGCACCATCGGCCTGATCAAGGCGATCGACCGCTTCGACTGCGAACGGGGCGTCGAGTTCCCGACGTTCGCGATGCCGACCGTCGTGGGCGAGATCAAGCGGTTCTTCCGGGACACCAGCTGGTCGGTGCGGGTGCCGCGGCGGCTGCAGGAGCTGCGGCTGGCGCTGACGAAGGCCAGCGACGAGCTGTCCCAGCAGCTCGACCGCTCCCCGACCGTCACCGAGCTCGCCACGGCGCTCGGCGTCTCCGAGGAGGACGTCGTCGACGGGCTCGCGGTGGGCAATGCCTACACCGCCAGCTCGCTGGACTCGCCGTCCCCCGAGGACGAGGGGGGCGAGGGGTCGCTCGCGGACCGGCTCGGATACGAGGACAGCGCGCTGGAGGGCGTGGAGTACCGCGAGTCACTCAAGCCGCTGCTGGCCAAACTAGCGCCGCGCGAGCGCCAGATCATCATGCTCCGCTTCTTCGCCAATATGACGCAGTCCCAAATCGGCGAAGAGGTCGGGATCTCCCAGATGCATGTCTCCCGGTTGCTGACCCGGACGCTCGCCCAGCTGCGCGAGGGGCTCATCGCCGACTGATACACCCCACCGCTCCTGGGTGCACCTGACGGAGCGTCAGCCGCGCTGGCCCGATGCGACAGGCAGCGAGCCGGACAACCGGCCGCCGAGGCACGGCTATCGCCTCCTCGGCGGTCGCGCTGTGCCTGGGGGCACTGCTCAGCGGCTGCGGCGGGGGCGGTGACGGCTATGCCGCGGCCGGGGCGGCCGGACCCGACGGCCGGCGGACGGCGAAGGCCGTCCCGCCCCACGGACGGGGTGACCCTGGTGCCACGGGACCGGGACGGCGACCGTGGCGACGGCCGGGAC
>NZ_JBEXHC010000012.1:10535-177613 GCF_040607655.1 Streptomyces sp. NPDC005266
GACATCGCGCGGGCCCTCTTCCCCACCACCCGGCGGCCGCACCTCGAAGGGCGGCACGGGCGGCACCAGCGGAGCGGACGGCACCGGCGGCACCGGCGACACCAGCGGAGCGGACGCGACCCGACGGCCGGCGGACGGCGAAGGCCGTCCCGCCCCACGGACGGGGTGACCCTGGTGCCACGGGACCGGGACGGCGACCGTGGCGACGGCCGGGACACGGCCCGCCGACCCGCCGCCGCCCGTAACGGGCCGGACGGAGGGACATCGCGCGGGCCCTCTTCCCCACCACCCGGCGGCCGCACCTCGAAGGGCGGCACGGGCGGCACCAGCGGAGCGGACGGCACCGGCGGCACCGGCGGCACCGGCGGCACCGGCGGCACGGGCGGCACCGGCGGCACGGGCGGCACCGGCGGCACGGGCGGCACGGGCGGCACGGGCGGCACGGGCGGCACGGGCGGCACGGGCGGCACGGGCGGCACGGGCGGCACGGGCGGCACGGGCGGAGCGGACGCGACCCGACGGCCGGCGGACGGCATCGGCGCCATGGGCCCTGCGGTCCCGAGCGGCGGCCAGGGCGACTCCGGCGCCCCCGGCCGCGGTACGGACGACGACGAGCCCGGCGAGCCCACACCCTCCGGATCCCCGTCTTCGCCGTCCGCCTCACCCACCACACCCACGACGCCCACCGGACCGGCCGTACTGGAGGTCGGCGCCCCGGAGCGCGCGGCGGCCGGCGAACGCCGGTGCGAGAAGGTGACCGTGGAGTTCCGCAACACCGGTGGCGTGGCCGTCACCTCAGGCACCGTCACCTTCGGGACGCATGTCATCGACGGGATGGGCATCGACTGGGCGGCACTGGAGTCAAGGAAGAACTGCCCGCGCCGATCGGCGCGGGTCAGAAGAGGAAGAAGACCTGGACGGTGTGCGTGGACGACTGGCGGGTGCCGCTGGGCGTGCACATCGAGACACGGGAAGTCTCAGCCGTCTGGAAGTCGTAAGGCCGGCTCCCCGGGCCTTCGGACCAAGCCCGAGCTCCCAGGCTCAGGCCAGCGCCAGCCAGGCCACCGCGGCGACGATGACGACCGCAGCGATCACACCGACGATCACGCCGACGCGCGAACCGCTGCTCGACGCGGCGGCCGCCTGCGGCTGCCGCGTGCCCTCGTCGACGAAGGCACGGAACATCTGGGTGGAGCCGGCCGGGTCGTGACCGCCGTTGGGGTTCTGGGGGTTGTTCGCCATGACCCACGACCCTAGCGAACAAGCGGAATCCGGGACACCCCCGGGTCCATCCAGTCCCTCACACCTCACCGGTCCCGCTTGACCGATAAGAGGCCGAGCCTTTAATCGCAATTTACCGCCCAGACCGCCCTTTAATTTGCCTGCAGCAACTAACTTCTTCTATGGTTGCCCTAAGCAACTTATCGTCTCCGCAGGAGGTGCCGTGGCCACCCAGAGCCACTACGAGGAGCTGGCCCGGCAGCTCAGCGCCATCGGCACCGTCAAGCGCGGTCTGGGCCGGATCCTGCCGAGCGACTGCCCGGCGGGCGCCGCCGCCGTCCTGATGCTCCTCGAGCGCTACGGCGAGATGCGCATGAGCAAACTCGCCGAGCTGCTCGACATCGATATGTCGGTGACCAGCCGCCATGTGGCGCATGTCGCCGAGCGCGGCTGGGTGGACCGCAAGTGCGATCCACTCGACCGCCGGTCCCGGCTGCTGAGCATCAACGCCAGCGGAGAAAAGCTGCTCAGGCACGTATCCGAGCGCTATACGAACGCGCTCGCCCACTGTCTGAGCGACTGGTCCGACGAGGACGTCGACCGTCTCAATGAACTTCTCGCCCGGCTGCGGGCCGGCTTCGGGGACACCCGTTCCCGGGCCCTGCCCCACCAGGGGGAGTGCACCACCCGTACACCTTCGCAAGGATAAGGAACTTCATGGCAACGACCACACCGGACGGCGGTGTGCGGGGTCCCGCGGGGCACCCCGCCCACGCCAAGCAGGGCGGAGGGGGACACCGGGGCCATCACGGGCACGGCGCCGACTCCTCGGCGCCTATGACCCACCGGCAGATCATGGAGGCGCTCTCCGGGCTGCTGCTCGGCATGTTCGTCGCGATCCTGTCCTCGACGATCGTCTCGAACGCGCTGCCCGAGATCATCGCCGACCTCCACGGCAGCCAGTCCTCGTACACCTGGGTCGTCACCGCCGCCCTGCTGTCCATGACGGCCGCCACCCCGCTGTGGGGCAAGCTCTCCGATCTCTTCAGCAAGAAGCTGCTGGTCCAGGTCGCCCTGCTGATCTATGTGTCGGGCTCGATCGTCGCCGGCCTGTCGCAGAACGCCGGCATGCTGATCGCCTGCCGCGTCATCCAGGGCATCGGCGTCGGCGGTCTGTCCGCCCTTGCCCAGATCGTCATGGCCGCGATGATCTCGCCGCGCGAGCGTGGCCGCTACAGCGGCTACCTGGGCGCGACCTTCGCCGTCGCGACCGTGGGCGGCCCGCTGCTGGGCGGTGTGATCACCGACACCGACTGGCTGGGCTGGCGCTGGTGCTTCTACGTCGGCGTGCCGTTCGCCATCATCGCGCTGATCGTGCTGCAGAAGACCCTGAAGCTCCCGGTCGTGAAGCGGGACGTCAAGGTCGACTGGGCGGGCGCCTTCTTCGTCAGCGCCGCCGTCTCGCTGCTGCTGGTCTGGGTGACCTTCGCCGGTGACAAGTACGACTGGATCTCGTGGCAGACCTACGCGATGGTCGGCGGCTCGATCGTCCTCGCCCTGATCTTCGTCCTGATCGAGTCCAAGGCGAGCGAGCCGATCATCCCGCTGCGGCTGTTCCGCAACATGACGATCACCCTGGCCTCGCTGGCGTCGCTCTTCGTCGGTGTCGCGATGTTCGCCGGGACCGTCTTCTTCAGCCAGTACTTCCAGCTGGCGCGCGACAAGTCGCCGACGATGTCCGGCGTCATGACCATCCCGATGATCGGCGGCCTGTTCATCTCCTCGACGGTCTCCGGCCAGATCATCACCAAGACCGGCCGCTGGAAGGTGTGGCTGGTCAGCGGCGGAGCGCTGCTCACCGCGGGGCTGGGACTGCTCAGCACCATGCGGTACGACACCCCGTACTGGCACCTGGCCCTCTATATGGCGCTCATGGGCCTCGGCATCGGCATGATGATGCAGAACCTGGTGCTCGCCACCCAGAACCAGGTCGCCCCCCAGGACCTCGGCGCGGCCAGCGCCGTCGTCACCTTCTTCCGGTCCCTGGGCGGTGCGGTCGGCGTCTCGGCGCTCGGCGCGGTGCTCGGCAACCGGGTCACCCACTACGTCAAGGACGGCGTGGCCGAGCTCGGCCCCAAGGGCGCCGCGCTGGGCCACGGTGGCACCGTCGGCGGCGGCATCCCCGACCTGGACAAGCTCCCCGCGCCGTTCCGCACGATCGTGGAGAGCGCCTACGGCCACGGGGTCGCGGACGTCTTCCTCTACGCCGCGCCGGCCGCGCTGCTCGCCTTCGTGGTCACCCTGTTCATCAAGGAGGTCGCGCTGAAGACCAACTCCGGCACCCAGCAGGCCGCGTCCGCCCCGGCGGACACCGTGGACCCGGTGGAGTCCTTGGCCGCCGCCGGCCAGGCCGCCGACCTGGAGCCCGCCCTCGTGGGCGCTCCGGCCCCCGATGTGCACAAGCCGAACGCAAAGGACGCGGACGGCGCCCTTACGGCCACCGCCCCGCAGCGGCTGGCGGCGCTCGCCTCCGCCGGGGGCGACGGCCCGGACGAGCCGCACCGGCAGGGTGTGCACGGCTTCGTGCGGAACGGAGACGGCGGCGCCGTCCCCCGCGCCGCGGTAACGCTGATCTCGCTGGCCGGACGCCAGCTCGGCCGCTCGGTGGCGCACTCCGACGGCTCCTACGCCCTGGACGCGCCGGGCTCCGGCTCGTACGTCCTGATCGCGGCCGCCGACGGCCACCAGCCGCAGGCATCCACCGTCGTGGTCGGTGACGAGCCGCTCGGCTTCGACATCGTCCTCTCGGCCACCAGCGGTCTGGCCGGCACCGTGCGCGCCGCCGCCGACGGGGAGCCGGTCGACGCCGCGATGGTCGTGGTCACCGATGTCCGCGGCGAGGTGCTGGCCACCGGGAAGACCGGGGAGAACGGCGACTTCGGCTTCGAGGAACTGGTCGCCGGGACCTTCACGGTCGCGGTGAACGCCCCCGGCTTCCGGCCCGCCGCGCTGCCCGTCGAGGTCGGCGCCCAGGGCCTGACCCGGCTGGAGATAGCGCTGCAGGCGGGCGCCCGGGTGCAGGGCACCGTACGGGCCGGCGCCGGCCGGCGGCCGCTGCCGGACGCGCGGGTCACGCTCGTGGACGCGGCCGGGAACGTGGTCGCCACCGCCACCACCGGGGACGACGGGGCGTATGCCTTCACCGACCTGGACGCGGGCGACTACACGGTCATCGCGAGCGGCTACCCGCCGGTCGCGGGCGCGCTGACGGTCTCCGGAACCGGAGTCGACGGCCACGACATCGAGCTCGCCCACCCGGGCGAGTGACGACCCCGGGCAGGGGCGCGACGAGCGGAGACGCGCCCCGGCCCGGACCGGGACGGCGGAATCCCGCCGGACCGGAACCCCGGGCCCGGCGGCGGTGTATTCACGGCAGGGGACGGCCGCACGCCGCCGCCGGGTCCGGCGGGGGAAGACCAAGAACACGGGAGCGGGAGCGAGAGGCGGAATGACGACCACAGGAGCAGGAGCAGGCGGGGGCGCGGGGCTGCGGGCCCGGATCCGCACCCGTGACGGCTGGGCGGTCCAGCACGCGGTGCTGACCGTCACGGATATGACGGGCGCCCAGGTGCTGCGCGCGCAGGCCACCGAGGACGGTTCCGTGCGGACCGACGAGCCGCTGCCGGCCGGTCCGTACACGGTCATCGCCACCGCGGTCGGCTATGCGCCCGTCGCGTCGACGGCGATCGTCACGGCCTCCGGGCGCGCCGAGCTGGGCACGGTGGTGCTGGCGCGGCAGGGCGGCGTGGAGCTGCCCCCGCCGGGGGTGTGGACGCTCGACCCGGTGCATTCGACGGTGGGCGCGGTCGCGCAGCATCTGGGGATCTCCAGCGTGTACGGCCGGTTCACGGAGTTCGGCGGGCGGATCGAGATAGCCGAGACCCTCGAGAAGTCCAGGGTCGAGGCGGTGATCCAGGCGGCCAGCATCGACACCGGGAACGGGATGCGGGACGGCCATCTGAAGTCGCCCGACTTCCTCGACGTCGAGCAGTACCCGGTGCTGACCTACCAGAGCTCGCATCTGAGCGCGGCCGGCGCGGACCGGTGGACGGTGCACGGGGAGCTGTCGCTGCACGGCGTCGTCCGGGAGGTGGATCTGGATCTGACGTATCTGGGCACCGGCCCCGACCCCTGGGGCGGGGTGCGCGCGGCCTTCCGGGCCACCGTGGAGCTGCGCCGCGAGGATTTCGCGATGAACTACAACCAGGTGGTCGCGGCGGGTATCGCGGCGATCGGCACGACGCTGCGTGTCGAGTTGGCCATTCAAGCAGTTCAAGGGGGCCAGGCCGTGCGGGGCGAGGAGCTTCCCGCTGGCTGACGGTTCGCCGCCCTGTGTCGTCGCCGCCCCGTGACCCGGGGGCGTGGTCGGCCCGGCTCAGCCCTCCCGGGCAGCGTCCCGCAGGGCCTCGATACCGGCGATCGCGCAGTCCAGCGCGAAGGCGAAGTCCCGGTCGCGCATCTCCTCGACCGTGTCGCCGCCGCGGGCCTCCATGATCTGCCGTGATTCCTCGAACTCCGGCCGGTCGTCGACCATGCTCATCACTTCGTTCAGCAGTTCGTCCTGGGTGACCCCGGCCGCCCGGCAGCGGGCGGCGAAGCGGCCTTCGATGGTGCTGAAGCCATAGACGAACTGATAGACGAGGGAGAGCGCGCTGGGCAACCTGTCCATCGGCAGACCGCTGTTGCGCATCACCCCCTGGGCGGCGTTGGCGAACGCCATCCCGTTGGGCCCGATGTTGAGGTACTCGCCCAGCAGTGCGGGCAGCCAGGGGTGGCGGACCAGCACCTGCCGGTATTCGGAGGCCAGTTGGCGCAGCTGCCCGCGCCAGTCCCGCGGCTCTTCCTCCTCCGGGGGCTCAAGGCCCTCCACCTGCCCGACGGCCTCCCTGGGCAGCTTGATCTCTCCCATGGCGGCGTCAAGGGCGAGTTCGAGCAGATGGTCCTTGGTCTCGACGTACCAGTAGACGGACATGGCGGTGACTCCGAGCTCCGCCGCGAGCCGCCGCATCGAGAACCCCGAGAGGCCCTCGGCGTCCAGCAGCCGGACCGTCGCCGCGACGATCTTCACTTGGTCGAGCCCGACCGGCTGCTGATCACCCTTGCGCTTGGGGGCCTTGCGCTCGGAGAGCCAGACACTGGACCGCGGACGGATGACACGGCTGTCGGTCGCCATGGCGGGCTCTCCTTCTCCGATGCGCTGAGCCACGTACCGGGAGCACCGTACGCAGCGGGTCGTACATATCCGATGCTATGCCGCCGGTGATGCCTGTGAAGATCGTTCTGCCCGGCTGAGCAGCAGCGCGGCCAGCACCCCGCCCGCCAGTACGGCCACCGCGCCGACCAGCTGACCGGTTTCGACGCCGGAAGCGAAGGCGTCCGCCACGGCCGCCCGGTCCTCGGGCGTGCGGGCCGAGGCGACGGCGGCCGGAAGCGAGCCGGCTCCGGCGGCCACCGCGGGCAGCAGCGAGGCGAAGCGCGAGTTCAGCACGGCGCCCAGGACGGCGACGCCCAGGCCGTTGCCGAATTCGGTGAGGGTGCCGTTGACCCCCGCGCCCACGCCTGCCTTCTCCGCGGGGATGGCCGACATGATGGCCGCCGCCATCGCGGGCATGGCGAGCGCGATGCCTATCCCCATCACCACCAGCCCGATCAGCATTCCGCCATAGCCATCCGCGCCGAGCGTCGCGATGGCCGCGAGACCGGCCGCGAGCAGCCCCATCCCGGTGACGATCGTCAGCGGAGGGCCGAGCTTGGGAAGCAGCCGCGCGCCGACACCGGAGAGATTGAGCACGACGATCACCAGGGCGAGCGGTGCGGTGCGCAGCCCCGCGCCCAACGCGCCGTAGCCGAGCACGAATTGCAGATGCTGGGTGAGCAGGAAGAGCGAACCGCCCATGCCGAAGGCGACGAGGATGCCACCCGCGACCGCGCCCACGAACCGGCGGTTGCGGAAGAAGTGCATATCCAGCATCGGATACGGGATATGGCGCTCCCACAGCGCGAAGCCGGTCAGCACGACGACGCCGACGAAGGCCGACAGCAGGACGCGTTGCGAGGTCCAGCCGTGCTCCGGCCCGGAGATGATCGCGAAGACGATTCCGGTCATGCCGACGGTGGAGAGCAGCGCACCGAGCAGATCGGGCCGGTCGCCCGTCGGATTCTTGGACTCCGGCACCAGCCGGACGACGGCGGCGAGGCCGAGCAGTGCCACGGGGAGATTGATCAGGAAGATCGAGCCCCACCAGAAGTGCTCCAGCAGCGATCCGCCGATCAGCGGACCGGCCGCGAAGCCGAGGGAGCTGACCGCGCCCCACACGCCGATGGCCTTCGTCCGCTCCTCCTGGTCGAAGACCTGCACCACCACGGCGAGCGTCGTGGTCATCAGCAGCGCCCCGCCGATCCCCATGCCCGCGCGGGCGGCGATCAGCTGACCGGGCCCCTGCGCCATCGACGCGGTGAGCGACCCCACGCCGAACAGGGCGAGCCCGGCGATCAGCATCTTCTTGCGTCCGTAGCGGTCGGCCGCGCTGCCCGCGGTGAGCAGAAGCCCGGACTGGACCAGCGAATAGGCGTTGATCATCCATTGGATGTCGGCGGTGCTCGCGTCCATCTCCCGGGAGAGGGAGGGGACCGCGACATTGAGGATGGTGTTGTCGAGCAGCACGGTGAGCTGAGCCAGGCAGATGACGGCGAGGATCAGCCAGCGCCGGGGGTGGCCGCCGGCCGGGCCATCGGGCGGGGCGGCGGGAGCGGTATCGGCGGTCGATGCCGTCATGGAGTCTCCAGGGCTTGTGCGGTGTATGACTGTGACTGGCTCGCCATACACCGTACAAGCGCCGCCCTACGACGTACAGGGAATTATTCCTTAGAGGCCTCCGGGGACGTCTCCGCCTTCCGCGTCAGGTCGTAAAGGGTGGTGCCGCCCACGGTGACCTCCGGGTAGTTCGCCTCGACCCAGGCGGCGATCCGGGAGGAGGTGCCGTCCCTGCCGCCGCCGGGGCCGCCGCCCATGCCGGTACCCGAGGAGAGGAAGTAGTGGATCCTGCCCTGCCGCACATACCTCTTGAACTGAGCGAGGGTCGGGGACGGGTCGCTGCCGTTGAAGCCGCCGATGGCCATCACGGGCCTCTCGGTGGCGAGCTGGTGGCTCGCGGCGTTCTGCGACCCGACCGCCGCGGCGACCCAGGTGTAGCTGTCGGCGTTCTTCTCCAGCTTCGCCTTCACGGCTGCGCCGACCTGCCGACCGCCCAGCAGCCCGCCCATGCCGCCGCCGCCCGTACCGCGCCCGGCGCCTTCGGCCAGGCCGCCTCCGGGCATCATGCCGGGCCGACCTTTGTGGCCCTGGTCTTGGGCGGTGCCGTTCTGGCCCTGGCCCTGGGCCGTGCCGTTCTGCTGGGGCCCGCCGCGCGGGAAGCCGCCGGGGAACGCGCCGTTCCGGCCGCCCGGCATCCCCGGCGGGCCGCCCATCCGGCCACCGCCGGGACGACCGCCACCGCCCGGTCCGCCCATACCGCCCGAGACAACGGGACCGGCCGTCACGATCGAGCCGCCGTGCGGGGTACCGACCGTGTTGAGCGAGTACGCGACGGGCCCGGCCAGCGCCGCCGCGAGGCCGAGCCCCGCCACGCCCAGCGCCGTCGTCCGGCCCAGCCGCGCCGCGAGCGGCATCCCGACGGCCGCCGCGAGCCCGGCGATCAGCACCGCCCAGCGCAGCCACGGATGCCAGTCCGCCGACCGGCCCAGGAGCACGTACGACCAGAGGGCCGTGGCCGCCACCGTGACGGCGAGCACCACCGAGGCCGCCACGCTCGACCGCCGCTCCCACAGCAGCGCCGCGCCCATGCCCACGATCGCCGCGATATACGGGGCGAGGGCGATGTTGTAGTACTGGTGGAAGATCCCGGACATGAAGCTGAAGGTCGCGAAGGTCATCAACAGCGCTCCGCCCCACACCAGGAACGCCGCGCGCCGGGCATCCGTCCGCTCGGCCTTCCGGGTCAGCCGGATTCCCGCCGCCAGCAGGAGGAACGCCGCGGGCAGCAGCCAGGCGATCTGACCGCCCATGTCGGAGTCGAAGAGCCGGCCGATTCCGGTCTCGCCCCACCTGCCGCCGCCACCGCCACCGCCACCGCGCGGACCGCCGCCGCCGACGCTGCCGGTCTCATCGCCGTTGATCCGGCCCAGACCGTTGTAGCCGAAGGTCAGCTCCAGGAAGCTGTTGTGCCGCGAGCCGCCGATGTAGGGCCGTGAGGACGCCGGCCACAGCTCGACGATCGCGACCCACCAGCCGCCGGAGACCACCATCGCGAGCCCCGCGAGAAGCAGTTGACCCATCCGGCGGCCCAGCTTGGCCGGGGCGCAGACCGCGTACACGATCGCCAGCGGCGGCAGGATCAGCCACGCCTGCAGCGTCTTGGTCAGAAAGCCGAGGCCGAAGCAGACGCCCGCCCACACCAGCCACGTCGTCCGGGCGTCCTCCAGGGCGCGCAGTACGCAGTAGACCGCCGAGACCATCAGCAGGCACAGCAGCGCGTCCGGGTTGTTGAAGCGGAACATCAGCGCGGCCACCGGGGTGACCGCGAGCACCGCGCCCGCGATCAGCCCGGCGGCCGCGCTGAACCGGCGCCGTACGGCCGCGTACAGGACGCCGACCGTCGCCACGCCCATCAGCGCCTCGGGGACGAGAACCGCCCACGAGGAGAGCCCGAAGACCCGCACCGACAGCACCATCGGCCACAGCGCGGCCGGGGGCTTGTCGACGGTGATGGAGTTCGCGGCGTCGGAGGAGCCGAAGAAGAACGCCTTCCAGCTCTCGCTGCCCGCCTGCACGGCGGCCGAGTAGAACTGGTTGGCGTAACCCGAGGCGCCCAGACTCCACAGATAGAGCACCGTGGTCCCGGCCAGCAGCGCCCACAACGCGGGCCGCGCCCAGCGCGGGTCCTCCGGCCGGCCCCGCCACGCCCGTGCCAGGCGCGAGCCGCCGGGAACCCGCGGTCCCTCCGCACGATGCGCGCCCGGGCCGGCCGGGGGCATGGTCGGCACCGGGGGCAGGGGTCCGGCGTCCCGGGTGCCGTAGTCGCAACGGGTCATCGGGTGTTCCTCGGATCGTGGTCGATGGTGGCCCCGCTGTCCGACGGGAAGACCCAGGCCCGGAAGAGCAGGAAGCGCAGCACGGTCGCGGCGAGGTTGGCCGCGATCAGCACGGCCAGTTCGGTGCCGTGCGAGGGGGCGCCGGGGGCGGCGTCGAGGGCGGCCAGGGACCCGCTGGTCAGCGCGAGGCCGATGGCGAAGACGACCAGTCCCTGGGCCTGGTGGCGCACCGCGCGGTCCCGTCCGCGGACGCCGAAGGTCAGTCTCCGGTTGGCCGCGGTGTTGCCGAGCGCCGAGAGCAGCAGCGCCAGCGCGTTGGCCGGCTGCGGGCCCGTACCGAGCCGGAAGACCGTGTACAGCGCCAGATAGACGAGCGTGCTCAGCGCGCCGACCACACAGAACCCGACAAGCTGCCGGGCCAGCCCGCCCGGCACCCCGCTCAGCTCGCGGTCCCGCGGATCGTCCCCGAACGGGCGGCGCACCCGGTCCAGCGGGAGCGCACCGGTCGCCAGCGCACGCCCCACCCGCCAGACGCCCTTGAGGTCCTCGGTCGCCGTCCTCACGATGTGCACCGTGCTGTTCGGGTCGTCGACCCAGTCCACCGGGACCTCGTGAATGCGCAGCCCCGCCCGCTCGGCCAGCACCAGCAGTTCCGTGTCGAAGAACCACCCGGCGTCCTCGATCAGCGGCAGCAGCCGTTCGGCGACGTCCTTACGGATCGCCTTGAAGCCGCACTGGGCGTCCGAGAAGCGGGCGGCCAGGGAGCCGCGCAGGATCAGGTTGTACGCGCGCGAGATGAACTCCCGCTTGGGTCCGCGCACCACGCGCGAGCTGCGCGCCAGCCGCGACCCGATCGCCAGGTCCGAGTGACCGGAGATCAGCGGCGCCACCAGCGGCAGCAGCGCGTTGAGATCGGTGGACAGATCGACGTCCATATAGGCGAGCACGGGCGCCTCGGACAGCGACCACACGGTGCGCAGCGCCCGGCCGCGACCCTTCTCCTCCAGCCGGACCGCCGTCACCTCCTCGACCGTGTCGTCGAGATAGGCCGCGACATGGGGCGTGCGGTCCGTACTGGCGTTGTCCGCGATGGTGATCCGGAACCGGTAGGGGAAAGTACGGGCCAGATGGTCGTGCAGCCGTCGCACGCACCGCTCGAGGTCCGCCTCCTCGTTGTAGACGGGAACCACGACATCGAGCACCGGACGGCCGCGATCGACCGCGACGTGCCGGCGCGCCGGCAAGGTGTGCAGGGGTGTCCCGGGCGGCGCCTCGGGAGGGGTGTCGGTTCGCATGAGCTCGACACTCGCCAGCGGCGCTGTCACCGCTGTGTGGTCAGCCTGTGCCCTGGCTGTGAGTGCCTTGCGGCCGGTGCACCGGCAGATGCACGCCGAAGACCGTGCGCCCCGGAACGCTGTCCACCGTCACCTCGCCGTCGTGCGCCGCCACGACCGCGTGCACGATGGCAAGGCCCAGTCCGGTGCTGCCCGCGGCGCGGGAACGCGAGGCGTCACCGCGCGCGAACCGCTCGAAGACATGCGGCAGCAGTTCGGGCGGGATGCCCGGGCCGTCGTCCTCGATCTCCAGCGAGAGGTACGAGGGCGGCTGCGGGGGTCCGAAGGAGCCGGTGCGGGCGCCGTACGCCATGACGTACGGCGGGGACCCGGAGCCGGGACCGGGCCCCGGCGCGGAGGGTCCCGGCACGGAGGGCCCCGGCACGGAGGGCCCCGGCACGGAGGGCCCCGGCGCTGGGTCGTACGCCTGTGTGTCATACGCCTCTCTGCCGTGCCCCTCTCTGCCGTACGCCGCCGGACCGTACGAGAACCCGTGGGGCGCCGGGTACGCCGACTGCTGCGACCCGCTCCACAGCACGCGCGCCGTGACGGTCGTTCCGGCCGAGGTGTGCGTACGGGCGTTTGCGAGGAGGTTGACGAGCACTTGGCGCAGCCGGGCGTCGTCGCCGTACACCAGCGCCGGTTCATCGGGCAGCTCCAGCCGCCACTCGTGGTCGGAGCCGACCGCCCGCGCGTCGCTGACCGCGTCGACGACGAGCGGTGAGAGGTCGACTTCCGCGCACTCCAGCGGCCGGCCCGCGTCGAGCCGGGCCAGCAGCAGCAAGTCCTCGACGAGACCAGTCATCCGGCCGGCCTCGGACTCCACCCGGCCGAGGGCATGCCGGGTGTCCGGCCCCATCTCCTCGCGGCCCCACCGGGTCAACTCGGCGTAGCCGCGGATCGAGGCGAGCGGTGTGCGCAGCTCATGGCTGGCGTCGGCGACGAACTGCCGCACCCGCGTCTCGCTCTCCTGACGCGCCGCGAGCGCCGACTCCACGTGGCCCAGCATGCGGTTGAGTGCCGCCCCCACCTGGCCGACCTCGGTGCGCGGATCGGCCTCGGACGGCGGAACCCGCTCGCGCAGCGCCACCTCGCCGCTGTGCAGGGGGAGTTCGGAGACCCGGGTCGCGGTCGCGGCCACCCGGCGCAGCGGGCGCAGCGAGATGCCGACCATCGCGACACCGGCGATCCCGGCGGCGACCAGCCCGGCGACGGCCACACAGGCCTCGACCAGGATCAGAGCGCCCACGGTCTGCTGTGTCTCGCCGAGCGGGGCGGCGAGGATCATCCCGCGCTGTACCCGGTCCCATTGGGTGACGACGCGGTAGCTGCCGAGGCCGGGCAGTTCGACTGTATGCACCCGGCCGTCCCGCGAGACGGCCGCGAGCGCCTTCAGCTGCCCGCTGGTCAGGGGGTCCACCCGCTCTTCCGGGTCCAGGTCGGATGTCATGGGCGAGTCGTTGCTCTTGCCCGACTCGGTGATGGCGCCGTCCTGCCCGAACCGCGCCCCGACCGTGCCGATGGGCTGGCCGGGCGACGCGACGAAGAGAACGTCCCGTCGGGGCTGCTCGTCCGTCCTGCTCCCGCCCGGCTTGGTCAGGAAGCGGCCGATGGACGAGCGCAGATCGATGTCCACCTGGCCCTGGAGATAGGACTGCAGGGCGATGGTCGTGACCGCGCCGATCACCGCGCAGACCACCGCGATCAGCACCACCGACGAGACGACCAGACGAGTGCGCAGCGACCAGGGGCGGCGCGTGGCACGCCGCGCGCGCCGGGCGTGTGCGCGGCCCTGGGACGAGGGGTTCGAGGGGGTCGGGTGTGCCACGGCGGCTACTCCCCGGGCTTGATCAGATACCCGGCGCCGCGCCGGGTATGGATCATCGGGCTGCGCCCCGCGTCGATCTTTCGCCGCAGATACGAGATATAGAGTTCCACGACGTTGGCCTGGCCGCCGAAGTCGTAGTTCCAGACCCGGTCGAGGATCTGCGCCTTGCTGAGCACCCGGCGCGGATTGCGCATCAGATAGCGCAGCAGCTCGAACTCGGTCGCGGTGAGGTGGATTTCCCGGCCCCCGCGCGACACCTCATGGCTGTCCTCGTCCAGCACCAGATCCCCGACGGCCAGCACCGAGTCACTGCGTGCGGCCGCCGCCCCCGACCTGCGCAGCAGTCCGCGCAGCCGGGCGACGACCTCCTCCAGGCTGAAGGGCTTGGTGACGTAGTCGTCACCGCCCGCCGTCAGCCCGGCGATCCGGTCCTCGACCGCGTCCCGCGCGGTCAGGAACAGCACCGGGATGTCCGGCAGCTCGCGGCGCAGCCGCCCGAGCACCGTGAGCCCGTCCATATCGGGGAGCATGATGTCCAGGACGACGACGTCCGGCCGCAGCTCGCGGGTCGTCCGTATCGCCTCGGCGCCGTCGCCCGCGGTGCGCACCTCCCAGCCCTCGTAGCGCAGTGCCATCGACAGGAGGTCGGCGAGCGCCGCCTCATCGTCCACCACCAGCACCCGCACGGGGCTCCCGTCGGGCCGCAGCAGCTCGGTACGCCCAGGGGGCGAGGTCGCCTTCATGCCCTTACCTTCCGGCCGAGGTCTGAGAGCTTCCTTTCCGCTCCCTGTGAACTGCCTGAGAATCCCGTGAGGGAAGGTGGGACGACGGGAAGACAGGACCCGGCGAGGGAATAATCACAAAGGATCCGCCGGTTCCCTCTCCATGGGTTCTCATCCCGCACTGGGCACGATCGGCATCTGGACCGCGGCGCTCCGCTCCACCGATCCCGCACGACAGGCGGAGGTCAGGGAGGCGGCGGCCGAACTGGACGAGTTGGGCTACGGCGCCATCTGGCTCGGCGGCAGCCCCGCCCCGGACGAGGCCGGCCTTCTGCTGGACGCGACCTCCCGGATCGGCGTCGCCACCGGCATCCTCAGCATCTGGGACCACGAGGCGGCTTATGTGGCCGAGCGGTTCGCCGCCATCGACGCGGTCCACGACGGCCGTTTCGTCCTGGGCCTCGGGGTGAGCCACAGCAAGATCGTCGACCGGTACGCACGGCCCTACACGGCGATGCGGGAGTACCTCACCGCGCTGGACTCCGCCCCGGTCCCGGTCCCCGCGTCCCGCCGGGTGCTGGCCGCCCTCGGCCCCAAGATGCTGCGGCTGGCCGGCGACCGCGCGGCCGGAGCGCATCCGTACCTCGTCACGCCCGAGTTCACCGCCTCCGCGCGGGAGATCCTCGGCGCTGAGGCCGTCCTCGCCCCCGAGCTCAAGGTCGTCCTCGACACGGACCTCGACCGCGCCAGCGCCACGGCCCGCGACTACCTGTCCTTCTATCTGGCCCTGCCCAACTACACCAACAACCTCCTGCGGCTGGGCTTCGAGGAGAAGGACTTCGCGAACGGCGGCAGCGACCGTCTCATCTCGTCCGTCTTCGCCCTGGGCGACGAGGAGGCGATCCGGCGCGGCGTCGACGCCTTCCTGGCCGCGGGCGCCGATCACGTGGCGGTCCAGGTGGTGACGGCGGACCCGCTGAGGGCCCTCCCCCGGGCCGAGTGGCGCGCCCTGGCCCAGGCCCTTCCGCTGCACGGGAGCTGACTTCCGCCCTACGGACCCTCTTCCGCGCTACGAGAGCCGACTTCCGCCCTATGGACCCCCGCCCTATGGACCCCTACGGCCCCGGGCCACGCGCCCGGCGGTCCCTGCCCTCACAGGCCGAACAGGCGCGCCGCGTTCCCGTAACAGACCCCGCGCAGCCACTCCTCGTCCTGGCCCACCCGCGTCAGCGCCTCCAGCGCGTGCCCGTACCCGTACGGGATGTTGGGAAAGTCGCTCCCGAACAGCACACGGTCCCCCAGAGCCGTCAGCCGCCCCCACTCCGACCGGGGAAACGGCCAGTGCCGCTCGGTGAAGTCCGTGAAGGTCATCGTCGTGTCCAGGTGCACGCCCGGGTAGCGCTCCGCCAGGTCCAGGAAGTCCGTGTACTCCGGCATCCCCATATGCGCGATGATCAGCCGCAGCCGGGAATGACGGGCCAGCACCCGCGCCACCGGCTCCGGCCCGGTGTGCTTGCCCGGCGCCGGTCCCGAACCGCAGTGGATGACCACCGGCGTGCCGCTCTCGGCGAGCAGCCCCCACACCGGGTCGAGTAGCGCGTCGCCCGGGTCGTACGCCCCCACCTGCACATGGGCCTTGAACACCCGCGCCCCGCCCTCCAGCGCCGTGCGCACATACCGCTCCGCGCCCGGCTCCGGGAAGAAGGTCGCGGTGTGCAGACAGTCGGGCGTACGGGCCGCGAAGCCGGCCGCCCAGTCGTTCAGCCACGCCGCCATGTCCGGCTTGTGCGGATAGATCATCGAGGTGAAGGCCCGCACCCCGAACCCCCGTAGCACCGCGAGCCGTTCGTCCTCCTCCTCGCGGTAGGTGATGTGCCAGGGGACGCCGACGAGCGGCTCGACCGCGTCGAAGTACGCCCAAACCTTGTCCAGGACACGCTGAGGCATGAAGTGGGTGTGCACATCGATCAGTCCGGGCAGCCCGAGCCCCTGCCAGAACCGCTGTACCGATATCGCGGCGGGATCACTCATAGGGGTCACCGTAAGGCCCCGACCTCCCATTGCCACAGCCTCGTCTCAGCGTCGCCGCGGGTTGATCACACCCGCGACCATGGATTTTGCCGGGCCCATGATGATCTGCGGTATCAAGATCACTGCACACCTCGCGGCCTGACCACCGCCGTCGGCATCGATGACCACCAGGGGACGCCCATGCACCGCGGACCGATCCGCGCCCGAGCCGGGACCGCTCTCATCTGCGCACTCGGCATCGCCCTCGCCACCGCCGGCTGCGGGACCGACGACACCGCGCCCGCCCGGCACCGGCCCACGGTCCAGGCCGGGCGCCAGCCCGACCGGGCAGGCACCGGCGCCGACAACGACGGCGGAAGGACGCTCGCGCTCGGCGAGCCCACGTCGATCACCTACAAACGCGGCTCGGACCATCTGCGAGGCACCCTGCGGGTGACGGCGGTGAGCATACGGAAAGGCACCCGCGCCGAGCTGAAGCGGGCGGGCTCGCGCTCCGACGCACGGACGACGCATCCGTACTACGTGACCATGACCTTCGAGAACACCGGTGGCAGCCCTCTCCACTACCCCTTCCTCAACACCCCCACCGGACTCGAGGACACCAGCGGAACGGACGCCCAGCCCCTCATCACCGCGGACGACGGGGTGAAGCCGTGCCGCGGCGTGGACCCGGACGACTTCGCCCCGGGCGCGAGCGCCACCCTGTGCAAGGTATTCCTGGTGCCGAAAGGCGAGCGGCCGTCCGTGGTGACGTACAGCACAGGCGACGACACACGGCGCCCGGTGCGCTGGAAGGCGGCACCCTGACCGCGGCTCTGACCGCGGCCTGGCCTGACGCGACGGGCGGGAACGATCGAGGGCCCGAATCACCGCGGACGACGGGGTGAAGCCGTGCCGCGGCGTGGACCCGGACGACTTCGCCTCGGGCACGAGCGCCACCCTGTGCAAGGTGTTCCTGGTGCCGAAGGGCGAGCGGCCGTCCGTGGTGACGTACAGCACAGGCGACGACACACGGCGCCCGGTGCGCTGGAAGGCGGCACCCTGACCGGGGCCTGGCCTGACGCGACGGGCGGCAACGATCGAGGGCCCGGCACTGGTGAAGTGCCGGGCCCTCGACCTCGGAGTAGCGGGGACAGGATTTGAACCTGCGACCTCTGGGTTATGAGCCCAGCGAGCTACCGAGCTGCTCCACCCCGCGTCGGTAGTGGTAACCCTACGTCATTCGGCTCGCTCTGGGAAATCCATCGCCTGTTGGCTCCGTTACTTTGCAACGGCACGGTCCCGGACCCGCCGCGAGTGGATCTTCATCGCCGTTCGGCCTGCTTGTCACGGCCATGATGAACGGCAGCACTACTCACCAGCACACGACACCACACAACGGGGACCGATCCATGCACAACCGCACCACAGGCACAGCTCGGCTCACCTCGCGCCGGAGGCGCACCGCCGCCGCCCTCCTCTGCGCGGCCGGCCTCGCCCTCTCCGCCACCGCCTGCAACGAGGACCTCGCCCAGGACGGCGGCAGCAGCCAGTCGCCCGCCAAGGACCAGCAGCCCTCGGCCTCCGCGAGCAAGGGCACGGACCAGGGCGGCAAGGGCGAGGAGGGCGGCAAGGACGGGGACAAGGCCGTCGGCGGCGACGCCGGCAAGACGCTCCCCCTCGGCCAGCCGACCGCCCTCACCTACCGGCGCGCGAACAAGACGGCCACGCTGGAGATCGCGGCGAAGAGCGTGCGGAAGGGCACACAGGCCGACCTGGCCAACCTCACCCTGGACGCCAAGGCGAAGACGCTGCAGCCGTACTACGTCACGATGACCTTCAAGAACATCGGCGACAAGTCCCTCCACTACCCCTTCCTCAACACCCCCACCTCCGTCCGCGACGGCCAGGGCAACCAGGGGAAGGTCCTCATCACCCCGGACGACGCGGTGGCGTCCTGCCCGGGCAAGGACCCGGACGACTTCGCGGCGGGCGCCAAGACCACGCTGTGCAAGATCTTCCTGCTGCCGAAGAGCGAGACGCCGTCCGTCGTGCTGTACACGGGCGACTTCGACAAGGACCCGGTCTACTGGAAGGCCACGCAGGGCTGACGACCGCGGCGAGGGGTGGCCGGCGCCACGCCGGATCCGGCCACCCCGGGACGCCTACTCTCACTCGCCAGCCCCAGGGCTCACGGCGGTCACGCTGAACTCGTCCCCACAGACGCCCAGCCGGGAGACCCGCGCGGTCATGGCCTCCTTCGAGCCGGGCGGACAGGCCCGCACCAGCGCGGCGTTGTCCCAGCACGGCTTGTCCGACACCCCGTCGTTGACCGTATGCAGCACGGCGTGCGCGCCGGCCCCGGCAGCCAGCGTGACGGGCGCGCCCGCACCACCCTCGCGCGTGGCGGGCCTGCCAATGGCCTGCCCGTCCTTGGCCAACAGCGAGACCCCGGGGAACCCGCTCAACGTGCAGGCCCGGTCGCCCTTGTTGGTGAACACCAGCGGATAGCGGATGTTGCCCGCGCCGATGTCGGCAGCACCCACCCGCACACTCATCGCGGCGGACGTACAACGGCGCACCCCACCACCCGCGGAACCCCCCGCGCCGCCATCCGACGCGCCACCATCCGACGAAGCGGCCTGCGAGGAGGCGGAGGAGGACGGCGTCTCCGAGGCATCGGACTCGTTGTCCTGACAGGCTGTGATCCCGATCGCGGCGGCGGCGATGAGCGTGGCGACAAGGGTCTTACGGCGGCGGGCCCTGAGCGTGTGGTGCGACATGAGGCTTCCCTCGGTTGGTACGTGCGGGTCTCTCTCGCACCACCGACCCTGCTCCCCTCCACTGTCACTCCAGTAACACCTCACTGGCGCACCACTAACGCCCCCCTAATGCCCGCCGCGGGGGCGGAACCTGCCACCAGGGGCCGGAGAACGAGTCTGAGACGCTTGTCCCCATGAGCACACCACCGAACGGATGGCCCGCCTACCGCGTCCTGACCGGCCCCGACGACGAGACGTTCTGCCGGCGGGTGAGCGAGGCGATCGCCCTTGGCTACCGGCTGCACGAAGGCCCTGCCGTCACCTTCAACGGTGAGCACGTGATCGTCGCCCAGGCACTTCTCTGGCCCACGAGCCAAGAGACCCGTTCCTGACGGGAGAAGGCAGGGGCTGGTCGCCGTCACGCACGGCGGGGCAGCGGTTGCCGTCACCCACCGCCGTCACCCGGTAACGCGAGAGGCCCCTTCCGGTTATCGGAAGGGGCCTCTGGCCTGGTGCGCGCTCGGCAGGATTCGAACCTGCAACCTCTTGATCCGTAGTCAAGTGCTCTATCCGTTAAGCTACGAGCGCTTGGCTTCCCGGCGGTTTTTCTTGCCGGTCGGCGTTGCGGGGACAACATTACATGACCTGCGCCGTTAGGCGAAATCCGTTGCCCGCACCCCCGCTGAGCTGGGAAAACTCCTGTTTGAGGGGTCGGCCGACCCCGGCGGCGAGATGCGCTCGGAGAGGTCGACACAGAGGGTGGGGCCGCCGGGACGGAGGCCGCCGCTCCGGGGCGCGGTGCATGATCACCTGATCGGCCGCAACAGAGGGTGATCCATCGGCTACCCGGCCGCAGGGTGAGGGCCCGGAACACGCAGAAGCCCCGACCGATCCCGGCCGGGGCTCTGGAGAAGCGGAGGCTCCGGGATTTGAACCCGGGATGGGGGGTTACCCCAAACCGCATTAGCAGTGCGGCGCCATAGACCAGACTAGGCGAAGCCTCCAGCACACCGACGACGCTCACGCGAGCGCGATGTGGTGTGTGCAGATGATGGCACAGCCCTGCGGGATGTCACCAATCGCGGCCTACGGTACTCGGCGGGCGGGCGCGATCGCAAAGCCCTTATGGCGGCGCAACGCGGGCATCGGCGGCGCGTTAGACGGGGCAGGGGCAGTGCGCCCCGGAATGATCAAGACAGGAGTACCCTCCAATGCCCCTGCTGCACCGTTTCGCCGTCACGGCCGCCCTGACGGCCGCCGCCTCCGTCACCGCGCTGACCCCCGCCTGGGGCACGCCGCTGCCGCTGCCCCTGCCGGTCGACGGGGAGAGCGCCGACCGGCTTCTCGTCACCGTGAACGAGACGGGGGAGCCGGGTGACGCCGCGACATACGTCCTGGCATGCCACCCGGCCGGCGGTACGCACCCCCGGGCGCGGGCCGCGTGCAGACAGCTGGATTCGGTGACCGAGTGGGGGCGGGATCCGTTCGCGCCCGTGCCGCCCGGCGCGATGTGCACAGGGCAGTACGGCGGGCCGGCCACGGCGGAGGTGAGCGGCCACTGGGCGGGGCGGCCCGTCAACACCCGTTTCAGCCGCACCAACGGGTGTGAAATCGCCCGGTGGAATCGCTTCTCCATCGTTTTGCGTACCACTGGGAGCTGACCTGGGGATTGGTCCAAGTCAGGGAAGAGGGGAGCCCGGGGAGGTTTGTCCGGACGTGCGCGGAGACGCGTATGTCGTGCCGCGGCCTCCCTCCCATCTACTGGCCGCGCCCGCCCCCGGTGCCCGTAGACTCCCCTTGAGACACTCCGCAGACGGGGCGGCAGAATGACCGCGAGTGTCGGCAAGGTGCGGTAGCCAGGGAGGAAGCGTCGTCGTGAGCAGCAGGCCATCCCGAGGCGCTGCTCGCCTCGCAGCGATACTCGACGCTCTTCCGGACGCGTTGTTGCTCGTCAACTGCAATGGCACGGTCGTCAACGCCAACCACATCGCGCTGGAGTCCTTCGAGACGCCGGGGACGGCCCTCGTCGGTCGTGGTCTGCTCGATCTCCTCCCCTCCTTCGATCCCAATCGCATTCCCGGGTCGATGCGGCGCCCCGGCGAATCGGCACAGACCGGCGGCACCAAGCCGACCCGGATGATGGCCCGGCGCACCGACGGGACGCAGTTCCCCGTCGAGGTGACCAGCGCGAATCTGGAGGACGGGCGGGCCCCCTACGCCGATCAGTACAGCTACACCGGCGATGAGCTGCTGATGCTCATCCTGCGAGACCTGACCGGGGCGCTCGACACCGAGGCCGAACTCGCCCGCCAGCAGCGCCAGACCGAGATGATCCTGCGCGCGGCGGCGGAGGGCGTGGTCGGCGTGGACACCGAGGGCAAGGTGGTCCTCGTCAACCCGTCCGCGGCGCAGATTCTCGGCTACCGGGCCAGTGACCTGGGCGGTCAGGAGCTTCACTCTCTAGTACACCACTCGCGCCCGGACGGTTCCCCCTTCCCGTACGAGGAGTCCCCGCTCGCCGACACCCTGCGCTCCGGCCGCAAGCACCGGGTGCGCGGCCAGGTGCTGTGGGCGAAGGACAAGAGCCAGGTCCCGGTCGATCTGACGACCGCGCCCGTACGGGACGGCGACCAACTCGTCGGGGCCGTCATGACCTTCACCGACCGGCGCCCCGAGCAGGCCCTGGTGGCCAAGCACACCGAGGAGGTCGAGAGCCTCACCACCCAGCACGCCAAGGAGGTGGAGAGCCTCACCACCCAGCACGCCAAGGAGCTGGAGGAGCTCATCGCCCAGCACACGGAGGCGCTGGAGGAGCTGCGGACCCAGCTGGCCCAGGAGCGCGAGCGATACACCGATCAGCTGGAATCCGTGACCGCCCGGAACACCCAGCTGCTGGCCGTGCTCGATCAGTCGCTGCGCGGGCCGTTGCTGGAGCTGCGCCGCGAGCTCGGCGTGCTCGCCGACGACCCGGCCGGGCAGCTGTGGCCCGAGGCCAACCAGATCCTGCACCATCTCGCCGCCGGCTACACCCGGATGACCATGCTCGTCGACAACGTCCTGAGCTATCAGCGGCTCGACTCGGACGGCGAGAAACTGGCCCGGCGCAAGGTCTCGATGGACGGGGTCGTCGCGGCGGGCGTCGAGGGCGCGGTCGAGCTGATCGGCCCCGGGCGCGCGCAGTTCGCCGTGCACGCGCCGCCGATCGACGCCGAAGTGGACGCGGAGCGGCTGGCCCAGGCGCTTGCCCACCTGATCGCGGACGTGGCCGGCGTCGACTCCACCGGCAAGGCCGCCTCGAACGCGGGCAGTGCGTCGGGCGACTCGACCATCGTCGTCGCGGCGGCCCAGCGCGGCAGTGTCGTACGGATCGAGGTGCGCGGGCCGTACGCGGGCGGCGACCCGGTGCACGAACCGATCGTGCGCGGG
This sequence comes from Streptomyces sp. NPDC005266, assembly GCF_040607655.1. Taxonomy (NCBI): domain Bacteria; kingdom Bacillati; phylum Actinomycetota; class Actinomycetes; order Kitasatosporales; family Streptomycetaceae; genus Streptomyces; species Streptomyces sp. NPDC005266. Next base: position 32,989 of record NZ_JBEXHC010000012.1, read on the forward strand.
ATCGTGCGCCGGCACGGGGGCGTACTGCAGACGCATGAGATGCCGGGCATGGGCGGACACGCCTATGTGCTGGAGGTGCCGATCTCGGCAGCCGCCGCGGACCAGGAGCGTGCGAAGGGCGGTGCCCCGACGCCGTCGGAGCACGGCGACGGTACGCAGGGCCAGGGCACGGCTCAAGGCACCGGCACGGGCCAGGTCACCGCGGCGGGCAACGGGACCGGCCAGACGCCGACCGGCCGCCGGGCACGGCACGGGGCGGGGTCCGAAACCTCGGGGGGCGGTACGAGCGGCGGCGCGGACGGTACGGGCGGCGGCGCCGCCGGACCGAAGGGCATCCACGGCGGCACGCAGGGCGGCGTGGCCGCCGCCGGGCCCGCGCCCGCCGCCGAGGCCACGCCCGTACAGCAGCAGGTCCAGGGCGCGCCGAACGAGCCCCGGCCGACCGGCCGACGCCGGGCCCGCCCCCACCCCGACGAGGATCCGTCGGCGGCCACGGACCCCGACACCGAGGGCGGCACGACCCGTTCCCATCACCACGCCCGCCCCGGCGACGCACCGGAAGCGGCCGGTCCGCAGCCGGCCGGCCCGCCTGCCATGGGCGTGGTACCGCCCCAGGGCATGGCCGGCCAGCAGCGGCCTCCGGGCGGGCGGCGCGCCCGGCGCGGCGCGCCGGCGCAGGAGCAGGGCGGCCCCCAGGGGGCCGGTGCCAACGCACAGGGCGGAGGCGGTCGGTCCGCCCTCGCTCTGCCCCCGGCGGCGGCCGATGCCGCCCGGCCGGGACCGCAGCCGGGCGCACCGGCCATGCCCGCGCTGCCCGCCGCCCGGACACCCGAGCAGCAGAACACCGGGGAGCGGCCCCCGTCGGACACCAACGGCGGTCAGCCGCAGCAGGACGCACAGCCCACCGGACGGCGCCGGGCGCGGCGTGCGCTGACAGAGGCGCCGAACCGGCCGATGCCCGATCAGACGCCGCCCGAGGGGCCGTCGCAACCACAGCCGCGGCCCCAATCGCAGCCCCAGCCGCAGCAGGCGGGGGAGCCGGGCGTGGCCCGGTCCCCGTTCGCGCTGCCGCCCGCCGCGGCCGACCGGCCGCCGCAGCCCGGCGCTCTCCCGCCGGAGCTCGGCCCGGCCGGGCTCGTGCCCGCGCAGCACGGCCGCGACCCGCGGAGCGCCGCCCCCCCGCCGCAGCAGGGCGGTGGCGGGGGTCTGGCCGTACGGGGCGAACCCGTGCCCCCCAACGGCGCCGTACCCCGCAACGGTGTCGCACGGCCCGGAGGCCGGCCATCCGACCCCGGTCAGAGCCAGGGCCAGGCCCAGAACCCGCCCCAGGGGCGGGGCGGTCCCGGCGTGGCCGCCGGGCCGGGCGAGTCCCCCATGCCCGCACTGCCCTCCGCCGGCACCGCCGAGGAGCAGCAGCCCACCGGACGCCGCCGGGCCCGGCGGCCGCTCTCCGAGGAGCAGCCGCCCGCCACGAACGGCCAAGGCGCGAACGGGCAGGGCGCGAACGGGCAGGGCGCGAACGGGCAGGGCGCGAACGGGCAGGGCGCGAACGGGCAGGGCGCGCCGCCGCCCGCGGCGGCGAGCGGGCAACAGCCCGGTCAGCAGCCGGGTCAGCCGACGGGCCAGTGGGGTGCGCCCGCGCAGTCCGGTTCGCAGCCGCTGCCCGCCGAGGCCCCGCCGGGCGCGGAGACCACTCAGGGGCGCGCGATCAGCGTGCGGACGCTCGGACAGGGCGTACCCTTCGCCCAGCAGGTCAACGAGCACCAGCTGGGGCAGCCCCCGCAGGGCCGGCTCCAGCCGGGTCAACTCCCGCGGGGCCAGCAGCCGGCGGGCCGGCCTCCGCAGGGCCAGCCGCACACGCCCTCCGGCGGCACCAACACCGCCGGTTCCGGCCGACGGCGCAAGCTGGCCGCCCGCCCCGATATGGCGGACCAGGGCACCTCGGCCGAGATGCAGGCGACCGGCAGCCGGGCGCATCCGCACGCCGGCGCACACGTCGGTGGGCAAGCCGGAGCGCAACCCGGCACACAGCCGCGTCCGCAAGCCGGACCGGGTCCGCAGCCGCAGCGGTCTGCGGGCTCGCCGCAGAGCTCGGGCCGCGCCTTCGCGATCGGCGCACCGGACGAGGGCGCCGAGGGCCCGGAGCCGCTGGACGGTCCCAATGGCGCCATCGAGATCGTGGACGACCGCACTCCGCCGCCGGACGACGAACTGCCGCCGGAGCCGCTGGACAACCCGCGCCGTCTCCTGGTGTGGCCCGCGCCGGACATGTCCACGCAGCAGGCGCTGAGCGACCGCGGCTACCGCCCGGTGATCGTGAACTCCCGTGAGGAGGTGGACGCGCAGATCGCCGCGTATCCGGCGGCGCTCTTCGTCGACCCGCTGACCGGCCCGATCACCCGGACCGCACTGCAGTCACTGCGTACGGCCGCGGTCGCCGCCGAGGTGCCGGTACTGGTGACGGCGGGGCTCGGTCAGGCGACGCGGGAGGCGGCGTACGGCGCCGACCCGGCCGTGCTGCTGAAGGCGCTCGCCCCGCGCGACAGCGAACAGCATCCGCCGCGCGTCCTGCTGATCGAGGAACACGAGCCGATCGCGACGGCCCTGACGGCGACGCTGGAGCGGCGCGGTATGCAGGTGGGCCGCGCGGCGACGGACGCGGACGCGGTGACGCTCGCGGCCCAGATGCGCCCGAATCTCGTGGTGATGGACCTGATGCAGGTACGCCGCCGCCGGGCCGGAATCGTCGACTGGCTGCGCGGCAACGGGCTGCTCAACCGGACCCCGCTGGTCGTCTACACCTCCGCCGACATCGATCCGGCGCAGCTGTCGCGGCTGAGTGCGGGCGAGACGGTGCTGTTCCTCGCGGAGCGCTCGACGAGCGCGGAGGTGCAGGCGCGGATCGTGGATCTGCTGGCGAAGATCGGCACCAACTGACGCCGTCCGCGCGCCCCCGGAGCCGTTGCCGATGCGCCCCAGACCGTTCCGCAGCCACGGCAGGACAAGCCGGTGAAGGCGGCGCAGTCCAAGCAGCCCGCGAAGAAGGCGGCCGCGAAGTAAACCACGGCGGGCAAGACCACCGCCAAGAAGGCGACGGCCGAGAAGGCTCCGGCGGAGACCGCCACCACCGCGGAGGTCCCGACGCAGACCGCCACCACCGCGGACATCCCGACGGAGACCGCCACCACCGCGGAGATCCCGACGGAGACGCCCGCGCCCAAGGAGAAGGCGGGCCCGCCGCTGCACGAGCTCATCTGGCCATCCTCCTCAAGACCCCCGGCGAGCCGCGCGTGGCCCGTGAGGTCACCGACCAGCTCGCGCAGGACCATCCGGACCGGGCGACGTCGGTTCAGACCGTGCGCAGCAACCTGGTGACCCTCGTCAAGAAGAACGCCGTCGAGAAGTCACACCAGCAGGGGTCGGCCATGTCCACCGCGTTCGCCGACACGGCCGCCACGGCCGCTGCGGACGATGTTGCCGGTGGCGTTTGCGGACGATGCTGCCGGTGGCGTTGCCGAAGAGGCTCCCGAGACGGCGGCCGAGAAGGTTCCGGCGGAGGTCTAGCGTCCGCTGCGGCCCGCCCGGGCGCCCGCGACGGCCCGGTGGGCCGAGCGCCGCAGGTGCCCGGGCAGCAACACGGTGCCGACGAGGAGTTGGAAGGCCGCCAGCGCGTAGCCGAACGGATAGTCCTCCCCCCAGGCCCCAGCTCAGGGTGCCCGCGACGCCCCCGGCTCCCGGCCAGGCGATGGCCGCGCACGGCAGTGCGGCCCGCGTCCTTGCCACCCCGTAGGCGGCCACGGCTCCCAGACCCGGACCAGCGGCCACGACACTCAGCTCGGCGCGGGCGCCCAGAAAAGCCGCGGCGAGTACGCAGGCAACCGCGTCCATTTGTGGATATCGCGATGCCAGGGCGATATTCGGCGGAGTAAATTGGAATCTCCGTCCGTCACTTCACGAACTCTGAGCGGTTCCGGTAACTCGCGCCCGAAAGCCCTTGGCCGGCGTTCCGGTTCGGGCTAGCAGGTGGGGCGAGGGGAGATCGTGAAGGAGGTCATCCTGTCGTTCAGATTCGAGGCGATGGCCGCGGCCGACCCCCCGGCCGGCACCGCAGTCATGCAGCCCCGGTAGTTCGAGTCGCTGTACAAAGTGATCCAGGACGTGGTGCGATTCCAGTACGACGTCGTCCTATCGTTCATGAAATCACCGATGTTGGGCACACTGCCCCGCGCCGCGTAGAACCGGCCGGTGTAGCTGCTGTTCTGCCAGACACAGAAGTATCCAACCTGACACTGCTCGGGTGATGCCGCGGCCGATGGAGCGTTGACGATTCCCATGCCCGCAGCAGCGGCGAACACTGCTGCGGCCGTGGCGAGGCGGACATTTCTTGGTTGTGTGCGTAACATTTTTGGTTTTCCCCTCGTTCGGCTGATTCCCACGATACCGACCACAGATGCCGGTTAGCGGTGACGGTATTTCAATTTACCGGAGCAATATGAGCGTTGGTAGGGTGCCACATGCCCCGGATACTCTACGTGCGGGACTGTCACGGGCCCGGTGGACTTCTCAGCCAGGTGCTAAGAGCTGTGTTTATGTGGCTACTCGATAGCGGTTGGCTTCGTAACTCGACGGGCGGGATGTGGCCTACATCACTGTGAAGTCACCGATTGTTGTACCAGTCGAGCCACTGCTGCGGCTTAAAACCGATCGTTGACTCCATTCCTGGAGCAAGCCGCGCGTCCGGCGTTCTGCGAGACGGTTCCGACAGACTATGGGTGGACCCGACGCCCAATCAATCCGCAATGACGGTAGAACAACAACTATCCGAAATGTGAAGCCCCCGGCGGGCTGCCCGTGCCGCATCCGCGGCGGGAAGACCGCGACGAAGTACCACACCGCCCGCTCATCCTCGTCCCCGCGGGTCACCGCCGCCAGCGTCCAGGACTTCCGCGGCGGCATCCCGCCTCCTGGATCACCTCGCCACACACCAGCCCAGCATCTCCAAAGCCTTCACTGACGCCGGCTACAAGAACACCGCCGTCGAGCACGCCGCCACCCGCGGCATCGGTCAGCGCTGTCCACGGGGGCATAGCGGGGGCGGGTCTGGTCACGGTCTCTCCGGCGGCAGGCGGGCACCCGAGGCAACCACGTCCCGGGCAACCGGTGCAATGAAATCCCTGGCCCGCCCGGCGGCCCGGCGGGACATCGCTGGTGGTGCGCTGGTGGGGCGCAGCTCACCGCTCCTGCTGATGGCGGATGACCGTCAACCGCGTGCTCCGCCGGGCGGTCCGGGCACCCGGGAGAGGCGGCCGGACCATCCAGCCGGACGGTCACTGGGTGTCGGGTGTGCTCGTGCGGCGCTGACGGCGGGGCCCGCCGAAGAGCGAGTTCCGTCGGTTCCGCTGGTACGAAGGGGCGCGGGCCAACCGGCCCGCGCCCCGTTCGCGCCCCACCCGGCCGTTCTTCAGCCGAGGGTGGTCACATCCAGCTCCCCGTCCGCGTACTGCTTGCGGATCACCTTCTTGTCGAACTTCCCCACACTCGTCTTCGGCACCGCCGGGATCAGCGCCCAGTGCTCCGGCAGCTGCCAGCGTGCGACCCGCTCGGCGAGGAACGCCCGCAGCTCCTTGTAGCCGACCGTGCCACCCTCCTTCAGCACGACCGTGGCGAGCGGGCGCTCGCCCCACTTCTCGTCCGGCACCGCCACCACCGCCGCCTCCGCGACCTCCGGATGACCCATCAGCTGGTTCTCCAGCTCGACGGACGAGATCCACTCACCGCCTGACTTGATGACGTCCTTCGCCCGGTCGGTCAGCGTCAGAAAGCCGTCGGGCGAGATCGTGCCGACGTCGCCGGTCTTCAGCCAGCCGTCCTCGGTGAACTTGTCCTCGGGGCGGAACGGCTCGCCGTCCACCCCTCCGTAGTACGCGCCCGCGATCCAGGGCCCGCGCACCTCCAGCTCGCCCGTCGTCCTCCCGTCCCAGGCCGCGCGCTCGCCGTCGGGCGAGGTCAGCCGGGCCTCCACGGAAGCGGGGAAGCGGCCCTGGGATATCCGGTAGGGCCACGCGTCCTCCGCCGAGAGGCCGCCGGGCGGATGGGCCATGGAACCGAGCGGCGAGGTCTCCGTCATGCCCCACGCGTGCACGACACGGATGCCGTGGCGCTCCTCGAACGCCTTCATCAGGGCGGGCGGACAGGCCGCGCCACCGATGTAGACATGGCCCAGCGAGGACACATCGGGCCGCTTCGCGTCGAGCTCGGCGAGCAGCCCCTGCCAGATGGTGGGGACGGCGGCGGCGATCGTCGGACGCTCACGCTCGATCATCTCGGCGAGCGGCTCGGGCTGCAGAAAACGGTCGGGCATCAGCATCGAGGCGCCCGCCATGAAGGCGGCATGCGGAGTCCCCCAGGCATTCGCGTGGAACATGGGCACCACGGGCAACAGGGTGTCCCGCTGGGACATCGCGAAGGACTCGGTGCTGTTGACCTGCATCGAGTGCAGATAAATGGAACGGTGACTGTAGGCCACCCCCTTGGGGTTCCCGGTCGTCCCCGAGGTGTAGCAGAGCGCGGCGGCCTGGCGCTCGTCGATGACCGGCCAGGCGTAGCGCTGCGGGCGGCCCTCGATCAGCTCCTCGTAGTCGTGGACCCGGGCCCGGCATCCGTCCAGGACCGACCGGTCGCCGGGCCCCGCGACCACGATGTGCTCCACACAGCCGAGGGCGGGGAGGAGCGGCGCGAGCAACGGCAGCACGGAGCCGTTCGCGATGATCACGCGATCGGCGGCGTGGTTCACGACCCAGCTGAGCTGCTCGGCGGGCAGCCGGAGGTTGAGTGTGTGCAGCACGGCGCCCATGGAGGGGACCGCGAGGTACGCCTCCAGATGCTCGCCGTTGTTCCACAGCAGCGTGCCCACGGCCTGTCCCGGCTGGACTCCGAGCTCGTCCCGCAGCGCGTTCGCCAGCTGAATCGACCGCACGCCCACCTCGTGGAAGGTACGGCGCTGTGGCTCACCGTCACCGGTCCAGGTGGTCACGTGCGACGCGCCGTGCACGAGCGCTCCGTGCACAAGGATGCGGGTCACGGTCAGCGGTACATCCTGCATCGTGCTGAGCACCGGGGCCTCCAGGGTTCCGGTTACGCGCGGGTAGGGGTGCCGCCGATTCTGCAGCCGACCGGCCGGTATGTCACTACCCCCCTGGCAGCGCACCGCGAGCTGCCGCGCGCCCTCAGGCGGCGCGGCTGAGCTCCGGGTCCTCGCGGAGCTTGCCGAGGGCGCGCGAGACCGCGCTCTTGACCGTGCCGACGGAGACCCCGAGCACCTCCGCCGTCTGGGCCTCGCTCAGGTCCTCGTAGTACCTGAGGACGACCATGGCCCGCTGACGGTCCGGCAGCCGCCGCACCGCGCGCCACATGGTGTCGTGGAGCACCTGCTGCTCGGCGGGGTCCGGCGCGGGGACCGGATCCGGCTCGGGCAGCTCCTCGCAGGCGAACTCGTCGACCTTGCGCTTGCGCCACTGCGAGGTCCGGGTGTTCACCAGCGCGCGCCGCACATAGCCGTCCAGCGCGTTGTGGTCCTCGATGCGCTCCCACGCGATGTACGTCTTCGTCAGCGCGGTCTGCAGCAGGTCCTCCGCGTCACAGGCGTTGGAGGTCAGCGAGCGGGCGGTGCGCAGCAGCACCGGCCCCCTCGCCCGTACGTACGAGGTGAACGACGGGAACGCGGCGGCGGATGCGCCTGTGCACACGGTCGTGGTCATGGCTCAACGCTAGGAGCGGGGCGGTCACCGCGGATCGGTCGAAGGTGCCGAAGGCGAATCAGCCTCAGGTTGTAGGGGCGGGCTCGGCATCACCTCCTGCGGGGGGAGGGGGCGGGTAGTCCATCAGGGTTTTTCCGGAGGCCGGCGCCCGCGCCGGGGCCCACGACGGGGGTCCGCGCCCGGCCCGCGCAGGGTTTCACGCGCCGGCGGCCGGGACAGCGTCCGTTGCGGTGGCTCCCGCCGGGGCCCGCCCCGCTGCTCAGCTGATGATCGCGACCGGTGCGTCCACCTTGTTGCGGTCGATCCGCAGCTTCCGGCCGCCGTGGGTCACATCCACATTGCCCACGTACTGATGGATGCGGCGGTGCGGATGCCAGGCACTCTTGGGCAGCACCGGCTCCCCGTACAGCGAGGCCTTCTTCTTCCAGCGCGCGAACCACATCACGGAGGGGAGGTCATGGAGCCCGGCCTTCCGGGCCTGTTCCATGTGGCGCACTCCGGACTCGGCGCTGCTGTAGAAACCGGGGAAGAAGCCGCGGGAGCGCACTTCGCGGTTCCAGCCGCGGATGAAGGAGAGAGTGGTGGCGGCGCAGGCCTTGCGCTTCAGGTCGTACGCCTCCATATCGAGGTAGAGCGCGGTGCGCTTCTTCATGGCCAGCGCCTTGGCGCGCTTCACCGCGTCCTTCCCCTCCTTCTTGCCCTGCGAGAAGGGCGCGCTGCCGATGGGGACGTGCTTCTTGTTGGTGTTGCGGACACAGGGGGACTGGGATCCGACGAAGATGGGCAGCACCTTCCACCCCCTGGCCTTGGCCCCGCGCATCCAGGCGGCGCTGAGGTTGGGCTGGCTGGCGCAGGCCCGGCCACGGCCGGCGTAGTAGACGCCGACGGCGCGGTAGCGGGAGCTCTTCCACGCAGTCAGGGTGGCGAGAGACGGTGCGTGGCAGGTGTCGAAGGCCCAGCCCTTGAAGACCTTGGCGCCCAGCGGCCGGGGGTCGGGCAGGATCTCCGCCGAGGAGGCGGGGGCGGCGCCGGCGATCGAGGTGGCCAGCACCGCGATCAGGCCGGCGGTCCAGCCCGTGCATTTCCATCTGCTCTTCCTTCTTCGGTTCATATGACGAGTCAAAGTGGACACCGGACGGACGGAGCCGCAGACACGCGCGCGATTCAGCCGTCTGCGCCGAGGAGAAGCCCGGATGTCGGTACTCCCGTGCCCGCGGTGACCAGGGCGTGAGCAGCGCGCGGGACCTGGTTGACGGCGGTGACGCGTATCTGGCGGACGGCCTCGGCTATCCCGTTCATCCCGTGCGGATACGCCTCGCCGAGCTGGCCGCCGTGCGTATTGAGCGACAGCGCGCCCTCGGCGACGAATCCGCCCGCCTCGCCCCTCCCGCAGTAGCCGAACTCCTCCGACTGCATCAGGCCGTTCGGCCTGATGCAGTCGGAGAGGATGCCCACTTCGATATCGGCCGGGGTCGGCGACCCCGGTGGCGACGGCGAGCGCGGCCTGCTGCACGGTGGCGTGCTGCACGGTGGCGTGCTGCACGGTGGCGTGCTGCACGGTGGCGTGCTGCACGGTGGCGTGCTGCACGGTGGCGCAGGCGCCGCCCCCGCCGTAGTGGACGCGCGAGAAGTAGGTGAGCTCACCGATGCCGCACGCCTGGGCCACGGTGATCTCGGGGCTGGTGTCCATGGTGAAGGTGACCAGCCCGTCCACCTCGGCCGGGCTGAGCCCCGCGTCGTCCAGGGCCGCCTGGACGGCCTCGACGGCATGGACTCGTTGACCGGGCCCCTGCCCTCGCCGCCGCTCGCCGCCGCCCGCCCCTCGTACGCCCTCAGCCCTGCCCTCGCCGCCGCTCGCGGCCGCTCGCCCCTCGTACGCCCTCAGCGGTCCGTACAGCTCATCGTGTGTCATCGCTTCCCCCCGCCGCGGATCCTGCCCCGCCTCTCCCGCGATCTCCTGACACATCTTGTACACCTCGGCGGCCCATCCGGTTCCCGCGAGCGTGACGCCGCTCGCGCCCCCGCCTCGGGATTTTCTGACTATCCGTCAGTCGCATGGCACACGTCAAGCACGCCGCAAAAGCACGATCGCGCGGCGGCATCGATGTGCCACCGCGCGACCGTACGACCTCACCCGTCCTCTTTGCTCAATGAATCACCACAGCTCACTCATCCCGTTCCGGACGCTGACCAGCCCCGCGCGGTGCACTTGAGGACCACCTCCCGGCCGCGCCACACTCCGGACACAAGGCGCGCGGCGCACGCGAGACGGAAGAAGCAGGTCCGGTCCTCTGCCATGTCAGGCCCTCCGATGCTCGGGAAGTCATCGCCGAAGCAGATTTGCCCGCCGAGCCGCGGACGATGCGCCCAGGCCGCCCCAATTACCACGCAAGCATGATGAACCCATTTCAAACGCCCCACACACCCTCGCTCCCCCGGCCACACCCGTGCACCACCCCCGTCCAACGAGCGCGGCCGAGGCAGAACCGGTTCCACACACTTTCGGCCATCCTCAGCGGGTTCTCCGGCCCTCTTCCCATTGCCGAACACTTGTCCGAAAATGGACGACATGGCGACCCTCGCACTCGCCCACGCTCTGGCCGCCGCGGCGCACGGCTTCCGCGTGATCCCGCTGTCCCGCGCGAAGCTGCCCGCCGTGCGCTCCCCTCACCACCGCGACCCCGACCCCCTGCCGTGCCGTGGCGAATGCGGCCGGATCGGCCATGGCGTCCATGACGCGACGGCGGACCCGGAGACGGTCCGCGCACTGTTCGCCGCCGCGCCCTGGGCCACCGGTTACGGCATCGCCTGCGGATGCGCCCCGTACCACCTCATCGGCGTCGACCTCGACCACAAGAACGGAACCGACGGCACCGCCGCGCTCGCCCGGCTGGCCCGCGAGCACGCCTTCGCCGTCCCCCGCACCGTCACCGTGCTCACACCCGGCGGCGGCCGGCATCTGTGGCTGTGCGGCCCGCCCGGCCTCTCCATCCCCAACTCCGCCGGCCGCCTGGCCCTCGGCATCGACATCCGCGGGACCGGCGGCTACCTGGTCGGCCCCGGTTCGTCCACCACACACGGCGGCTACCGGCTCGCACCCGGCTCCCCCGCCTGGACCCCCGCCCCCGTCCCGCCCGCACTCATGCGGCTGCTCCGGCCCCCGCGCCCGGCCCCACCCCGGCCGCACCATCCCGGCTCGCCGCCCTCGGGGCAGCACACCGCCGCGCTCGTACGGTTCGTCCGCGACTCGCGGGAGGGGCAGCGCAACGTCAGGCTGTTCTGGGCCGCCTGCCGCGCGTACGAGACGGGCGCGGGCGCCGAGCTGGCCCCGGCCCTCGTCGAAGCGGCGCTCCATACGGGGCTGCCAGCCCGCGAGGCCCAGGCCACGGTCGCCTCCGCGGCCCGCAGCGCGGCCCGCCGCCTCCGGCCCCCGGACGCGTGCTCGCCCGGGTGAGCGGGGGCTGACGGCGATGAGCGGCGGCATCTCAGGCGCGGCGGCACCGCCCACCACAGGTTTCAGGCCGGATCGCAGAACGCAACGCCGCCTGGCAAGACGGTGCCCCGAAGGCGTGCCACGCTGAAGCCGAGGGGGCGAATGACATGGACGGCATCGCGGGGGCTGTCGGCTCTCAGATTCTCAGCGCAGTGGTCGCCGCAGCGCTCACCGGCGTTGGCGGACTGGTGCGCTGGTTCCTGGTCAGACGGCTGCCCGCGCGCCGAACCTGGCGTTATGCGGATGCGGGCCGGCTCTCCATCGTGTTGGACACCGGGCACGTTGACACGGGTCGCTACCAGCGCCCCATGGCCGGTCTGGGCCAGGTCCGGGCTCTGTCCCTGCTGATCCCCTCCCTCACTCACGTCTACCGGGACCTCGATCTGGAGAAAGTCCGGCTGTCGGCCCATCTGCCAGGCCATGAGATGGAGCATGACCTGCTCGTCCTCGGCGGACCGAAGACCAATGAAGTTGCCCGCCGGCTCCTTGCCGCCATGGCGGGGTCACTGCCCTTCCGGCTGGGCGGGGGAGAGATCACCTGGGACGGAACCGCGTACCGGGGCGAGACCATCGATGGCGAGATCACACGCGACTGCGGCTATGTCGTCAGAGCTCCGCACCCCCTCACCCCGAACAGGCGCGTCGTACTCATCGGGGGCTGGTCCACCTACGGCACCGTGGCGGCCGCCCGTTGGCTGATCGAGAAAGGCGCCGACCGGTCGCTGGCCGCCGATATCGCCGTGCTCGTGGAGGCGTCGGTCCTGCGCGACGGCCACGTGTCCGCGCCTCACCTGCTACGCCAAGCCGACCTCGCCATGTGAGCCCGCGAGGGACTGGGAACTCGCGGAGTCTGCCGTCAGGCTCCGCACGCGCAGCCCGTCGCGGCCTCGGGGACCTCCGCAGCAGCCGGCTGACTCGGGCAGCAGGCGCCGGCGGCGTCGAGAGCCGCGCTCCTGCCCATCTGGTCCGCGTCGCCCTTGACGACGTAGACCTCCCAGGGCTCCTTGCCGGGGGCGTGGACCCAGACCTTGTCCTGGAGGGCGTAGCAGCACGAGGTGTCGTTCTCCTCGAGCGTGGCGAGCCCTGCGCCCTTGAGCCGGTCGGTGGCGGCGGTGACCTGTTCGGTGGAGGAGACTTCCGAACTCAGCCGCCCGTCGTCATCATCCAGGCGCCCGCACCCGCCCCGACCGGCTCTGTGCAAGTGGGCTGTGCCACTGGCCATCGGGCCGGCGGGAGCCGCCGGCGTCCTCGGCCGACGACACGAGCAGGAGAAACACCAGCATGACTGAGCAGGTGACTGAACCTACGTAAGTTCCTTGCGCATCAATGTGCACATCGTTTCGTACCGGCGCACCGATCCATCCGGGGCTCGCTCGTCCCACGAGTCCGGCTGACGGTCGTACGCGACATAGCCCAGTCGCTCGTATAGCGCCCGCGCCCGGGGGTTGTTCTCTTCGACACCTAGCTCGGCCTGCCGCAAACCGCGATTCCTTATACGAAGTTCTGCCGCTCCGATAAGGAACGTGCCGATCCCGCATGACCGCAATGCGGGGTGAACCGCCAGCTGCCAGAGAGTGCCCACGCCCTCCTTGACCTGGTAGTCGACGCCGCCCTTCGCCACGGGAATATCCGTTGCAGGGCAGACCGCAAGGTAGTCGACTTCACCGATCCGGGCACGTTCCAACTGCTTCGCGACGCCTGCCAGGTGGAGATCAGACCCGGGCCACCCGCACGACACCAGATCCGCATGCACCAAATCACGCGCTGACAGCTTCAACACAACGTTGATCATCTTCACCGCCTCCGGCGAGCCAGCATTCACGCCGATCACACGGGCCGCAACGCCGTTTGCTCAGTGCACTCCTGGCCGGCCACGATCTCAAGGTCGTCGGCACGCGGGCCCTCCGCATTGCCCGGTCCCCGCGTGAAACCGTCCCCGAAGACGTCGACACCCTGGCATCCCTGGATCGCCAGCCCACGTACCTGATCGGCGTGGACCTCGGCCGCAAGCACGCCGTGGACGGCGTGGTCGCCCTCCGAGAGGTGGCCCCCTGCATCGACGTGCGGGGAACCGGCGGCCACCTGGTCGGCCCGGGCTCCCTGACTCCCTTCGGCACGTACCGAGTGGTGCCGCACCGCACCTCCGCCGTCCAGCCCGTACCGGCGGCGCTGCTACGGCTGCTGGTGCCACAGGCCGCCCCGCAGCGCTCCCGCGACGCCCCGGCCACCGGAAGCGGTACGTCATCGCACCCCGCTGGGGCGCCGGCTGGGGCGAGCTGATTCTCGCGGGGAGCCGGCCGGAGGTGGGAGCCGGTTGGATGCCCTGATCTTGCTACTGCCTATCTGGTCTTGAATTCGACCTTTCCCGTACTCATTCGGAAGTTCCCGTTCGAGTACAGCGTGGGGCGGGCCTCGACATGGTTGCCGCTGTACTTCTCCACGTGCCGGATCTGGGCACCGCCGGGCACGGTGAAGTCGATCAGGGCAATGGCGACCCAGTAAGACAGGTTACGGTTGTTGAATAGCGGAACCGAGACGATGGAGCCCCGTCCATCAGTGACAACTGCCCGGGCCCCGTAGGACTTGAAGGAACCGGTACCGTTCTCCACCGCGCTGTAGGCACACATGAGGACGAAGCCCTGGAAGTCGGGGCGACGGATCGTGATGGTCTCACGGCCTGGCACCCGGGAGTCGCCGTCCAGGGCGATGTAGGGCGGCGCCGAGGGCGATCCGAGCTGTCGGTAGTAGATGACTTCCTCTGACTTGTTCGGTCGCTTTCCAGGTGGGGTGACAAGACTTCCAGGGACGTAGAGGGCGTAGAGGTCGAGGTCCGCGCCAGCTTGTCGTCGGGCTGCGCTTCCGCCGTTCCACTCAAGTGTGGCCGTCACGACGAGGCTTGGGTCGTCCTTGCGCATGTCAATGGTCGCCTGGCCGGCCTTGGTGAGGGCGACTTTGCCCAGCGGGACGAGAGGGCGAGCCGGTGTCGTCGGCGGGACTGGTGCTGCCACTGCTGAGATGTGCGGTGCGTAGGTGGATGGCGGCGGCGCAGCAGGCGGGCGCCACGTCTGCGCTGACGGTCGGGGAATCACGGGAAACGGCGGTGCCCGACGGGCAGCCTGCATGGCAACGGCCCCCGACCGTCATTCCTGGTCAGGGGCCGTTCACTTGCGGAGGCTGAGGGATTTGAACCCTCGGTGACATCGCTGCCACGACGGTTTTCAAGACCGTTCCCTTAGGCCGCTCGGGCAAGCCTCCCCGCGCCACCCTCGGGGGCGCGGGGATCAGCCTAGCGCGTCAGCTGTCACCCTTGCGCTGCCCCAGGGTGACGTCGACCGTCGACTGCTTGCCGTCACGCTTGTAGGTGAGAGTGACCTTGTCGCCCGGCTTGTGGGTCCAGATCTCGCTGATGAGGGTCGGGCCGCTGTCGATGACCGTGTCGTCGAGCTTGGTGATCACGTCGCCGGACTTGAGGCCCGCCTTGGCGGCCGGGCCGCCGGGGACGACCGCGGGGCTGCCGCCGGCGCCGTTGGAGGCGATGGTGGCGCCCCCGCCGGTGTCCTTCATGTTGACCGTCGCCTCGATGACCGGGTAGACGGGCTTGCCCGTCTTGATCAGCTGCTGGGCGACGTTCTTCGCCTGGTTGATCGGGATGGCGAAGCCGAGGCCGATGCTGCCGGACTGCTGGGACTCGCCGAGGCCGCTGCCGTTTCCGGCCGACTGGATGGCGGAGTTGATGCCGATGACGCCGCCGTCCGCGTTGAGCAGCGGGCCGCCGGAGTTGCCGGGGTTGATGGAGGCGTCGGTCTGCAGGGCGCTCATGTAGGAGGCGTTGCCACCGCCGCCGTCGCTGGAGGCGACCGGGCGGTTCTTGGCGCTCACGATGCCGGTGGTGACGGTGCCGGAGAGGCCGAAGGGGGCGCCGATGGCGACCGTGGCGTCGCCGACCGCGACCTTGTCGGAGTTGCCGAGCGGGAGCGGGTTGAGTTTGGCGTCCGCGGCGTTCTTCAGCTTGATCACGGCGACGTCGTAGCCCTGGGCGCGGCCGACGACCTCGGCGGTGTACCGCTTGCCGTTGGAGAAGGTGGCGGTGAGCTTGCCGTTGTCGGCGGCGGAGGCGACGACGTGGTTGTTGGTGAGGATGTGGCCCTGCTTGTCGTAGACGAAGCCGGTGCCGGTGCCGCCCTGGCCGTTGCTGCCCTGGGCCTCGATGGTGACGACGCTGGGGAGCGTCTTGCCCGCGATGCTCGATACGGAGCCGGGTGCGCGGCTCTCCGCCTTGGGGTTGCCGTAGGCGGAGACGGTGGTGGTGTCGCCCGAGTTCTCCTGGCGGTCGGCGGCCCAGAAGCCGACGCCGCCGCCGATGGCGCCCGCGACGAGCACGGCGGCCAGCACGGCGGCGACGAGCCCGCGGGGCTTGCGCTCGGGGGCCCCGGGCGGCGGCACGGGAGCGGCCCCCCACGGCCCGCCCGGGCCGTCGCCCGAGCCGTCCTGCGGCTGTCCGCCGGGGCCGGACCACCATGTCCCGGGCTGCCCGGCGGGCGCGCCGGAGGCGGGGTCCTGGGCGCCGGACCCGTCGCCCGCGCCGGCCGACGCCGAGGCGGCCGGTGCGGCCGCCGGTGACGTGGGCGGGGGCGCCGACGGGGCCGGGGGCACGGACGAGGGCGCGGGGCCCGTGGCCCCCGCCGATCCGTCCGGGGCCGCGCCTATCGGCCCGCCGGAGGCATCCGGTGCGCCCGAATCCGTGCCCGCGGTGGGCTCGAAGTCCGGCGCGGGCGGCACCGCTGGGTTCGGGTGCGGCGCCGGAGGGGCCGGACGCGGCCCGGCCGCCGGCGGAACGGCAGCGCCCTCGTTCTCGGTGCTCACAGCTCTCTCCTCAGGTGCACGACAGTTTTTCCATGACGGCCCACGTGTACGCATCACCGTCGTCAGCTTTTCCCACGGCGCGTCAGACCACCGTAAGGAGCGGTGGCCCCGTGGACTACCACCCTTTATCCCGGACAATTCGCCCTGCCGCCATTCCGCGCGGCGATCTGCGGGCCCATGTCCACCGGCTCATGCCGGGCGGTGGCACCATAACGCGGTGACCTATGCGCGCCCTTCCCGGGACATCCGCCCCGGTCCGCACACCATCTCCGTGGTCGCCCACCGCGGGGCCTCCCAGGACGCCCCGGAGCACACCCTGGCGGCCTACCGCAAGGCGATCGAGGACGGGGCCGACGCCCTGGAATGTGACGTCCGCCTCACCGCCGACGGCCACCTCGTCTGCGTCCACGACCGCCGCGTCAACCGCACCTCCAACGGCCGGGGCGCGGTCTCCGCGCTGGAGCTGTCCGATCTCGCCGCCCTCGACTTCGGCTCCTGGAAGGGCCAGGCCGCCGACGAGGAGGAGCCGGACCGCGCCAGCCGGGACAGCACGTCCGTGCTCACTCTGGAACGGCTGCTGGGGCTCGTCGCGGATGCCGGGCGCCGCATCGAACTGGCGATCGAGACCAAGCACCCCACCCGGTGGGCAGGTCAGGTGGAGGACCGGCTGCTCACGCTGTTGCGCCGCTACGGACTGGACACGACGCCGCCCGGCGAGCCGTCGCCCGTGCGCGTGATGAGCTTCTCGGCGCGTTCGCTGCACCGCGTGAGGATCGCGGCGCCCGCCATCCCCACCGTCTATCTGATGCAGTTCATGCTGCCGCGCCACCGGGACGGGCAGCTGCCGACGGGGGTGCGGATCGCGGGCCCGAGCATCCGGATCGTCCGCAATCACCCCGAGTACGTGGCGCGGCTGCATCGTGAGGGGCACCGAGTGCACGTGTGGACCGTCGACGAACCGGGGGATGTAGAGCTGTGTGTACACCTCGGGGTCGACGCACTCATCACCAACCGCCCCAAACAGGTGCTGTCACAACTGGGACGCACATAGGGGGCATTACAAGGCGTGCACCGGCGCGTTCGGTAAGTATTCGATCGTGACGAGTGCGTCACACGATGCCACTTGGCCGGTTTCCGTTGCAGCCGGTTGGGGCATCCATCCCGTGGCGTGGGGCTAAGGAGGTCTCGGGGGTGGCGTTGGTGGTGGCACGGCAGGTGCCGACGTCGTCGACCATGGCCGTTCCCCATGGTCCTGCGGGCGTCCGCGCGGCAAGACATTGGATGCGTGGCGATTTGGGCAGGGCTGGGGTAGCGGAATCGGTCATAGACGACGCTGTATTGATCCTTTCAGAACTACTGAGCAACGCGTGGCGACATGGCCGCCCATGGCGCTCCGGCCCTGGTGGCACCACGGTTCGCGCGGCATGGCGCGTCGATGAGGACGACCGGCTGACGGTTGAAGTGACGGATGGTGGTGGCCCCACAAGGCCCCTTCCGGCCAAACCCTCGGTCACCGCGCGCGGCGGTCGCGGACTGAACATCATCATGTCCCTGGCCGAGGACTGGGGCGTACGGGACGGCACCGGTGATGTCACCGTATGGGCCCTTCTGACGAGCAGCACCGGTTTCATCCGGCGTGTCACGATTCCACCGGATCTCGGGCCAGAGCTCGGCTCCGATCTCGGGCCAGAGCTGGGCACGGAGCTGCGCTCGAATCTCGACACGAACATCGATCCCGATTTCGACCGCGAGCTGGACTTCGCCGATCTGGACGAGCTCGCGTAGCCGACGCGGCAAGTGGAGCCGACGAGGTTCGGCCAAAGGGCTAGGCTCGCGCCCGTACCAGTCGTACGAGCCGTACGAGCACCGCCGCGGCCGTACGCGCATCGTCACGGGCGTACGAGCAAGCCCTGAGCCGCACGATCGGGAGACAGCCTCACCATGGCCAAGAAGCGCCGCCCCCAGACCAAGGCCGCAGGCCCACAGGTCGCCACCGGCGACATTCCCGTGGTGGGTGCGCGCGAGCCCTGCCCCTGCGGCTCGGGCCGTCGCTACAAAGCCTGTCACGGCCGGGAAGCCGCACACGCCGTCACCGAGCTGGTGCAGCGCCCCTTCGAAGGGCTCCCCAGCGAATGCGACTGGGTGGCGCTGCGCGAGCTGGTGCCCGCCGCGACCGTCGAGCTGACCCTCGCCGAGGGGCTGCCCGAGGGGGTTCCGTCGGTCACCCTCGCGACCGTGCTGCCCATGGCATGGCCGGCGCTGCGCCGCGACAACGGCGCGGTGCTGATCGGTCTGCAGAACGACACGCCCTCCGGCGACCTCAGCCGCGACCTGGCCGACACCGTGCGCCGCGCGCTCACCGCCGAGCCGGGCACCCCGGTGGCCGCCCAGCGGGCCCCCGTCGACGGTCCGCGGCTGCAGGATCTGCTCGACCCGAAGGGCGCTTTCACGCCGACCCTGCACGAGGGGTTCGAGTTCTGGCTCGAGGACGCCGCGAGTGCCACCGGGGAGGTCGCCGCGTCCCTGGAGCGGGCCAACGCGGCCGCCATCCCGACCGCCCGGCTCGCGGGGGTGGACGCCGCCTACTGGTGCGAGACGCCGGAGAAGAACCACCTGCGCTGGGTGATGGACCACCCGGAGGAGAAGCTGCTCGACGCGCTCGCCCGGCTGCATGCGGCGGGTGCTTCCTCGCTCGGCGAAAACACCCGGCTGGTGGGCTCCTTCCGGGCTCATGGGCTCACGGTGCCGGTGTGGGACCTGCCCCGCGAGATGGGCGCGGAGGACACCGAGAAGCCGGCCGCGGCCCTCGCCGAGCGGCTCGAGGAGGCGCTCGCCTCCGACGCCCCGCTGACGGCAGAGCAGCGGCGTGCCCGCGGTGGTCTCACCAACCGTCAGGTGACGCTCAGCTGACCCCGGTGAGAGGTCGGCGGAGGCCCCGTCGGCGGACGTGACGCCGCTCACAGCCAACTGTTACGGCCAGCAAGTACGCGTCCGGAAATCCGCGATCGAATTTGCTAACAGCCGATCTCTTGTTACGGTTCTAAAAGCCCGGTCGCTGGTGCATCCCCCGTCGCCAGCGACCGGGCGCTTCCATGTCCGGGCCCGGGCACCCTCCGAGGGGCCGGCAGCGGCCGGACGAGGGGCGGACTCGCCGAGCAGGCCCGCCCCGCAGGCCAACCATCCCCCGCGCCACAGCAGTTGGGCTCCCGCGCCGTCGAGCCCCCGTCGGGCCCAACGGCATCGGACGGCCGGGCCGACACCACAGCAACGCGGCGGGGCCGTGAGCCCCGCCGCGTCCGTAGATGCCTCTCGCGATGCCTGATCCGCCGCCTGTCGGCCGCCTGTCCGCGATGCCCGCCGCCTGTCCGCGATGCGTGTGCGCCGGTGAATGCCCGCCGTCAGTAGGCCAGCCGGCTGCCCCCGTCGGGCGCGCTGCTGCCGGCCTCGACCAGAGCGTCCACCACCGTGGCCACCGGGGGCAGCCACGGCCGTCCACCGCGGCGCAGCGGCGCGCGCTCCCAGCGCACCCGCCCGAGGCCCGTCTGCGACGGCGGCAGCACCATGTAGCCGCCCTCGCCGTGGAACCGCAGGGAGCTGGGCACCCAGTCCTGGCGGTTCAGCAGCTCGCCCAGCTCTTCGAGGGAGTACGGGGCCACGAGCAGCGACCAGCGGGTGGGGGTGGCCACCACCGGGCCGAGTCGCACCCCCGACCGGTCGAAAGCGGCCAGCGCCCGCACCCCGGCGACCGCGGGCAGGCTGACGGCGCAGGGCGCACGGCCGCCGGTGGCCAGAAGAAGGGGCGCGGTGGGGCGGTTCGTCCACCACCAGCGCACCATGCACGGGTCGGTGGTGGCGGCGAGGAGAACGGGGTCGAAGGGGTGACCGCCGGGCACCGCGCAGTCCGGGTCGGGGCAGCCGCACACCCGTAGCCGTCCGCCGCCGGGCTGGAGGCCAACGCCCGGGAGTACGGGCCACTGCCACTCGGTGGCGCAGGTGAGCGCCGCGCGGAGCAGCGGCGACCGCGCGCCACGCCACAGCGAGAACTTGCGTCGCCTTCCGAGGATCTCGCGCATGAGCGCTCGTTCCTTTCCGTTAACGCCGAGGGCTGTATCCGTCGCACTACATGGCACTTCACAAGGCACTACGTGGCGCTGTCCGGCATCGTTCGGCCTGTCACAACACGTGGATCACAAGTCACTGCGCGTACAAGGCAGCGCATCACGCCGCAGGCCGAGCGTGGAACGTGGCGAGGGGTGGCGCGCGCATGGCGCTTGCCGTCTGGGTGGTGCGTATCCCCGCCACTCGGGGATGGGCGCGGCCGTCGTCGTCTATGACGCCTGGACCGCCCACGGGGTTCCGGGGCGATCCGAACTGCCCCTGCCCCTCTCCGATGTGTACCCGCCGCGGTGTTGACGACGCGCTGTCGAATGACGTCAGTCGACCTTAAATTGACAGCCTAACGACTTTTTTTCGGCCAATCTCAATTTCCCCACAGACACCAACAAGCCCACCCGGACGATGCTGGACATCGCCTCTCCGGTGCGTGTACATCTGGAGACAGTAGCGGCACAGTAGCGGCGCAGCACGACAGGGGGTTTGCGATGCTATTGAGCGAGCCGGACCCAGCGGGTAAAGGCAGCGGGCCATGAGCTCGCCCCACCCGCCGAAAGTGGCTGGAATCGATTCTTCTCTCCCGGCCCCCACGCAGACTGCCGACCCCGTCACGCCAGCCCTGGGCGCGCCGAACGCCGGTGTCCAGGACCGCCTCGCCGGCTGGGTGTCGGACCTCACCACCCTTCATGAGCTCACCGAGCGACTGGTCCACACGAGCACGCTCGACGACGCCCTGCATGAACTCCTGCGGGCGGGCGCCGCGCTCGTGGGCGCCCAGCGCGGGCTCGTGGCGCTCGAACCGGCCGACGGGCTGGGGCCGGTGACCACCGTCGGCCTCGGCCTCGGCCGCGCCGACCTCGGGCAGATCGAGACCATCCCGCGCGGCTCGGCCTCCGCCGGGCATCTGCTCGACGGGCTGCCCGAGCCGGACGGCGAGCGGCGCGCCGATGTCACCCACCCCGATATCGCGAGCGAGGCCGATCTCGACCCCCGCCATCGCGAGGTGGCCGCCCGGCTCGGCTTCTCCGCGAGCTACGCCGTGCCGCTGGACCCGTTCCCCGCCGGCCCCGGCCCGTTCGCCGTCCCCGGCGTGGTCTCCGTGCCCTCCCCCGCGTCCGACCCGGGGACGGCCTCCCCGGCGGGCGCCGACGGCCGTACTACGGTGCCCGGCACCGGGTACGGGCCGGTGACCGGCTCCGCGAGCGGCAGCGCGCACACCACGGCGAGCGGCGCCGGAAGCGCCACCGCCCCCACCGCGGACCACCCCGGCATCGTCGCCGCCGCGGGCGCCGCTCCCGCCGCCGGACGGCTCGGCGGCGCCGCCTGGCTCTACGACGAGCCCGCCGAGCCCGCGGAGCGCCAGCGCCACCTCGTGGGCCTGTATTGCCGTTACGCCGCCGCGCACATCGCCCGGCTCATTGAGCTCTCCCGGGCCCGCAAGACGGTGGCGACCATCCAGGAGGAGCTGCTGCCCACGCGGCTGCCCCGGGTCCCCGGAGTGCGTCTCGCCGTCCGTCACCACCCCGGCCCGCAGGGTGGCGGGGACTGGTACGACGCGCTGCCGCTGCCCGACGGCGCGCTGGGCCTCTCGGTCGGCTCGGTCACCGGTTCCGGGCCGAGCGCGGTCGTCGCGATGGGGCGGCTGCGGGCCTCCCTGCGCGCGTACGCGGTGATGGAGGGCGAGGACCCGGTCGCCGTCCTCTCCGATCTCGAACTGCTGCTGCGGCTCACCGAGCCCGCCCGCTCCGCCACCGCCCTCTTCGCCTACTGTGAGCCGGCGGCACGCAGGGTGGTGCTGGCCGGGGCCGGGCACTGCCCGCCGCTGATCACGGGCGAGCGGCGCACCGAATTCGTGGAGACCACCTTGTCCGCGCCGCTGGGCATGCTCTCCTGCTGGGAGGCGCCCAGCGTCAAGCTTGAACCCGCCTCCGGAGAGACGCTCCTCTTCTACAGCGACGGGCTGCTCCACCGGACCCGGGAGCCGATGGACCGGGTCTTTTCCCGGCTGCACGCGGCGGCGGCCAACGCCCCCAGGGCCGTACGCGGTGATCCGGAGGGCTTCGCGGACCATGTGCTCCGTACGGTCCTCCCCGACGGGCCTGGCGGACCGGGCGCGCCCGGGGTCCCCGGCGGTCCGGACGTGGAGGACGGCACCGAGGACCTGGTCCTGCTCGTCGCCCACTTCGACTGAGGCCCGCGCGCCCCCACCTCTTCACGAGGCCCGGGCGCCCCCGCCCCTTCACGAGG
Organism: Streptomyces sp. NPDC005266; assembly: GCF_040607655.1. Lineage (NCBI taxonomy): Bacteria > Bacillati > Actinomycetota > Actinomycetes > Kitasatosporales > Streptomycetaceae > Streptomyces > Streptomyces sp. NPDC005266. Next base: position 55,462 of record NZ_JBEXHC010000012.1, read on the forward strand.
CCCGCGCGCCCCGCCCCTTCACGAGGCCCGCTCGAACCGAGATCGCCGCGGGCCTCGCGCTCTCCCGGCCGCCGTATCCCCGCACCTACCATGGGAGAGGTCCAGTTCGAGGAGGATGACGTGACCGAGGAGCACACTCCTGAAGCCCGGGAGACCCCCGAGGCCGGGGAGCAGCCCATCAAGCAGCGGAAGAACGGCCTCTACCCGGACGTTTCCGATGAGCTCGCCGCGAACATGAAGTCCGGCTGGGCGGACACCGAGCTGCACGACCTGGAGCCGATCCCGCAGGCCGCGAACACCGCCCGCCGCCGCGCCGCGCTCTCCGCGCGGTTCCCCGGCGAGCGCCTGGTCATCCCCGCGGGCAATCTCCGCACCCGCTCCAACGACACCGACTACAGCTTCCGCGCCTCGACCGAGTACGCGTACCTGACCGGCGACCAGACCGAGAACGGCGTCCTGGTGCTGGAGCCGGACGCGAACGGTGACGGCCATACGGCGACGGTGTACCTCCTGCCACGCTCCAACCGGGAGAACGGCGAGTTCTGGCTGGACGGCGCCCATGGCGAGCTGTGGGTCGGCCGGCGGCACAGCCTCACCGAGGCGCGGCGGCTGCTGGGCCTGCCCGCCAAGGACGTGCGCGACCTGGCCGACGAGCTGAGGGCCGCGACCGGCCCGGTCCGTATCGTGCGCGGCCATGACGCCGGGCTGGAGGCGGCTCTGACCGACAAGGTCACCGGCGAGCGCGACGAGGAGCTGCGGGTCTTCCTGAGCGAGCAGCGCCTGGTCAAGGACGCGTTCGAGATCGAGCAGCTGCAGAAGGCCGTCGACTCGACCGTCCGCGGCTTCGAGGACGTCGTCAAGGTGCTGGACAAGGCCGAGGCCACCTCCGAGCGCTACCTCGAGGGAACGTTCTTCCTCCGCGCCCGGGTCGAGGGCAACGATGTCGGCTACGGCTCCATCTGCGCCTCCGGGCCGCATGCCACCACCCTCCACTGGGTGCGCAACGACGGCCCGGTCCGCTCCGGCGACCTGCTGCTGCTGGACGCGGGCGTGGAGACCACCACCCTCTACACCGCGGACGTCACCCGCACGCTGCCGGTGAACGGCGCCTTCAGCCCCACCCAGCGCAAGATCTACGACGCGGTGTACGAGGCGCAGGAGGCCGGCATCGCGGCGGTCAAGCCCGGGGCGAAGTACCGCGACTTCCATGACGCCGCCCAGCGCGTCCTCGCCACCAAGCTGGTCGAGTGGGGGCTGGTCGAGGGGCCGGTCGAGCGCGTCCTGGAGCTCGGTCTCCAGCGCCGCTGGACGCTGCACGGCACCGGCCACATGCTGGGCCTGGATGTGCACGACTGCGCCGTGGCCCGGACCGAGACCTATGTGGGGGGCACCCTGGAGCCCGGCATGTGCCTCACCGTCGAGCCCGGCCTCTACTTCCAGGCCGACGATCTGACCGTGCCCGAGGAGTACCGGGGCATCGGCGTCCGGATCGAGGACGACATCCTCGTGACGGAGGACGGCCGCCGCAATCTGTCGGCGGCGCTGCCGCGGACCTCCGACGACGTGGAAGCCTGGATGGCCCGGCTCACGTCCTGAGACGGCCGACGCGTGAGGGGAGCGGCGGTGCGCCGCTCCCCTCACGCGTGGACGCCCTGTGCCGGGCGCTGCCACCCGAACAGAGCGCCACAACACCGAGCGCCACAACACCGAGCGCCAGGACGCAGCGCGCTACGACGCCTTGACGCGCTACGACGCCTTGAGCAGGGCGCCCTCGCGCCACTTGAGGATCTTGTCGAAACTCACCACCACCCCGCCGCGACCCGGCCGGTCGCGGTAGCGGACGTGGTCGGTGAGGGCCTCGATGAGAAAGAGCCCCCGCCCGTGCTCCGCCTGGGCGGGAGCCGGGTTGTGCGGATGCTGTTGCCTCGGCGCGCCGGGCGGGCGCCGCTCGCCACGGGTGCGGGATTCGCGGCGGACCGTACTACTGCGGCGTGCGAAGCCGGGGCCCGAGTCGGTCACCTCGATACGACAGGTGTCGCCGTCGATGAAGGCCGTGACTCTGTAATCCCCGCCCGTGCCACCGCCGCCGTGCTCCACCGCGTTCGCACACGCCTCGGAGAGGGCGACCGACAGGTCGTAGGAGATCTCCGGATCGACTCCGGCCGTCTCCATGGTGCCGAGGAGCAGTCGTCGTGCGAGCGGAACGCTCGCCGCCTCGCGGGGCAAATGGAGTGACCACCAGATGCTCATGCTCCAGCCTCCCGGCCGCGGCTCGACATACCGTTACGTATTGCCTGGGTCCATGGTCCGTAAGCGTGCGATTGACGTGACTCCCCTCATTCGGCGGACGCGCGCGGCGGGCGCACCGGTGTATGGGCCTGACCCGGTGTGCGCCGGTACGCCCGACCCGCCTTAGGGATCGCGTCCATCCAGTGGGATGATGGCGCGGCCATGGCTTCCCCAGTCGCCCGTGCCGGCGCCGATTTGCGAATGCTGCGGGCCGCGGTGTTCACCGCGGTCTGTGTCGTGCTGTCCGCGGCGGGGCATGTGCTGGCCTCCTGCGCGACCGTACCGCTGTGGACGGTGGGCGTGGGATGCGCGGCCGTGTTCACGGTGGCACTGCCGCTGGCCGGACGGGAGCGGTCGCTGCCCGGGATCGCGGCCGTCCTGGCAGGTGGCCAGCTCGCGCTGCACACGCTCTTCGGACTCGGGCAGCAGCAGGCGAGCGCCGCCGCGGAGGCCGCCCAGCGGGCCGACGCCGAGCGGGGGCACGTCATCGGACTGGCCGCGAAGCTGCTGTGCGACACGGGCCCCGGCCGGCTCGACGCCGCGACGGCACACCGCGTTCTCGCCCGCGCCGGGCTGGATCCGTCGGCCGCGGGCTCCCTCCACTCCCTGCACTCCATGCCCCACCACATCGCGCGTGCGCCGGAGCACGCGCCGGGGCTCGTGGGCCTGCTGCCGTCGCTTCCGATGGCGCTGGGCCATCTGCTCGCCGCACTCACCGTCGGCTGGCTGGTGCGGCGCGGCGAGATGGCTGTGTGGCGGGTGGTAAGGCTGTCGGTGGACGGGGCGCGCGGGGTCGCGGAGGCCGCGCTCGTACGGGCGCTGCGCACCGCCCTGGGGCTCGTACGGACGCTGCTGTCCGGTCTGGCCGGGGCGCCCTCCGGCGGGCCGTGCCCACCGCGCGCCTCCGAACGGGACGAGGGCGGGACGACGGCCCTCGCGCTGCAGCACAGCGTGATCAGGCGGGGTCCGCCGCGCCACGACCTCGCGGCCTGACCGGACGCGACGCTCCTCCAGCGGGACCGGAGGGCGGACGCGCCGTCACCGCACGCGCGCCCACCCTTTGGATCATCCCGTACTCGCACACCGGAGTGTTCACATGAACGCCATGCGTCTTCGCCGTCTGCCGGTCCTCGGAGCCCTCACCGCGGGCGGCCTGGTGCTGCTCGCCGCCGGCCCCGCCTTCGCACACGTCAGCGTGCAGCCCGGCCAGGCCGAGAAGGGCGGCTACAGCACCATCAGCTTCAAGGTGCCCAACGAGCGCGACAAGGCCTCGACCGTCAAGCTCGAGGTCACCATGCCGACCGACCACCCGCTCGCCTCGGTGATGCCGCAGCCGGTGCCGGGCTGGGACGTCAAGGTCACCAAGACCAAGCTCGCCAAGCCCATGGAGATGCACGGCGAGAAGATCAACGAGGCGGTCACCAAGATCACCTGGACCGGCGGAAAGATCGATCCGGGCACCTTCCAGCAGTTCCCGCTGTCGGTCGGCCAGCTGCCCGAGGACGCCGACCAGCTCGTCTTCAAGGCGCTCCAGACGTACGACAACAAGGAGGTCGTGCGCTGGATCGAGGAGCCCGAGAAGGGTGCGGCCGAGCCCGAGAACCCGGCGCCCGTGCTCAAGCTCGTCGCCCCGGCCGAGGGCTCGGACGGACACGGCGCCGCCGCGGCCGACGACAAGGGCGAGGACGCGGGAAAGGCCGCGTCCGGTGACTCCACGTCGGCCGCCGAGGCGGACGACGACGGCGACAGCAGCGACACCACCGCCCGGGTGCTGGGCATCGCGGGCATCGTCATCGGCGCCGCCGGTGTCGCCTTCGGCGTCGTCGCGAGCCGCCGCCGGTCCGCCTGAGGGCGCACCTGACCGTACCCGTGCCCTTCGGGGCACCCGTCCGGTTGCCTTCGGGATGACCGCGGGTTCCGGCCCGGACGAATGATCCCGCCGGGGGCGGCGGCGCCTCGCGCCCGCCGCCCCCGGGCACCACCGACCCATACCTCTCTATTACCTCTTTACTGCTTATCGGAGACCGAACTCCATGCGCACCACCATCCTGGCCACCGCGCTCGTCGCCACCGCCGCGCTCGCCCTCAGCGCCTGCGGCGGCTCCGGCGACGACGGCGGCAATGGCGGCAATGGCGGCAATAAGGCCGCCGCCGAGGTGAAGGGCGGCCAGAAGTCGGGACAGGCGATCGTCCTCGACAAGGGCCACGCCAAGGCCAAGCCCGACCTCGTCCTCACCGACACCGACGGCAAGAAGTACGACCTCCTCAAGGAAACCGGGAAGCGGCCCACGCTGCTCTTCTTCGGGTACACCCACTGCCCGGACGTCTGCCCGCTGACCATGAGCAACCTCGGCATCGCCGAGAAGAAGCTCTCCAAGGCCGAACGCGACAAGCTGCGGGTCGTCTTCGTCACCACCGACCCCGCCCGCGATACGCCGGGGCGGATCCGGTCCTGGCTGAACGCCCAGGGCGGCACGGACTTCATCGGCCTCACCGGCGACTTCGACACCATCCAGGCCGCCGCCGAGCCGCTGGGCATCTTCGTCGAGAAGCCGAAGAAGGAGAAGGACGGCAGCGTCACCGTCAGCCACGGTGCCGAGGTGGTCGGCTACTCGCCCAAGGACGACAAGGCCCACTGGATCTACACGACCGACGCCTCGGCCGGCCAGTACGCCAAGGACCTGCCGAAGATCATCAAGGGTGAGAACCCGTGACGGCAGGTCCGGGCATCCGTAAGACGGCCGCCGTGGCGCTCGCCCTCGGCCTGGCCGCCGGGCTCGCCGGCTGCTCCGGCGACAGCGACAGCGGCGGCAGCCCCAAGCTGTCCGCCGGCGGCGCGTACCTCCCGCAACCCCCGATGACCGACATGGCGGCGGGCTTCCTGACCGTACGGAACACCGGGAGCGGCGCGGACAGGCTGACGTCCGTCACCACCCCGCTCGCCTCCGACGTCACCCTGCACACCACGGCGGGCGGCCGGATGAAGCAGGTGAGCTCGCTGAAGGTGCCGTCCGACGGCCGGCTCGAGCTGGCCAGCGGTGGCGATCATCTGATGCTGACAAACCTGACCCACCGGCCGAAGGTCGGTGAGAAGGTCAGCTTCACCCTTCACTTCGCCACGTCCGATCCCATCGTGATCGAAGTCCCGGTCGAGCCGACGACGTACCGCCCCAAGGACTGACGCCCGATGCCCTCGCTGACCTCCCCGACCTCCGCCGGGATCATCACCACCGCGACCGCGTCACGGCGGCTGCTGGCGATCTGCGGCACCCTGCTGGCCGCCCTGCTGTGCGCGCTCAGCGTGGGCGCGAACTCCGCCTCCGCGCACGCCGCGCTCACCTCCACCGACCCCGGCGACGGTTCGGTGGTGAAGACCGCGCCCAGGGAGGTCACGCTGAACTTCTCGGAGGGCGTGGCACTCTCCGGTGACTCGGTGCGCGTCCTGGACCCCAAGGGCAAGCGCGTGGACACCGGGAAGGCCGGCCATGTGGACGGCAAGTCGTCGACCGCCGCCGTGGGGTTGCACTCCGGGCTGCCGGACGGCACCTACACGGTGGCGTGGAAGGCGGTCTCGGAGGACAGCCACCCGGTGAGCGGCGCGTTCACCTTCTCCATCGGCGCCCCGTCCAAGACCACCGTCAAGGTGTCGTCGGGCGGGGACTCCACCACGCCGGTCGGCACGGTGTACGGGATCGTCCGGTACGCGGCCTACGCCGGGTTCGCGGCACTGGCCGGCGGCTGTGTGTTCGCCGGGGTCTGCCGGTCCTCGCGTCCGGTGCGCAAGATCGCCGTCGGCGGCTGGGTGACGGTCTTCGCCGCCACCCTGTCGCTGTTGCTGCTGCGCGGTCCTTATACCGACGGCGAGGGGTTCGGCGGGATCGCCGAACTCGGCAGGCTCGGTGATGTGCTGTCCACCAAGCCGGGCGCGGCGCTGCTGTCCCGGCTGGTGCTGCTCGGCGCGGCGGCGGCCTTCCTGGCCGTCCTCTTCGGCTCGTACACCCGCCGCTCCGAGGACACGGAGGCCGACGCGCGGCGCCGGCAGGACCTCGCCTTCGGGCTCGCCTTCGGCGGCACCGTCGTGGCCGTGGGGCTCGCCGCGACCTGGGCGATGGCCGAACACGCCTCGGTCGGCATCCAGCGACAGCTGGCCATGCCGGTGGACATCATCCATCTGATCGCGGTCGGGGTGTGGCTGGGCGGACTGGCCTCGCTCGCGGTGACGCTCCGCGCGGGCGAGCCGATCGAGCGGGCGGCGGTGCGCCGCTTCTCACGGCTGGCCTTCGGCTCGGTCGTCGCCCTGGTCGTCACCGGGGTGTACCAGTCCTGGCGGCAGGTCGGCTCCTGGGGCGCCCTGACCGACACCGAGTACGGGCGATGGCTGCTGGTCAAGGTGGGTCTGGTCGCGGTGCTCGTCGGGATCGCCGCCGTCTCGCGCCGCTGGACCGGCCGCCTTACGGACGGCACGGCGACGGCACAGAGCGAAACGAAGGCCGAGGCCAAGGCGTCGGTGACGGCCGCCCAACCGGTCCGTGCGGGGCGTGCGACTACCCGGGCCGAGGCGGAAGGCGCTGCCGCTGAAGCCGGCGAGGACGGTGCCGACCCCGGTACCGACTCCCCGGCCGACGACCCGGTACGCGCCGCCCAGCTCGCCCGTCAGCAGGCCGCCAAGGCCAGGACCGCCACCCAGCGGCAGCGCGACGCCGACCCCGAGCGCAGCGGGCTGCGCCGCTCGGTGATCGCCGAGACCGTCGTGGCGGTCGTGCTGCTCGCGGTGGCCACCGTGCTGAGCGGGACCCAGCCCGGCCGGGCCGAGACCGAGCAGTCCGCCGCGGCGGCCTCGAACCCCGGCGGGCTGAACGTGGACCCGGTGAGCGTGGCGATCCCGTACGACACCGGCACCAAGAGCGGCCGGGGCAACGCCGTGGTCATGATCGACCCGGCCCTCCCCGGGGACAACGTGCTCCATGTCTTCCTCACCGACCGGGCCGACCGCCCCGTGGACGCGGCCGAGGTCAAGGTGTCCCTGACCCTCAAGGAGAAGGCCATCGGCCCGCTCCGGATCCCCCTGGAACACCTCTCGACGGGGCACTGGGGCGCCACGAGCGTCCAGCTCCCCATGGCCGGCACGTGGCAGCTCTCCCTGACCGTACGCACCTCCGACATCGACCAGGTGACGGAGACCAGGAACGTGAAAGTCGCGCAATGACGTCAGAGCAGGACCCCTCCTCGCGGATCTCCCGGCGCCGGCTGCTGGGCTCGGCGGGCGCCGCGGGCGCGGCCGGGCTGGTCGCGGGCGGGGCCGCCGGGGCCTACGCCGCCGAGGCGGCACGCGGGCAGCCGAAGCCCCTCACCGCCGTCGGCGCGACCGCCGTGCCCTTCCACGGCAAGCGCCAGGCGGGCATCACCACGCCCCTGCAGGCCCATGGTCATCTCGTCGCCTTCGATCTGGCGCCCGGTGCGGACCGTAAGGCGGCCGCCGCGCTGCTGCGCCGCTGGTCGCGGACGGCCGAGCAGCTGATGGCGGGCGAGGCCCCGCCGGACGACACGGGGATCGCGCTCGACGCGGGCCCCTCGTCCCTCACCGTCACCTTCGGCTTCGGCCGGACCTTCTTCGGCAAGGCGGGGCTGAAGGACCAGCTGCCGGACGCGCTGGCTCCGCTCCCCGACTTCGCCTCGGACGCGCTCGACGCCAAGCGCAGCAACGGCGACCTGTGGATCCAGATCGGCGCCGATGACGGGCTCGTGGCCTTCCACGCGCTGCGCGCGCTGCAGCGCGAGACCGGTGGCACGGCCCGGCTGCGCTGGCAGATGAACGGCTTCAACCGCACGCCCGGCGCGACCGGCCGGCCCATGACCACCCGCAATCTGATGGGCCAGGTCGACGGCACCAACAACCCCAAGCCGGCGGACGAGGACTTCGAGCGGCGGATCTTCGTTCCGGACCGGCCCGGCGCGGGGCGGCCCGCCTGGATGGCGGGCGGCTCGTACGCCGTAGTACGGCGGATCCGGATGCTGCTGGACTCCTGGGACCATCTCTCCCTGGAGCGCCAGGAGAAGGTGATCGGGCGCCGTAAGTCGGACGGCGCCCCGCTGTCCGGCGGCACGGAGACCACCCCGGTCCGGCTCGACAAGCTGAACAAGGACGGGGCGCTGGCCATCGGGGGCGCCGCGCACGTACGGGTCGCGGCGCCCGCGTCGAACCAGGGCGCGGCGATGCTGCGGCGGCCCTTCTCGTACCACGACGGCTTCCGTGACGACGGGGCGCCGGACGCCGGGCTGCTGTTCATCGCCTGGCAGGCGGATCCGATGAAGGGGTTCGTGCCGGTGCAGCGCAAACTGGACCTGGGCGACGATCTCTCGCGGTTCCTGCGGCACGAGGCCAGCGCGCTGTTCGCGGTGCCCGGCGGCTGCGCTCCGGGGGAGTACGTCGGTCAGGCACTCTTGGAGGGATGACGGCAAGGAGAGCCGCCGTGGCAGCGGGCTTTCGGCCAGTGGTCCGCGGGCCCGGCCGTCGCTGGGTATCGTGACGGCTCTCGTCTGATCGCAGGGAGTCACCGTGATGTCGGCCAGCCGCTATGCCTATCTCGGCCCCGAGGGCACCTTCACCGAGGCCGCGCTGCGGTCCATGCCGGAGGCCGCCACGCGCGAACTGGTCCCCATGGTCTCCGTGCCGGCGGCGCTGGACGCGGTGCGGACCAGCGCGGCGGCGGCCGCCCTGGTGCCCATCGAGAACTCGGTCGAGGGCGGGGTCACCGCGACCCTCGACGAGCTCGCCACCGGCGAGCCGCTGATGATCTACCGCGAGGTGCTGCTGTCGATCAGCTTCGCGCTGCTCGTCCGGCCGGGCACCTCGCTCGCGGACGTCAAGACGGTGACCGGGCACCCGGTCGCGCAGCCGCAGGTCCGCAATTGGCTCGCGGGGAATCTCCCGGACGCGCAGTGGGAGTCGGCCGCCTCCAACGCGGACGGGGCCCGGCTGGTGCAGGAGGGCCGGTACGACGCGGCGTTCGCGGGCGAGTTCGCGGCGCCGAGGTACGGTCTGGAGCCACTGGTCACCGACATCCACGACGCGCAGAACGCGATGACCCGCTTCGTCCTGGTCGGCCGCCCGGCACGGCCCGCCGCGCGGACGGGCGCGGACAAGACGTCCGTGGTGATCTGGCTGGGTGACGACCACCCGGGCGCGCTGCTGGAACTGCTCCAGGAGTTCGCGGCGCGCGGGGTCAACCTGATGCGCATCGAGTCGCGCCCGACCGGCGAGGGCATCGGCCGTTACTGCTTCTCGGTGGACTGCGAGGGGCACATCACGGACCGGCGGGTGGGCTCGGCCCTGATGGGGCTGAAGCGGATGTGCCCGAAGGTGCGGTTCCTGGGCTCGTATCCGCAGGCGGGTGCGGAGGCGGCGGACATGGCGCCGCCCCTGCAGGGGACCTCGGACGAGGACTTCTCGGCGGCGGCGGAGTGGCTGGCCCGCTGCCAGGACGGCCGGGCCTGAACCACGCCCCGGCCGGTACGTCGGGGAGACGCGGCGTCGTTGTGAAAAAAGTTATCCACAGGCCGAGGGGCGGCGCTGGGGATAAGTCGACACGCTCAATCCGACATTGTCGACACATCGCCCTATCTGCCACACTTCAGACCATCCCACCCATAGGGGTTTTGTCACCGCAATTACCTCGGCGAGCTCTTTGGAGTGAGGGATTTCCCTCACAAAGAGTGTGTGAACGAGGTTTGATAGGGGAATCCATCGCCGAGCACTCGCCGGGCCAGATGATCACCGCGACATCCACAGATCTCACACACAGCCTGTGGATAACTCACCCGCGCCTGCCCGGCCCCTGTGGACAACCGGAGCCCAACTCCCGGCCCACACAAGGGGCAGCGGTCATCCCGACCCCGCCGCCATGCCCCTTTTCGGGGACTGCGCACGCATTCCTTGACGGCACCCGTCACGGGAATTCCTTGGTTTATCCACACCACCAAAAGGGGCAAATCGGGACGGAAAGGAATATCGTGTCGAGCACCCGAGGTCACACCGGTAACCTGGGGGTGTGATTGACCTTCGCCTGCTCCGTGAGGACCCCGATCGTGTGCGCGCCTCCCAGCGCGCCCGTGGAGAGGACGTCGGCATCGTCGACGCGCTCCTGACCGCCGACGAGCGGCGCAGGTCCTCCAGTGTCCGCTTCGATGAGCTGCGCGCCGAACAGAAGGCGCTCGGCAAGCTCATCCCCAAGGCCTCCGGCGACGAGAAGGCCGAGCTGCTGAAGAAGGCGGGCGAGCTCTCCGCCGCCGTCAAGGCGGCCGACGCCGAGCAGGACGAGGCCGCCGAGGAGACCCAGCGGCTGCTGCGCCAACTCGGCAACCTCGTCCACCCCGACGTGCCCGTGGGCGGTGAGGACGACTTCACCGTCCTGGAGACCGTCGGCACCCCGCGCGACTTCGAGGCCGAGGGCATCACGCCCAAGGACCATCTGGAGCTCGGTGAGCTGCTCGGGGCGATCGACACCGAGCGCGGCGCCAAGGTCTCCGGCTCGCGCTTCTACTACCTGACGGGGGTCGGCGCGCTGCTGGAGTTCGCACTGGTGAACGCGGCGATGGCACAGGCCACCGCGGCGGGTTTCACCCCGGTGCTCACCCCGGCGCTGGTCAAGCCGAAGGCCATGGAGGGCACCGGTTTCCTCGGCCAGGCCGCGGACGACGTCTACCATCTCGACAAGGACGACCTGTACCTGGTCGGCACCTCCGAGGTGCCGCTGGCCGCGTACCACATGGACGAGATCCTGGACGCGAGCGAGCTGCCCCGGCGCTACGCCGGGTTCTCCTCCTGCTTCCGCCGCGAGGCCGGGTCGTACGGCAAGGACACCCGGGGCATCTTCCGGGTGCACCAGTTCGACAAGGTCGAGATGTTCGTCTACACGACGCCGGAGGAGGCCGAGGCCGAGCACCAGCGGCTGCTGGAGTGGGAGAAGCAGTGGCTGACCTCGCTGGAGCTGCCCTTCCGGGTGGTCGACCTGGCCTCGGGTGACCTGGGCTCGTCGGCGACGCGGAAGTTCGACTGCGAGGCATGGATCCCGACCCAGGGCAAGTACCGCGAGCTGACCTCGACCTCCAACACCACCGAGTTCCAGTCGCGCCGGCTGTCGATCCGCATGCGTGAGGGCAAGCGGGTCCGCCCGCTGGCGACGCTCAACGGCACGCTGTGCGCGGTGACCCGGACCATCGTCGCCATCCTGGAGAACCACCAGCTGGCCGACGGCTCGGTGCGGGTGCCCGAGGTACTGCGGCCGTTCCTGGGCGGCCGCGAGGTCCTTGAACCGGTCGCGCGGTGAGCGACACACGTGCGGCCGCCGGGCCGCAGTCGACGACGATTCCCGCACCGCTGCGCCGCACGGGCGGAGAAGCGGGTGGAACAGGACAGTGAATGGTGCGACGCGAGACCTTCCGTACCGGCTTGTCGCGACCGACCTGGATGGGACTCTGCTCCGTCCCGACCACACCGTCTCGCCCCGTACGCGTGACGCGATAGCGGCTGCCACCGCGGCCGGTGCCGCCCATATCGTCGTCACCGGGCGGACCGTCCCGGTGGCCCGGCACATACTCGAGCACCTCGATTACCAGGGGCTCGCGGTGTGCGGGCAGGGCGCCCAGCTCTACCACGCGGGCGAGCACCGGCTGCTGACCTCCGTCACCCTGGACCGGCAAGTGGCCCTGCTGGCCCTGGAGAAGATCGAGGCGGAGATCGGCCCGCTGTCGCTGGCCGCGGCCCGGGACGGGCTGGAGGGCGAGGTGCTCTTCGGCGAGGGCTATCGGATGAGCCACGACGGGGACACGCCCCTGGTGGCCTTCACTGACCCGGCCGAGCTGTGGTCGGCGCCCATCAGCAAGCTCTATATCCAGCACGCCGAGCTGGGCGACGACGCGCTCGCGGACGCCGCCCGGATCGCCGCGGGGGGTCTGGTCGGGGTCACGATGGCCGGTGCCGGGCTGGTGGAGCTGTTGCCGCTGGGGCTGACCAAGGCCACCGGCCTGTCGCTGGCCGCGCGCCGGCTGGGGCTGACGGCCGCCGACACGATCGCGTTCGGCGATATGCCCAATGACATCCCGATGTTCGGCTGGGCCCGGCACAGTGTGGCCATGGCGAACGCGCACGACGACCTCAAGGCCGTCGCCGACGAGATCACCGCGTCCCATGTGGAGGACGGCATCGCCATCGTGCTGGAGCGGCTCTTCCCGGCCGCGGGCTGACGGACCGAGCGGATGCCGGGCGGCCCCCCGAGACCGTCCGGCACCCTGCTTCACCGGGTCAGCACTCAGCCGGGATCCAGGACGCAGCCGGGATCCGGGCTCAGCCGAAGATCTTCACCGCCTGGTAATACGTCCACGCGGTGCTGTCGCAGGACGACTTGGTGGCGCCGCTGTAGGCGGTGCACACACGCTTGAGGTCCTCGTAGAAGGCGCTGTCGAGACGCGACTTGTTCGCGTCGAACGTCCCCATGGCCTTGTAGTTGCGGTATCCGAAGTCGTGCCGGGCACAGGAGGTCTGGAAGGGGAAGCCGAACGGGTTGTCCGGCGACGTGCTGCAGTAGTCGGTCGACCAGTCGAAGGCGTAGGACGCCCAGGCGCCCTGGTTGTTGCGTGCCGAGAGCCAGGCGTTGTAGCTGCTGGCGCTGGTCTGAGTCCAGCCGGCGAGGACCTGCGGCTTGTCCGCGGGGGCCGCCTGGGCGGGTACGGCGAGGGCGACGGTGGCTGCTGCGGTAACCGCGGTGGCGGCGAGGCTCGTGGCAAGACGACGCATTCTCGGTTCCCTCCGATGTTCACTTCTGACGCCCCCTCAACGCCGGTGGGCGGTACGAGGGGACGGCGTGGTGATCCAGCGCACGCCAAGATTTGAGCAGGTACCTGACAACCGTCAAGATATGGACAGACGTGGAGATGAACAGACTTCCCCCACCAAAGGTTCGGATGTTCCTCCAACTCCACCTGTGTCAAGGAGAGTTCAGGACTTCCGCCGCAGCACCCCGCGCGAGGGAGAGTTCCCCGATCGTCGGTGTCGAGGGGTCCTCGTTCCTCGCAGCACCGCGCGCGAGGGAGAGTTCAGGACTTCCGCCGCAGCACCCCGCGCGAGGGGGCCAGCAGCGGCCCCGGGCCCTTGATCCTGCGGATCATCGGGGAGGTCTCCATATGCCGTACGCCGGGCAGCGCGGCGATCCGCGTCGTCAGATAGGTGTAAAGGGCCGGGACATCGGCGCACACCACGGTCGCCAGCAGATTGTTCGGCCCGGTGGTCGCACATGCGAAGGCGACCTCGGGGTGGTCCGCGAGCGCCTGCCCCGTGGCGGCCAGATCCGACGGCGGCACCGACAGCCACAGCAAGGTCGTGATGTCCTGCCGGAACAGCCGATGGGAGTAGTCCACATCGAAGTAGAGGGTGCCGTCGGCGCGCAGATCGGTGAGGCGGCGGCGGACTGTCGAGTGCGACCAGCCGGTGGCCGCGGCCAGTTCGGCCAGCGGCGCCCGCCCGTCGCTCGCGAGCACGGCCAGCATCCTGTGGTCCTCCGCCCCCACTGGCCCGCGCGGTCCCTTCGAGCGGTCCGCGGCCGGCGGGCGCAACCGCTCGGCCTGCTCGGCGGTCAGCGCCCCCGACTTGGTGACCAGGCTCTGTGCCCCGCCGAAGTACTCATGCAGCAGGCAGTGCGCGCTCACGCCCACCACCCGTGGCGTATGGGGGAGTTTGCGCAGCAGCAGCGTCTCGCTGTCCTGGCCGCTCGCCGCCCGCACCACGGCGACCACCTCGGTGCCGTGGGACATCAGGCTGACCCATGAGGTGTCGGCGCGCCGGGCCAGCGCCTCGGCCACCGACTCGGCGCCCTCGGGCAGACACTCCACGCGCACCATCCAGACGATCTCGCCGAGCGCGGTCGGGTCGGTGAGTCCCAGCACCCGTATCGCGCCCGTGGTCCGCATCCGGGTGTAACGGCGCGCCACGGTCTGGTCGGAGACGCCGAGCACCTCGGCGATACGGCTGAACGGGGCCCGGCCGTCGAGCTGGAGGGCGTACACCAGGGCCCGGTCGACGTCGTCGTACGCATCGAAATCCACCGCCCAAAGCTAACCGGTGTCGGATATCGCCACCCCAGGGGCACTGGCTGGAAGCGGGGCTCGTGTCCTGGCGACCGTGGGGGCCGCGGGGTGCGGCGTCCGGCCGGGCCCCATCTCTTCGACGGGTCTCGGAGTACCTCATGCGCAGCACATGGTGGCCGCTCGCCGCCATCACTCTTGGCAACTTCATGCTGTTGATAGACGTCACGATCGTGAACACGGCGCTGCCCGAGGTGGCGTACGGGCTGGATGCCTCTTTCTCCTCCCTCCAGTGGGTGATGGACATCTACGCGCTGGCGCTCGCCGCACTGCTGATGGTGGCGGGCTCGGCGGCGGACCTCTTCGGCCGGCGGCGGCTGTATCTGATAGGCCTCGCCGTCTTCGCGCTCTCGTCGCTGGCCTGCGGGCTCGCGCCCGACGCCGGGGTGCTGATCGCCGCCCGTGCCGTGCAGGGCGTCGGGGCGGCGGCCATGTTCGCCACCAACACCCCGCTGTTGATGGCCACCTACTCCGGACGCGCCCGTGGCATCGCCTTCGGGGTGTGGGGCGGTACGAGCGGGGCGGCCGCGGCGGTCGGCCCGGTACTGGGCGGAGTGCTGACCGAGTACGCCGACTGGCGGGCGATCTTCCTGGTCAATCTGCCGCTGACCGCGATCGCCGTGTGGATCACGGTGCGTTCGATCAGCGAGTCACGCGGTGCGCCGGGGGCGCGTATCGACTGGCCTGGCGCCGCCTCGTTCACGGTGTGCGCCGGGGCCCTGACCTACGGGCTGATGCGGGGCGGCGAAGAGGGCTGGGCGGACACCGGCACGGTCGCCTCACTGGTGACCGCCGCCGTCGCGCTGAGCGTCTTCATCGGGGTGGAGCGCGGGAAACGGCAGCCGCTGCTGGATCTGCGGCTGCTGCGTCGCCCGTCGTTCGCGGTGCTGATGGCAGCGGCCCTCCTGCTGCAGGCGGCGGCGTTCCCGTATCTCACCTACGCCGGGCTGTGGCTCCAGTCGGTGCTCGGGCTCAGCCCGGTGAGGGCGGGGCTCGCGGTGACGCCGATGGCGGGTGTCGCGCTGGTCGTCGGCGCGGCGGGCGGACGGCTGCTGGAGCGGGTCGCCCCGGGGCGGGCGCTGGGCGCCGGACTGCTGCTGGTGGGCGTCGGCGCACTGGTCAACGCCGCGCTGCTCACGCCGGACGCGGGCTGGGCGGCCCTGGCCCCGGGCCTGGCCATCGCCGGCCTGGGGATCGGACTCGCCATGCCGGTCCTGGTGTCCGCCGCGCTCAGCGCGGCGCCGCCGGAGCGGGCCGGAATGGCCAGCGGCGCGGTGAACACCTTCCGGCAGCTCGGCTACGCGCTGGGCATCGCGGTCCTGGGCACGGTGTTCGCGGCGCGGGTACGGGACATGGTCGACGGCAGCGGAACGGTCCCGGCGCGGGCCGCCGGGCAAGCGGCCGAGGCCATCAGCGGCGGCCACGCGGACGCGGTGATCGCCGCCGCGCCACCAGCCCGGGCGGACGCGGCGCGCGCACTCGTCCACGAGTCGTTCGCGGCCGGGCTCGACCGCATCTGCGTGATCGCCGGCATCGCGGCACTGGCGGCAGGCCTGCTGGTCCTCACCATCGTCCGGGGCGGCCCCGGCGGAGCGGCCCCGAAGCCGACCACCGAGAAATCCCCTGCGGAGCCGGTCCACGCCTGAGCCGTGGACGACACGAGTCAGGAGGGGCGGGCGCCCGACGGCGCTCGCCCCTCGCTACTGCGGGACAGCGATATCGCCAGGCGGGTACGCACCTATCTCCTCGATGTCGAGCAGTCGACCCGGAGCGGACCGGAAGCCGGGACGGATCAGCTCCCGCTCGAACGAATCCTCACCCAGCGGATGCCGGCCGGGCCGATCGGCAGCCACCTCGACGCCGTCGAGGCGTGTCTGGCGGATGTCGGTTCCACGCTGCGCGAGCCGGCGCCGTGGATGGCCGGGGTCTCCGGTCGGCTGGACGGGATGGACCGGCGGCTCGACGCACACGGCCGGGTCATCTGCGCCATGAGCGAGCGGCCCTGCGATCTCGGTGAGGACATGACCGAGGTCCGCAGGGACGTCGCCACACTCAAGGCCGAGTCGGTCCAGCGACGGGCGCGGCGCGCCAAGCGGCGGCGCGGGTAGCGGATCGGAGGAGCTCGGTGGATGGGGTGGGGCCCCGCCCACCGGGCTTTCCGAGACTTGTAGGATGATTGGGCGACCGGGTGAATCGAGTGAGGGAGCCGAGAGGGATGGCGTTGCGGGCGGTCGGACGGCAGTCGTTGGTCGCCACCGTGGTGGAACAGTTGCGCGCGCAGCTCGCCGAGGGCGAGTGGAAGGTCGGCGACCGCGTGCCCACCGAGCACGCCCTCGCCGAGCAGCTCCAGGTCGGCCGGAACACGGTCCGCGAGGCGGTCCGCGTCCTCGTTCACGCGGGAATGCTGCAGTCCCGGCAGGGCGAGGGCACCTTTGTGGTCTCCACGACCGACCCCGCCGAGGTCATGCGAGATGTGCGGCGCGCCGGAATCCGGGATGTGCTGGAGCTGCGGATCGCGCTGGAGGCGGAGGGCGCGCGGCTGGCGGCGCTCCGGCGCGGCCCCGCCGATCTGCGGCGGATGCGGGCGGCACTGGAGTCGCTCGAGGCGTTCGAGCACGCCGGGGAGTCGCCCGCGGCCGGCCACTACGAGCTGCACGCCGCCCATGACCTCGAGTTCCACACCGCCGTGGTGGAGGCCGCGCACAACGCCGCGCTGAGCGCGACCTACGGCTGGTTCAGCAGCTCGGTGCGCGACTCGCTGGTGGCCTCGCTCGGCGACCGCGGTGTGCCGAGCATCGTCCCCGCCGACCACCGCGCCCTGGTCGACGCCATCGCCTCCGGCGACCCGGCGGCCGCAGAGGCGGCGGCGCGGGCGCTGCTAGAGGCGCCGAAACGCGCCATCGAAGCCCTGCTCGCCACCGGCTGAGCCCCTCTCGGCGGGCCTCACCCCAGCCCCACCACGACGGAACGGAGCTCTTCTTGCCACGCCCGCACACCCCCGGCCCCGAGGCCGAACCCCTGCTCGTGGACGCCGGGACGGATCTGCGGCCGACCCCTGAGGTGGCCGCGGCGCGGCGCACCCTGCGGGCCCACCCCGCCCTTCTCCTGATCGGCATCGTGCTGGCGTCGCTCAACATGCGGGCCGCGCTCGCCGGGGTCTCCCCGCTTCTCGGCGAGATCAGCGGCCACTTCGGGATGTCCGCGACCATGAGCAGCCTGGTCACCACCATTCCGCTGATCTTCATGGGCCTGGCCTCGCCCTTCGCGCCCCGGCTCGCCCGGCGCTGGGGCACGGAGGCGGTGCTGCTGAGCGCGCTGGCGCTGCTGTTCGGCGGCATCCTGCTGCGCGTGGCGCCGCCCGTGATGGCGCTCTTCGCTGGGGGCGCCCTCGTCGGCAGCGGGATCGCGTTCCTCAATGTACTGATGCCGGGCCTGGTCAAGCGTGACTTCCCGCACCGGGCCGCCGGGATGACCGCGCTCTACACCACCTCGATGATCGGCGGGGCGACGGTCTCCGCCGCCTCCGCCGTGCCCCTGGAGAACGCGCTCGGCGGCTGGCGGGGTTCGCTCGCCTCCTGGTCACTGCTGGCGGCGGTCGCGGCCGTGGTCTGGATACCGCAGACGGTGCTCGCGCGGCGCGGAACGCACCACGGTGAGCCCGCGGCGACGCCCGTAAGGACGACGCCGGACGCGGGGCCAAGGCTGGGCCGCTCCCCGCTGGCCTGGCAGGTCACGCTGTTCATGGGGCTGCAGTCGTCGATCGCGTACGTCTGCATCGCGTGGCTGCCGACGATCTTCACCGACCACGGCATGAGCAAGAACACGGCCGGGCTGGTGTTCGCGTTCAGCACCATGCTGCAGATGGTCGGTTCGTTCGTGGTGCCCACCCTTGCCGGGCGGATGCGCTCCCAGCGGATGCTGGCCGTCGCGGTCGCGGCGCTGATGGGCGCCGGCATCGCGGGCCTGCTGGTGGCTCCCGTCGCGGGGGCGTGGGTGTGGGCGACGCTGATCGGCGTGGGGCAGGGCGGGTCCGTGGGGCTCGCGCTGACCATGATGGTGCTGCGGACTGGGGATGCCCACACCTCGGCGCGACTGTCCGGAATGGCGCAGACGTGGGGCTATCTGCTGGCCGCGGCGGGCCCTCTGGCGCTCGGCGTGGTGCACCAGACCATCGGCGGCTGGGGGCTGCCGCTCACGCTGATGCTGGCGGTGTGCGGGGTACTGGCGGTGCTGGGCCTGGGCGCGGGACGCGACCGCAAGATCCGGGCCTGAGCGGCCGGAGGGCCCGAAACTCTGACGGCGCCCGAGCAGCACGACATCCTTACGACGCCCACGTGGCCTGAGCGGCCTCACGCTTTCACAGCCGGTCCTCAGGCCCCCGAGGCCCGGCCGACAACTCCCGCCGCCACTCTCAGTGTCATCGGCACCGATGAGGACGGGATGAGCGGCGTGGACGAGACGAAGACCACCCACGGCACGCGGGCCGCGGCGGGCGGCACCCGACGGCCGTGGCGGCGGCTGCTGCGGGGTCCCTGGACCGTGGTCTGTGTGGCGGCGACGGTCCTGCTCGGGTCGTCCGCGGCCGTGGCCTGCGCCCTGTACCAGGCCAACGCGGCCCCCGGACACCTCACGGCGGCGGCCGTCGCGACGACCGCCGCCACCGCGGAGACGACCGGCGGCCGCTCCGCCGTCCCGGGGCGGTGGCGGCCGTAAGGCGTGCATGAGCCCCCTGGCGCCCGTAAGGCGTGCACGCCCCCCGGCGGCCGTAAGGCATGCACGCCCCCCGGCGGCCGTAAGGCGTGCACGAACCCCCTGGGCGCCGAGCGTCACCTCGCGCAGGTGGTCACTCCTCGCCCGCGAGGGTCAGCGAGCGCAACCTGCGGCCCGCGTACCAGGTCGCGGCCGCGGTCACGGCGACCAGCAGGACGATGGCGGTCGGCAGGCCCACGTCCGAGGTGATCACATCGCCGTCCGCGACCTTCTGGGCGAGCGCGAGCGACCACTGCTGGACGCTGAGCGTCTTGGCCCCGGCCACCAGGCTGCCGAACAGCGACTCCCACACCAGGGCGTAGACCAGGCCCGCGACCACCGCGTGCCGGGTGACGGTGCCCAGCAGCAGGAACATCGCGCTGTAGGCGACCGAGGCCACTGCGGCGGCGACCGCGTAGGCGACCGCCATCCGGTGGGCGTTGCCGTTGAGCAGAAAGCCCGCCAGCAGGGTGGGGATCGCGGAGAAGGCGGCCGTGACGCCGATCGCGACGACCAGCTTGGTGGTGATGATCGTCGGGCGCTTGACCGGCTTGGCCAGCAGATAGATGACCGAGCCGTCGTCGATCTCCGGGCCGATCGCGCCCGTACCCGCGATCACGCCGATCAGCGGCACCATGGTGGCGATCGCGAAGCCGCCGAGGATGGCGTCGGCCGTGTCGTCGTCGGGTCCGGTCAGCAGCCGTACGGCGAGCGAGATGAGCAGCAGCAGACCGGGGAGCATGAAGAGGATCAGCGCGCGGCGGCGGCCGAGCAGGGCCCGGTAGGTGAGCCGGGCGACGGTGGGGTGGATGAGCGAGGGCATCGCTGTGGCTCCTTTCAGGCCGCGACGAGGTAGGAGAAGACGCTCTCCAGGGACTCGTCGGAGGGCGAGACCGTGAGGAGCCGGATGCCCTGGTCACGGGCGACACGCGGAAGCAGTTCGGTGAAGCGGGCGAAGTCGACCGCCTGGATGTGCAGCCCGCCGTCGGCGCCGCCGCTCGCGTCGACCTCGATACCGGTGGTCGACGGATCGGCGATCAGGGCGGCCGCGAGCGCGCGGTCGTCGCTGGACCGTACGAGATAGCGGTGCGGACGGTCCGTCATCAGTCGGCGGATCTTACGGAAGTCGCCGGAGGCGGCGTGCCGGCCCGCGACGATCACCTCGATATGCGCGGCGAGCTGCTCGACCTCCTCCAGGATGTGTGAGGAGAACAGGACGGTACGGCCCTCGGCACCCATGCGCCGCAGCAGCTCCATCAGCTGCATCCGCTGGCGCGGGTCCATGCCGTTGAACGGCTCGTCCAGCAGCAGCACCGAGGGATCGTGGACGAGGGCGGAGGCCATCTTCACGCGCTGGCGCATGCCCTTGCTGTACGTGGAGATCTGCCGCGCCCCCGCGAAGTCCATCTCGACCGTGTCGAGGGCCTTGCGGGCGGCGGCGCGCGGATCGGGCAGCCCGTGCAGCTCGGCGTTGGCGATGACGAACTCACGGCCGGTCAGGAAGTCGTACATCGCCTCCCGCTCGGGAACCAGGCCGATCTGGCGGTACGCCTGCTCATTGCGCCAGATGGTGGCGCCGTCGAGGGTGACGCTCCCGGTGGAGGGGGCGAGGAAGCCGCCCATCATGTTGATGAGGGTCGACTTTCCGGCGCCGTTGGGGCCGAGGAGTCCGGTGACGCCGGGGCCGATGGTCATGGTCACGTCGTTGACGGCCACGACGTTTCCGAACCAGCGCGAGACATTGTCGATGGCGATCGTGGTCACAGCCCGACCTTTCGGTAGCGGCGCATCAGCAGCCCGTACGAGCCGGCGATCAGGCCGAGGAGGACGAGGAGGTAGACGAGCCCGGTACCGGTGTCGGGGCCGTAATTGCCGGGGAAGGCGGAGGTGGCGCCGAGGAACGCCGTCTGCACCCCGTCGATGAGAGTGATCGGCGAGAAGAGGCCGATCCAGCTGACCGCACCGGTGGTGCCCTGCTCGTACGCGATGGCCTGAATGGTGGACACCGCGCCGTAGGAGATGGTCAGTACGGCGATCACGGCGGCGACGCCGAAGCCGCGCCGGGGGGTGGCCGCCGCGATGACCAGGCTGAGGCCGGCGAAGAGGAGCGAGAGCAGAGCCACGGAAACCAGTCCTTGCGCGAAGCCCTTCGTCTGGTCGGCGAAGTCGAGCTTGGCGAGCAGCGCCCCGACGTACAGGATCAGCAGGGGCGTGGCGGTGAGGAAGAAGAGGGCGGAGGCCATGGCCGCGAACTTGGCCACCACATAGTCCACCGTCTCGATGGGGCGGGAGAAGTAGAGCGGGATCGTCTTGAAGCGCAGATCGCGGGAGACGGACTGCGGTGCCTGGGCGGCGGTGTAGAGGCCGATGACGGCCTGGAGCATGATCGCGTAGCGGGTGTACTCGACCGGGAGCTTGGTGGCGTTGGTGGCGACGCCGACCGCGACGATGATCGCGGCGGGCAGGCACATCACGGCGAGCATCAGCATCGGCGCGATCTTGGACTTCGCGGAGCGGCCCAGGCCGTAGGCGCCGCGCAGGCTCTGGGAGAAGAGCGAGCGGCGGGCGTAGGCGCGGCCGAGGCGCGGGCCCTCGTAGTGGCGGTAGCCGATGTTGTGAATGACGTCGGCGCGCTGGTGGGTCACGGTCTCAGGCGGCATCGACGGCACCTCCGTTCCCCTGTCCGCTTCCATGGCCCCTGCTCTGTGCGCCGGACGCCATGTCGCCGTCCGCGGACTCCGCCTCGCCGTCGGTGCGGAAGATCTCCGCGATGCGGTGGCGGCGCTGTTCCATGCGGACCAGGCCGAGGCCGAGATCGGCGATCGCGTCCCGGACCGTGTCGTACGTCTCCTCACCATCGACGTCCACGAGCAGCAGATGCTCGGAGGCGGGAGCCCCGTCGGCGCCACGGCCGGCCGACTGGACGGTGAGCCCGGCCCGGTCGAGCGCGGCGCGCAGCACCCCAGTGCCGTCCGGATGCCCGGCGGTGTCGGTCACCTCGACCGCGAGCGAGGCCGTGACCTGGGTGAAGTCGCTGGTGGAGCTGGAGCGGAGCAGCTTGCCGCCGTCGATGACCACGACGTGGTCACACGTGCGCTCCAGCTCGCCGAGGAGGTGGGAGGTGACCAGGACCGAGATGCCGAAGTCGGTGTGGACCCGGCGGATCAGACCGAGCATCTCATCGCGGCCGACCGGATCGAGGCCGTTGGTCGGCTCGTCCAGCAGGACCAGCTGCGGATCGTGCACCAGGGCCTGGGCGAGCTTGACTCGCTGCTTCATACCGGTCGAATAGCCGCCGATGGGGCGATATCGCTCCTCGTACAGCCCTACATGACGCAGGGTGTCGGCCGTCCGCTCGCGGGCGGCGGACGGCGGCAGGCCGGACATGCGCGCCATATGGACGACGAACTCGGTCGCCGAGACATCGGGCGGCAGGCAGTCGTGCTCGGGCATGTAGCCCACGCGCTCGCGGATGGCGCTGCCGTCCTTGGCCACGTCGAGACCGAGGACGGCGGCGCGGCCCTCGCTGGCGGGGGACAGCCCGAGCAGGATCTTGATCAGGGTCGACTTGCCGGCGCCGTTGGCACCCACCAGGCCGGTGACGCCTGGCGCGATGTCGACGGAGAGCCGGTCCAGCGCGGTGACCCGGGGGAACCGCTTGCTCAGACTTTCGGTGGCGATCACAGTCACGCGTTCGACGGTAGTGGTGCCAGCCACATCCGACGTCAGTCCGGACGACGGGATTTCTCTCGTCCTCGGGTCTGACGCCCCCGTAGGGGAAGGGACCCTTCCGGAGATGTTACCCCGGGTATCCACAGGGGCTGATCCCCTCTTGACGGGAATTTCGAACGCCGAGCATGGTCGAGTGGGCATGGTTCGCCGGGGCTCGTGCCCGGAAGGGGAGGACAGCGTGACGGACGGGATCGCGGAAGCGACCGAGCGCAGCATTCATACGGGCGGAGTGGAGTTGTGCGTCGCCGAGCTCGGCGACCCGGCGCGGCCGACGGCGGTGCTGGTGCACGGCTATCCGGACAGCAAGGAGGTCTGGGCAAAGGTAGCGACGCGCCTCGCCGGGCAGTGGGGGTTCCATGTCGTCCTGTACGACGTGCGCGGCTGCGGCCGGTCGAGCGCTCCGACCCCGCTGCGCGGCGGCTTCACCCTTAAGAAGCTGACCGACGACTTCCTGGCCGTGGCCGACGCGGTCAGCCCCGGCCGGCCGGTGCATCTGGTCGGGCACGACTGGGGGTCGGTCCAGTCGTGGGAGTTCGTCACGACCGGCCGCACCAAGGGGCGGATCGCCTCCTTCACCTCGCTGTCGGGCCCGTCCCTGGACCACTTCGGCCACTGGCTCAGGAAGCGGCTGACCCGGCCCACCCCGCGCCGGGTGGCGCAGGTCCTCGGCCAGTCCGCCCGCTCCTGGTACGTGGGCGCGCTGCATACGCCCAAGGTCCCGGAGGCGCTGTGGCGCGGGCCGCTCGGCCGGTACTGGCCGAGGATCCTGGAGCGCGCCGAGCGGGTGTCGACCGAGGGCTATCCCACCTCCTCCCTGCCCGATGACGCCGCGCACGGGGCCTGGCTCTACCGGGACAACGTGCGGGAGAGGTTCCGCCGACCCCGGGCGGACCCCTATGCCCACGCCCCGGTCCAGCTCATCGTCCCGACCAAGGACCCCTTCCTGTCCCAGCGGCTGTACGACGATCTGGAGACCTGGGTGCCGGAGCTGACCCGCCGTACCCTGGCCGCCCGGCACGGGATGCCGCTCTCCCGGCCCGATCAGCTCACCGCGTGGATCGGTGAGTTCATCACCGCGATCGAGGAGGGCGCCCCGCGCCCCGGGGCGGGCTCGTCCGGTCCATACGCCCAGCGGTTCGGCGGCCGGCTGGTGATGGTGACGGGCGCGGCGGGCGCCATCGGCCGGGCCGTCTGTCTCGCCTTCGCGGCGGCCGGCGCCCGGGTGGTCGCGGTGGACCAGGACGCGGAGGGCGCGGCGCGCACGGCCTCGATGGCCCGGGCCGCCGGGGCGCCCCAGGCGTGGGCCGAGGGCGCGGACGTCTCGGACGAGCAGGCGGTGGAGAAGCTCGCCCTCAAGGTCGCCGAGGAATACGGCGTGGTGGATGTGCTGGTCAACGATGCCGAGGCGGGGCTCACCGGCGGCTTTCTGGACACCTCGGCGGCCGAGTGGAGCAGGGTGCTCGACATCAACCTGTGGGGCGTCATCCACAGTTGCCGGGCCTTCGGTCGGCAGATGGCCGAGCGCGGCCAGGGCGGACACATCGTCAACACCGCGTCGGCCGCGGCCTTTCGCCCCTCCAAGGTGCTGTCCGCCTACGGCGCGTCCAAGGCCGCGGTGCCGGCGCTCAGCGAATCCCTGCGCGCCGAGCTGGCGGGCCGGGACATCGGGGTCTCGGTGATCTGCCCCGGCTTCGCCCGCGCCGGGGGCGACCGGCCCGCGCGGCGGCGCAGGCTGCGCGACTATCCGCCGGAGAAGGTCGCGGACGCGGTGCTGCGGGCCGTGCTGCGCGACGCGGCCGTCGTGCCGGTGACGCCGGAGGCGCGCGCCGCACGTGCCCTGTCCCGGGTGGCACCGGCGTCGCTGCGCGCGCTGGCCCGTCTGCGCCGGGCGCGGTAGCCGGTGCGCGGCGGCGGGGCCCGGTCACAGACCGGGCGCGCCCCACACCGGGAACCACCGGCTCAGATCATCCTCGATCCGCAGATCGTCCCCCAGCAGCCCCCGCACCTGGAGCTCCAGGCCGTTGTCCCGCTTCTCTCCGCCGCCCGGCAGCGGTGCGAAGGGATAGAAGGTGCCCTGTTTGTAGAGGTACACCAGGGCGAGGGAGCGGCCGGTCGACGCGTTGTGGAAGCCGAGCAGCGAGCAGAGCAGCTGAGGGCCGAAGCCCCCGTCCTGGAGGAGCGTGTTGACCGCGTGCAGGTCGTTGACCAGGCCCGCCACATCGTCCGGCGCCTGGCGGGCCAGCAGCCAGGTGTAGCCGTATCCGTCCCGGCTGAACTCCACGGGCACACCGCCCCGGTCGGTGTCCGCGTCCAGCAGATCCCGCACGTCCCGCTGGATCCCGGCGAAGGCGCCGCCCTCCACGCTGGCGAAGCACACCGACCCCTGCCCCGTGGGGGTGAACCCCGTCTCCGCCTCCAGCGTGACGGCGGCACCCGGCAGCCCGAACAGACGGTCGAGATCGGGCCGCACCGGCTTGCTGCGGCCGAGAATGGCGTCCCACAGTCCCATGCGCCCTCAGCCCCTTCCCGCCTGGCCCAGCTGGGCGGAGACGCGGGCCAGCTGCTGGAGCCGCTGCTCCAGCGTCGGATGCGAGGAGAACAGCCGGGTGATGCTCTCCCCGGACAGCGCCGGGGCGAAGAAGAAGGCATTGAACGGCTCGACCTTGCGCAGATCGCGCGTGGGGATGCGGGCCATCTGCCCGGTCACCTTGGTCAGCGCGGCGGCGAGCGCCGAGGGCCGCCCGGTCAGCAGCGCACCGGCACGGTCGGCGGACAGCTCACGGTAGCGGGACAGCAGCCGGGTCAGCAGAAAGCTGATCGCATAGATCACGGCGCTGACCAGCGGGATGAGCAGCAGAGCGATGCCCGCGTTGTTGTTCCGGCTGCCGCGGCTGAGCCCGCCCCACAGGGCGGCGCGGGTCATGATGCCCGCCAGGACGCCCAGGAAGGAGGCGATGGTCATGACCGCCACATCGCGGTGCGCCACATGCGACAGCTCATGCGCCAGCACCCCCTCCAGCTCGTCCGGCTCCAGCCGACGCAGCAGCCCCGTCGTCGCGCACACCAGCGAGTTCTTCTGACTGCGGCCGGTGGCGAACGCATTGGGCACATCGGTGTCGGCGACGGCCACCCGGGGCTTGGGCATGTCCGCGAGCGCGCACAGCCGGTCCACCGCCCCGTGCAGCTCGGGCGCCTGCTCCCGGGTGACCTCCCGGGCGCCCATGCTGTAGGCGGCGATCCGGTCACTGAACCAGAACTGGGCCACGAACAGCCCGCCCGCGATGATCAGGATCAGCGGCCATGCCCCGCGCAACAGTGCGATCAGCACACCGACGAGGATCACGTACAGCAGACCGATGAGGAACATCGTCATGACCATGCGGGTGGTCAGTCCCCGGTCAGGGGGATAACGGGTATGCGACATGGATGCCTCCACAGTCACCGCGGCAGCGACAGCCTCACTACCCGATTCTCCCCCTTATCCCCGCCTTCGCGGCATAAGGGAAAGCCGTCCGGCTCCTCCTTACGCGCTTCCCTCACCCGCCGAGCTGCGCCAGGCCCTCCGTGGCGATCTTCTCGAAGACGACGGGGTCCGCCGCGAAGACCGAGTCGGCGATCGGCCAGTGCAGCACGATCTCGTCGAAGCCCAGTGCCGCATGCCGGCCCGCGAAGTCCACAAAGGCGTCCACGGAGCTCAGCGGCCGCTCGCCGTCCGGGGTGAAGCCGGTGAGAAGGATCTTGTCGAGCTCGCTCACCTCCCGCCCGGCCTCCGCGCATGCCTTGCCCAGCCGCTGGATCTGCCCGCCGATGGCCGCCAGCGAATCCTCCGGGGTCCCCGTCTCGAAGAGCTTCGGGTCCCCCGTGGTCAGCCACGCCTGGCCGTGGCGCGCCGCGAGCCGCAGCCCGCGCGGGCCGGTGGCGGCCACCGCGAACGGCAGCCGGGGCCGCTGCACACAGCCGGGGATGTTGCGCACCTCCCGCGCGCTGTAGTGGGTGCCCTCGTACGTCACCACGTCCTGCGTCAGCAGCCGGTCGAGCAGCTCGACGAACTCGCCGAACCGGTCCGCCCGCTCCCGGGGCGTCCAGGGCTCCTCGCCGCCGCGCAGCAGCGACGTCGCGTCGAAGCCGGAGCCGCCCGCTCCGATGCCGAGCGTGATCCGCCCGTCGGACACATCGTCCAGCGATATCAGCTCCTTGGCGAGGGTCACCGGATGCCGGAAGTTCGGGGAGGTGACGAGGGTGCCCAGGCGCAGCCGCGAGGTCGCCGCGGCGGCCGCCGTCAGCGTCGGGACGGCCCCGAACCAGGGGCCGTCGCGGAAGCTGCGCCAGGAGAGATGGTCATAGGTGTAGGCGGCGTGGAAACCCAGTTCCTCGGCGCGCTGCCATTGCTCCCTGCCGCCCTCGGACCAGCGGCGGACGGGCAGGATCACGGTGCTCAGTCGCATACCGCCGAGCCTAAGCGGTGGCCACGACAACCCGATACGGCCGGCCCCCGGCCCGCACGTGAGCGCTCTTCCCGCACGGCTGAGCGGCACATACGGGAAGATGGTTGCCGTGACTCCAGCTACCGAGCAGCCCGAGACCCCGGCCACCGACCCCTCGGCCACCGCCTCGCCCCCGCCCCGGCTGATCGCAACCGACCTCGACGGCACCCTGCTGCGGGACGACAAGACGGTCTCGGACCGCACCGTCGCGGCGCTCGCCGCGGCCGAGCAGGCGGGCATCGAGGTCTTCTTCGTCACCGGCCGCCCGGCCCGCTGGATGGATGTCGTCAGCGCCCATGTGCACGGCCACGGCCTGGCGATCTGCGCGAACGGCGCCGCCGTGGTCGATCTGCACCAGGGCGGACTGCTCACCGAGATCCGCCCGCTGGCCGCCGCCGGCGCGCTCGCCGTCGTGGGGGCCCTGCGCGAGGTGGCCCCGGGCACGTCCTTCGCGGTCGAGCGGACCGGCGGCATCTTCTACGAGCCCCAGTACCCGCCCTTCCATCTCGACCCGGGCGCGGTCTACGGTTCCGCCGAGAAGCTGCTCGACGACGGCTTCCCGCACGCGGACACGCCGATCCTCAAGCTGCTCGCCCACCACCCCGAACTGGCGCCCGACGCGTTTCTCCAGCTGGCCCGCGAGGCCGCGGGCGGCCACGGGGACTTCACCCGCTCCAGCCCGACCGCCCTGCTGGAGATCAGCGGGCCGGGGGTCAGCAAGGCCAGCACCCTGGCCCAGTGCTGCGCCGAGCGCGGGATCACCGCCGAGGAGGTCGTCGCGTTCGGCGACATGCCCAACGACCTGGAGATGCTGAGCTGGGCGGGGACCTCGTACGCGATGGCCAACGCCCACCCGGAGGTGCTGGCCGCGACCACGCACCGCACCGGCGCCAACACCGAGGACGGCGTCGCCGCCGTCATCGAGCGGATCCTGGCCGGATAGCCGCGAGCGCCCCCGGCCGTTCGGCCGGGGGCGCTCGCCTGAGCGGGTTTACCAGAAGAAGACGAGGTAGCCGTTGCCACCGGCGGTACCGGGGCTGCCCGGGCCGCCCGGGGTGGTGCCACCGGCGCCACCGAGGCCGCCGTCGCCGCCCTCGCTGCTGTTCAGCGGGGGCAGTTCGACGATGCCGTCGACCGCGTCGCCGCCCTCGCCGCCGTCGGCGCCGGACGCCCCGTTCTCACCGCTGCGGTTCACCACGTAGAGGCTGTTGCAGGAGCCGGTGCCGCCGATGCCGCCGGCGCCCGGGGTGCCCGGGGTGGCCGTACCGCCGCCGCCGGCCCCACCGCCGGTGCCGCCCGTGGCGGTGAGCTGGACGCCGCTGGTGGAAGTCAGAGTCGTCGCGGTCCCGGCCGTACCGGCGGTACCGGTCGTTCCGGCAGGGCCGCCGGGACCGCCGGTACCGGCGGTGCCCAGGTCAACCGTGTAGGTCTGGCCGGGCGTGACCGGGATGACGCACCAGGTGAAGCCGCCGGATCCACCGCCGCCGCCGGTGCCACCGGCGCCTGTCAGCGGAGTGGTGGCGCCACCGCCACCGCCGCCGCCACCGCCGCCCGCGCCCCAGGCCTGGATGTGAACCGAGGTGACGCCGGCCGGAGGCGTGAAGGTCCCGTCCGCGGTGAACTCCCGCACCCCGTGGATGATGGACGGCGGCCTCGGCGGCTTGGGGCGGCCGAGGCTCGCGGGGCTGTCATCCGCCTGTGCGGCGGGAGACATGGTCAGCAGCTGGCTGGAGAGAGCCGCCGCTGCCACCACGGAGGCGAGGAGGACCCGGCTCTTCCGGGACCGTCGAGAGGTAGGGATCTGGCTGTTCACGTCATGTCTTCCTTCCCCGCGATCGGGCCACCTGCTGTCGCGGAGTGCGATGGGATACGAACGACCGAACGGCCCGCGAGGCTCATCCCACCGTCGGTCAAGGGGGCCCGCATGCTGACGGGGCGTTGCTTGGACCGCGCAGGTGAGGCGTTGGGCCGGCCGGGCGACGAAGGCGGGCGTCCACAGCGGTACCTCCCGGCATGCTGCCCCGCCACCGCGGACGGCCGTTACAGCGGTGCCTCCCACACCACCGCCGTGCCGCCCCCGCCCTCCCCGAGCCCCGGCTCGACGGCGCTCGATCCGCCCAGCACCTCCGCCCGCCGCACCAGGTTCGTCAGACCGCTGCGCCGCCCGCCCGCCGGGATGCCCACCCCGTCGTCCGCGACCGTCAGCCGCACCCCCTCCTGCCCGTCCGGGAGTCGCACGGTCGAGTCCACGACCACCTCGATGCGTCCCGCCCGTGCGTGCCGGAAGGCGTTGGACAGCGCCTCGCGCAGCGCCGCGATGAGATTCGCGCCGGTCACCTCGCCGACGCGCGAGTCCACCGGCCCGACAAAGGTCAGCGACGGCCGGAAGCCCAGCGGCACGGCGGCCGACCCGACCTCCCGCAGCACCCGGGTGCGCAGCCCGGCCGGCGCCTCCGCCGGCCCCTCCCGCAGTGCGAAAATGGCCGTCCGCACCTCCTGGATGGTCGCGCCCAGCTCCTCGACGGCCCGCTCGATCCCCTCCCTTACCTCCGGCGCGTCCGACTGGCGCTGTGCGTTCTCCAGCACCATCCCGGTCGCGAAGAGCCGCTGGATGACGAGGTCGTGCAGATCCCGGGCGATCCGGTCGCGCTCCTCGAAGACCGCGAGCCGCTCGCGGTCGCGCTGCGCCTCGGCGAGCACCAGCGCCACCGCCGCCTGCGCCGCGAACCGGGTGGCCAGGGTGCGCTCGGTGGCCGTGAACGGGCGGGCGCCGTGCCCGCGCGCGGTGGCCAGTACGCCGAGCACCCGTTCCCCGCTGTTCAGCGGCAGCAGCATGGTCGGCCCGAAGGGTCCGAGCACGCCGGTGGCCAGCCGCGGATCGGAGGCCGGGTCGTCGATGAAGACCGGCTTCCCGGCCAGCAGCCGCGCCACGGCGGGGGAGTCTGCCGGGACGGCCGTGCCGAGCAGCTCGGACGGGTCCTCGGCGTCCGCCGCCACGATCGTCAGCCGTTCTCCGTCCTCCGGCAGCAGCACGATGGCCGCCTCCGCCCCGGCGAGCCGGCGGGCCTTCTCGGCGACGACGGCCGGTGCGTCCTCGGCGTGGCCGGACAGCAGCGCGTGGGTCACCGCGACCGACCCCTCGATCCAGCGCTCGCGCTCCCGGGTGGCCTCATGGGAGCGGGTGTTGCCGATGGCGATGCCGGCCTCCGTGGCCAGCACCGTGACCATGTGCAGATCGGAGACGGTGAACTCGCCGCCGTCCCGCTTCTGGGCCAGACAGAGATTGCCGAAGATCTCCTCCCCGACCCGGATCGGCACCGCCAGGAACGAGCGCGGCTGTGGAGGATCCGACGGATGTCCGGACGGACGCTCCCCGCTGGGCAGAGCGGCGAGCAGCGCACCGCTGCGCTCTCGGTCCGCCGCGCTCCCGCCGTACGTCACGACCTCGGCCAAGCCCTGGCCCGCGGCGTCGTTCACGCCGATCGCGGCACAGCGAGCCCCCGCGAGCTCGGCGGCGGTCTCGGCGATCCGGTCGAGGACCGTGCGCAGCTCGGCACCGGTGCCGATGGAGCGCATGGCCTCCAGCAGCCGCGGCATCCGCGCGGTGAGCTCGGTGGACAGCACCCGCAGGCCGCGGGTCTCCTCCGCGGCGGCATCCAGAGGGTCCTGCGAGGGGGCAGCGGCCGCCATGTCCCCGAGCGTAATGAATCATCCCGATGAACGTCGTACGACGGATTCGCCCGGCCTGGGCCTAAGCGGTTACGGCGAAGTCAAGTGCTGATCCTTCTCGGCGTCCAAGCCCTCGGCCAGGCCGAACGGCGAGGGATCAGCGGCGAACTTCACCGCATCCGCTCAGCCTTCGCTCCCCACGGGCTGCGCGGCGGGCGCGGCGCGGCCCGGCACTGCCCCCTCCGCGGCCTCCCGCTCCAGCATCCGCCGGAACGGCCCGTCGGCCTCGGCCAGTTCCCGGTAGGTCCCGCGCTGTACGGCGCGGCCCCCGTCGAGCACGATCACCTCGTCGACAGCGTCCAGCCCGGCCAGCCGGTGCGTGATCAGTACGGTCGTACGGCCCCGGGTCGCGATGAGCAGATCGGCCGTCAGCGCGTCGGCCGTCGGCAGGTCCAGATGCTCCGCGGGCTCGTCCAGCACCAGCACCGGAAAGTCCGCCAGCAGCGCGCGGGCCAGCGCCAGCCGCTGCCGCTGACCGCCGGAGAGCCGCGCGCCCTGCTCGCCGACGAGCGTGTCGAGGCCGTCCGGCAGCCCGTCCACCCACTCCAGCAACCGGGCCGTGGCCAGCGCCGCGCGCAGCTCGTCGTCGTCCGCGTCGGTACGCGCCAGCCGCAGGTTCTCGCGCAGCGAGCTGTCGAAGACATGCGCGTCCTGCGCGCAGAGCCCCACCAGCCGGCGCACCGCGTCCCCGTCCAGGGCGGCGGCGTCGCGGCCCGCCAGGGTGTACGTACCGCCCTCGGCGTCCAGAAAGCGGAGCAGCACCTGCGCGAGCGTGGTCTTGCCCGCCCCGGATGGACCGACGACGGCGACCCGGCGGCCGGGACGCAGCTCCAGCCCGAACCCGTCCAGAGCGGGGCTGCGCTGCCCCGGGTGGCGAGCCGTGACCCCCCGCAGCACGAGCGGGAACGGCGACTCGGGAGCCGCCAGGCGGTGCGCCGCCTCCGGCTCACGCACCGGCAGCGGCTCGTCCACCACCTCGTACACCCGCTCCGCGGCCCGCCGCACCCGCTGCCGGTGCTGCACCGCGAGCGGCAGCCCCGCGACCGCCTCGAAGGCGGCCAGCGGCGTCAGTACCACGACGGCCAGCCACACCCCGGGCATCCGGCCGTCCGCCACCGCCTGCACGCCCGCCCACGCGGCGGCGGCAACCGTCAGACCGCAGACCAGCGCGGACAACCCGGCACCCGCACCGGCGGCCGCCGCCGCCCGGCGGGCGATGCGGGTGAGCGCCCCGTCGGCGCGGCGCACCGCGTCCAGCCGGGGCGGCAGCGCGCCCGCGACCGTCAACTCGGCGGTGCCGGTCAGCAGATCGACCACCTGGGCCGACAGCGCACCGCGCGCCGGGGCCAGCCGGCGCTCCGCGCGCCGTGCGAGCGCCCCGGAGACGACCGGCACCCCGACCCCCGCCGCCAGCAGCCCCGCCGCCAGCAGGGCCCCCGCCTCCGGCAGCACCCACCCGAGGAACCCGGCCGAGGCCGCGCCCACCGTCAGTGCGGTGCCGACGGGCAGCAGCCAGCGCAGGAAGTAGTCCTGCACGGCGTCCACATCGGCGACCAGCCGGGAGAGCAGATCCCCGCGACGCGTCTCCTTGAGCCCCGCCGGGGCCAGCCGCTCCAGCCTCCGGTAGACGGCGACCCGCAGATCGGCCAGGACCCGCAGTACGGCGTCGTGCGAGACGAGACGCTCGGCGTAGCGGAAAACCGCCCGGCCGATCCCGAACGCCCGGGTCGCGGTCACGGCCACCATCAGGTAGAGGACGGGCGGCTGCTGGGCGGCGCGCGAGATCAGCCATCCGGAGACGGCCATGAGCCCGACAGCGCTGAGGAGCGCGAAACTCCCGAGCAGCAGCGCGAGCCCGAACCGCCCCCGCCACCCCCGAGCGGTAGCCCGCACCCGCGCCAGGGCGCCGCGCCCTGGGCGCGCGAGCGCGCCGGACGCCACGGTGCAGGCCGCGCCGACCGGCCGGCCCGCGCACCCGCCGGGGCCGGACGCCGCGTCCCGCCGACCCGCGCCCGGGTCGGTTTCGGCCGCCCGGGGCTCGCGCGGCACGGCGGCCACGCCCCTACCGGTGCTTGGCCGGGGAGAGTCAGCCGGCCCGAGGAGGCGCGCCACGCGGCCGACACCCGGAAGCGCGCCGCCCTTCGCCCCTTCATCCGCCCCAGCCGACGGGCCACGGCGTGGAACGTCCGCTGCCGACCGGTCACCGCACACCCCCGCCCCCTGCGGCACAGCGGCCACGGACCCATGCCCCGCCGCGGGGCCGTTGTCGGTACGGCATGGCGCCGGGTGCGAGCCGTCCGGTGACTGCGCCAAGCCCCGGCCAGACGGGGCCGCAGGCCCGGCAACGGCTACCGCCGCCGCGCTGTCCCCGTCCACCTGGGGCGGTCCCGCGCCCTCACGAGCAGCCGGATCCGGTGCGGACGCGCGCGCGTCGGCGCACGTGTCGGCGGCCGTCGACACGGCGGATACGGCGGCCGTGTCACCACCGGCGGTGGGCCCGGGAAAGGCGGCTGACCCTGCCGGGTGCACCGCGCGGTCCCCCGGCCCCTCCCGGACCTCGGCCGACGGGGCGGCAACCCCGCATGCGACGCCCGCCGCGGCGGGCACGCCGCCGACGGCGCCGGGCCGGGAGGGAACGCGCCCGGGCCCCGAAAGCCGCAGCACGCGGCCGGCCAACGGCAGCAGCGCAGGGCGGTGGACGACCAGCAGGACCGTGCGGCCCGCCGCCAGCCGCCGTACCGCCTCGACGACCTCCGCCTCCGTCTCGCCGTCCAGGTTTGCCGTCGGCTCGTCCAGCAGCAGCACCGGACGGTCGGCCAGGAAGGCGCGTGCCAGGGCGATCCGCTGCCGCTGGCCGGCGGACAGGCCCGCGCCCATCTCGCCGAGCCGGGTCCGGTCCCCCTCCGGCAGACCGGAGACGAAGCCGAGCGCGCCCGCGTCGCGCAGGGCGGCCCGTACCGCAGCGTCATCGGCGTCCGGCCGCGCGAGCCGGACGTTCTCCGCGATGGTCCCGGCGAAGAGATACGGGCGCTGGGGCACCCAGGCGATCTGACGGCGCCAGCTCTCGGGGTCGAGCGACGCCAGGTCCCGGCCCCCGATGAGCACCCGGCCCTCGGAGGGCCCCGCGAAGCCCAGCACGGCGTTCAGCAGCGTCGTCTTTCCCGCGCCGCTGGGACCGGTGATCGCCACCGTCTCCCCCGGGCGGACCTCGAACGAGGTCGCCGCGAGCGACGGTTCGGCGCGCCCGGGGTGGCGGACGAGCAGTCCGTCGACCGCCAACGCGGCGCCCCGCGCGTCGGGGGCGTCTTCGGCGCCCGCACCCGACGGCTCGCGTTCCAGCACGGCGAACACCTCGTCCGCCGCGGCCAGCCCCTCCGCCGCCGCGTGGTACTGCCCGCCCACCTGCCGCAACGGCAGATACGCCTCGGGGGCGAGCACCAGCACCACAAGGCCGGTGTAGAGATCCAGCTCCCCGCGCACCAGCCGCATCCCGATGCCGACCGCGACCAGCGCGACCGAGACGGTGGAGAGCAGTTCCAGGGCGAAGGAGGACAGAAAGGCGATCCGCAGGGTCTTCAGGGTGGCTCGCCGGTAGCCGGCGGTGATCGCGCGGATCGATTCCGCCTGGGCCTTGGCGCGTCCGAAGACCTTGAGCGTGGGCAGTCCGGCGACGACGTCGAGGAAGTGTCCGGACAGCCGGGACAGCAACCGCCACTGGCGGTCCATGCGGGACTGGGTGGCCCAGCCGATGAGGACCATGAAGAGGGGAATGAGCGGCAGGGTGGTGACGATGATCAGCGCCGAGAGCCAGTCGGCGGTGACGATCCGGGCGAGCACCGCCGCCGGCACCACCACGGCCAGCCCGAGCTGCGGCAGATAGCGGGCGAAGTAGTCGTCGAGCGCGTCGATGCCGCGAGTGGCGAGGGTGGTGAGCTCACCGGTCCGCTGGGAGTCCAGCCAGCTCGGCCCCAGTCGCACCGCCCGCCCCAGCAGCCGCAGCCGCAGCTCCGACTTGACCGCCGCGCTCGCCCGGTGCGCGGCCAGCTCGGTGAGCCAGGAGACGACCGCCCGGCCGGCGGCGATGAGCGCCAGCAGCGCCAGGGGGAGCGTCAGCGCGCCCACCCCGTCGCCCCGCTGGAAGGCGCCCACCACCACC
Organism: Streptomyces sp. NPDC005266; assembly: GCF_040607655.1. Taxonomy (NCBI): domain Bacteria; kingdom Bacillati; phylum Actinomycetota; class Actinomycetes; order Kitasatosporales; family Streptomycetaceae; genus Streptomyces; species Streptomyces sp. NPDC005266. The sequence continues at coordinate 90,736 of NZ_JBEXHC010000012.1, forward strand.
TCGGCGATCACCATGGCCTGCGCGATGACAAGCCCCGCCCCGGCCAGGCCCAGCGCCACGGACGCGACCAGGAAGAAACGGGTCGCTCGGGCGTGCCGCAGCAGCCGGGGGTCGATTGGTTTCACGTGAAACACACCATCCAGCGAAGGGCTCAGTGCGCCGCGGGGATGTGCTGGGTGCCGATCCGCTTGCGGAAGACCCAGTACGTCCACGCCTGGTAACCCATGATCAGCGGGGTCATGATGACCGCGACCCAGGTCATGATCTTGAGCGTGTAGGGGCTGGAGGAGGCATTCGCCGCCGTCAGACTCCACCGCGGGTCGAGCGAGGAGGGCATGACGTCGGGAAAGAGCGCGAGGAAGAGCATCGCGACCGTCGCCGCGATGGCCACTCCGGACAGCGCGAAGGCCCAGCCCTCCCGTCGCCGCTGGTTCATGACGAGTGCCACGGCCAGCGCCACCACCGCGACGGCCATCGCCACGAGGCTGCGTGCGTTGCCGCGGTCCCACTGGGTCCAGCCCAGGAACGGCAGGGCGACCACGGCAGTGGCCAAACCGAGCCAGGCCGCATAGCGCCGCGCCCGCATCCGGATGTCCCCGGCCGTCTTGAGCGCGGCGAAGACGGCGCCGTGGAAGGTGAACAGCACCAGCGTGACCACCCCGCCGAGCAGGGCGTAGGGAGTGATCAGATCGCTCAGGCCGCCCGCGTAGTTCTTGTCGGCGCCGATCGGCACCCCGCGCACCAGGTTGGCGAAGATCGCTCCCCAGAGGAACGCGGGCAGCAGCGAGCACCAGAAGATCGCGTGCTCCCAGTTGCGCTGCCAGCGCTCCTCGGTGCGCTTGTGCCGGTACTCGAAGGCGACACCACGCAGGATGAGGCAGACCAGGATGGCCAGCAGCGGCAGATAGAAGCCGCTGAAGAGCGTCGCGTACCAGTCGGGGAAGGCGGCGAAGGTCGCGCCGCCCGCCGTGATCAGCCAGACCTCGTTGCCGTCCCAGACCGGGCCGATGGTGTTGATGAGGACCCGGCGCTCGGTGCGGTCACGGGCGAGCAGCTTGGTGAGCACGCCGATACCGAAGTCGAAGCCTTCGAGGAAGAAGTAGCCGGTCCACAGGAAGGCGATCAGCAGAAACCAGAAGTCGTAAAGGTGCATGAGTCTCTCCGGCCGTCAGTACGCGAAGGTCAGCGGCTTGTCGGCGTCGGCGTCCTCGGCCGAGGCCCCGCCGCCCGGGCCGCCCGAGGGCAGCCGCAGCTTGGGATCCTTGGCGGGCGGCTTCTCGTCGGTGTCCGGCCCGGCCTTGGCGTACGTGGTCAGCAGCCGCACCTCGATGACCGCGAGCACCCCGTACAGCAGGGTGAAGACGCCGAGCGAGATCAGCACCTCGGTCTGGCTGACCCCGGGGGAGACCGCGTCGGCGGTCTTCATCAGCCCGTAGACCACCCAGGGCTGGCGACCCATCTCGGTGAAGATCCAGCCGAAGGAGTTGGCGATCAGCGGGAACCCCATGGTGAGGATCCCGATCCGCCAGGACCACGTGGTGAGCAGGGGGCTCATCTCGCGCTGCGCGGTGACCATCAGCCGCGGGACCTCGTGCTCGCCGGTGCGGAAGGCGGGCGCGAGCCATCGCCGGCGCCGCGTCGTCCACAGCCCGATGAGTCCGGCGACGAACGAGGTCATACCGAAGCCGATCATCAGCCGGAAGCCCCAGAAGGTCATGAAGATGCTGGGGATGTAGTCCTCGGGCTGACCGCCGTAGGCGGCCGCCTCCTGCTGGGCGACGTCGTTGATCCCGGGGACGGCGTCGCTGAAGTTGCTGTGCGCGAGGAAGGACAGCGCCGTGGGGATCTCCAGCTCGACGCTGTTGTGGCCCTTGCTGACGTCTCCGACGGCGAAGACGGAGAAGGGCGCGGGCGCCTGGGTGTCCCACAGCGCCTCCGCCGCTGCCATCTTCATCGGCTGCTGTTCGAACATCACCTTGCCGAGCTGGTCACCGCTGATCGCGGTCCCCAGCCCCGCGATCACGGCGACGACCAGGCCCACCCGCAGCGAGGCCCGCATCGCGCCGATCTGCTTCTTCCGCCGCTCGCCCAGTTCCCCGCCGCGATCCGCCCGGCGCTTGGCCCGCCACAGATGGAAGGAGGAGATGCCGACGATGAAGGCGGCGCCGGTGAGGAAGGCCGCAGTGAGCGTGTGGAAGACCACGACCAGGGTGGTGTTCTGGGTGAGCACCGCCCATATGTCGGTGAGCTGGGCCTTTCCGGTGGCCTTGTCGATCGTGTAGCCGGTCGGATGCTGCATCCAGGAGTTGGCGGCCAGGATGAAGTACGACGACAGGATGGTGCCGAGCGACACGATCCAGATGCAGGCACAGTGGATCTTCTTGGGCAGCTTGTCCCAGCCGAAGATCCACAGACCGATGAAGGTGGACTCGAAGAAGAAGGCGAGCAGCGCCTCCATCGCGAGCGGGGCGCCGAAGACATCACCGACGAAGCGGGAGTAGTCCGACCAGTTCATTCCGAACTGGAACTCCTGCACGATGCCGGTGACGACTCCCATCGCGATATTGATCAGGAAGAGCTTGCCCCAGAACTTGGTGGCGTGGAAGTACTTCTCCTTGCCCGTGCGGACCCAGGCGGTTTCCAGACCGGCGGTGATGGCGGCAAGAGAGATCGTGAGCGGAACGAAGAGGAAGTGGTAGACGGTCGTGATTCCGAACTGCCACCGCGCCAGCGTTTCCGGCGCCAGAGCCAGATTCACGTGAACTCTCCTTACGGTCTTGCCTGCGCCCCGGAGGCGAGCTTGTGAACGTATTCACATTCACAAGCAATGATACGCACATGCCTTCGCCCCCTGCCCACGGGGGGTAGGGGGCGAAGGGGTACGTCTGGTTACCCTTCGCGCCTTGACAAGCGCCCCCGCAGGGCCCCCGACGGCGCCCGGGGGCTCCGGCCGCAGCGCGCTCACAGCTCCTTGCGGAACTCCTCGGCGACCTCCAGGAAGATGTCGTTCGCCTCCCGCTCGCCGACCGTGACGCGCACTCCCTCACCCGGGAACGGACGCACCACCACGCCCGCCGTCTCGCACTCGGCGGCGAAGTCGGCCGTACGCTCCCCGAGCCGCAGCCACACGAAGTTCGCCTGCGAGTCCGGGACCGTCCAGCCCTGCCCGGTCAGCGCCGCCCACACCCGCGACCGCTCGGCCACCAGCGCGTCCACCCGCTCACGCAGCGCATCCTCACTGCGTAGCGAGGCGACCGCCGCGTCCTGGGCGAGCCGGCTGACGCCGAAGGGCACCGCGGTCTTGCGCAGCGCCGCCGCGACCGGCTCATGGGCGATCGCGAAGCCGACCCGCAGCCCGGCCAGGCCGTACGCCTTGGAGAAGGTGCGCAGCACACAGACGTTCGGCCGGTCCCGGTAGAGGTCGATCCCATTGGGGACCGCCTCGTCCCGGATGAACTCGATGTACGCCTCGTCCAGCACCACCAGCACATCGGCCGGCACCCGGTCCAGGAACCGCTCCAGCTCCGCCCGGCGCACCACGGTGCTCGTCGGGTTGTTGGGATTACAGACGAAAATCAGCCGGGTGCGATCCGTGATCGCGTCCGCCATCGCGTCCAGGTCGTGCGTCTCGGTAGCGGTCAGCGGAATCTGGACCGGCGTCGCCCCGGCGATCTGAGTGATGATCGGATATGCCTCGAAGGACCTCCAGGCGTAGATCACCTCGTCGCCCGGTCCGGCCGTGGACTGGACCAGCTGCTGGGCGACGCCGACCGAGCCGGTTCCGGTGGCCAGATGCTCCAGCGGCACATCGAAGCGGCGGGCGAGCTCGGCGATCAGCGCGGTGCAGGCGAGGTCGGGGTAGCGGTTGAAGGAGGCGGCGGCGTTCGCGACGGTCTCCAGCACCCCGGCCAGCGGCGGATAGGGGTTCTCGTTGGAGGACAGCTTGAAGGCCGTGGGGCCGCCCGCGGCGGCGGGCTTGCCGGGCTTGTACGTCGGAACGCCGTCCAGCGCGGCACGCAGCTTGGGGCTCTTCTCGGTCACCGACAGTCCTCCTCGACCCTTCCCGTCCTACCGTGCGCAGTGGTCGCACACGGCAATACTGCACACCTTATGAGGATTCCCCGGCCTGGCGTACCCGCCGGGACGGCCCGCTTACCCGCCGCCCGAGCCCGCGTACCCCCCGGGGGGAGCGCCCCGCGTTTTGGCGCGCGCCGGTGGCGAGCGCCGTGGCGCGCATCACCCGTGCAGGTGAGTTGAGACCTCTTCGAGACCTCGACCAATCAGCAGGCGTGGATATGACAGAGGCGAGAAGAGGCCCCTTTGGGCCCGCCAACTGTCTTCGCTTCCAAGGGAATTGGCGAGAGCGTTCATGCAGAAACGTGCCTTCCGAATACCGATGGCGGAATCGCGCAGACCGCCCGCCCGAGCCCTACTATCGGCTGGCCATGACAGCAGCAGGGAAGCACCAGGTGAGCCGGTCGGCCGGCCGCCGGTTAGGGCGGGCGGGCATCCGGGACGTGGCCGCCGCCGCCGGGGTCTCCATCACGACCGTCTCCGACGCGCTCAACGGCAAGGGACGGCTCCCGGATGCCACCCGCCGCCATGTCCGCGAGGTCGCCGAGCGGCTGGGCTACCGCCCATCCGCAGCGGCCCGTACCCTCCGTACCGGCAAGTCCGGCCTCATCGGCCTGACCGTGACCACGTACGGGGATGAACCTTTCACCTTCACCGAGTTCGCCTATTTCGCCGAAATGGCGCGCGCCGCGACCTCCGCCGCGCTCGCCCGCGGCTACGCCCTCGTCATCCTCCCCGCCACCTCCCGTCACGACGTGTGGTCAAACGTCGCCCTGGACGGCACCGTCGTCATCGACCCGTCCGATCACGATCCGGTCGTGGCAGAGCTGCTCCGCCAGGGCATCCCGGTGGTCAGCGACGGCCGCCCGGCCGGCACCCTCCCCGTCACCGCCTGGGTCGACAACGATCACGAGGCGGCCGTGCTCGGCCTGCTCGACCATCTCGCCGAGGCCGGCGCCCGCCGCATCGGGCTGCTCACCGGGACCTCCACCGACACCTACACCCGGCTGTCCACCACCGCGTATCTGCGCTGGTGCGAGATGGTGGGCCAGGATCCGGTCTACGAGGCGTACCCGGCGCACGACCCCTGCGCCGGGGCCGTCGCCGCCGACCGGTTGCTCGCCCGCCCCGACCGCCCCGACGCGGTCTACGGGCTCTTCGACCCCAACGGCACGGATCTGCTCGCCGCCGCGCGCCGCTACAGGCTGCGGGTCCCCGAGGACCTGCTGCTGGTGTGCTGCAGCGAGTCGACGGTCTACCGCACCACCGAGCCGCCCATCACCACCCTCTCGCTCAAACCCCGCAGGATCGGCACCGCGGTCGTACAGTTGCTCATCGACGCCATCGAGGGGCTTGACCCCGACCACCCGGTCGAGCAGGTCATACCCACCGAATTGATGGTGCGGACGTCGTCCCAGCGCCGTCCGCCGCGGACGACGGTCAGCGCCCCGCGCAGCCGCACCGGAGGCTGACCCTGAGAGTGAGTCAAGGATGACCGGAGGAGGACCTGAAGCCGATGGGCTTCCCCTTCCGGGCCAATCCGGGATAAAAGACCGTCCAAGCAGGACCACGCACGGATTGACGGCACCCTGGTGCGTCACAAGCCCTCACGGTCATTCCTATGATGGGCGGACGACACCGTGGACCGCCGTCGACCAGGCAAGGTCCACAAGGTGGCACGGCGGCGCGATGGTGGAGGGGTCGATGACTCAGGGGGCCGGTCTGGAAGCCACGGCAGGGACCATGGCGGCGATCCCGCCCGTGCCCACGTACGGGGCGTCCACCCCGGCCGGCACCCCCGCGCCCTCGTCCCTGCCGCCGACGCCCGAGCCACCCGCGCCCGCCGGGCCCGGGCCCGAGCCCGTCCCGACCGTGCCCGAGCCCCTGCCCCCCGGCTACACCCCGACCGAACGACTCCCCGTCATGGGCCCGGGCCACACCGTCCCGGACACCCCGCTCGTCCCCCCACAGGACCGCGCGACCGTCGCGCTCACCCCGGTTCCCGAGCCCGAGCCCGAGCACGGGCCGCTCGCCGAGGGCGAGGGCCCCGGCCCGCTGTACGTGGTGGGCGACGTCCACGGCTACTACGAGGAGCTGCGCGAGGCGCTCGCGGCCCAGGGGCTCATCGACGCCAAGGGCAATTGGTCCGCGGGCAACGCCCGGCTCTGGTTCCTCGGCGACTTCACCGACCGCGGCCCGGACGGCATCGGCGTCATCGACCTCGTCATGCAGCTCTCCGCCGAGGCCGCCGCCGCGGGCGGCTACTGCAAGGCGCTGATGGGCAACCACGAACTGCTGCTGATCGGCGCCAAGCGGTTCGGCGACACACCGGTCAACTCCGGCGCCGGCACCGCCTCCTTCCAGGCCGCCTGGCTGCTCAACGGCGGCCAGCGCACCGACATGGAGCGGCTGGAGGACCATCATCTGCAGTGGATGTCACGGCTGGACGCGATGGCCGAGGAGGACGGGCATCTGCTCGTGCACTCCGACACCACCGCCTATCTGGAGTACGGCGACTCGATCGAGGCCGTCAACGACACCGTGACCGAAACCCTGCAGCGCGCCGACGCCGACGAGTGCTGGGATCTGTTCCGCAAATTGACCAAGCGCTTCGCCTTCCGCGACGAGGACTCCGGGCCGCTGGCGGTCCGCGAATTGCTCGACGCCTACGGCGGAGAGCGCATCGTCCACGGCCACAGCCCCATCCCGTATCTGCTGGGCGAAGTCGGCTCCGAGGACGGCGAGGACGGTGGGGCCCCAGCGGTCGAGGGCCCGCACGTCTACGCGGACAATCTCGCGGTGGCCATGGACGGCGGCGTCACCATGGCCGGAAAGCTGCTGGTCGTCCAACTTCCCTTGGGTGTCTGAGGATTCAGCAGGCGCTGTCAGGGGCAGGTAGACAGTTTCACCGGGGCGGGAGCAATTCGCGAAACTCGCTGTCACCCCGTGCCGGATCCGCTCTACCATCGGCTTATCCGTCGCAGGCTCTCCTCCGTTTCCGCCCGACTGCCCGGTGAAGCCGGCATCAAGGCCCTACGGAGCATCGGGGGATGCACCATGAAAAGCGCTCCGCACCTGCTGACCGAGGACCGCCCGGAGTTCGAGCGAGTTCTCGACGACGCGCTGCGTAACGCCGACCGTCGCCCGGGCCTCAACGGCATAGGGCAGCGGCTCAGCGCCGAGCAGCTGCGCACCATGGCGCTCAGCGCCTCGGCCGCCATATCGGCATGCGCGGCCGCCGAATACCAGGACTACGTGAACGCCCGCGCCAAGCTGCGTGAGCCCTCCCCACTGCAGCCCCTCGTCGGTGACAGCGACGGGGGCGGCGGCGAGCACACGGACGGCCCGATGGGGCTCGCCGACGCGATGCAGAACGCCGCCGGGGCCGGGCTCGTGGCCATGCTCGCGGTGCTTGCCCCGGTGCTCGCCGGGACCGCCGCCATCATCTTCCTCCTCGTCGGCTACGTCCTGAACGCCCTGGACCCCGCCCCGTCCATCGCCCAGCCGATGATCACCGCGGGCTGGTTCTTCGCCGCACTCACCGCCATGGGCATCCTGATCGCCGCCATCGGCCTCCTCCTCACCGCGCTGCGCAACGGCTCCAGCGCGATCCGGGGCGGGGCCCACAGCGAACAGCTCGAGGAAACGGACCGCGCCAGAGAGATCTGGCGCCAGACCCTGCTGGAACGGGGGGTGCTGCCCTTCCTGCGCGAGGCCCTGGCCAACCCGGCGGCCCCCGCAACCCCGGCCCCGGCCTCCGCCCCGGCCGCCTCCCCGACGTACGTCCCGGGACGGTCCGAGACCATGGGGCGCACCCCGCACCTGGGCTACACCCGCCCCGGCTTCAGCACCGACGGCGAGGGCCCCAGGGCCCGCCCCCGATACAGCAGCCCGGACTTCACCAGCCCCGACTACGGCGGCCCGGAACACCAGCCCGATTAGACCCCGTGGGACGCCTCCCGCCCGGTGAGCGCCAGCACCCGGGCGAAGGCGTCCGCCCCGGGCCCCGGGTCGGGGACAGCCTTGAACTGCCCCGTCGCGCTGATCCCCGGCCCCAGCGGCTCCAGCCATTCCAGCATCACCTCGGCCAGCGCCTGGTCCGGCGTGAACTCCGCGCCGAGGGCCTGCGACAGATCCCATACGTGCACATACGCATCGCTCCAGCGAACCCGCACGGCCGCGTCCCCGCTCAGCTCCCCGAACACCTTGTTCCGCACCGTCCGCTCCAACACCCCCGGCCCTCCCGCAGCCTCCTGCGCCCGCGCCGCCCACGCGTCGAACGTGTCGCCCGGCCCGGGCGTGACCTCGTCGCCCGTCAGCGCGGACACCAGATGGGCATGCCCCGCGATCACATGCCCCACCAGATCCCGGACGTTCCACTCACTGCACGGAGTGGCCAGCTCCCAACCGTCGTCCCCCATGCCACGGAGGAGTTCGGAGAAGTGCCCGTTGGCTATGCGCAGTGCCTGACAGTTGTCCATGGGCTGCTCCAGAGATCGATCACTGTCCCACCCCTCCGATGAGGCGGAGGGTGAGCTGGATGACTTGCCAGCGGAATGATCCATTCCCCATCCATCGAGCGAACTTCCGCCTTTCCGGGGGATTTTACCCATCAACATGTTTACCGTCCGTGGCGGAGGTGATGCGCACATGCGCGAACACAACACGCCGCCGGCCGAGCCGCCCGGCGCGATGCCATGGAGGTCAACGACTTCGTCTACGCGGCCACGGGAGCCCGCGTCGAGCAGCCGTCCGACAGGGCGGTCGCCGAGGCGGTCGTCAGCCGGCCGGCCGCCGCGTGACGGAGGGACATCGCTTGACCGGCCCCGGCAAAGGCCGGGGCCGGTCAGCGCGGGACAAGGCGGCGAGGGCTAGTCCGCGATGGGCAGATACACCCGGTTGCCCGCCGCCGCGAACTCCTTCGACTTCTCGGCCATTCCGGCCTCGGCTTCCGCCGCGTCCATCGCGCCGCCGTGCTGGCGGCGGATGTCCTGCGAGATCTTCATCGAGCAGAACTTCGGCCCGCACATGGAGCAGAAGTGCGCCGTCTTGGCCGGCTCCGCCGGGAGCGTCTCGTCGTGGTACGAGCGGGCCGTGTCCGGGTCGAGGGCCAGGTTGAACTGGTCCTCCCAGCGGAATTCGAAGCGCGCGTCGGAGAGGGCGTCGTCCCAGGCCTGGGCGTCGGGGTGGCCCTTGGCCAGGTCGGCCGCGTGGGCGGCGATCTTGTAGGTGATCACGCCGGTCTTGACGTCGTCGCGGTCGGGCAGGCCGAGGTGTTCCTTGGGGGTGACGTAGCAGAGCATCGCCGTGCCCCACCAGGCGATCATCGCCGCGCCGATGCCCGAGGTGATGTGGTCGTAGGCGGGGGCGATATCGGTGGTGAGGGGCCCGAGGGTGTAGAAGGGGGCCTCCTCGCAGATCTCCTGCTGAAGGTCGACATTCTCCTTGATCTTGTGCATCGGGACATGCCCCGGGCCTTCGATCATCGTCTGGACGCCGTGCTCCTTGGCGACGCGGTTGAGCTCGCCGAGCGTGCGCAGCTCCGCGAACTGCGCCTCGTCGTTGGCATCGGCGATCGATCCGGGGCGCAGCCCGTCACCCAGCGAGTAGGTGACGTCGTACGCCGCGAGGATCTCGCACAGCTCCTCGAAGTGCGTATAGAGGAAGGATTCCTTGTGGTGGGCCAGGCACCAGGCGGCCATGATCGAGCCGCCGCGCGAGACGATGCCGGTCTTGCGGCGGGCGGTCAGCGGGACGTACGGGAGCCGGACGCCCGCGTGGACCGTCATGTAGTCGACGCCCTGCTCGGCCTGTTCGATGACGGTGTCCTTGTAGATCTCCCAGGTCAGCTCCTCGGCCTTGCCGTCGACCTTCTCCAGCGCCTGGTAGAGCGGCACGGTGCCGATGGGGACCGGGGAGTTGCGCAGCACCCACTCGCGGGTGGTGTGGATGTTGCGGCCGGTGGAGAGGTCCATGACCGTGTCGGCGCCCCAGCGGGTGGCCCAGGTCATCTTCTCGACCTCTTCCTCGATGGAGGAGGTGACGGCGGAGTTGCCGATGTTGGCGTTCACCTTCACCAGGAATCGCTTGCCGATGATCATCGGCTCGATCTCCGGGTGGTTGACGTTGGCCGGGAGAACGGCCCGGCCCGCCGCGATCTCCTCGCGGACGACCTCGGGGGAGACGTTCTCGCGGAGCGCCACGTACTCCATCTCGGCCGTGATCTCGCCCCTTCGGGCGTACGCGAGTTGGGTGACGGCGGCGCCGTCGCGGCCCCGGCGCGGCTGGCGCGGGCGGCCGGGGAAGACCGCGTCGAGGTTGCGCAGCCCGCCGCGCGGCGCGGTGTGCTTGACGCCGTCGTCCTCGGGGCGGACCGGGCGGCCCGCGTATTCCTCGGTGTCGCCGCGGGCGGTGATCCAGTTCTGCCGCAGCGGCGCGAGGCCACGGCGGACGTCCGTCTCGATGTTGGGGTCGGTGTACGGGCCGGAGGTGTCGTACAGCGTCACATCCCGGCCGTTGGTGAGGTGCACCCGGCGAACCGGAACCTGGATGTCCGGGCGCGAACCCGTGACATATCCCTTATGCCAGCCGAATTCGGCGGCGTTTTCGCGCATGTGTGCATCCTGCTGAGTCATGAGACCCACTCCCTACGCCGGCATTACCCGGTAACAGGTTCAGCGGTCGGCGCAGCTGTCGCGTCAGCGCCCTCTCAGCCCGGTGCTCCGAGCTCCCGCGATTGCAAAGGCGCCCCCACGCTAACGGTTTTCCGGCGTCCCTGAACAGGGGGCCCAGCGCTCTTGCGATGATGCGACCGTGACCCGGACATCGCAGGACCATCATCCGCCCGAGCAGGACCGCACCCCGGGGGCAGACGGCCACACCCACAGCCACGGCCATTCCCACGGCCATGGCCCGGCCGCGCCCGCCTCCGCCCGTCTCCGCAAGGTCGTCGGAGCGGTGCTCATCCCGTTCGCGGCGGCCGTCGTCGCCGGGCTGATCGTGCTGTGGCCGGGCGGCCCCGAGCACAAGGCGCAAGAGCGCTCCGGGCTCGGCTTCGACCAGCAGACCGTCGCCGGACGGGTCGTGAAGGTCGAGGGGGTCAACTGCGCCGACGTCAACGCCATACCGCAGCAGCCGAGCGAGCCGGGGCAGAACGCCGCGCAGCCCCCCGGCTCGGGCGGCCCCGGCGGACCGGGCGGACAGGCCGGCCCCGACGGCAGGAAAAGCATCTGCGAGAAGACCACCATCGAGGTCACCTCGGGCAAGGACAAAGGCCGCACCTTCCCCGAAATCGTGCAGCCCAACGCCTCACGCCACTTCAGCGTCGGCCAGGAGCTGAAGCTGGCGTACGCGCCCAAGGCCCCCAAGAACCTCCAGTACTCGGTCTCCGACGTCGACCGGTCGATGCCGATGGCGCTGCTCGCCGGGCTGTTCGCACTCGCCGTCGTGGCGGTCGGGCGGCTGCGCGGGGTCTTCGCGCTGGTGGCGCTGGCCATCAGTTTCGGGGTGCTGACGCTGTTCATCCTCCCGGCGATACTCCAGGGCTCGAATCCGCTGATGGTCGCGGTCGTCGGGGGCAGCGCGATCATGCTGCTCGCGCTCTATATGTGCCATGGGCTGACGGCCCGTACGTCCGTCGCCGTGCTCGGCACGCTGGTCTCGCTGCTGCTGATCGGCGTGCTCGGCTCGGTGTTCATCGGGTGGGCCAGCCTGACCGGCAACACCGACGACCAGACCGGTCTGGTGCACGGTCTCTATCCGAATATCGAGATCCGCGGGTTGCTGCTGGCCGGTGTGATCATTGGTTCGCTGGGTGTGCTCGACGATGTGACGGTCACGCAGACCTCGGCGGTCTGGGAGCTGTGGGGCGCGGACCCCACGACGTCCCGGCGCAAGCTGTACGCGTCCGCGATGCGGATCGGGCGGGACCACATCGCGTCCGTCGTGAACACGCTGGTGCTGGCCTATGCGGGCGCGTCGCTTCCGCTGCTGCTGCTCTTCTCGATAGCGGACAGCGGCGTGGGCACGGTGGCCACGAGCGAGATCGTCGCGCAGGAGATCGTACGGACGCTCGTGGGCAGCATCGGGCTCGTCGCCTCGGTGCCGGTGACCACGGCGCTGGCCGTGCTCGTGGTCTCCGCGGACCGCACGCCGCAGGGCGGCGGCGGGCAGCGCACGCACCAAGCGGGAGGCCAGGCAGGCCGGGGCGGACGCGGGCGGCGCCGTCGGGCACGGGCGCGCTGAGCCGCCGCCGGGGCGTGCCCCCGTACGGCGCGGGCTTCCTAGCCCGCGTACCGGTCCTCGGCCAGGATGCGGTCGAGCTCGGCGTCGAGATCGTCCACCGGATCGCAGGCCGTCGGCTCCTCGCCGAACGGGACCAGCCGGTCCGTACGGTCCAGGAAGGCCACCAGGGGCGCGGCCCCGGCCCGGAACAGGGCTCTCTCGCGTCCCACTTGGAGCCTGATGAAGACGTCCGACAGCCCCTCGGGCGAGGCCGGGGCGATGCGCACATCGCCCTCGCCGGTGGGTTTGCTCAGCCCGTCCAGCAGCAGCTCCCGGGCGAAGGCCCAGCTGACCGGCGCGTCGCCGGGCAGGTGGAAGGTGATCTCGACCGCGTAGGGGTCGCTGCTGTCGTAGGACAGCTCGACCGGGATCCGGAAGGAGAGGTCCTGCGAGACCAGGAAGGTCATCGTCACTTCCGCCTGGACTGTGTCACGCATCTCACGCATCGTTCGCCGCCCCGGGTTGTTTGCGCTTCGCCGACTCTGGAGCGTAGCGACTCGACTGCGGTGCGGAGTCGGTTTGCCTCATGTGAGGGAACGGAAATGGCCAGTGTTGCCGCGGTGGAACCCATGGGGCCGGGCGGCGCCGGCCCAGGGCGCGGGAGATCGAGGCCGGCTCACCGGCCGTGTCGATGTTCGCTGTCGTCAACAGGCACCCCCGGGGTGTGTTGCGAGGCAGACGACGCCGAGAAGGAGAACGCCGAGGTCTCGCACTCTAACGGGAGTGGTGCCGCGTGGCCGTTGGCCGCCCCGCGGTGTCCCCCGCGCGGCGTACCCGCGCGAGGCCGCCGGGTCACCAGTCGCGGGACGAGGAGGAGGAGGTGAACTTCCGTACGACGTAGATCAGGCCGGCGATGAGCGCGACCAGCAGCAGGGCCTTGAAGACCAGGTTGATGACGAACCCGAGCACGCTCATGATCAGGCCGCCGAACACGGCGAGGACGAGAACCGGCACCGCGATCCAGGTCACCCACCACGGCAAGCCCTGGAATATCCCCTTGGTGGCCACGTTGCTCCCTGCTTTCTCTGCGACACGTGGGTCCGGCCGCCGACGGCCGGTTTCCCCTGCCGTCGATGCTAGGGCGGGACGGAGGCGGACGGAGGCGCCGCGGCCCCCGTCCTCCCCTGACCGGACCCCTACGGGACCGGTACCCCCCGGATCAGCTCTCAGGCGGAGAGAAGACCACCAGGACCCGCAGGTCCTCGGAGATGTGGTGGAACTTGTGGGCCGTTCCCGCGGGCACGTACACCACGCTGCCGCGCGCCACCTGGGTCGTCTCCATCCCCACCGTGATCGACGCCCGGCCGCTGACCACCAGGTACACCTCGTCCTGGCCGTGCGGCGACTGTGGATCGGTCTGGCCCGCGTCGATCGCGTACAGCCCGACCGACATGTTCCGCTCGCGCAGAAACTGCAGATACGCGCCGTCGTTGGCGGCGCGCTCCGCCTCCAGCTCATCCAGCCGGAACGCCTTCATTCGCCTCTCCACCCCTGCCTGCCATGACCCCTGCCTGTCGCAAGGGCTGTCTGCGACGATCTCAACCATGAAGAATTTTCTCGTCAAGACGATCGCGAACGCCGGCGCCCTCGGCGTCGCCATCTGGCTGCTCAAGGACATCACGCTCACCGGTGACAACACCGGTCGCAAGGCGCTCACCCTGGTCCTGGTAGCGCTGCTGTTCGGTGTGGTGAACGTGGTGGTCAAGCCGATCGTCAAGCTGCTGGCGTTCCCGCTGTTCATCCTGACCCTCGGGCTGATCACCCTGGTGATCAACGCCCTGATGCTGCTGCTGACCTCCTGGCTGGCCGGAAAGCTCGACCTGACCTTCCATGTCGAAGGCTTCAGCACCGCCCTGCTCGGCGGCCTGATCATTTCCATAGTCGCGTGGGCCCTGCATGTCGTGCTGCCCGATGACGAGGACTGATCACGGCCGGGGATGATGGGAGGTATGAGAGACCCGTCGCCCTACCGTGTCTGCTTCGTCTGCACCGGCAACATATGCCGCTCGCCGATGGCCGAAGCCGTCTTCCGCGCCCATGCCGGGGAAGCCGGGTTCGACGGTCTCGTCGAGGTGGACAGCGCGGGCACCGGGCCCTGGCACGAGGGCGACGGGGCCGACCGCCGCGCCATCGCCGTGCTCACCGCCCACGGCTATGAGCAGCATCACATCGCGCGCCAGTTCCAGGCCGAGTGGTTCGACCGGCTCGACCTGGTGATCGCGCTGGACAGCGGTCATCTGCACGAGCTGCGCGCCCTCGCGCCGACCCCGCACGACGCCGCGAAGGTACGGCTGCTGCGCAGCTACGACCCCGATGCCGACCCGGACACGCTGGGCGGGCTGGATGTGCCGGACCCGTACTTCGGCGACACGGGCGACTTCGAGGAGTGCCTGGGGATGGTCGAGGCCGCGAGCGGCGGACTGCTGGACGCGGTCGGCGAGGCCCTCGCCGCCGCGCGGGCTCCGCGGCGTTGCGGTGACGCCCCGCCCGACGAAACCGACGACGCGGCCGGTGCCCCGGCCTCGGGGAAGGGGTCCGTATGACCGGCGACGGCACCCGCGCCGTACGGGCGGGGCTGCCCGAGGCGGAGGCGTACGAACCGACGCTGCCGGGCCCGGTCTTCGCCTCCCACTACCACCTGCCCGGCGAGGCCACCGGCCCCTACACCTACGGGCGGGACGCCAACCCCACCTGGTCCCTGCTGGAACGGGCGATCAGCGAGCTGGAGTCCCCCGGAACCGACGCCCAGACGGTCGTCTTCTCCTCCGGTATGGGCGCGATCTCGGCCGTACTGCTGTCGCAGCTGCGCCAGGGCGACGCGGCTGTCCTGCCGTCCGACGGCTATCAGCTGCTCCCCGCCGTGAGCGAGCGGCTGGAGAGCTACGGCATCGAGGTGCGCACCGCCCCGACCGGCGGCGACGCCCAGCTGAGCGTCCTGGACGACAGGACGAGACTGCTGTGGCTGGAGACTCCGTCCAACCCCGGTCTGGACGTCTGCGACATCCGCCGCCTCGCCGAGGCCGCGCACGCCCGCGGCGCGCTGGTCGCCGTTGACAACACCCTCGCCACGCCGCTCGGCCAGCGCCCGCTGGAGCTCGGCGCCGACTTCGCCGTCGCCAGCGGCACCAAGGCGCTCACCGGCCACGGTGACGTCCTGCTCGGCTATGTGACCTGCCGCGATCCGGAGCTCGCGGCCGCGGTGCGTCTCTGGCGCAAAACCGTCGGAGCGATTCCCGGCCCCATGGAGGCATGGCTCGCCCATCGCTCCCTGGCCACCCTCCAGCTGCGCGCCGACCGCCAGGCGGCGACCGCCCTCGCGCTCGCCGAGGCGCTGCGCGACCGCCCCGAGATCACCGCGCTGCGCCACCCCGGTCTGCCGGCCGATCCCGCCCATCGCGTGGCGGCGGCGCAGATGCGCGGCGGGCGCTTCGGCTGTGTGATCTCCTTCACCCTCCCGGACAAGGGTCACGCGGAACGCTTCCTGGCCGCCCTGCGGCTGGTGGCCGACGCCACCAGCTTCGGCGGGGTGCGCTCAACGGCGGAGCGGCGCGGACGGTGGGGCGGGGACGCGGTGCCGGAGGGCTTCATCCGCTTCTCGGTGGGCGCGGAGGACGCGGACGATCTGATCGCCGATGTGCTGCACGCGCTCGACACGGCACACGCGACGGGGCGTGGCTGAAAGCCTGCGGGTACGCCTGGATGGGCGTCTCAAGCCTCCCCCCTCGTGGCTTGAGACGCCCCGGTTCTCACGTGGAGAACCGCTCGAACAAGGCTAGTTGACTCAGCGTCAGTGTCCAATCACAGTAGCGACATGGACCTATCGGCATATTTATAGTTGGCATTGGTCGGGGGGTGGGTCGAGGCGAGGGGAACCGCATGGATCTGGCCCTCTTACGTACATTCGTCACGGTCCACCGCGCCGGGTCCTTCACCCGCGCCGCCGCGCTCCTCGGGCTCTCCCAGCCGGCCGTCACCGGCCAGATCCGCACCCTGGAGCGGCAGCTCGGCCGCCCCCTGTTCCTCCGTACCGCGCGCGGCGTCGTCCCCACCACCGTCGGGGAAGAGCTCGCCCACAAGGCCGCCCCGCATCTCGACGCGCTGGTGGAGATCACCGAGGCGGGTCTGGACGACAGTTCCGCGCTGCGCACCCTGCACCTCGCGGGCCCTCCGGAGTTCACCACGCTGCGCGCCCTGCCCGCACTGACCCCGCTGGTCACCCAGGGGCTCGCGGTGCGCTGCGCCTTCGGCAGCGCCGAGGAGCTGTTCGAGGGGCTGGCCGCCGGCCGCCATGAGCTGGCCATCACCACCGCCCGGCCGCGCGGCCGGCTACTGGCCGCCACCCCGCTGTGCGACGAGGAACATGTGCTGGTCGCGGCGCCGCGCTGGGCCGCCCGCCTCGGCGGCTCCGCGGTCCTCCAGGTCAAGGGCGCGAGCGCGCTGGAGGCGCTGCCCGTCGTGGAGGTGCATGAGAGTCTGCCGCTGCTCACCCGCTACTGGTCGGCCGTCTTCGACACCCGTCCGGTCACCGCGGGCACCATCATCGCGCCCGATCTGCGGGCGGTGCTCGCCTGCGTCGCCAAGGGCGCGGGGCTCGGCGTCCTGCCCCGCTATCTGTGCATGGACGCCCTGGACGCCGGGGAGGTGATGGCGCTGCTCAACCCCCCGGTGCCGCCGCTGCGCACCTATTTCCTGGTCGTACGGACCGGTGGGCTCGCGCTGCCGCATATCGCGCGGGCGCACGAGTGGCTGCTGCGCGCGGCTGTCGACTGGTGAGTAAGTGGTTTCACCGGCCGACAGGTGCGGCACATGTCATCCATGACCGAACGACCCGTGGTCAAACGCACCGCCCGCGCCATCCTGCTCGACGGCGAGACCGACCCCCGGATGGTTCTGATCAAGCGGACCAAGCCCGGTGAGGCGCCGTACTGGATCACTCCGGGCGGCGGTGTGGAGCCCGAGGACGCCAGCGTCGTCGAGGCCCTGCACCGCGAGGTGGACGAGGAGCTGGGCGCCAAGGTGACGGATGTGGTGCCCGCCTTCGTCGACACCGTTCCGCATCCCGGTGAGGGCACCGCCGGCGCGGACGGGGTGAAGGTACAGCACTTCTTCGTCTGCAGACTGGCGTCGATGGATCTGTCACGGCGGCACGGCCCGGAGGTGGACGAGCCGTGCGGGGAGTACGAGGTGGTGCGCATCCCCTTCAGCCGCGAGGGGATCGCCTCGGTCGATGTGGTGCCGCCGTCGCTGCGCGCCTACCTCGACGCGAACATCGAGGGCGTGCTGGCGCTGCTCGCGGACGACCTCGGCTGAGGTGCGGCCGGGCTCCAGCCGGGCTCGGCCGCACCCCAGCCACGCCCCAGCCGCGCTCGGGCTCCGTTCCAAGCGGATGCGGTGAAGTTCGCCGCTGATCCCTCGCCGTTCGGCCTGGCCGAGGGCTTGGACGCCGAGAAGGATCAGCACTTGACTTCGTCGTAACCGCTTAGCGGAACCAGCCGCCGAACGGTTGCTCGACCCTCCGGGCCGCCCGCTGACGCGCCTCGGCCAGCACCCGCTCGGCCTCCTCGCGCCAATCCTCGGGGTGCGGCATGGGCCGGCGCGCCCACTCCGGCACTCGCTCCGCGGGAGGCATCCGGCGTCCCTCACGCGCCTCGGCGGCGGCATGGAAGAAGTCGCCGCCCTTGCGCTTGACGTCGTCCGTCCCCCAGTCCTGCTCCCGGTCCCGTTCCTGGTCCTGCGCCCGGTGGTCCTGCGCCCGGCGATCCTGCGCCCGGTGATCCTGCGCCCGGTGGTCCTGCGCCCGGTTGTGCTCACGGGCCGCCTCGCCCTCCAGGCCGCGGTGCCTGCCCTGGACGGCGCCCCGCCGCTGCGCGGGGACCTTCTGCAGATGCGGGATGTGCTTGGCGCAGTGGATATAGGCCTCCTCGACGGTCACCTCGACCCACACCACCGCGCGCCGCCCCGGCACCGGGTCGACCGGGAGGCCGGGCTGCGCCGCGCGCATCGCGGCGTCCTCCACCACCCGGGCCTTGCCGTTCACATGCAGCCCGATCCGATCACGGAGGAAGTCGACCATGAGGAGGCCCAGATGCGGGTTCTCCTGAATATTGCCGAGGCTGGCCAGCACACCGTTTCCCCGGTATTCGGGATAGGCCAGGGTGCGGGCGTCGAGCACCCGCAGAAACCCGGGCGGCCCCGCCCGGAAGGTGCTGTCGCACTCACCGTGCCGGTCGGCGGTGGCGAGGAAGAACATCTCCTGACGGCCGATGAACTCCCGCATCCGGACGTTGAGGTGGTCCAGCACCTGTTCGTCGTAGAAGCGGTCGGCGCGCTCAACCGTGCCCAGACGTCGCTGCAGCAGATGTTCGCCGTCGCTCCCCGGACGCCCCATGCGCTCGTCCAGGTGCTCCGTACTGTCCACTGTCCTCGTCCCCGTTCTGATTCGCCATCGAATCGCCGGTTTGTCTGTCGGGTTTCACGTTTCTACTCGGCCGCCGCCGCGAGCTCCTCGATGGAGTCATGGCGTATGCGATGGGACGGAATGCCGATGCCCATCAACGTGTCGACACCACTGCGGATCAGCCCGGGCGGTCCGGAGAGATACGCGTCGAACGCGTTCCACGGGCCGTACTGCCGCACGGCGTCCGGAAGTCTGCCGCTGAGTCCATTGGTCGGACCGTCGGAGACGACCGGGCGGACCGAGAGCCATGGATGCTTCTGCGCCAGCCGCAGCATGGTGTCGATGTCATAGAGGTCGTGATCGCTGCGGGCGCCGTAGAACACCTCGACCGTCCGCTGACGTCCGCGCTCGGCGACATCCTCGACCAGCGCCTTGATCGGCGCGATCCCGGTGCCGCCGCCGAGGCAGAGCAACCCGTTGTCGGAGGAGTGGTCGACCGTCATGGAACCCGCGGGCGGACCCAGGCGGATCACATCGCCGGGGCGGGCCCGGTGCACCAGCGCGGAGGAGACCCACCCGGCCGGGACGGCCTTCACATGGAAGGAGAGCAGCCCATCGGGGCGCGGCGCGGAGGCGAAGGAGTAATGCCGCCACACCCGCGGCCACCACGGGGTCTCCAGCGAGGTGTACTGGCCCGCGAGAAAGGGGTACGGCTGGTCCGGGCGGACCGTGACGACAGCGATGTCGGAGGTGCGCAGCTCATGCCCGACCACCTCGGCTTGCCACCACGCGGGGGCGCGCAGCTCGTCCTCGGCCGCCGAGTCGATCATGACCTGCGACATCTGGGTGTAGGCGCGCACCCAGGCCGCCTCGGTCTCATCGCTCCAGGAGTTGACGGCGTAGCGGGTCAGCGCGCCGATCAGACACTCGCCGACCGCCGGGTAGTGCTCGGGCTGCGTGCCGTACTTACGGTGGCCGCGGCCGAGCCGGGAGAGGAAGTCGGTGAGGATGTCGCGGTCGTCGATGAGCCGGGCGGCGGTGAGCATCGCCTTGAAGAGCCGGTCACGCTGGGCGTCCATGGCGGCCGGGAAGAGCGGCCGCAGCTCGGGGTGCTGGACGAAGAGCAGCGCGTAGAAGTACGAGGTGACCTTGTCGCTGACGGGCTCGATCTCGGCCATCGTGCGGCGCAGCAGTATCGCGTCGGGCGAGGCCGCCTCGGGCGCGGCGAAGGCGGCGTCGAAGCCCGGCCGGACGTCCTGTGGGGCCGGCGCCTCGTCGGGGCGCTGATGCTCCTCACGCGCGCCGGGGGCGGTCTCGCGGCCCGTGGAAGCGGGCCCGGGCGCGGGAGGCGGTACGGAGCCGACGTGCCGTGCGGGGCCGGCGGGCCGTACGGGTTCAGGAGGCCGTATCGACTCGGAGGACTGCGTACGGCGCTCGGCTCCCGAGCCCACCGGCCGTATCGGGCTCACCGGGCGGTTGGGCACCCGCTGCTCGTCCTCCCGGTCCGGGGCACGGGTCTGGTCCTCGGCTGGTTTCCTGCTCGGGGTGAACCAACCCCAGTCGCCACTGTTTCCGCCGGATCCATCGTTACCGGCCGACGACGTGGTGGTCGGAGCGTCCATGGTTGCCTCGCCTCGAACATCTTTCTGTCGGTCTTCGCACTTCCGCAGCCGGAATGTGCCCGCAATTCCCCGTTCTGGTGCACTGGTTCACGCGAGATTGTTCCTGAGGGCCCGCTCCGTACTCTCTTCCGGGCAGCATGCCACGCTCGTTCTCCGCTCCGGGCACATTAACCCGAAGTCCGGGAAACGGGGGCAGTGTTCCCGTTATGCTGGTTGGCCGGGGTTGCCCGGTTCTGACCCCGCCACAGCGCGCTGTACGGAACCGGACTCGACCCTACCGGGCCGGGATGAATTCACAAGCCCCAAGTGCACCACCCCCATTACACCTGCCAACTTGCGTAATTACCCGTAGTTACGTGCGGTAACTCGTCAATTGGTAAGCCTCCCGTAGATCACGCCCGGTATACGCACAAGATGCGATCTCGCTCACATGGTGGTCCGCGTTCACCGCGACCGAGAACGGCACCACCGTGAACAGCTCCGCATCCGACATCGAATCCCCGTAAGCCACACAGTCGGCCCTGGTCAACCCGAACTTCCCGCACAGTTCATCGGCGATCCGGACCTTCGCGGCAGGGGTGAGGATCCCGGTCGGATCCACCGGCTCCCGGAACGGCACCGAGGGCCACGCCGACCCGTGCGTCGCATCCGCGCCCCACTCCAGCAGCCGCTCCACGAAGAAGCCGGGCGAGAGCGAGATCACCGCACAGCGCTCGCCCCGGGCCCGGATGTCCGCCCACACCTCACGGATCCCCGCCAGCCACGGCGCCCCCTCGAACGCCGCCAGCACATGCGCCTCCGTCAGCCCCGCCCACAACGCACAGGCCCGCTCCGCGAACTGCGCGGTACTCAGCTCCCCAGCCGCGAACGCCCGCTCCAGCTCACCGATCTCCCGCTCCAGGCCGAGCTGACGGGATATCTCAACCGCCGCGGCGGAGCCGTGGATGAGCGTCCCGTCCAGATCGAACAGATGCAGTCTGGTCATGGCAGCCGAGCGTAGACGGCACGGCGGCATCCTCACCCGGCGACTGCCCTTCGGTCAGCTCGGGGAAGGCTCCGGCGCGAGCGTCTCCTCGCCGATCCGGGCTCCGCTACGTGTGATCGTCACCACACCGTCGTGGATGTGGTACCGGAACGGCGCGTTTTCGGCGAGGTAGCCGTCGGCGGTCTTCCGGCCTGGCTGCGGACTTCCCCGCTTCCGCTGTGCGCCGTGCCTCCGGCTTGCGCGGCGGCAACGGCTCGGTTACCGGTTCGTCCTCCGGCGGTCCCGCGTCCCTCGGTGTCCGCAGAACCTCGCCGCGCAGCGCGTCCCGCCGCCCCGGCTCCGCCCGGCCGTCATCGGCGCGACCGTCCACCGCCCGCCCCGCCGGCGTCGTCGCTCCGCCGCTCGAGTGCTGCCACGTACTCGGGATCGCGTACGCGCGGATACTCCCGCCGTCAGACGCCGCGCGGGCCACGGCACGCGACGGTGGTGGGCATGCAGCAGCTGAAACGCCCCGTCCGCCGGGGACTCCTCGTCGTGCATGTCGTCGTCTCCGTCGGCTGGCTCGGGCTGACCCTCGGGATGCTGGCCCTCGGGATCACGGGGGCCGTCGCCGGGTCGGCCGAGGAGGCCGGGGCGGCATACCGGTCGATGGATGTGATGGGCGACTGGCTGCTGATCCCGGTCAGTCTGCTGGCGCTGGCCAGTGGGGTGGTGCTGTCCCTGGGGACGCCCTGGGGGCTGGCCCGGTACCGGTGGGTGTGGGTGAAGTTCTGGCTGACGCTGGTGACGACCGCCGCCACGGCGTTCGCGCTGCGCGCCCGTATCAACGCCGCGATGGCCGATGTGACGGCGGGCCGGGCGGTCGGGGCGACCACCGATCTGATCCTGGCCCCGTCGGTCAGTCTGAGCGTCTATGTCTTCCTCACCGCGATCTCGGTGATCAAGCCGTGGGGGCTGACCGCGCGCGGGCGGCGGTTGCGCGGGCGCTGATCATTCGAGCGCGCGCCCGGGGTACTTGCACACGCCGTCTATTTCATTGCTGCATTACCATGGATCCTGCTCACCCACTGAAGGAGGGGTCCCATGTCGGACGAGCCGCACGGCGCCACCGCACTGTCCGCGGGGCAGGCGCTGGCCCAGGGCTGGGGCGCCCTGTCCTCCCTGCACGGCCGGATCGAGGCGCATATCGAGCGCGCGCTCCAGGCCGGGCACGATCTGAGCGTCCGCGAATTCGCCGTGCTGAATGTGCTCAGCGGCCAGCACGACGGCGAGGGCGGCCATCTGCAGATGAAGGAGGTCGCCGACGCCGTGGTGCTCAGCCAGAGCGCCACCACCCGGCTGGTCACCCGGCTGGAGGGGCGCGGCCTGCTGTCCCGCTACATCTGCCCGACCGACCGCCGCGGCATCTACACGAACGTCAGCCCCGAGGGGCTGGCGCTGCTGGAGGAGGCGCGGCCGACCCATGACGCCGCGCTGCGCGAGGCCCTCAAGGACGCCGCCCGGCGGCCGGAGCTGGCACCGCTGGTCACCGCCGTCGAGGGGCTGTGGTCCCCGTCGTAGGCGCCCGGCCCGGCCGGCCGTAGAAGCACCGCGCGGCCGGCCGTAAGCGCACCGCGCGGCCGACCGCAGACCCATCGCGCGACCTGCCGCAGGCCCACCGGCCGGCCATAGGCTCGCCGCGTGACCGACTTCGAGATCCGGCGCGCGACCGCCGATGACATACCCGCGATCGTGGCCATGCTGGCCGACGATCCGCTCGGCGCCACGCGGGAGTCCCCCGACGACCCCGCTCCGTACCGCGCCGCCTTCGAGCGGCTCGATCGGGATCCGAATCAGCGGCTGGTCGTCGCGGTCCGGGACGGCCGTGCCGTCGGCACCCTCCAGCTCACCGTGGTCCCCGGGCTGTCCCGGCGCGGCGCCACCCGCTCGATCATCGAGGCGGTCCGGATCCACTCCGCCGAGCGCGGCAGCGGGCTCGGCACCCAGCTGATCGAATGGGCCGTGGCGGAGTCCCGCCGCGAGGGCTGTGTGCTGGTCCAGCTGACCTCGGACGCGACCCGTACCGACGCCCACCGCTTCTATGAGCGCCTCGGCTTCGAGGCCAGCCACGTCGGCTTCAAGCTGCCGCTCGCCTGATCGGGACCGTCAGAGCCCGCGCCAGCCCTCCGGGTCGACGCCGCCGGGCACCGCGCCGTGCGGCGCGTACGGCTCACGCGTGAAGACGAAGGTGCCGAGGTCGAGGTGGGCGGGCACGCCGTCCTCGCCCTCGACCACGCGCAGGGTCTCGCCCGCGTAGTAGCCGTCCAGACCGGTCCAGGTGCCGTCCGGCTCGGCCCTGAAGCGCGAGGCGCGGCCGTTCCCGCCGACCGGGGACAGCTCCAGGGCCCGGTCGGCGCGCAGCCTCAGCACAAAGGGGTTGGCGCCCCAGTACCAGGGCCCGGTGAGCGCCAGCAGCGCCGGATCGGCCTCGGACAGCGGCCGCCAGGGTCCGGGGATACGGGGCTCGTGCTCCGCCACGATCCCCACCAGGTCGGCGGCGACGGCACCGATGGCAGGCCCGGAGGTGGCGTTGGCCAACGCGATCCCGGCGAGCCGGGCCTCGGCGCTCACCCACAGGGCGGCGAGAAAACCGGGCATGGACCCGGTGTGGCCGTGCAGGGACCGGCCGCCGTCGCGCATCAACTGCACCCCGAGCCCGTAGCCGCCGTCCCAGTCGCCGCCGTCGGGGGCGGCGGCGGGCGTCCTCATCTCGGCGAGCGTCGAGGCGTCGAGCACCCGCTCATCCCCGTCCAGCAGGAAGGTTGCGAAGCGGGCCAGGTCACCGGCGGTCGACCAGAGCTGTCCGGCCGGGGCCATCCGCCCGGTGTCCTCCGCCGGTTCGGGCAGCAGAACATCCGCCCAGGGGTGCAGGGCCCATCCCCCGGCGTGCGGGGCCCGTGGCGCCGCCGAGGTGCGGCCCATCCCCAGCGGCTCCAGCACCTCACGGGCCAGCACCTCGCCCCAGGGCGCGCCGCGCAGCCGCTCGACCAGCGCGCCGAGCAGCGCGAAACCGGGGTTGGAGTAGTGGTGGCGGCGGCCAGCCGGGTGGAGCAGCGGGCGCTCGCCGAAGATGTCCGCCGTGCCGGGGCGCAGCGTGCCGGGTGTGCGCTCCCACCAGGGGCCGCGCGCCTCGGCGGCCAGCCCGGAGGTGTGGGAGAGGAGCTGGGCCACGGTCGCGCCCTCCGCCTCCGGCACATCGAGGTGCTTGGCCAGCGGATCGGCGAGGTCAAGCAGCCCCTCGTCGCGCAGCCGCATCACCAGCACCGCCACAAAGGTCTTGGTCAGCGATCCGATGCGGTACTGGGTATCGGCGTCCGGTGCGTGCCCGTCCACACAGCTGCGCGACGCCGTCCACACCAGCCGCCCCTCCCGCACCACGGCCCCCACCAGGGACGGGGCACGCCCATCGACCTGGCCGACGGCGACGCGCCGCAGCAGGGCGCGACGGGTGGCGGGCAGCAGCTCCGCGAACTCATCGGAGGGCGGGGGGATCCGGGGTGCGGTCATGCCCGCACCCTACGGCGGCCGGCCCGCGCATGTGTCTGGCTTTGACGTCAGGGTCAAGGTCTACCGTCGTCACCATGCGGATCGGAGAGCTGGCCGAACGGGCGGGAACCACCACCCGCACCCTGCGCTACTACGAGTCGATCGGACTGCTGCCCGCGCGGCGCACCGGCAACGGATACCGGGCGTACGACGAGGACGATCTCCGGCTGCTCCGGCAGATCCGCACCCTCCAGGACTTCGGCTTCGGGCTGGAGGAGACCCGGCCGTTCGTGGAGTGCCTGCGCTCCGGGCATCCGGCCGGTGACTCCTGCCCGGCGTCGCTGGAGGTCTACCGGCGCAAGCTGGCCGAACTGGACGAGTGCATCGCGCGGCTGAGCGACGTACGCGAGCGGGTCGGCGCGCAGCTCGCCGAGGCCGAACGGGCCCGGGCGGCCCTGGAGGCAGCGGCCACGGCACCGAGCGGACCGCCGGAGCCGCGCTGCGAGCTGACAGCGGCTGCGAGCTGACACCGGCTGCGAGCTGACACCGCCCGAAGAGGCCGTCATGGGACCGACACCACGGGAGATACGAGATGACGCAGACGCACACCGAGGGAGTGTCCGTGATCACGGACGCCACCTTCGCCGAAGAAGTGCTGGAGGCCGAGCTGCCGGTGCTCGTGGAGTTCACCGCCTCGTGGTGCCCCCCGTGCCGGATGATCGCGCCGGTACTGGCGGAGATCGCACGGGAGGAGGCGCACCGGCTGAACGTGGTGGAGCTTGACGTGGACCAGAACCCGGGCACCACGGCGGCGTACGGCGTGCTCTCGATGCCGACGCTGATGGTGTTCCGGGCGGGCGAGCCGGTCCGGTCGATGGTCGGCGCCCGACCGAAGCGTCGGCTGCTGGAGGAGCTCGCCGACGTGATCTGACCCGGGCTCGCGCCGACAGCCGCGGTGTGCGGCGGGCGGCCCGCGCCGAGGGCCCCCGGGCCGTCAGACGCCGCCCTGACGCCGTCCGACATCCGTGAGCAGCTTGTCCAGCAGTGCGACGAGTACGGCGCGTTCGTCCGCGGGCAGCCCTCCCCCGGCGCCCGCCACGTCACCGGCCAGACCCTCCATGTCAACGGCGGCGCCCACACCACGCGGTAGCGCGGGCGCCAGGCGTCAGGTCTGGGCCCGCCACCGCGTCAGGTCTGGGCCATGTCGACGAAGCGGGAGTAGTGGCCCTGGAAGGCGACGGTGATCGTGGCCGTCGGTCCGTTACGGTGCTTGGCCACGATGAGGTCCGCCTCGCCCGCGCGGGGGGACTCCTTCTCGTAGGCATCCTCGCGGTGGAGCAGGATGACCATGTCCGCGTCCTGCTCGATGGAGCCACTTTCACGCAGATCCGAGACCATCGGCTTCTTGTCCGTGCGCTGCTCCGGACCACGGTTCAGCTGTGAGAGCGCGATGACCGGCACTTCCAGCTCCTTGGCCAGCAGCTTCAGGTTTCGCGACATGTCCGAGACCTCTTGCTGACGGCTCTCGGGGCGCCGCGCGCCGCCGGACTGCATCAGCTGGAGGTAGTCGATGACGACCAGCTGCAGATCGTTGCGCTGCTTGAGGCGGCGGCACTTGGCGCGGATCTCCATCATCGACAGGTTCGGGGAGTCGTCGATGTAGAGCGGCGCCTGGGAGACATCCGGCATCCGCCGGGCGAGCCGCGTCCAGTCCTCGTCGGTCATGCTGCCGGACCGCATATGGTGCAGCGCCACCCGAGCCTCGGCGGACAGCAGACGCATCGCGATCTCGTTGCGGCCCATCTCCAGGGAGAAGATGACGCTGGGCATGTTGTTCTTGATCGAGCAGGCGCGGGCGAAGTCCAGGGCCAGGGTGGACTTACCCATGGCGGGGCGGGCGGCGATGACGATCATCTGGCCCGGGTGCAGCCCGTTCGTCAGCGAGTCGAGGTCGGTGAACCCGGTGGGGACCCCGGACATCTGCCCACTGCGGGAGCCGATGGCCTCGATCTCGTCGAGCGCGCCCTCCATGATGTCGCCCAGCGGCAGATAGTCCTCGCTGGTGCGCTGCTCGGTGACGGCGTAGATCTCGGCCTGGGCGTTGTTGACGATCTCGTCGACGTCGCCGTCCGCCGCGTATCCCATCTGGGTGATGCGGGTGCCGGCCTCGACCAGGCGCCGGAGTACGGCGCGCTCATGGACGATCTCCGCGTAGTACTCGGCGTTGGCCGCGGTGGGGACCGACTGGACGAGGGTGTGGAGATACGAGGCGCCGCCGACGCGGGCGATCTCACCGCGCTTGGTCAGTTCCGCGGCGACGGTGATGGGGTCGGCCGGCTCGCCCTTGGCGTACAGATCCAGGATCGCCTGGTAGACGGTCTCATGGGCGGGGCGGTAGAAGTCATTGCCCTTGAGGACCTCCACCACATCGGCGATGGCGTCCTTGGAGAGCAACATGCCACCGAGCACGGACTGCTCGGCGTCGAGGTCCTGCGGCGGGACGCGCTCGAACCCGGAGCCCTCCCAGGCGGAGCCGCCACCTCCGTCGCGCCCGCGCTCATGCTGCTCGTCACGGCCCCGGCCGCCGCCTTCGCCGCGGCGGAAACGGGGGGACGGGAACCGGTCGGCCGGGCCGGAGTCCGCCCATGGGTCGTCCATGGGCTCGGGCACGCTCACCCCGCCACCTCCTCCCGTCCGCGCTGCGGACCTCGCCGTGCCCTTCTTCTTACGGGACGGCTATGACAAACACAGGCGCCCGGCTTCCGGTCACGGCGCGTCGAGTTCTGGTGTTTTCGAGGCCGGAACAGATGGCGGGCGCCGGACCACGGTAGGCCCGTCGGGACCGCCAGCCAACTTGGTTATCCACAGGCCATGTGGATGATGTGAGTCATCCTGTGGGTAAGTCGCGTGAACCTGTGCACGGGCCGGGGGACAGCGCTGTGGACAAACACACAATCCCCCCGAGACAGCCACTCTGACCTGCGGTTTCTCCATCCAGGGGCTGTGTAGAAGAAAAACTTCCACACCGAGCTCAAGATCACGACAAAGGGCGCAGAGAAGATCGCCCCGCACGCCGCCTTGTAAGGACTCCTCTTGGCTTGTGTCTCTTACCTGTGGAAGATTACATTGCCTCTATGACACAGGCCCCCACGAGCGCACGGAGCACCGCCCGCCGCCACGATCGCGAGATCGTCGCACTCGCCGTACCCGCCTTCGGCGCCCTCGTGGCAGAGCCCCTCTTCGTCATGGTCGACAGCGCCGTCGTCGGCCATCTGGGCACCGCTCAGCTCGCCGGTCTCGGCATCGCCGCCGCCCTGCTCGCCACGGCGGTCAACATCTTCGTCTTCCTCGCCTACGCCACCACCGCCGCCGTGGCCCGCCGCGTCGGCGCGGGCGACCTCGCCGGTGCGATCCGGCAGGGCATGGACGGCATCTGGCTGGCCCTGCTCCTCGGCGCCGCCGTCATCGGCGTCACCCTGCCCACCGCCCCCGCCCTCGTCGGTCTCTTCGGCGCCTCGGACACCGCCGCCCCGTACGCCGTCACCTATCTGCGGATCAGCGCCCTCGGCATCCCCGCGATGCTGGTGGTGCTCGCGGCCACCGGGGTGCTCCGCGGTCTCCAGGACACCCGCACCCCGCTGTACGTCGCCGTCGGTGGCTTCGGCGCCAACGCCGCGCTGAACGTGGGACTCGTCTACGGCGCCGGGCTCGGCATCGCGGGCTCCGCCTGGGGCACGGTGATCGCCCAGACCGCGATGGCCGCCGTCTATCTCGCCGTGGTCGTCCGGGGCGCCCGGCGCCATGGCAGCTCACTGAGGCCCGACGCCGCCGGGATCCGGGCCTGTGCGCAGGCCGGGGCCCCGCTGCTGATCCGTACGCTCTCGCTGCGCGCCGTGATGCTGATCGCGACGGCGGTGGCGGCCCGCCTGGGCAACACCGATATCGCCGCCCATCAGGTCGTGCTGAGCCTGTGGAGTTTGCTGGCGTTCGCTCTGGACGCCATCGCCATCGCGGGCCAGGCGATCATCGGACGCCATCTGGGGGCGGGGGACGCCGACGGGGCGCGGGCCGCCTGCCGCCGGATGGTGCAGTGGGGCATCGCCGCGGGCATCGTCCTCGGTCTGCTGGTGGTCGTCTCCCGGCCGCTGTTCATCCCCCTGTTCACCACGGATCCGGCGGTACAGGGCACCCTGCTGCCCGCGCTGCTGGTGACGGCCCTCATCCAGCCGGTCGCGGGCGTCGTCTTCGTCCTGGACGGGGTGCTGATGGGCGCGGGGGACGGTCCGTATCTCGCCTGGGCGATGATCGTCACGCTGACCGTCTTCGCCCCGGTCGCGCTGCTCGTCCCCGCGCTCGGCGGGGGACTGACCGTGCTGTGGTGGACCATCGCACTGATGATGTCGGTCCGGCTGGCGACCCTGTGGCTGCGCGCCCGCTCCGGCCGCTGGATCGTCACCGGCGCGGTTCGGAGCTGAGCCCGGCCTCCGGCGAAAGCCGGGCCTCCGGCGAAAGCCGGGCCTCCGGCGACACCCCGGCCTCCGGCGACACCCCGGCCTCCGGCGACACCCCGGCCTCCGGCGACAGCCCGGGCCTACTCAGGGCGACAGCCCGGGCCTACTCAGGGCGACAAGCGAGGCGATGAGCGAGACACGACGGAGGGCCGCACCCACAGGGGATGCTCATCCCACAGGGGTGCGGCCCTCCGTGCCGAACGCTGCCGTCACCGTCAGGCGGCGACGACCTCGACGCCAACCTTGGCGGCAACCTCGGGGTGCAGACGGATCGAGACCTGGTGCGCGCCCAGGGTCTTGATCGGCGACTGCACCTCGATACGGCGCTTGTCCACGTCGGGGCCACCCGCGTCCTTGATCGCCGAGGCGATGTCGGCCGGGGTGACGGAGCCGAACAGCCGGCCGGCGTCGCCGGCGCGGGTCTTCAGCTGCACCTTGACGCCCTCGAGCTGCGTCTTGACCTCATTGGCCTGCTCGATCGTGGCGATCTCGCGAATGCGACGACCGCGGCGGATCTGCTCGACGTCCTTCTCGCCGCCCTTGGTCCAGCGGATCGCGAGACCACGCGGAACCAGGTAGTTACGGGCGTAACCGTCCTTGACGTCCACGACGTCACCGGCGGCACCGAGGCCGGAGACCTCGTGGGTGAGGATGATCTTCATGACTCGGTCACCCTTCCCTTATCGCGCGGTGGAGGTGTAGGGCAGCAGCGCCATCTCACGGCTGTTCTTCACGGCCGTGGCGACGTCACGCTGGTGCTGGGTGCAGTTGCCGGTGACCCGGCGGGCACGGATCTTGCCGCGGTCGGAAATGAACTTCCGCAGCAGGTTCGTGTCCTTGTAGTCGACGTAGGAGATCTTCTCCTTGCAGAACACGCAAACCTTCTTCTTAGGCTTGCGAGCAGGCGGCTTCGCCATTGTCTCTCTCCAGTGTGATCAAGAAGTTCATGCTGGTCGCCCAGACCAGGCCGGGTGCCGTTTCACGTGAAACATCCCGTTTCACGTGAAACACCGCACCGCTCCTAGAAGGGCGGCTCGTCCGAGTAGCCGCCGCCGGAGTTGCCGGAGCCGCCGCCCCAGCCACCGCCGCCACCGCCGCCACCCTGGCCGCCGGCCGGAGCGCCGGTCGCCCACGGGTCGTCGGCCGGAGCACCGCCGCCCTGCTGCTGGCCGCCGCCGGGGCCGCCGCCCCAGCTGCCGCCACCGCCCTGGCCGCCACCGCCGCCGTATCCACCCTGACCACCGCGACCGGTGGTCTTGGTGACCTTGGCTGTGGCGTTGCGCAGGCTGGCGCCGACCTCGTCGACATCCAGCTCATAGACCGTGCGCTTGATCCCCTCGCGGTCCTCGTACGACCGCTGCTTCAGACGGCCCTGCACGATGACGCGCATGCCGCGCTGAAGCGACTCGGCCACGTTCTCCGCGGCCTGCCGCCACACCGAACACGTGAGGAAGAGGCTCTCGCCGTCCTTCCACTCGTTGGTCTGCCGGTCGAAGGTACGGGGAGTGGACGCGACGCGGAACTTCGCGACCGCCGCACCGGACGGGGTGAAGCGCAGCTCGGGGTCGTCGACGAGATTGCCGACGACCGTGATGACGGTCTCGCCTGCCATTGGGGGAACCTCTCGGCGGGTACTGCTGGGCTGCTTGCTACTCGTTGGGATACGGCCCGATGACCGCTGATCGCTTACGCGGTCAGTGAGTCTCGGGACGGAGGACCTTGGTCCGGAGGACCGACTCGTTCAGGTTCAGCTGGCGGTCGAGCTCCTTCACGACCGCCGGCTCGGCCTGCAGGTCGATGACCGAGTAGATGCCCTCGGGCTTCTTGTTGATCTCGTAAGAGAGACGACGACGGCCCCAGGTGTCGACCTTCTCGACCTTGCCGTTGCCCTCGCGGATAACGGAAAGGAAGTTCTCGATCAGGGGGGAGACAGCGCGCTCCTCCAGATCGGGGTCGAGGATGACCATCACCTCGTAGTGACGCATGTGGAACCCACCTCCTTTGGACTCAGCGGCCACGGTCGTTCCGTGGCAGGAGGGTCGTAATGCGTTCCGCAACGGCGCCTGTGCAGACACCACCGCAGACGGTACACAGTACCCGGCCACTGCCTCCGAGTTGAAATCCGGGCGTCTTGGCCCGCAATCTGTACACATCGGGTGTGAGCGGCGTTACTGTTCGCCGCCTTGCTCTATGTGCCTCCTGGAGGTGCCTCATGGCGCAGGCAGCACGATCCCAGCACGGCTTGTTCTCCTTTCTGGACACCGACGGCAAGTCGCATCCCCTGGAGAACACGATCGCCGTGGCCACCCTGGCGATCGGCGTGATCGCCTTCATCACGGCTCATTTCCCCGGCCTCCACCTGGTCAGCTCATGGACCGGGCTGATCGGCATGATCACCGGCCTATGGGGTCAGCTGAGGTCCGCGACCACCGGTGAGCGGTTCCTTTTGATCATCGGACTCGGGGCCTCAGCTGTCGGTTTCTATCTCGGCATGGCGCACGGAGGGCTCTTCGGCGGCCTGCTGGGCTGATTCCGGCCGGGCCTGGTTGACCCCAGGCCCAACCGGGGCGCGTCCCGGTCGCAGTAGGCTTCGGCGCGAGAGCCGGAGCCCCGACCCTGGGGACACACCTGCCGAGGAGCGCCCCGCATGAGCCTGACCCTGAGGACGATCAGCCGTGAGCAGCATCTGGCGTATATCCAGAGCCTGCCCGCGGCAAGCCACATGCAGGTCCCTGCATGGGCTGACGTCAAGGCGGAGTGGCGCTCGGAGAATCTCGGCTGGTTCGACGCCACCGGCCAGCTCGTGGGCGTCGGCCTCGTCCTCTACCGCCAGCTGCCCAAAATCAAGCGGTATCTCGCCTACCTCCCCGAGGGCCCGGTCATCAACTGGTACGCGCCCAACCTCGAGGAGTGGCTGCGGCCGATGCTCGCGCACCTCAAGCAGCAGGGTGCGTTTTCGGTGAAGATGGGCCCGCCGGTGGTGATCCGCCGCTGGGATGCCGCCGCGATCAAGTCCGGCATCCAGAACCCCGACGTCAAGCGGCTGCGTGATGTCGAGGCGACCCATATCGAGCCGCGCGCCTTCGAGGTCTCCGACCGGCTGCGCAGGATGGGCTGGCAGCAGGGCGAGGACGGCGGAGCCGGCTTCGGCGACGTCCAGCCCCGCTATGTCTTCCAGGTGCCGCTGGCGAACCGCTCGCTGGAGGATGTCCACAAGGGCTTCAACCAGCTGTGGCGCCGCAACATCAAGAAGGCCGAGAAGGCCGGTGTCGAGGTCGTCCAGGGCGGCTACGAGCATCTGGCCGAGTGGCAGCGGCTCTACGAGATCACCGCGGAGCGCGACCACTTCCGGCCCCGCCCGCTCAGCTACTTCCAGCGCATGTGGACGGCCCTCAACACCGAGGACCCCAACCGGATGCGGCTGTACTTCGCGATGCACGAGAACGAAGCCGTCGCCGCCGCCACCATGCTGATCGTCGGCGGCCACGTCTGGTACTCCTACGGTGCCTCCGCCAACCACAAGCGCGAGGTCCGGCCCTCGAACGCGATGCAGTGGCGCATGCTGCGCGACGCCTACGCACTGGGCGCGACGGTCTACGACCTGCGCGGCATCAGCGACTCGCTCGACGAGACCGATCATCTCTTCGGCCTGATCCAGTTCAAGGTGGGCACCGGTGGGCAGGCTGCCGAGTACCTCGGTGAGTGGGACTTCCCGCTCAACAAGCTCCTGCACAAGGCGCTCGACATCTACATGTCGCGCCGCTGACCGCGAATCGCTGCTACCCCACAAACGCTGCATATCTCCAATACACCGCGGCAACGAGAAAGGTTCCGGGACCGGTCAATGGCGCTCACCCTCTACGTCGACACCGCGCGCTGGCGGGCGCACCAGCAGATGGTGATCCAGCAGTTCCCGGGGATAGTCCCGGTCTGCAAAGGCAATGGCTACGGCTTCGGCCACGAGCGGCTGGCCGAGGAGGCCGCCCGCATCGGCTCCGACATCCTCGCGGTCGGCACCACCTACGAGGCCGCCCGGATGAAGGACTTCTTCAGCGGTGACCTGCTCGTCCTCACCCCGTTCCGCCGGGGTGAGGAGCCGGTGCCGCTGCCGGACCGGGTGATCCGGTCGGTCTCGTCGGTCGACGGCGTCTACGGCCTGGTGAACGCGCGAGTGGTCATCGAGGTCATGAGCAGCATGAAGCGGCACGGTGTCAGTGAGGAGGACCTGCCCAAGCTGCATGCCGCCATAGAGAGCGTCCGGCTGGAGGGGTTCGCCATCCACCTCCCCCTCGACCGCACGGACGGCATGGACGCGGTGGAGGAGGTCATCGCGTGGATGGACCGGCTGCGCGCGGCGCGACTGCCGCTGCACACCATGTTCGTCAGCCATCTGAAGGCCGATGAACTGGCCCGGCTGCAGCAGCAGTTCCCGCAGACCCGCTTCCGCGCGCGCATCGGCACCCGGCTGTGGCTGGGCGACCACGACTCGACCGAGTACCGGGGCTCGGTGCTGGATGTCACGCGCGTGGCCAAGGGCGACCGCTTCGGCTACCGCCAGCAGAAGGCGGCCTCGGACGGCCATCTGGTGGTCGTCGCGGGCGGCACGTCACACGGCGTCGGTCTGGAGGCTCCCAAGGCGCTGCACGGCGTGATGCCCCGCGCCAAGGGCGTCGCCCGCGCCGGTCTGGCGACCGTCAACCGCAACCTCTCGCCCTTCGTCTGGGCGGGCAAGCAGCGGTGGTTCGCCGAACCGCCGCATATGCAGGTGTCCATCCTGTTCGTGCCGGGTGATGTCCCGGCGCCGCAGGTGGGGGACGAACTGGTGGCGCATCTGCGGCACACCACCACACAGTTCGACCGGCTGCTCGACCGCTGAGTCCGCGTCGCCGGGAGGGGCTCGCCCGAGCTCACTCCCGGCCGGCGCCCCAGCCCACCCGCGCCGCGCCCTCGTAGCGTGCCGCGCGCCGCGCCTCGCCCAGGACGAACGCGTCCGGGGCCTGGTCCAGCACGCCTCCCGACGGGTCGTCCGACCCGTCCCGGCGCACCGGGTCCCGCTCCGGCATCAGCACGTCCCGTACGACCAGCGCGCACAGATACAGCGTCCCCAGCAGATGCAGCGCGATCGCCAGCTGGTACCCCTCCGGGGGCAGCCCCCGGTGCTGCTCGCCACTGCCCGTGTACGCGAGGTACATCCAGATCCCGACGAAATACATCACCTCGCAGGCCTGCCACACCAGGAAGTCCCGCCAGCGCGGCCGCGCCAGCGCCGCCAGCGGGATCAGCCACAGGACGTACTGCGGCGAGTAGACCTTGTTGGTGAGGACGAAGGCCGCGATGATCAGGAAGGCGAGCTGGGAGAGGCGCGGGCGGCGCGGGGCGCACAGGGCGAGCGCCGCCACCCCGGCGCAGGCCAGCGCCATCAGGAGGGTGGCGTAGGTGTTGACGTCCTCCATGGGGTTGCCGGTGCGCTGCGAGATGATCAGCCACAGCGAGCCGAAGTCGACGGGCCGCTCCTGGCTGAAGGTGTAGAAGGTCTTCCAGCCCTCGCGGATGTGCAGGCCCCCGCCCTGCCCCGTGAGCATCACCGGCACGTTCACCACGAGCCAGGCGGCCACGGCTCCGCCGATCGCCGTCCAGAAGGCCCTCATGCGCCCCGCGCGCAGGCACAGCACGAGCAGGGGACCGAGCAGGAGTACGGGGTAGAGCTTCGCGGCCGTCGCGAGGCCGAGCAGCACACCGGCGGCCAGCGGGCGGCTGCGGGACCACGTCAGCATGGCGGCGGCCGTAAGGGCGACCGCGAGCAGATCCCAGTTGATGGTGGCGGTGAGCGCGAAGGCCGGCGCCAGGGCGACGAGCAGCGCGTCCCACGGGCGGCGGCGGTGCGTACGGGCCACGCAGACGGCGATGACGGCGGTGCAGGCCATCAGCATGCCCGCGTTGACCATCCAGTAGGTCTGCTCGCGGTCCTGGATGGAGCCGCCGTGCGGGGTCATCCAGGAGGCGACCTCCATGAAGAGACCGGTGAGGACCGGGTACTCCAGGTAGTCCATCCCGCCCGAGACGCTGTCCGGTATGCGGTCGAAGTACGGCACCAGGTCGATCGCGAAGCCGCGGCCGTTGTAGAGATGCGGTATGTCGGAGTAGCAGGCGTGGGTGTACTGGGCGGTGGCCCCGGAGAACCAGGCGCCGTCGTAGCACGGCAGCTTCTGCACCATGCCCAGGGCGAACATGCCGATGGCGACGATCGCGATGATCCGCACCGGGGTCCACCAGCTCATGCCGAGCAGTGCCCGCCGCCCGGTCGGGCCCCCGATCAGCTCGCTGCCGACCGCGGCCACCGAGTCCTCGGCGGTCGGCCGTACCGGCTGGGCCTGTGGGTCCTCGCGCACGCTCATGGGCCCATCCTGCCGTACACCTCACGCGTGAGGTGTGAGGACCGCCCCAGGGGACGCTGAGAGCCCTCCGCGTGCCGGAGAGAGTAAACGGGCCCGGGGTGGGGGCCACAGGAGGCATACAGGGCCGCACAGGCCCTGGAATACGGCGGCGGCCGTGCCGGAGCGGGTTTCGCTCCGGCACGGCCGCGGTGGGTGTGCGGGCTTACGTGGACTAATCGGGCTTGCGGGCCCCTGTCGGGCCACCGAAGATGCCGCCGCCGTCGTTGCCGCCCGGTGGCTCCGTGCTCGGCGTGGGCGACGTGGTGGCGCCGCCGTCCGTGCCTCCGTTGCCGTTGGCTCCGCCGTTGCCGTTGGCTCCGCCGTTGTCCTTGCACTTGAAGTCCAGCGGGTTACAGGTGTCCGTCGGGGACGGGCTGCTGGACGGCGACTCGGACGGCGACTCCGACGGGGTCTCGGAGGGTGTCTCCTTGGACGGGGTCGGGGTCGGCGACGAGGTCGTCGGCGTCGGGCTCGCGTTGTCGCCGTAGACCTTGTCTCCGATCGGGGTGGCCGGCGGGAAGTTCTTCACCGGCTTGCCCGCCATGGCCCCGCGCATGTAGTCGGACCAGATCTGGGCCGGGAACGACGCACCGTGGATCGTCTTCTGGCCGCCCACCCCGTACATGGGCTTGAAGACCTGGTTCTTGGCCTGGTCGTTCACCCGCCACATGCCGATGGCCGTGGACAGCTGCGGGGTGTAGCCGGAGAACCAGGCCGACTTGTTCTGGTCGGTGGTTCCGGTCTTGCCCGCCACCGGACGGTCGATCTGCGCGGAGGTGCCGGTGCCCTTCTTGACCACGTTCTGCAGGACGTCCGTGACGTTGTTCGCCACGTTCGCCGCGAAGGCCTGCTTGAGCTGGGCATGCTCCTTGTGGCTGTAGACAGAGCCGTTCTTGTCCTCGACCCGCTCGACCGAGTACGGATCGGCCTGCTTGCCGTTGGCCGCGAAGGTCGCGTACGCCCCGGCGAGCCGGATGGCGCTGGGCGCCGAGGTGCCGAGCGAGAACGTCGGGGTGATCGAGGCCAGCTGCTCCTTGCTGAGGCCCGCCCTGATGGCCGCGTCCCGCACCTTGTCGGTGCCGACGTCCATGCCCAGCTGGATGTACGGGGTGTTCACCGAGAACTGCATCGCGGTGCGCAGGCTGATCGGGCCCTTGTCCTCGTTACCGTCGTTCCGCTGGTGCCACTCCTTGCCGTCCTTGTCGTGCCAGACGGTGCCGTCGTAGTCCCGCAGGGTCACCTTGTTGTCGCCGTCGTAGACGCTGTTCGGCGAGACCAGGGTGCGCTCGGTAGCGGGCTGCTCCCGGCCCCCCTTCGGATCGCGGACGCCGTCGGTCATCGCGGCGGCCAGCACGAAGGGCTTGAATGTCGAGCCCACCTGCACACCGGTGTAGTCCGCGTTGTTGCGATAGTGCTCCAGCGCGTTCTTGCCACCGTAGATCGCCAGGATCTTGCCCGTCTTGGGCTCCACCGAGGCGCCGCCGAACTGCACGTATTTGTCCACGTCGCGCAGTTTCGGCTTGATGTTCTTCTTGCTGACCTTCTCGACCGCCGTCTTCAGCTGGCTGATCTTCTTGCGGTCGAACGTGGTGTGGATCTGATAGCCGCCCTTGTCCAGCTGCGACTTGCTGATGTTGGTGTTCGCGACGATGTAGTTGTCGGCGAGGTCGGTGAGATAGCCGATCTGACCCTGCTTGTTCGTCGCCACCTTCGGGTTCTTCGGCTCCGGGAACCCCTTGCCGATCCACTGCTGGACCTCGGCCTTGGGCATCCTGCCGACCGCGGCCTCACGCTTGAGGATCCACGACCAGCGCGCCTTGGCCCGCGCCGTGTTGGCGGCCTTGGTGGCGGTGGGACCGTAGCCGCCGTTGGGGTCGTAGAGGTTCGGGCCGTTGAGCGTCGCGGCCAGGAAGGCGCTCTCGCTCGCCGTCAGGTCCTCGCAGTCCTTGTCGTAGTACGCGCGCGCCGCGGCCTGGCAGCCGTAGGCGCCGCGGCCGTAGTACGCGGTGTTCAGATAGCCCGCGAGGATGTAGTCCTTGTCCTTGGTCGCGCCGACCTTTATGGAGATGAACAGCTCCTTGACCTTTCGCGTCACCGTCTGCGACTGGTCGAGGTAGGTGTTCTTCACGAACTGCTGGGTGATGGTCGAGCCACTCTGCGTCGCGCCGCCCCTGGCCATGTTGACCACCGCACGGGCGACGCCCATCGGGTCGACACCGGAGTCCTCGTAGAAGCTGGCGTTCTCCGCGGAGATCACCGCGTTCTGCATGGACTTCGGGATCTTGCTCAGGGGGACGATCTGGCGGTTGAGATCACCACCGCCGGAGACGACCATCTGCTTGCCGTCACCCCAGTAGTAGACGTTCTTCTGGGTCTGGGACGCGGCCTGGGCGGAGGGGACTTGCACCACCATCAGCCCGATGGCCACCGCGGCGATGAGCACGCCGAAGCAGAAAATGAAGGTTCCCGTGACCAGCTTCCAGGACGGGACCCAGCGCCGGAAACCCGACTTACCCGCGCGGGGGTAGTCGACAAAGCGCTTTTTGTCGGGATATTCATCGCCCCCACGGCCGCGACCGCCGGCGCGCCGGCCCCCGCCGCGGCCGCCGTGGCCCGCGCCACCGGCGGCCGGTTCGGGCGGTCGTCTGCGTCCACCGCCGCGTTGGGCGGCGCGCCGGGCCTCAGCCCGGCTGCCATAGGAAGGCTCTTCGCCGTGCGGGGCGGACCCCGACTCGGCGGCGTTGTGCGTCGGTGCTGCGCGACGGCCGGACGACTGCTGTCCGGCGCGCCGGGCCGCGGCTCGTCCACCGCCCTGCGGCTGCGGCGGTTTGCGACGGTGCTCGCTCATGGAACGACTTCTCCTCGGGCAGGCGCTATCGCCTGAAAGCGGCAGGTGGCTTCCGGTCCCCCCGATGTGCCATCCGGCCGCACCAGGCAACCGGACGCACTGCATCCGGGACGAGGACGCATCGCGGCGTCACATGGTTCCCATTGGTCTGCATGGCGAACAGAGTACGCACGGTCAAAACCCGCCCACCCGCCACCTTCACTCCATAACCGTCAGATTGAGTGCCACGAATTGATGATGTGACGCCGTTCACCGTGGTCCCTCTTGTCCCACCCGGATCGCGGTTCTATCGTCTGGATGTATCGAGTCGATACATCAGCTCGGCATAGCGACTCCAGGAGTCGGGAGGGGTGGTGGAATGAGCAGGCGCTCCGGCGTCCTCGAGTTCGCCGTCCTCGGGCTGCTCCGAGAGTCCCCGATGCACGGATATGAGCTGCGCAAACGCCTCAATACCTCACTCGGGGTGTTCCGGGCGTTCAGCTACGGCAGCCTCTATCCCTGCCTGAAGACGCTGGTCGCCAACGGCTGGTTGATCGAGGAGCCTGGCAGCGCCCCCGAGGACGCCCTCGCGGCGACCCTCTCGGGCCGCCGGGCGAAGATCGTCTACAGATTGACGGCCGAGGGGAAGGAGCGGTTCGAAGAGCTCCTCGCCCACACCGGGCCGGACGCCTGGGAGGACGAGCACTTCGGCGTCCGCTTCGCCTTCTTCGGCCAGACGTCACGGGACGTACGGATGCGGGTGCTGGAAGGGCGGCGCAGCCGCCTGGAGGAGCGCCTGGAGAAGATGCGCGCCTCCCTGGCCCGCACCCGTGAGCGGCTGGACGACTACACCCTCGAGCTGCAGCGGCACGGCATGGAGTCGGTGGAGCGCGAGGTCCGCTGGCTGAACGAGCTGATCGAGAGCGAGCGGGCCGGGCGCGACCAGCGCAGCGGCTCCGCCGGTCAGGACCGGACGCCGGAGCAGGAGCCGCACCGGTCGCCTTCGCAGGACCAGTCAAAAGATACGGACGGCCTGCCCCGGCACCGGGGTGGTCCCCGGCCGGATCCGTCCGACGACACCGCCAAGTGAGGCCCTGCACTCCGCAGGGCTTCGTCAAGTACACACAGGGAGCAACCGGAATGGGTTCGGTTCGTGTAGCCATCGTCGGCGTCGGCAACTGCGCCGCCTCGCTGGTGCAGGGCGTCGAGTACTACAAGGACGCCGACCCGGACGCCCGCGTCCCGGGTCTGATGCATGTGCAGTTCGGCGATTACCACGTGAACGACGTGGAGTTCGTGGCCGCCTTCGACGTGGACGCGAAGAAGGTGGGCCTGGACCTGGCCGACGCGATCGGCGCGAGCGAGAACAACACCATCAAGATCTGTGATGTCCCGTCGACCGGTGTGACGGTCCAGCGCGGCCACACGCTCGACGGTCTCGGCAAGTACTACCGCCAGACCATCGACGAGTCCGACCAGACCCCGGTCGACGTCGTCCAGGTCCTCAAGGACAAGCAGGTCGACGTTCTGGTCTGCTACCTCCCCGTGGGCTCCGAGGACGCGGCCAAGTTCTACGCGCAGTGCGCCATCGACGCCAAGGTCGCCTTCGTCAACGCGCTCCCGGTCTTCATTGCCGGCACCAAGGAGTGGGCGGACAAGTTCACCGAGGCCGGTGTGCCGATCGTCGGTGACGACATCAAGTCCCAGGTCGGCGCGACCATCACGCACCGCGTCCTGGCAAAGCTGTTCGAGGACCGGGGCGTCATCCTGGACCGCACCATGCAGCTGAACGTCGGCGGCAACATGGACTTCAAGAACATGCTCGAGCGCGAGCGCCTGGAGTCCAAGAAGATCTCCAAGACGCAGGCCGTCACCTCGCAGATTCCCGACCGCGAGCTGGGCGCCGACAACGTCCACATCGGCCCGTCGGACTACGTGGCGTGGCTGGACGACCGCAAGTGGGCCTACGTCCGGCTCGAGGGCCGCGCGTTCGGCGACGTCCCGCTGAACCTGGAGTACAAGCTCGAGGTGTGGGACTCCCCGAACTCCGCGGGTGTCATCATCGACGCGGTGCGCGCCGCCAAGATCGCGAAGGACCGCGGCATCGGCGGCCCGATCCTCTCGGCCTCCTCCTACTTCATGAAGTCGCCTCCGGTGCAGTACTTCGACAACGAGGCACGGGAGAGCGTGGAGAAGTTCATCAAGGGCGAGGTAGAGCGCTGACGCCGGCACACCCCGCGCCCCTGAGCTGATCCTCGGCGCATGCTCACGGGCCTTCGGGTAATACACCCGGAGGCCCGTGTGGTGTGTGAGGGTGGCGTCATGCCCGTTGTGCGTGATCTCCGCGTACTGCTGAAGCTGCGTGACTTCCGCCATCTTCTGGCCGTCCGCCTGCTGTCCCAGTCGGCCGACGGCGTCTACCAGGTCGCACTGGCCACCTATGTGGTCTTCTCCCCGGAGAAACAGACGTCCGCCGCGGCCATCGCCTCCGCCATGGCCGTGCTGCTGCTCCCCTACTCCCTCCTGGGCCCCTTCGCCGGGGTGCTGCTGGACCGCTGGCGCCGTCGGCAGGTGCTGCTCTACGGCAATCTGCTGCGCTCTGCACTGGCCGTCGTCACCGCCGTGCTGGTACTCGGCCAGGTGCCGGAGTGGCTCTTCTATATCTCCGCTCTGTCGGTCACGGCCGTCAACCGCTTTGTGCTGGCCGGTCTTTCGGCAGCCCTGCCGCGGGTCGTCGACAGCCAGGAGCGTCTGGTCATGGCCAACGCGCTGTCGCCGACGGCCGGAACGCTCGCCGCCACCGCGGGCGGCACCCTGGCCTTCATCGTCCGGCTCTCGGGCCCGGGAGGCGCCTCCTCCGACGCGCTGGTCGTCCTGCTGGGCGCCGCGCTCTACCTCAGCGCCGGGCTCGCCGCGCTCCTGATGGCGCCCGACCTCCTCGGGCCCGACCCGTCGGCGCTTCAGCCGCGGCTGGGTGCGGCCCTGGTGAGCACCGCACGCGGTCTGGTCGCCGGAGTGCGCCATCTCCTGGAGCGCCGGGACCCCACCGTGGCCCTGACCGCGATGACGCTGATGCGCTTCTGTTACGGCGCGCTCACGGTGATGGTGCTGATGCTCTGCCGCTACGCCTGGGCCGACAACGACTCCGACGGTCTGGCGCTTCTCGGCATCGCCGTGGGCGTCTCGGGCGCGGGTTTCTTCGCGG
Source organism: Streptomyces sp. NPDC005266 (assembly GCF_040607655.1). Lineage (NCBI taxonomy): Bacteria > Bacillati > Actinomycetota > Actinomycetes > Kitasatosporales > Streptomycetaceae > Streptomyces > Streptomyces sp. NPDC005266. Next base: position 132,599 of record NZ_JBEXHC010000012.1, read on the forward strand.
CGGCGTTGATCACTCCATGGGCGGTGGGCCGGCTCCGCCTCCTCGTGGCCCCCCGTCCGGACGGCCAGCTCTCCTGGATCACGGTCTGCTCGGGGAGCGCGGCGGTTCTGGTGCCAGGGCTGGGACTGGCGTTCCAGCCCGCGCCTATGCTGATCGCCGCCTTCGTCCTCGGACTCATCACCCAGGGCGCCAAGATCGCCACTGACACGGTGGTGCAGTTCGCGATCGCCGATGAGTTCCGCGGCCGGATCTTCTCCCTCTACGACGTGCTGTTCAATGTCGCCTTCGTGGGAGCCGCCGGGGTCGCCGCCGTGATATTGCCGCCGGACGGCGATTCGGGCCTTCTGGTGATCGGCGTGGCCCTGCTCTACTCGATCACCGCGCTGTTGGTCATGTTTCACGTGAAACATGACCAGCAACACCTTCAGCGGGTCGATGTTTCACGTGAAACGTGAGGCGTCAGCCCCGCTGCTGCTCCGCCCACCACTCCTTGAGCGCAGCGACGGCGTCATCGCGCTCCATGGGGCCGTGTTCCAGCCGCAGCTCCAGCAGATGCTTGTACGCCTTGCCGACCTCGGGTCCCGGAGCGATCCCGAGCACCTTCATGATCTCGTTGCCGTCCAGGTCCGGGCGGATCGCGTCCAGCTGCTCCTGTTGCTGCAGTTGCGCGATGCGCTCCTCCAGCCCGTCGTACGCACGTGACAGCGCCGTCGCCTTGCGCTTGTTGCGCGTGGTGCAGTCCGAGCGGGTCAGCTTGTGCAGCCGGTCCAGCAGCGGCCCCGCGTCACGCACATAGCGCCGGACCGCGGAGTCGGTCCACTCACCCGTGCCATAGCCGTGGAAGCGCAGATGCAGCTCGACCAGGCGTGAGACATCCTTGATCAGATCGTTGGAGTACTTCAGCTTGGCCATCCGGGACTTGGCCATCTTCGCGCCCACCACCTCGTGGTGGTGGAAGGAGACCCGGCCGTCCTTCTCGAAGCGGCGCGTCCTCGGCTTTCCGATGTCATGCAGCAGCGCGGCCAGCCGCAGCACCAGATCGGGGCCGTCGGCCTCCAGACCGATGGCCTGGTCCAGCACGGTCAGCGAGTGCTCGTACACATCCTTGTGCCGGTGATGCTCATCACGCTCCAGCCGCAGCGCCGGAAGCTCGGGCAGGACGCAGTCGGCGAGCCCGGTGTCGACGAGCAGCCGCAGGCCCTTACGGGGGTGCGCGGCGAGGATCAGCTTGTTGAGCTCGTCACGCACGCGCTCGGCCGAGACGATGTCGATACGGTCGGCCATGGCCTTCATGGCGGCGACCACCTCGGGAGCCACCTCGAACTCCAGCTGCGCGGCGAAGCGCGCGGCGCGCATCATCCGCAGCGGATCGTCCGAGAAGGACTCCTCGGGCGTCCCGGGCGTACGCAGCACCCGCCCGGCAAGGTCCTCCAGACCGTTGTGCGGGTCGATGAACTCCTTCTGCGGGAGCGCCACCGCCATGGCGTTGACCGTGAAGTCGCGCCGGACCAGGTCCTCCTCGATGGAGCCGCCGTACGACACCTCGGGCTTCCGGGATGTCCGGTCATAGGCTTCCGACCGATACGTTGTGATTTCGATCTGGAAGCTCTGTTGCGCCCCATTACCGAGGGAACTGTCCTTACGGCAGCCGACCGTGCCGAAGGCGATGCCGACCTCCCATACGGCGTCCGCCCAGGGGCGGACGATCTTCAACACCTCGTCCGGCCGGGCGTCCGTCGTGAAGTCCAGATCGTTACCGAGACGACCGAGCAGCGCATCCCGTACGGAGCCGCCGACCAGGGCGAGACTGTGCCCGGCCTGCTCAAAACGGCGGGCAAGATCGTCGGCAACGGGAGAGACCCGCAGAAGCTCGCCCACAGCGCGGCGCTGCACCTGGCTGAGCGCATTGGTCGACTGCGGGGATCGGCTGTCATTGTTGGCGTTCGGCACAACAGAACAGGGTACGTGGCCGCGCGCCTCGAAGCCTCCACGGCATCGGCGGACCCAAGCCCGTAACGATCTTGTGGAGGGCGCCACAGCACTTCGCCACAGCGGGCATCGTTACCATTTCCGGGACGTACATTGCGACGACCACTGACGACCACTGACGACGAGGGACGGGCGAGCGCGTGGCCGATGCGGCAGACCTCCGGGGGACGACTTCCGCTCGCGCCCGACGATGGCTACGGCGCACAGCGGCTCTGCTCGCGGCGGCGCCGATGGTCGCGGGCGTGCTCCAGCTTCCGGCGGCCCCCGCCGCCCACGCCGAGGGCAAAGCCGCCGGGTCTCGGCCCGTGGACGTCTCCATCACCTCCCTGACGCCCACCTCACCGAAGAAGAGCGAGACGCTCACGGTCAGCGGGACCGTCACCAACGACAGCAGGGCGGCGATCTCCGGCTCGCATGTCGGCCTCCGCGTCGGCCCGACCATCAACGGCCGCAACGCGATCGACACCGCCGCCCGGCGGACCGGTTACAGCCAGGGTCTCGACGGCACCGAGATCGGCGGCAAGTACACCAAGAAGATCGGCAAGCTGGCCGCCGGCGCCAGCCGTGACTTCACCCTCTCCATACCGGTGAACAAGCTGCACCTCGGGGAGAACGGCGTCTATCAGCTCGGCGTCTCCCTCACCGGCCAGACCCACAGCCGCCCCTGGCCGCAGGTGCTGGGCATCCAGCGGACCTTCCTGCCGTGGCAGTCCAGCGCGCCCGCCGAGAAGTCCCGGCTCACCTATCTGTGGCCGCTCATCTCCACCACCCATGTGACCGCGCGCACGGACAACGACGAGGACCGCACCCCGATCTTCCGGGACGACCGGCTCGCGAAGGAGCTCGCGCCCGGCGGGCGGCTGCAGCAGATGGTCACCCTGGGGAAGAACCTCCCCATCACCTGGGTGATCGACCCCGACCTGCTCGCCACCGTCGACGCGATGACCAAGAAGTACGAGGTCCAGAAGGGGGACGGGACCACGGCGGGCCACGGGCAGGCCGTCGCCAAACAGTGGCTGGACGACCTGCAGAAGGCCGTGGAGGGGAAGGAGGTGGTCGCGCTGCCGTTCGCCGACCCCGATCTCGCCTCGCTCGCCCACCGGGGCAAGAACACCGGTGCCCTCGGCCACCTCCAGGACGCCACCGAGCTCGCCTCGACGACCGTGCAGACGGTCCTCGGGGTGCGGCCGCGCACGGACTTCGCCTGGCCGGTGGACGGTGCGGTCGACTCCTCGATCGTCGACGTCGCCACCTCCGCGGGCGCACACAACGTCATCGCCCGCAGCGACAGCTTCCGGGAGACCGGCAGCCTCTCCTACACCCCCACCGCGGCCCGCCAGATCGGCGGCGGCAACACGGCGGTGGTCGCGGACGCACGGCTGTCCACGGCCTTCACCGGCGACATGTCCAAGGCGCAGAACTCGACCCGCGCCATCCAGAGGTTTCTCGCCCAGAGCCAGATGATCAACCTGCAGGCGCCGGACAAGCAGCGCAGCATCGTCGTCGCCCCGCAGCGCACGCCCACCACCAGCCAGGCGCAGGCGATGGCGGCCGCCCTGGACGGCCTGTCCGAGCAGTGGAGCCAGCCGCTGGACCTGGGGCAGGCCGTGAAGGCCAAGGCCGACCCGAACGCCACCCAGCGGGTGCCCAGCGCCCGCTCGTACCCCCGCGCACTGCGGGCGCGGGAGCTGCCGACCGAGGCGTTCCAGAAGGTGCAGAAGACCCAGGGCACGCTCGACATGTTCGAGCGGATCCTCACCGCCAAGTACCGGGTGGTCACCCCCTTCGGGAACGCGCTCAGGCGGGAGATGTCCACGTCGTGGCGGGGTGAGGCACAGCACGCGAGCGCCTTCCGCCACGCCGTGCAGACCTATCTGTCAGGGCTCACCGGGAAGGTGCGCCTGGTGCCCAAGACGAACATGACCCTGTCCGGGCGGAGCACGACCGTCCCGGTGACCGTGCAGAACAACCTGGTGCAGGGCGTCCAGCTGCGCCTGGTCCTCCGCTCCCACCAGGGCAACCGCCTGGAGGTCAGCGACCCTCAGCTGGTCAATGTCGAGGGTGGGCACAGCCAGTCCGTGAAGTTCGGGACCACGGCCAACGCCAACGGACCGGTGTGGGTGTCGGCCCAGCTGTACACCCCGGACGGACAGCCCTACGGTCCCGAGATGCCGTTCGAGGTGAATGTCACCGAAATCACGTCGACGGTCATCCTCGTGATCGCGGGCGGTGTACTGCTGCTGGTGCTCGCCGGCATCCGGATCTACCTCCAGCGCAAGCGCGCCACCGCCAGCAGCGGTGAGGACGGCGACGACAGCGACGAGAACCACCAGGACGGCGGCGACGCGGACGGGCCGGAGGACGCGAACGAGGCCCCCGGCACCGACGCGAGCGCCCCCGTGCAGGCCCTGGTGCCCGAGCAGCCGAGTGACCCGGCGCCTGACACCGGATCGCAAAGCGCCGGCCCGTCCGGCCCGGGTGAGAAAGTGGAGCATTGAGCAATGCCGGGGCCGGTCGGCCGCAGCGGATGATGAGGTGGGGTAGCGATGAACGCGCCATATGACGGTGATGGCCGAGTGCCACCGCCGCCGCAGCCTTCCCCCCACACCCCTCAGGGCCCTTACTCACCGGAGCCCCATCAGCAGGACCCGTATCCGGGCGGCGGGCAGCAGGCCCCCGCCGGCGATCCCCGCCAGGCGTACGGGCAGCAGTACCAGGCACACGATCCCTATCTGGATGATCCGTATGCGACCGGCAGCTTCACGCCCTACCCGTATCCGGCGCAGGACGCGTACGCCCATGATCCGTTGACGGATCCCATGTACGACCGGGCCGCGCCCCCCACGGGAGGGCAGGGCGGCTACCCACAGCATCAGCCGCACTACCCGCAGCATCCCCAGGCGCCGCAGGGTCCCGACCCACGGGCTTGGCCGGCCGCGGGCACAGCCAGGCCCGAGGCCCCCGCGCAGCAGCCGCACGCCGCCGATCCGGCGGCGTCAGGCTATCCGGGCGCCGACGACGGCTACGGGGCGCAGGAGGAGCCGCAGCCGGACGCCTTCGCGCACCTCTTCCGCGATCAGCAGCCCTACGAGCCACGACCCGCCCAGGACTATCCAAAGGGGCCATCGGGCTACCCGCCCGCGCCCCCGCAAGGACAGGCGCCCCCGCACGGCCCGGCACATCCGCAGGGCCCGGGCCCTGCGGATGTGCCGGGCCAGGTGCCCGGGCCCGCACGGTCAGAGCCCGCCCCCGCAGCGGCCGCCGCTCCCACGGTGGCCGCTCCCGTGGTCACCGCCCCCGCCACGCCCGAGCCCACCCCGAAGCCCTCGGGTGGCGGCCGTGCGTCCAGCCTGCTGCAGTCCAGCGCGCTGATGGCCGCGGGCACCCTGGTCTCCCGGCTGACCGGCTTCGTGCGCCAGATGGTGGTCATCGCGGCGCTCGGGGCCGCCACCCTCGGCTCCACCTACGCGCTCGCCTACACCCTGCCGACGATGGTGTACATCCTCACCATCGGCGGCGGCCTCAACTCGGTCTTCGTCCCGCAGCTCGTGCGGGCGATGAAGGAGGACGAGGACGGTGGCGAGGCGTTCGCCAACCGGCTGCTCACCCTGGTGATGGTGGTGCTCGGCCTGCTGGTCGCCCTGACCGTGGTCGCGGCGCCGCTCCTCATCCGCATGATGTCGCCGACCATCGCCGACAACCCGGCGGACAACGAGGTCGCGGTCACCTTCGCCCGCTACTGCCTGCCCACCATCTTCTTCATGGGCATTCACGTGGTGGTCGGCCAGATCCTCAATGCCCGCGGCCGGTTCGGGGCGATGATGTGGACCCCCGTCCTGAACAACATCGTCATAATCTTCACCTTCGGCCTGTTCATCTGGGTGTTCGGCACCGCCGGCAGCTCGAAGATGGACACCACGACCATCACGCCGGAGGGCATCCGGCTGCTGGGTGTCGGCACCCTCCTCGGCCTCGTCGTCCAGGCGCTGGCGATGTTCCCGTATCTGCGCGCCACAGGCTTCCGGTTCCGGCCGCGCTTCGACTGGCGCGGCCACGGCCTGGGCAAGGCCGCCCGGCTCGCCAAGTGGACCGTCCTGTTCGTCCTCGCGAACCAGGCCGGCGTCCTCGTGGTGACGCAGCTGTCCACCGCCGCCGGTTCCGACGCCGAGAACCAGGGCTTCCCCGGCATGAGCTTCGTCGGATACTCCAGCGCCCAGCTCATCTGGGGCATGCCGCAGGCGATCATCACCGTCTCCGTCATGGCCTCGCTGCTGCCCCGGATCTCCCGGGCGGCCAGCGACGGGGACGCCGGAGCGGTCCGCGACGACATCTCCCAGGGCCTGCGCACCTCCGCCGTCGCCATCGTGCCCGTCGCCTTCGGGTTCATCGCGCTCGGCGTCCCGATGTGCACGCTGCTGTTCGGCGCCTCCGGCACCGACGCCGCGGTGTCCATGGGCTTCATCCTGATGGCGTTCAGCCTGGGCCTGATCCCCTTCTCCGTGCAGTACGTCGTGCTCCGCGGCTTCTACGCCTACGAGGACACCCGCACCCCCTTCTACAACACGGTGATCATCGCGGCCGTCAACGCCGCCGGCTCCGCACTGTCCTACGCCGTACTCCCCGCCCGCTGGGCCGTGGCCGGCATGGCCGCCGCCTACGGCTTGGCCTACGCCATCGGCGTGGGCGTGGCCTGGAAGCGGCTGCGCGGCCGCCTGGGCGGCGATCTCGACGGTCCGCGCGTCGTGCGCACCTACACGCGCCTCACGGGCGCGAGCATCCCCGCCGCGCTTCTGGGCGGCGGAGCCGCGTACGCGATCATGCAGGCCCTCGGGATGGGGATCGTCGGCTCCCTAGCCGCTCTGGTGGGCGGCGGTCTCGTTCTTATCGCGGTCTTCTACATTGCTGCGAAACGGATGCGCGTTGAAGAGCTGACGGCCATGGTCGGTATGGTGCGCGGACGACTCGGACGCTGATCATTGAGCACAACCATCGTCCGCCATCGCGTGTCGTGCATAGCGGCGGACTGTGGGCACAATTGTCTTGGCTCGGAGTAGGCGCAACGGATGGGGAGGCAGGAACGACGGTGGCGGAACGGAGCACGGCTGCCGTCGACGTGGCCGACAGCGGCGGCGAGGAGCCGCTGACCGCCGAGGCGGGCAAGGCCACGGCCGACGGGGCGGGGACGGAACAGAAGGCCGACAGGGACACAGCGGCCGCGAGCGGCGACGAGAAAGGTGCCGCGGCCGACGCAAGCCCACCCGAGCTGCACAGCGGCCACAAACTGGCCAGACGCTACCGTCTGGAGGAGTGCGTCACCCGTCTGGACGGATTCAGCAGCTGGCGCGCTGTGGACGAGAAGCTGCGCCGCGCCGTCGGCGTACACGTCCTGCCCGCCGACCATCCGCGGGCCAGGCCGGTACTCGCCGCCGCCCGCTCGGCGGCGCTGCTGGGCGACCCTCGCTTCGTCCAGGTCCTCGACGCCGTCGAGGAGAACGATCTCGTCTATGTCGTCCATGAATGGCTCCCGGACGCCACGGAGCTCACCGCCGTGCTGGCCGCCGGGCCGCTGGAGCCGCACGACGCCTACCAACTCGTCAGCCAGGTCTCCCAGGCCATGGGCGCCGCCCACCGCGAGGGTCTGGCCCATCTCCGGCTGAACCCCGGATCCGTCCTGCGCACGGAATCCGGTCAGTACCGCATCCGCGGCCTCGCGGTGATGGCCGCCCTGCGCGGCATCAGCGCCGAGCACCCGCAGCGCACCGACACCGAAGCCATCGGCGCGCTGCTGTACGCCGCCCTCACCCAGCGCTGGCCGTACGAGAAGGACGCCCACGGTCTCTCCGGGCTGCCCAAGGGCGTCGGTCTGATCGCCCCCGACCAGGTCCGCGCGGGGGTCCACCGCGGTCTGTCCGAACTCGCCATGCGTGCGCTGGTCAACGACGGAGCCACCGCCTCCCGACAGGACCAGCCCTGCACCACCCCGGAGGAGCTGGCCAAGGCCGTCGCGGCCATGCCGCGCATCCGGCCGCCCGAGCCCGCCTTCACCCCCTCCCAGGCGTACCAGCGCACCACGTACCAGCAGGGCGTCTACGGTCAGTCCGCAACCCGTGCCGGGCAGCCGCACGCCGGAGTCGGCCCGGCCGCCCCCGTACCGCCTCCGCCGCCACTGCAGAGCCGCACCGGCAAGGCCCTCAAGTGGACCGTCTCCGCCCTCCTGATCGCGGCCCTCGGTCTCGGCAGCTGGCAGCTCGCGGACACCCTTCTCAAGGAGGAGAACAAGTCCGGCCCGTCCAAGTCCACTAGTGAGAAGGACGACGGCAAGGCCCCGAAGCCCGTGGGCAAGGCGCTCAGCTTCGACGGCGCCACGGAGTTCTCGCCGCTGGACGCGCCGTTCGCCGCGGACAAGGTGAACGCCGCCGTGGACGGCAAGGCGGACACCGCGTGGGTGACCAAGGAGTTCTACAACTACCCGAACTTCGGCAACCTGGCGAATCGCAAGGAGGGAAGCGGCATCGTCGTCGATCTCGGCAGCGTCGAGAGTGTCTCCGGCATCGACCTCGACTTCTACCGTCCCGGCCAGAAGGTGGAGGTCCTCGCCGCCAGCGCGTCCGCGTCGGCCCCGACCGCACTCGGCGACTTTCCTCAGCATGTCACGGCCTTGAAGAGTGTCGGCGACCAGCTGACCACCACTCTCGACAAGCCTGTACGGACGCGATACGTACTGGTCCACATCACTGAGCTACCGACCAGCAATCCGGATCGCTACCGTGGCGGCATCTCGGAAATCAAAGTCAAGGGCTGACCCCCTGACAGTCAGCCGCGAGGGGAGGGGACTCGACGTTGGACGACGCCACAATCGGCGGGGCGAGCGACGGCGAGCTCCTCGCCCGGCACGTCGCCGGCGATCCCGATGCCTTCAGCGAAATAGTGCGGCGCCACCGCGACAGACTCTGGGCGGTGGCGCTGCGCACCCTCGGCGACCGTGAGGAAGCCGCTGACGCGGTCCAGGACGCGCTCGTCTCCGCCTACCGCGCCGCACACACCTTCCGGGGCCAGTCCGCCGTCACGACCTGGCTGCACCGCATCACGGTCAACGCCTGTCTGGACCGGGCCCGCAAGATCGCCTCCCGCCGCACCTCACCGGTCGCCGAGACCGAACGGCTGGAGCAGCTGCTGGAGCCTCATGAATCGGCCGCCGCGCCCGCCGAGCGCGGCGATCTCCATCGCGAATTGCTGAGCGCGCTGCGCACCCTTCCTCCCGAGCAGAGGGCGGCCCTGGTTCTGGTCGACATGCAGGGATATCCCGTGGCGGAGGCGGCGAAGGTCCTGGACGTCCCCACCGGCACAGTCAAAAGCCGCTGTGCCCGGGGACGGGCACGACTGCTGCCACTGCTTTCGCATCTCCACCCCAATGGGAGGGGTAGCGCGCCGTCGGGCGGGGCAAGGAACCGGACGCAGGGGACGTCCGTCCCACCAACGGCAGGACCGAATGACACAGATGCCGTGAAGGGCGGAGGTGGGCGAGCGTGACATCCTCGACGGGCACGGACGAGCACCCGGAAGTCGCGGAGATCTCCGCACTCACCGAGGGGCTGCTCTCTCCGTCCCGCACCGTCGATGTGCGGACCCACCTCGCGAGCTGCGTGCTGTGCGCCGATGTACGGACCTCCCTCGACGAGATCCGCTTGACGCTCGGCACTCTTCCCGGCCCGGTGCGGATGCCTGCCGATGTCGCGGGCCGGATCGACGCGGCGCTCGCCGCCGAGGCACTTCTTGACGCGACCGCTCCCGAGGGCGCCACCGCTGTTTCACGTGAAACTCCGGATCCGGTCGCGCCCGAGCCTGTTTCACGTGAAACCGAGCACGTCGCACCGGCAGCGAACCCCCTCGGCCCGGTCGGCACCGAGGAGACCAGGCCGTCGGTCACCGCCGAACGGCCCGCTGGGCGTCCTCGTGGCGCCACCGGGCCGGGACGGGGCGCCCGCACCGGCACCCGCCCTAGTGGCGCCCGCCGCTGGCCCAAGGTCCTGCTCGGCACCGCGTGTGCCGCGGCCGTCATCGGCGTCGGAACGTTCTTCATCCAGGAGGGCTCGTCCGACGACGGCGGGTCCCGCCCCCAGGCCCATGGCACCCGAAGCGCCTCCACGAAGGCCACCCTCTCGTCGGGGACGCTCAAGGACCGCGTGCATGAGCTGCTCACCGACCGGAAGCCCACCGCCTCGGGCGGCGTCACCGCACAGGACACCCCCGATGTGCCGCTGCGCGCGGAGGACCCCAAGGTGCCGGCCTGCGTTCAGGACGGCACGGGACGCAGCGGGCCGGCTCTCGCCGCACAGCCGGACACCTACGAGGGCAAGGCCGCCTATATCGTCGTGCTGCCGCACCCCTCCGACAGCTCCCTCGTCGATGCCTTTGTGATCGATTCCTCCTGTGTCACCGCGTCTCCGTCATCCGCCGGGGATCTCCTGGTGACCCGCACCTACCCCCGACGCTGAGGCACGAAGGGCAAGGACCCCCGCCTGACACCGACAGGGAATGCCTGACCCGTAGGATCCGTTGGGTGGGGTGGCAGCGGATTTCCGGGAGCCGGGATCCCCGCCGCCCAGTCAGCAGTCGTCAGTCGGCAGAGACAAGGAAGACATCCGTGAGCGACGTCCGCAACGTGATCATCATCGGTTCCGGGCCCGCGGGCTATACGGCCGCGCTCTACACCGCCCGTGCTTCCTTGAAGCCGCTGGTCTTCGAAGGTTCCGTGACCGCTGGTGGTGCCCTGATGAACACCACCGAGGTGGAGAACTTCCCCGGTTTCCGGGAGGGCATCATGGGCCCCGACCTCATGGACAACATGCGGGCCCAGGCCGAGCGCTTCGGCGCCGAGCTCGTCCCGGACGATGTGGTCGCGGTCGACCTCACCGAGGAGATCAAGACCGTCACCGACTCCGCCGGTACGGTCCACCGCGCCAAGACCGTGATCGTCAGCACCGGCTCCCAGCACCGCAAGCTGGGACTGCCGCACGAGGACGAGCTCTCCGGCCGCGGCGTCTCCTGGTGCGCCACCTGTGACGGGTTCTTCTTCAAGGACCAGGACATCGCCGTCATCGGCGGCGGCGACACGGCGCTGGAGGAAGCGACCTTCCTGTCGCGGTTCGCCAAGTCGGTCACCGTGATCCACCGCCGGGACACCCTGCGCGCCAGCAAGGCGATGCAGGAGCGCGCCTTCGCCGACCCGAAGATCTCGTTCATCTGGGACACCGTCGTCACGGAGCTCCATGGCGAGGGCAAGCTCACGGGTCTCACCCTGCGCGACGTCAAGAGGGATGAGACCTCCGAGCTGCCGGTGACCGGCCTGTTCATCGCGATCGGCCATGACCCGCGCACCGAGCTCTTCAAGGGCCAGCTGACCCTGGATGACGAGGGCTACCTCAAGGTCGACTCGCCCACCACCCGGACCAACGTGCCCGGTGTCTTCGGCGCGGGCGATGTCGTGGACCACACCTACCGCCAGGCGATCACCGCGGCCGGCACCGGTTGTTCGGCCGCCATCGACGCCGAGCGCTACCTCGCCGCGCTGGGCGAGGGCGACGCCACCGTCTGACTCCGCTTTTCCCCCTGCACCAAACCCCTAAGGAGATAGCCATGGCCGGTGCCACGGTCACCGTGACGGACGCCGACTTCGAGGAGAAGGTCCTCAAGAGCGACAAGCCGGTACTCGTCGACTTCTGGGCCGCGTGGTGCGGTCCGTGCCGTCAGATCGCCCCGTCCCTGGAAGCCATCGCGGCCGAGCACGCCGACAAGATCGTCATCGCCAAGCTCAACATTGACGAGAACCCGGCGACCGCCGCGAAGTACGGCGTGATGTCCATCCCGACGCTCAACGTCTACCAGGGCGGCGAGGTCGCCAAGACGATCGTCGGCGCCAAGCCGAAGGCCGCCATCGAGCGCGACCTGGCCGACTTCATCGGCTGATCCTCGCGCGACCCTCACAGACGAAGGGGCTGCCCTCAGGGGCAGCCCCTTCGTGTTTCACGTGAAACCCTTACAGCGGCCGAAGCGCCGGCTCCTTCTGCACCGCGCCGAGCAGCCGGTCCAAGGCCAGCTCGACATCCTCTTTCCAGGAGATCGTCGTGCGCAGCTCCAGCCTCAGTCGCGGATACCGTGGATGCGGCCGCACGGTCTTGAACCCCACGGCCAGTAGATGATCAGCGGGCAGCACACACGCCGGTTGCTTCCAGCCGGCGTCCCCGAACGCCTCGATCGCCTTGAAGCCCCGACGGATCAAGTCCTTGGCGACCGTCTGGACCATCACCCGGCCCAGCCCCTGTCCCTGGTACCCGGGCATCAGCCACGCCGTCATCAGCTGCACGGCGTCCGCCGCGACCGGGCTGGTCGGAAAGGCCGTGGACCGCGGCACGTACGCCGGAGGCGCGTAGAGCACAAAGCCCACCGGCACATCATCGACATAGACCACCCGGCCGCAGGATCCCCACTCCAGCAGGACGGCTGAGATCCACGCTTCCTTCTCCAGCTCCGGCCGGCCGGCCCTTACCGCGGCCTCGCCGCTGACCGGGTCGAGCTCCCAGAAGACACAGGCGCGACAGCGCTTGGGAATGTCCGGGAGATTGTCCAGCGTGAGCGGTACGAGCCGACGCCCCATGAAGCCAGTCCTTCACTTCCTTGGCCAGCCGCGGCACGGGCGGCTGAGAGCGCACTACGCTCCCTGAGCAGGCTGCCGACGAAACCGCCGACAGCTCCCAGGCCCAATCCTGTGGCCACCAGCCCGGTGCGGCTCACCGATCGCATGGCCCTGCCCTCCACATGAGGCGCCTCCACCTGGATCCGCCCTACCTGGTCGCATCGTATCCGTGCGGAGATTGCACCGATACCGCCCCTTGGGCAAAGAGCGGGTCGTGTCCGGAATCACCCGGAACACAACCCGCCCCGCACTGCCGATTCCGTACGGCGCCGCCGCACGGCCAGTGCCCTACTCGTTCTCGTCCTCCGCTGACTCGTCGGAGGACAGTGGCTGCTCAAGCACCGGCCCCTCCCCGGGGGCCATGGAGCCAAGAATCCGCTCCAAATCCTCTATCGAAGCGAACTCGACGACGATCTTCCCCTTCTTCTGGCCGAGGTCGACCTTCACCCGGGTCTCGAACCGATCGGAGAGACGTGAAGCGAGGTCCGTGAGCGCGGGGGACACCCGGGTACCGGCCCGGGGGCCCTTGGCCTTCGGCGCGCTGCCCGATCGCGATCCCATGAGGGTGACGATCTCCTCGACCGCCCGGACCGACAGCCCCTCGGCGACGATCCGATGCGCCAGCCGATCCTGCTCCTCCGAGTCGTCCACGGAGAGCAGGGCCCGGGCATGGCCCGCGGAGAGAACGCCGGCCGCGACCCTGCGCTGGACGGAGGGAGAGAGCTTCAGCAGCCGCAGCGTGTTGGAGACTTGTGGACGCGAGCGCCCGATACGGTCGGCCAGCTCGTCATGCGTGCAGTTGAAGTCCTTCAGCAACTGGTCGTACGCCGCCGCCTCTTCCAGCGGATTGAGCTGGGCGCGATGCAGGTTCTCCAGCAGCGCGTCGAGCAGAAGCTTCTCGTCCTCGGTGGCGCGGACGATCGCCGGGATCCTCTCCAGGCCGGCCTCGCGGCAGGCCCGCCAGCGGCGCTCGCCCATGATGAGCTCATAGCGCTCGGGCGCCAACTGCCGTACGACGACAGGCTGAAGGAGACCGACTTCCTGGATCGAGGTGACCAGTTCGGCGAGCGCGTCCTCGTCGAAGACCTCGCGAGGCTGACGGGGGTTGGGTGTGATGAAGTCCAGGGGCAGTTCGGCGAAATGGGCTCCGGCAGCCACCTCCCCCGTCGGCTCCACCGGAGCGGCCTCGGCCTCCTGCTGCGATGGCAGCGGAGCCTCGGTCTCCCTGGGAACACCGTTCGTGGACAGGGCGGCCACCTTGGCCGCCGCCACGCCGCGCTCCTGGGTGAGGACCGGGACCGCGGTCGGTGAGGTGGTGGCGGCCCCGGGCGCCGAGATCACTCCCGCCCCCGCCGCGGGTGCGGCGTTGTCCGCCCCCTTCGGCGCGGGAGGGATCAGGGCCCCGAGCCCACGGCCCAGTCCTCTGCGTCGCTCGCTCACTGAATCCCCTCCTGCATGCTGTGCTGGTCGTGCTGGCTGATCTCGGGCAAGGCGTGAGCGTGCTGGGCGTTGTACTGCACGCTGACCCCTCTGAGTGCGATCTCCCGGGCCGCCTCGAGATAGGAGAGCGCTCCGCTGGAGCCCGGGTCATAGGTGAGGACCGTCTGCCCATAACTGGGGGCCTCGGAGATGCGCACCGATCTCGGAATGCTCGTCCGGAGCACCTCACCGCCGAAGTGGCTGCGGACCTCGTCCGCGACCTGCGAGGCCAATCGGGTCCGGCCGTCGTACATCGTGAGCAGGATCGTCGAGACATGGAGCTTGGGGTTGAGATGGCCCCGCACCAGATCGACATTCCGCAGCAGCTGCCCGAGCCCCTCCAGCGCGTAGTACTCGCACTGGATCGGGATCAGTACCTCCGCCCCGGCGACGAGCGCGTTGACCGTCAGCAGCCCGAGCGAGGGCGGACAGTCGATCAGGATGTAGTCCAGTGGCTGCTCATAGGCCTGGATCGCGCGCTCCAGCCGGCTCTCCCTCGCCACGAGGGAGACCAGCTCGATCTCGGCGCCGGCGAGGTCGATCGTGGCCGGGGCGCAAAACAGCCCCTCCACATCCGGGACCGGCTGGACGACATCGGACAGGGGCTTGCTGTCGACCAGCACGTCGTAGATCGATGGAACCTCGGCGTGGTGGTCGATCCCCAGCGCCGTCGAGGCATTGCCCTGCGGGTCAAGGTCGATCACCAGCACACGACCGCCGTGCAGGGCGAGCGAGGCGGCCAGATTGACCGTGGTCGTGGTCTTCCCGACCCCGCCCTTCTGGTTGGCGACCACCATCACCCGGGTCTGTTCCGGCCTGGGCAGACCCTCGCCAGCGCGACCAAGAGCCTCGACCGCCAGTTGAGCGGCACGGCCAATGGGGGTGTCGTCCATCGGGGGCGGCGTTTCACGTGAAACATCCTCCCCCGCCGTTTCGGTACGGGGGCCGGGGACCGGATCGGTCATCGGCCCCGCGATGTTGGCGTCGGACCGCAAGGATTCACTCTCCTCGACATCAGGCTCTCGATGAACAGAGCCTGCCATGCTTTTGGGGTCGTGAACCAGCGAGGCCCGTTCTCCTGTGGATGAATCCACGTCCTTACGGGATCGGCGGTCGCGGGGCGAGGCCGCCGCGCGACCGCGACTGATGATTCCATGCAGCAGGGAGCGACGTTTCACGTGAAACACGATGCACGCGAGGGCCCGTCAATTCGTCGCGACACTCCGAATTGCGTAGTTTTGGCAGGTTGTATGGAGCACCCCGGCCCATCGCAGGGGGCCGGTTGGCCTACAGCATCCACTCAGGGGCGACGGCGTGGCGTCCGGCGGGCCGCCTTGGCTCGCTTGGCCGCGAAGCGCACACCTCCGGGGCTCTCACCGACCTCGACCCGCACCACGGTGGACGGTGGATCGACCACCCCTTCGCCGACATGCAGCACCGAGGTCCCGACCACGCCCAGCTTGCTCAGCGCCGCCCTGGCGTGCTTCAGCTCCTCCTCCGCCGTATCGCCCTTCAGCAGCAACATCTCGCCGTACGGACGCAGCAGCGGCACCCCCCAGCCGGCCAGTCGGTCCAGCGGAGCCACCGCCCGGGCGGTCACCACATGCACCGGAGGCAGCTTGCCCAGGACCTCCTCGGCCCGGCCGCGCACCACCGTCACATGGTCGAGCCCCAGCAGCTCCACCACTTCCTGCAGAAAATTCGTACGGCGCAGCAGCGGCTCCAGCAGCGTGATCCGCAGATCAGGACGGATCAGGGCGAGCGGAATACCGGGAAGCCCGGCCCCCGAGCCCACATCGCACACGGTGACGCCGTCCGGCACCACCTCGGAGAGCACGGCGCAGTTCAGCAGGTGCCGCTCCCACAGCCGAGGGACCTCGCGCGGCCCGATCAGCCCGCGTGTCACTCCGACGTCGGCCAGCAGTTCACCGTAGCGGACGGCCTCTGGGAAGCGCTCACCGAATACCTCCCTGGCCTCGTCGGGCGCCGGTGGGAGCTCCGCTGCTTCCGTCACGGGGACCGTCCTTCCATACCGCACACTGTGCTGAACGCTGATGTAAGGCTGACAAGATTCGGCCCCGCCTGCGCGCAGACGGGGCCGTAAGCATCGTGGAGCCGGTCCGGATCAGGCCGGAAGCACGACCACGCAACGCTGGGGTTCCTCACCCTCGGACTCACTGCTGAGTCCGGCCGCGGCCACCGCGTCGTGCACCACTTTCCGCTCGAAGGGCGTCATCGCCTTGAGCTTCACGGGCTGACCGGTGCCCTTCGCCTCCTCCGCGGCCTTGGCGCCCAGCTCGGTGAGCTCGGCGCGCTTACGGGCCCGGTATCCGGCGATGTCGAGCATCAGACGGCTGCGGTCGCCGGTCTCCCGGTGCACCGCGAGCCGGGTCAGCTCCTGGAGGGCCTCCAGCACCTCGCCGTCGCGGCCGACCAGCTTCTGCAGGTCCCGGCTGGTCGAGTCGCTGATGATCGACACCGCTGCGCGGTCGGCCTCGACGTCCATGTCGATGTCGCCGTCGAGGTCCGCGATGTCCAGCAGGCCCTCGAGGTAGTCGGCCGCGATCTCCCCTTCCTGCTCAAGGCGGGTCAGGGTGTCGACACCCTCGGCGGCCGGGGTGGTGCCTTCCGTCACGGATGGACTCCTTCGTTACTTCTTGGACGGGTGCTTGGGACGCTGCTGGCCCTTGCGCTGCCCGGATTTCGCGTTACGGGAGGAGCCGGAAGCCGAGCCGCCGGCCGGCTTTCCGCCCTGCGCCCCCTTCTTCTCCGCCGCACTCTTCTCGGTCTCTTCCTGGGCGGGCTTGTCCAGCGAGGGCTTCGCCGCGGAGCCGGACTGCGCCGTCGCCTTGCTGTGGCCCTGGGTGCTGGCCGAGGTGCGCTGGGACTTGGTCTGGCGCTTGGGCTGCTGACGGTTGGCGCGGGCCGCCTCGACGGCCTTCTTGGCGGCGACCTCCTCCGGCGCCTCCTTCAGCTTGCCCGCGGCCCGCAGCCGCTCCTGGCGCGCCTGGTAGGCGATGCTGCCCGGGGTCGGGTTGCGGCGGATGACGAACATCTGCTGGCCCAGGGTCCACACGTTGGTGGTCAGCCAGTAGACGAGGACACCGACGGGGAAGTTGATACCGAAGACGGCGAACATGATCGGGAAGACGTACATCAGCATCTTCTGCTGCTGCATGAACGGCGTCTTCACCGTCAGGTCGACGTTCTTGGTCATCAGCTGGCGCTGGGTGAAGAACTGCGACGCCGACATCAGCACGATCATGGTGATCGTGACGATGCGAACATCCGTCAGGGAGGCCCCCAGGGACTCGACCTTCGAGGCCGAGTCCATGAACTTCACCGACAGCGGGGCGCCGAAGATATGCGCGTTACGGGCGCTGTCCAGCAGCGACTGGTCGATGACGCCGACCGTCTTGTTGTTCGCGATGTGGTTGAGGACCTGGTAGAGCGCGATGAAGAACGGCGACTGCGCCAGAATCGGGAGACAGCTCGAGAGCGGGTTGGTGCCCGTCTCCTTGTAGAGCTTCATCATCTCTTCGGACTGGCGCTGCTTGTCGTTCTTGTAGCGCTCCTGGATCGCCTTCATCTTCGGCTGGAGCGCCTGCATGTTCCGCGTCGCCTTGATCTGCTTCACAAAGAGCGGGATCAGGCAGATACGGATCAGTACCACCAGCGAAACGATGGACAGACCCCACGCCCAGCCACTGTTCCGGTCAAAAATGAGGCTGTAGAACGAGTGGAACTGGACGATGATCCAGGAAACTACGTCATAAAGAGGACCGAGGATCGTGTCCACGAATCAGGCTCCTTGGGCGTTGGGCTGGGTCTCGGGCTGTGCGGCAGGCTCCACAGCCGGATGCCCGCCGAGGCGGTTCCGCAGCCGCTGGTGCCACACCGGACGCTTCCGGGGCGGAACGTGGTCGACGCCACCGAGCGACCACGGGTTGCAGCGCAGGATGCGCCAGGCCGTCAGGGCCGTTCCTTTCACCGCGCCGTGCCTCTGAACGGCCGTGTAGCCATAGTGCGAGCACGACGGGTAGTACTTGCAGACCGGTCCCAGCAGGGGGCTGATGGTCCACTGGTACAGCTTGATCAACCACAGCAGCGGGTACTTCATCGCGGCACCCCTCCCAGTAGCCGCTGCACTGCCGTGTCGAGATCGCGGGCCAGCTGGTCGTGACCCGCCTCACCCGCACCGGGCAGTGCCCGTACGACCACAAGGCTACCTGCGGGAAAACGGTCGATGCGGTCCCGCATCAGATGGCGCAGTCTCCTCTTCACCAGATTCCGGACGACGGCACCGCCGACGGCCTTGCTGACGACGAAACCCGCACGCGCCGGGGGAGCACTCTCCCCAGGTGCGTGCGGGTCCGTGTCACCGCTGGTGAGGCCGCTGCGAAAGTGCACGACAAGGAGTGGGCGACCGGCCCTGCGTCCTCGGCGTACCGCGGCCGCAAAGTCCTCGCGCCGCCTCAGCCGATGCTCGGTAGGCAGCACGTCATGGACCTTGAGGTCAGGCTGCTCAGGCCGACAGGCGGCCGCGACCCTTGCTGCGGCGGGACGCGAGAATCGCGCGGCCGGCACGGGTGCGCATACGCAGCCGGAAGCCGTGGGTCTTCGCGCGGCGGCGGTTGTTCGGCTGGAAGGTGCGCTTGCTCACTCGGGGGCTCCAGAAATGAATCGGGTGGTGGCGGGACATCGCCTGGCTGTCACCGTGCGCCCACGAGTAGCTCGCAATACGCCCGAGTGCACCGCTTCACGGTCACGGATCATGATGTCCGAAACCCTTGCCCATCGGAGGCAGGCGGCAGCAGCCATCGACAACTCGACCTGGTTACGGTACGCGCGGTTACGCCATCCGGTCAAACCGGAGCACGACGCGCTGACGGCGCCCACGCCCCGAACCAGGGGGCAAGGTAACCCCAGGCGACATCGCATGGCACATTTGTACACACCCTGTGGACAACGACTTGAACCGCGCACCCCGGCCTGACTACCGTGGCTGGGCTCGGATTCCTTCACGCCCGTCCCGAGAACCACGCATTCGTGAGACCTGTCGGCGTCCCCCACCCAGCGAGTGAGAGAGCGTGCCCTGTGGCTGACGTACCCGCCGATCTTGCCGCAGTGTGGCCACGCGTCCTCGAGCGGCTGCTGGGAGAGGGCACGGGACAGGGGGGACAGGTCGAGGCCAAGGACGAGCACTGGATCAAGCGGTGCCAGCCGCTGGCACTCGTCGCCGACACCGCGCTGCTGGCCGTCCCCAATGAATTCGCCAAGGGCGTACTGGAGGGGAGACTGGCCCCGGTCGTCAGCGAAACGCTGAGCCGGGAGTGCGGCCGTCCGATCCGTATCGCGATCACGGTCGACGACTCGGCCGGTGAGCCGGTCGTCCCGCAGCCACGGTCCGAGCAGCGCGAGAGCTACGAGCGGCCGGAACAGCGCGACGGCTATGAGCGGCACGACCAGCGCGAGAGCTATGAGGGATACGACGGCCGGGACAGCTACGGGCGTCCGGCCGCCGATGAGCTGCCGTCGGCCCGGCCCGCGTACCCCGGCTATCAGCAGCCGCGCCCGGAGCCGGGCGCCTGGCCGCGGGCCCGTGACGACTACGGCTGGCAGCAGCCCCGGCTCGGCGGCTTCCCCGAGAGCGATCCGTACGCCTCACAGCACTCCTCGCAGCGCTCCCCGGCCGGCTACGACCAGCAGCCGTACGACCAGCAGCCGCCCGGCGACTACCGCGGTCCGGCCGCGGAGCGCCCCGGCCCGGGTGGGCGCGGCGGCCCCGGCGGCCCGGGTGGGCGCGGCGGCCCGGGGTCGGGCGCGGGCGCGGGCTCGGAGCGTTCGCCGTACGAGCAGCAGCGCCACGATCTTCCCGACCCGCTCGAGCGCGCCCGCGGCGGCCCCCCCCTCCTGCCCTCGCAGACCGGTGCCCCCGGCCCGCTCGCCGCGCAGCCCGCGCCCGCGTCCGGGCCCGGTGAGCCGACCGCGCGGCTGAACCCCAAGTACCTCTTCGACACCTTCGTCATCGGTGCCTCCAACCGCTTCGCGCACGCCGCGGCGGTCGCGGTCGCCGAGGCGCCGGCCAAGGCGTACAACCCGCTGTTCATCTACGGGGAATCGGGGCTCGGCAAGACCCATCTGCTGCATGCCATCGGGCACTACGCGCGCAGCCTCTACCCCGGGACCCGGGTGCGCTATGTGAGCTCCGAGGAGTTCACCAACGAGTTCATCAACTCCATCCGCGACGGCAAGGCGGACGCGTTCCGCAAGCGCTACCGCGACATGGACATCCTGCTGGTCGACGACATCCAGTTCCTGGCGAGCAAGGAGTCGACGCAGGAGGAGTTCTTCCACACCTTCAACACGCTCCACAACGCCAACAAGCAGATCGTGCTCTCCTCCGACCGGCCGCCCAAGCAGCTGGTCACCCTGGAGGACCGGCTCCGCAACCGCTTCGAGTGGGGCCTGATCACCGATGTGCAGCCGCCGGAGCTGGAGACGCGTATCGCGATCCTCCGCAAGAAGGCGGTGCAGGAGCAGCTGAACGCGCCACCGGAGGTGCTGGAGTTCATCGCCTCCCGGATCTCGCGCAACATCCGGGAGCTGGAGGGCGCGCTGATCCGGGTCACGGCCTTCGCGAGCCTGAACCGGCAGCCGGTGGACCTGGGCCTCACCGAGATCGTCCTGAAGGACCTGATCCCCGGCGGCGAGGACGCGGCCCCGGAGATCACCGCGACCGCCATCATGGCCGCGACCGCCGACTACTTCGGGCATACGATCGACGACCTGTGCGGCGCCTCCCGCAGCCGGGTGCTGGTCACCGCGCGGCAGATCGCCATGTATCTGTGCCGTGAGCTGACCGATCTGTCGCTGCCCAAGATCGGCGCACAGTTCGGTGGCCGCGACCATACGACGGTGATGCACGCCGACCGCAAGATCAGGGCGCTGATGGCCGAGCGGCGCTCCATCTACAACCAGGTGACCGAGCTGACGAACCGCATCAAGAACGGCTGACACACGGGCTCACAGGGCACCGCGCAGGCCTCGTCACCCACCGAAGGGCGCTCCGGGACGGACAACTCCCGGAGCGCCCTTCGCCGTTCCGCCCCCGGGGCTGTTCGATTCCCTGCCCGGCCGGCCGGGTTCTCCACAGATCCGCAGCCGATCCACTGTCCACACCCTGGGGACCTGCGAGTTATCCCGATCCCATCCACAGCGTGTGCGTGATGGAGGCCATCACTCCAGGTCAGCTGGTTGTGGAATTGTGGCAATCCCCAGTCCACAGACTGTGGACGATCACGGTTCCCACAGGGCCCGATCGCGTTGTCCACCGGTAACCCACAGCCGCAGGCCCGTTGCCCACAGCTTCTCCACACCGCTGTCCACTGTTCGGCAACGAAACGGCCGCGGTCACCGGGGCGAGTGAAAGGCGTCACACCAAGGGGGCGGGTTGGCCTGTGGGAAAGGTGGGTAAAACTGGGGACGGCGCTGGGGAGAACCGAGCGATGCCTGTGCATCGCATGTGCAGAACTCTTCGGCGTCCACAGATCGCCCCGGTTGTCCACTGCCTCCACCCACAGGGCCGGTGGACAAAAAACCGCCGCCGAGCTGGGCAAAGTCAGTTATCCACGGTTTCCACAGGCCCTACTACTACGACCACAGAGTTAGAGCGAGGAAACCGCTTCGAAGTGGGGCCTGTGCACAACCTCGGGCCGAGCCGCCCGACACCCCGCGTACCGACTTGACCCCGAGCCGCACCGACTGTCGGCGGCGTACGTCAGACTGGTCTCCGGCACTCAGCCGACGACGAAGGCCAGCAGGGCGAGCCAGCAACAGCAGGAGGCGGCTTACGGTGAAGATCCGGGTGGAGCGCGATGTACTCGCGGAGGCAGTGGCCTGGACGGCCCGCAGCCTCCCGGCCCGTCCGCCGGTGCCCGTCCTGGCGGGCATCCTGCTGAAGGCGGAGGAGGGCGCTCTCAGCCTCTCCGGCTTCGACTACGAGGTCTCCGCCCGCGTCTCGGTGGAAGCCGACGTGGAGGACGACGGCACGGTCCTCGTCTCCGGCCGCCTGCTGGCCGACATCTGCCGCGCCCTTCCCAACCGCCCGGTGGAGATCTCCAGCGACGGGGCGCGGGTCACCGTGGTCTGCGGCTCCTCGCGATTCACACTCCACACCCTGCCTGTGGAGGAGTACCCGGCGCTGCCGCAGATGCCGACCGCGACGGGCACCGTCCCCGGTGAGGTCTTCGCCGCTGCCGCCGCCCAGGTCGCCATCGCCGCCGGCCGTGACGACACCCTGCCGGTGCTCACCGGTGTCCGGATCGAGATCGAGGGCGACACCGTCACGCTGGCCTCGACCGACCGCTACCGCTTCGCGGTCCGTGAGTTCCTGTGGAAGCCCGAGGCCCCCGACGCCTCCGCCGTCGCGCTGGTGCCGGCCAAGACGCTGCTCGACACCGCCAAGTCGCTGACCAGCGGCGACACCGTCACCCTCGCGCTGTCCGGGTCGGGTGCGGGCGAGGGCCTGATCGGCTTCGAGGGCGCCGGGCGGCGCACCACCACCCGGCTGCTCGAGGGCGATCTGCCGAAGTACCGCACGCTCTTCCCGACCGAGTTCAACTCCGTCGCGGTGATCGAGACCGCCCCGTTCGTCGAGGCCGTCAAGCGTGTGGCCCTGGTCGCCGAGCGCAACACCCCGGTGCGGCTCAGTTTCGAGCAGGGCGTGCTGATCCTGGAGGCCGGATCGAGCGACGACGCACAGGCTGTGGAGCGGGTGGACGCCCAGCTCGACGGCGACGACATCTCGATCGCCTTCAACCCGACCTTCCTGCTGGACGGCCTCAGCGCGATCGACTCCCCGGTCGCCCAGCTGTCCTTCACCACCTCGACCAAGCCCGCGCTGCTCAGTGGCAAGCCGGCCATGGACGCCGAGGCGGACGAGGCCTACAAGTACCTGATCATGCCGGTCCGACTGAGTGGGTGAGTACCGAGCGAATGAGCGGGTGTAGCCCACATCTGTGCGGTGACCCGCGGGCGTAGGCTCGGACTCATCTGCTCAAAGCAATGGACTACGGCATAAAGGATCACTGATGGAGCTCGGTCTCGTCGGCCTCGGCAAGATGGGCGGCAACATGCGCGAGCGCATTCGCCGCGCAGGCCACACCGTCATCGGATACGACCGCAACCCGGACGTCGCCGATGTCCACAGCCTCGATGAGCTTGTGGGCAAGCTGAAGGCCCCGCGCGTGGTGTGGGTCATGGTCCCTGCGGGGGTCCCCACCCAGACCACCATCGACGAGCTGGCCGAGCTGCTGTCGCCCGGCGACATCGTCGTCGACGGCGGAAACTCCCGCTGGACCGAGGACGAGAAGCACGCCGAGCAGCTCAACGCCAAGGGCATCGGCTTTGTCGACTGCGGCGTCTCCGGCGGTGTCTGGGGCCTGGAGAACGGCTACGCGCTGATGTACGGCGGCGCCCCCGAGCATGTGGCCAAGGTCCAGCCGATCTTCGACGCGCTCAAGCCCGAAGGTGACTTCGGCGCCGTGCACGCCGGCAAGGTGGGCGCGGGCCACTTCGCCAAGATGGTCCACAACGGCATCGAGTACGCGATGATGCAGGCCTACGCCGAGGGCTGGGAGCTGCTGGAGGCCGCGGACTCGGTCACCGACGTCCGGGAGATCTTCCGCTCCTGGCAGGAGGGCACCGTCATCCGCTCCTGGCTGCTGGACCTGGCCGTCCTCGCCCTCGACGACGACGAGCACCTGGAGAAGCTGCGCGGCTACGCCGAGGACTCGGGCGAGGGCCGGTGGACCGTGGAGGCCGCGATCGACAAGGCGGTGCCGCTGCCCGCGATCACCGCGTCCGTCTTCGCCCGCTTCACCTCCCGCCAGGACGACTCCCCGCAGATGAAGATGATCGCCGCGCTGCGCAACCAGTTCGGCGGCCACGCGGTCGAGAGCAACAGCAAGAAGTAACCCCGCCCCCACAGGGGTGGAGTACGCAGCACAGCCGGGGGAGGTCGGCGCAGCCCACCATGCACGTCACGCATCTGTCGCTCGCCGACTTCCGCTCGTACGCCCGGGCCGAGGTGGAGCTCGGCCCGGGCGTCACCGCTTTCGTCGGCCCCAACGGCCAGGGCAAGACCAATCTCGTCGAGGCCGTCGGCTATCTCGCCACCCTCGGCAGCCACCGGGTCTCCTCCGATGCCCCGCTGGTGCGCATGGGGGCCGACCGCGCGGTCATCCGGGCCGCGGTCGCGCAGGGCGACCGGCAGCAGCTGGTCGAGCTGGAGCTCAACCCGGGCAAGGCCAACCGGGCCCGCATCAACCGTTCCTCGCAGGTCAGACCGCGCGATGTGCTGGGGATCGTGCGCACGGTCCTGTTCGCGCCCGAGGATCTGGCCCTGGTCAAGGGCGATCCGGGCGAGCGCCGTCGCTTCCTCGACGAGCTGATCACCGCCCGCGCGCCGCGGATGGCCGGGGTCCGCTCCGACTACGACCGGGTGCTCAAGCAGCGCAACACCCTGCTCAAGACCGCCGCGATGGCCCGGCGCCACGGTTCGCGCAGCGGAGGGGGTGACGGTGCGCTGTCCACGCTCGACGTCTGGGACCAGCACCTGGCACGGGCCGGTGCCGAGCTGCTCGCCCAGCGCCTCGACCTGATCTCCGTGCTCCAGCCGCTCGCCGACAAGGCGTACGAGCAGCTCGCCCCGGGCGGCGGTCCCGTCCTGCTGGAGTACCGGGGCTCGGCCGGCGAGGACCTGGCCGCGGCCGCCGGCCGCGAGGAGCTGTACGAGCGGCTGATCACCGCTCTCACCGAGGCCCGGAAGCAGGAGATCGAGCGGGGCGTCACCCTGGTCGGCCCGCACCGCGACGATCTGGTGCTCAGGCTGGGCCGGCTCCCGGCCAAGGGGTACGCCAGCCATGGCGAGTCATGGTCGTACGCGCTCGCCCTGCGCCTGGCCTCCTATGATCTGCTGCGCACCGAGGCGGGCGAGCCGGTGCTGGTGCTGGATGACGTCTTCGCGGAGCTGGACGAGCGGCGCCGGGAGCGGCTGGCCGAGCTCGTCGCCCCCGGTGAGCAGGTGCTGGTGACCGCGGCGGTGGAGGACGACGTCCCGCAGGTGCTGACGGGGACGCGCTTCACGGTGGCCGAGGGCGAGGTGCGGCGCGTATGACCGATCAGCCCGTGGGGTCCTCCACCTCGCCCGAGCCCTCCGGCGTCGATCTCGCGCGCGTGGCGCTGCGTGCCGCCAAGGAGCAGGCGCGTGCCCGTGGTGCCGCGGCCCAGCAGAAGAAGCAGGCGCGCCGAGGGGGCCTGCGCTCCGGCGCGCGCGCCGATGGGCGCGATCCGCTTCCGCTCGGTGCGGCGATCAACCGGCTGATCACCGAGCGCGGCTGGGAGACCCCGGCCGCGGTCGGCGGGGTGATGGGCCGCTGGCCGCAGATGGTCGGCCCCGAGGTGGCGCTCCACTGCGAGCCGCAGCGGTACGACGAGGACGCCCGGGTGCTGACGGTGCGCTGCGACTCCACGGCGTGGGCGACCCAGCTGCGGCTGCTCGCCCCGCAGCTCGTCGCCCGGCTGAACGCGGATCTCGGCCAGGGTACCGTGAAGTTGATCAAGGTCTTGGGCCCCGGCGGCCCGGCCCGCCGCTACGGTCCGCTGCGCTCTCCCGGCTCCACCGGCCCGGGTGATACCTACGGCTGACCGGGTGACCCGGGGCCCGTGCGCAAGCCTGAGTACAGGGTGACGGCTGAGACCCCGGTCACGGTAGCCGGTGGTTGACAGCCCGAAGCGCTGAGTG
This sequence comes from Streptomyces sp. NPDC005266, assembly GCF_040607655.1. Taxonomy (NCBI): domain Bacteria; kingdom Bacillati; phylum Actinomycetota; class Actinomycetes; order Kitasatosporales; family Streptomycetaceae; genus Streptomyces; species Streptomyces sp. NPDC005266. The sequence continues at coordinate 158,566 of NZ_JBEXHC010000012.1, forward strand.
GCGGTGTGAGCCTCTTGGAGCCCGTCCCCGCATATGGGGAGTCGCTGGCGACCGGTTCAGGGCGGCACATGCGGACTCAGGCACCGGCAAGCCCCCATTAATGTCGGCGCTACCGGTAGACTGGGCGCGTACACCGTCGCCGCTGGCGCGCCGAGCGCTCGCGGACACATGTTGAACGACGCAGCCGCTCCCGTCTGCCCCGGAGCCGGCTTGTGCTGTGCCAGAAAGGGCGCTTCGTGGCCGATTCCGGCAACCCCATCGAAAACATCACGTCCCAGAACGACGGCGAGGCCCTGGCCCCGCCGTCGTACGACGCCAGTGCGATCACCGTCCTGGAAGGCCTGGACGCGGTCCGCAAGCGACCCGGTATGTACATCGGATCGACCGGCGAGCGCGGCCTGCACCACCTTGTCTACGAGGTGGTGGACAACTCCGTCGACGAGGCGCTGGCCGGTCACGCGGACACCATCGAGGTGACGATCCTGCCCGACGGCGGCGTCCGCGTCGTCGACAACGGCCGAGGCATCCCCGTGGACATCGTCCCGTCGGAGGGCAAGCCGGCCGTGGAGGTCGTGCTGACCGTCCTGCACGCGGGCGGCAAGTTCGGCGGCGGCGGCTACGCCGTCTCCGGCGGTCTGCACGGCGTCGGCGTCTCCGTCGTCAACGCGCTGTCGTCCAAGGTGGCGGTGGAGGTCAAGCGGGACGGCTACCGCTGGACCCAGGACTACAAGCTCGGCGTTCCGACCGCGCCCCTGGCCCGGAACGAGCCCACGGACGAGACCGGCACCTCGGTCACCTTCTGGGCCGACCCGGACATCTTCGAGACCACCGAGTACTCCTTCGAGACGCTGTCGCGGCGGTTCCAGGAGATGGCGTTCCTCAACAAGGGGCTGACCATCTCGATGACCGACGAGCGCGAGGCCCATGTGGACGAGGAGGGCAAGCCGCTCTCCGTGACGTACCGCTACGACGGCGGCATTGTCGACTTCGTCACCTACCTCAACTCGCGCAAGGGCGATCTGGTCCACCCCACGGTGATCGGCTTCGAGGCCGAGGACAAGGAGCGGATGCTCTCCCTTGAGGTCGCGATGCAGTGGAACACCCAGTACACCGAGGGTGTCTACAGCTTCGCGAACACCATCCACACCCATGAGGGCGGCACCCACGAGGAGGGCTTCCGGGCCGCGCTGACGTACCTGATCAACAAGTACGCGCGCGACAAGAAGCTGCTCCGGGAGCGGGACGACAACCTCACCGGTGAGGACATCCGCGAGGGCCTGACCGCGATCATCTCGGTCAAGCTGGGCGAGCCGCAGTTCGAGGGCCAGACGAAGACCAAGCTGGGGAACACCGAGGCGAAGACCTTCGTCCAGAAGGTCGTCAACGAGCACCTCGCCGACTGGCTGGACCGCAACCCCAACGAGGCGGCGGACATCGTCCGCAAGGGCATCCAGGCGGCGACCGCCCGGGTGGCGGCCCGCAAGGCGCGCGACCTGACCCGCCGCAAGGGGCTGCTGGAGACCGCGTCGCTGCCGGGCAAGCTGAGCGACTGCCAGTCCAACGACCCGTCGAAGTGCGAGATCTTCATCGTCGAGGGTGACTCCGCCGGCGGTTCGGCCAAGTCCGGCCGTAACCCGCAGTACCAGGCGATCCTTCCGATCCGAGGCAAGATCCTCAACGTCGAGAAGGCCCGCGTCGACAAGATCCTCCAGAACAACGAGGTTCAGGCGCTGATCTCCGCCTTCGGCACCGGGGTGCACGAGGACTTCGACATCGCCAAGCTCCGCTACCACAAGATCATTCTGATGGCGGACGCCGATGTCGACGGTCAGCACATCAACACCCTGCTGCTGACCTTCCTCTTCCGCTTCATGCGCCCGCTGGTCGAGGCGGGGCATGTCTTCCTGTCCCGTCCGCCGCTCTACAAGATCAAGTGGGGCCGGGACGACTTCGAGTACGCGTACTCGGACCGGGAGCGGGACGCGCTGATCCAGGCCGGCCGCGAACAGGGCAAGCGCATCAAGGACGACTCGGTCCAGCGCTTCAAGGGCCTGGGCGAGATGAACGCCGAGGAGCTGCGGGTCACCACGATGGACCCCGACCACCGCGTCCTGGGCCAGGTCACCCTGGACGACGCGGCGCAGGCCGACGACCTGTTCTCGGTCCTGATGGGTGAGGACGTCGAGGCACGGCGCTCGTTCATCCAGCGCAACGCCAAGGATGTCCGCTTCCTCGACATCTGAGTCGGCCCCCAGCCGCAGACGACAGAAGGATTTTGACCAGCAATGGCCGACGAGAACACCCCGAACACCCCTGACGATCTGAACCCCGACGAGCTCGCAGAAGGTGCCGCCCTCCGCGTCGAGGCGGTCGGTCTCGAGACGGAGATGCAGCGCTCCTACCTCGACTACGCGATGAGCGTGATCGTGAGCCGTGCGCTGCCCGACGTCCGGGACGGCCTCAAGCCGGTGCACCGGCGCGTGCTGTACGCGATGTACGACGGCGGGTACCGCCCCGAGAAGGGCTTCTACAAGTGCGCCCGCGTCGTCGGCGACGTCATGGGCACCTACCACCCGCACGGCGACTCGTCGATCTACGACGCGCTGGTGCGGCTGGCCCAGCCGTGGTCCATGCGGATGCCGCTGGTCGACTCCAACGGCAACTTCGGCTCCCCGGGCAACGACCCCGCGGCGGCCATGCGGTACACCGAGTGCAAGATGGCCCCGCTGGCCATGGAGATGCTCCGGGACATCGACGAGGAGACCGTCGACTTCCAGGACAACTACGACGGCCGTAACCAGGAGCCGACGGTCCTGCCGTCGCGCTTCCCCAACCTGCTGATCAACGGCTCGGCAGGAATCGCGGTCGGCATGGCCACCAACATCCCGCCGCACAATCTGCGCGAGGTGGCCGAGGGCGCCCAGTGGCTCCTGGCGAACCCGGAGGCGACCCAGGAGGAGCTGCTCGACGCCCTCATCGACCGGATCAAGGGCCCGGACTTCCCGACCGGCGCGCTGGTCGTCGGCCGCAAGGGCATCGAGGAGGCGTACCGAACCGGCCGTGGCTCGATCACGATGCGTGCGGTCGTCGAGGTCGAGGAGATCCAGGGCCGTCAGTGCCTGGTGGTCACCGAGCTGCCGTACCAGGTCAACCCGGACAACCTCGCGCAGAAGATCGCCGACCTGGTGAAGGACGGCAAGGTCGGCGGCATCGCGGACGTCCGTGACGAGACCTCCTCGCGCACCGGCCAGCGGCTGGTCATCGTGCTCAAGCGGGACGCGGTCGCCAAGGTCGTCCTCAACAATCTCTACAAGCACACGGATCTGCAGACGAACTTCGGCGCCAACATGCTGGCGCTGGTCGACGGGGTGCCGCGCACCCTCTCTCTGGACGCGTTCATCCGCAACTGGGTCGCGCACCAGATCGAGGTCATCGTCCGCCGGACCCGCTTCCGGCTGCGCAAGGCCGAGGAGCGGGCGCACATCCTGCGCGGTCTGCTCAAGGCGCTCGACGCGATCGACGAGGTCATCGCGCTGATCCGGCGCAGCGACACGGTGGAGACCGCGCGCGGCGGCCTGATGGGGCTGCTGGAGATCGACGAGATCCAGGCGAACGCGATCCTGGAGATGCAGCTGCGCCGGCTGGCGGCCCTGGAGCGGCAGAAGATCGTCCAGGAGCACGACGATCTGCAGGCCAAGATCAACGAGTACAACGCGATCCTGGCCTCGCCCGAGCGGCAGCGGCAGATCATCAGCGAGGAGCTCACGGCGATCGTCGAGAAGTTCGGCGACGACCGGCGCTCCAAGCTGATCCCCTTCGACGGCGACATGTCCATCGAGGACCTCATCGCCGAGGAGGACATCGTCGTCACCATCACGCGTGGCGGCTATCTGAAGCGGACCAAGACGGAGGACTACCGCTCGCAGAAGCGCGGCGGCAAGGGCGTGCGCGGTACGAAGCTGAAGCAGGACGACATCGTCGACCACTTCTTCGTCTCGACCACGCACCACTGGCTGCTGTTCTTCACCAACAAGGGCCGGGTCTACCGGGCGAAGGCGTACGAGCTCCCGGACGCGGGCCGGGAGGCGCGCGGCCAGCACGTCGCGAATCTGCTGGCGTTCCAGCCGGATGAGCAGATCGCGCGGATCCTCGCCATCCGGGACTACGAGGCGGTGCCGTATCTGGTGCTCGCCACGAAGTCGGGTCTGGTGAAGAAGACTCCGCTGAAGGATTACGACTCGCCCCGCTCCGGCGGTGTGATCGCCATCAACCTCCGGGAGATGGAGGACGGCCGCGAGGACGAACTGATCGGTGCCGAGCTGGTCTCCGCCGAGGACGATCTGCTGCTGATCAGCAAGAAGGCGCAGTCGATCCGGTTCACGGCGACGGACGAGTCGCTGCGGCCGATGGGGCGTGCGACCTCCGGTGTGAAGGGCATGAGCTTCCGCGAGGGCGATGAACTCCTCTCGATGAATGTCGTCCGGCCGGGTACGTTCGTCTTCACCGCCACCGACGGTGGGTACGCGAAGCGATCGAACGTCGACGAGTACCGCGTCCAGGGTCGCGGTGGCCTCGGAATCAAGGCCGCCAAGATCGTGGAGGACCGTGGGTCCCTGGTCGGTGCGCTGGTGGTCGAGGAGTCGGATGAGATCCTCGCCATCACGCTCAGCGGCGGTGTGATCCGTACACGGGTCAGTGAGGTCAGGGAGACGGGCCGTGACACCATGGGCGTCCAACTGATCAACCTGGGCAAGCGCGATGCCGTCGTGGGCATCGCCAAGAACGCCGAGGCCGGTCGTGAGGCTGAAGAGGTCGAGGACGTCATCGAGACCGCGATCGAGGCAGCCGAGGAGGCCGCGTCCGAGGCGGCTGGGGGTACACCGCCCCCGGCTGACGACACCGAGGAGTAAGTCGTGAGTGGAGCCACGGGTGCCGCGGGTGGCGGTGCGGATGCCGGAGGGCGTCCGGGATCGGGAGCCCCGGCCGCGGCGGGCGGTACGTCCGCTCCGGAAGGCACCCGTGGCCCAGCCGACGACCCCCAGGGGGGAACCGTGACGGACACCCGGCAGCCGCAGCCGCAGCCCCAGCCAGAGCCGCAGCACGCGAGCCCGCTGCCCGGGGAGCGGCCCGCTCCGCCGCAGCCCGCCCAGCCGTACCACCCGCCGCAGGCCTACGCTCCGCCGTCCGGCGGCGGAGCCGGACGGGGCGGTTACGCGGTGCCGGGGCAGGCGGGTCAGGGCGGCCAGCAGCAGGCCGCGGCCGCCGTGCGCCGTCCGCGTACGGGCGTCGCGGCCCGTCCGGTGCCGCGTACGCGCAAGGCGCGGCTGCGGGTCGCCAAGGTCGATCCGTGGTCGGTCATGAAGGTCAGCTTCCTGCTCGCCATCGCGCTGGGGATCTGCACGGTGATCGCCGCGGCGGTGCTGTGGATGGTCATGGACGCCATGGGGGTCTTCAGCGCCGTGGGCGGAACGATCAGCGATGCGACGGAGTCGAAGAAGGGCAGCGGGTTCGACCTGGAATCCTTCCTGTCGCTGCCCCGCGTCCTGACGTTCACCTCGATCATCGCCACGATCAACGTGGTGTTGGCGACCGCGCTGGCGACGCTCGGCGCGTTCATCTACAACCTGTCGGCGGGCTTCGTGGGCGGCGTGGAGCTCACGCTCGCCGAGGACGAGTAGCGGCCCGACGTTACCGATTTTGGGACAGGGCAGGTGGTGCGCTAATCTTTCGGTGCAGCGCGGGGCTATAGCTCAGACGGTTAGAGCGCTTCCCTGATAAGGAAGAGGCCACAGGTTCAAGTCCTGTTAGCCCCACCGACGCGATCAGCCTGGACGGAGATTTCTTCCGTCCGGGCTGATCGCGTATGGGCGCCGGTAGTTGACGGCCGTTTGTTGCGCGACCGATGCCGTGCATAGGTCACCGAACGGTATCGGTCGGTGTGTATCATCGGGCGCCAGAGGTCCCCTACGTCAAGAAAGAGACGAGGTAGCGCGGTGAAGAAGCTTCTCCTGGTCGCACTGGCCGCCATCGGCGGGCTCCTCGTGTACCGCCAGATCCAGGCGGATCGCGCCGAGCAGGATCTGTGGACGGAGGCGACCGACTCCGTGCCCGCAGGTTCGGGTGTGTGAGCTCCCACAGAGTCCCGGTACGGGGCCCCGACCGCTGGAGCGGTCGGGGCCCCGTCGGCTTTACTGGCGCCGTGGCGTTGGCGGGGATGTGACGGCGGCAACCGCTGTTATTCACTCTCGCGAATGATTTGCTTGCATGGGCAAATATGACGGCTGGGCGGCCGGCAGGACGAGGGGGCGCGATGAAGGACCGCTGCAGGGTCAGGACCGGCCTCGCCGCGGTGGCGGCGCTGAGCGTGGTGACCGCGGCGCCGGGGCTGATCCCGGTGGCGGCCGCCGACAGTACTGCCGGGGCACGGGCGTACGAGACACAGGGAACCCGGATACGTGGCGCCGCAGACGCCACGGGTGCCCCGCCCCTCAAGAACGGCGGTACCTACGTCGACAGCGTCGCGCCGGGTGAGAAGCGGTACTACAGCGCACAGCTGGACGCCCAGTCCACCGCCTACGTCTCGGCGGTCGCGGCCCCCCGGCCGGGCGCGGGCGTGGCCTCGTACCGCGACGGGATCAAGGTGACGCTGCAGAACCCCGACGGGGGCATCTGCGACACCGCGTCCCCGAAGGTGGAGACGGACGATGTCGCCTACCCCCTGGCCGATTACGCCTCCCGCCAGATGGGCTCAGGCTCGGTGACGTCCTGCCGGAAGGCCGGGCGTTACCTCGTCACGGTGGAGCGGCAGGCCGGCTCCCAGGACCCGGACCGCTGGCCGCTGGAGCTGCGGCTGATGGCGGAACCGCCGGTGAAGGGCGGGGCCATTGGCCAGGCGCCGGAGGGGAGTTGGCATACGGCACCGCCCAGTCCGCCCGGCGGCACCGCCCGCCCCCGGCAGGGCGGCCGCGGATTCGCCGACGCGCCCCTGGTGGCCACGGGGACGTGGGAGGACCGGTTCCAACCGGGGGAGACCCACTTCTACCGGGTGCCGGTCGAGTGGGGACAGCAGCTCTCCGCAGTCGCCGAACTGCCCGCCGACGGTGCGGACAAGAGCACCCGACTGCTCGACCAGGCGGTCGGAATACGCGCCTACAACCCGGCGCGCGGGCTCGCGAAACGGGGCACCGTCTCCACGCAGGAGGGCGAGCCGCCCCGGACCGCGGTGAGCACCGTGCCCGCGGCGTACGGAAACCGGTTCGCGAGGGCCGACTACTCGGTCCGCGCGATGAGCCTCACCGGTGGGTACTACCTGGCGGTCACGCTCAACCCCTCGGACGTCGAACCACATGTGAAGGGCTCGGTGCCGGTCCTCCTGCGGGTGCGTGTCGCGGGTGACGCGCGCAGCGGACCGACCTATGACGGCAACGCGGTCAAGGCTGGTTTCGGCCTCTCCGACGACGAGAGGAAGGCGGCCGAGCGGCAGGCGACGCCCGTGCGGGCCGCCGGCCCCCAGGGGCACGCCGACGATGGCCAGGACGGGCTTTGGGCGGTGGGGTACGCGGGTCTCGGCACCGGGACGGCCCTGCTGCTCGGGTTGGGTGTGTGGACGCTTGCCGGCCGGCGCCGCGCCGCGTCCACGGTCTCGGCCGCGTCCACGCCCTCGGCCGCGCCCTCGGCCGCGTCCACGCCCTCGGCCGCGCCCTCGGCCACGTCCGCGCCCTCGGCCACGTCCGCGCCCTCGGCCGCGTCCGCGGTCTCGGAAGGGCTGGTGGAGGATCCTACGACGGGTCAGCACCGCTACGGCCCGCCGCCCGCCTGGTAGTTCGGCCCCGTTCGGCCCCGTCCTGCGGATCGCCGCGGCCGGTTTTGACCGCAGGTCAGCCCGCGATGATCAGTGCGCACGCACCGACCGCGAAGCACAGGGCCGCGAGGATCAGGACGAAGAGCGTCGCCTTCCGGGACGGTCCGCCCGGGCGCCGCCCGGCGGCGTGGGGAACCCGGGGCCGCTGAGCGGTGTAGGGACGAGTAGGAGGGTATTCACGCGGCGCCGGTGCGGGCGCGGCCGGAGCGGGGGTGGGCGTATGCGGGTGCGTATGCGGGTGCGCGTGCGCGTGCTGTACGGGGTGCTGTGGATGCTGTGCGTGGTGCGGGCGCTCCACGGGCGGCTGCGGGGAGTGCGGGAGAGGGACCGCGGTCGAGGGCGTGGGCGGGGGTGGGGCAGGCTGCTGGGATATCGGCGGCTGCGGGAGCCGGGGGTGTGGTGTCGCCCCCTGGAGGGCCGAAGGCCGCACGGCCGGTGGATGTGGGGTGGCTGTCGGCGGGGCCGTCGGCTGGGGTGTTGGCGTGCTGGGGGATGGCGTCAGAGGCTGCGGGGTTTCGGCGCGCGGGATCTCTTGGCGCGGGGTCTCGGGGCGCGGTGCCGGGGGCTGCTGGTTGCGGGGTTGCGGCGGCGGGAGGGTGAAGCTGCCGGTGTCCGACATGGAGGGCCGTGGGGCCGGGGCGGCGGCTTCGGCCGCGGGCCGGGATGGCCGGGCCGGCGCCGCCGCGCCTGTCTTCTCGGGCGCGTCCGCCTTCGCATGACGGCGGCCCGGCCGGGTCGGACCGCCGGGTCCGAACCCCGCGGGCAGCGGCCCGAGCTGGTCGAAGACCTCGATCGCCTCGTCGTCCAGATCGGGCTCGGGCAGCAGCTCGACGGCGGTCGCGAGGGCCTTCCGTGCCCCGGTGGCCGTGCGGAACCGGTCCTCCGGATCCGGCTGGAGCAGGCTCGCGACCACCTGCCACAGCGGCTCGGGCACCCCCGCGGGCGCGTTCGGCACGCCCTGCTCGCTGAACCGCTTGACGAGCGCCTCCGCGTCCGGCTTGTGTCCGCTGAGCAGGTAGAGCGCCACCAGACCGACCGCGAAGAGGTCTGCCGGGAAGTCCGGTTCCTCGCCCATCATCTGCTCGGGGGCGAAGTAACCGGGCGTGCCCATCACGTAGTTGACCTCGGTGAGCCGGGGCTCGCCCTTCGTCAGGGCGATGCCGAAGTCGGACAGCCGCACATGCGGCCGCCTGGTTCCGGTGGCATCCAGCAGGATGTTCGCGGGCTTGATGTCCCGGTGCACCACGCCCTCCGCGTGCACCGCCGCCAGCCCGGAGAGCAACTGGTCCAGCAGGGTGCATACATAGCGCGGCGGCAGCGGGCCGTAGTCGCCGATGAGGTGGGCGAACGAGCCGCCGCCCACCAGGTCCATGGTGAACAGCACCTTGTCGTCGTCCGCCGCCCAGCTCGCCGGCGCCAGTACATGGGGGTGGTCGATCCGCAGGGCCTGTTCCCGTACGAAGCGCAGCAGTGTGTGGGCGTCCCGTTGCTGGAGCACCTTCGCCGCGACGTACCGCCTGCGGCGGTGGTCCCAGACGCGCCATACGGCGCCCACGCCCCCGCGCCCGATCGGGTCCACCAGCTCGTACCGGCCCGCGAAGATCTCACCCATCGCGCCGTGCCCGCCCCGTCATCGACTCGTCAGCAGTCCATCAGCCCGTCAGTTCTGGTGCGCCTCGTAGTGGGCGACCGCCTCGGCGGTCCGCCCGGCGCCGTACACACGGAGAAACTCTGCCAGCTCGGGATGGGTGGAGGCGAGGGCTTCGGCGGCATCGATGATGTCCCCCGCGGCGGCCACGGACCGCAGCAGCGACTGGATCTCGCGCACCACGCGACGCACGGTCGGGGCACCCGTGCTCGCCGTGGCCTGGGTGGAGTTGAGCACCGAGCCGCCCGCGGTCTTCTTGATCTCCTCCATGCGCTCGGCGGCCTCCGCGGCGCTGACCCTGCCGTCCGCCGCCTGGCTGGACAGCTCCTGCAGCGCCTGCACCCGCTGGACGACGGCAGGATTGCCGATCTTCGCGCGCTGACCGCTCATGAGCTGCGACAGCATGGGTGCGGACAGACCGAGTACGGCGGCGAGACGGGCCTGGTTGAGGCCGAGATCGTCGATCAGACGGCGAAAGAGCGCCCCCAGCGGTTCCCCGTACCAGCTGCGCTGCAGCTCTCGTGCGCGCGCGGTGGCATCCTGCTGTGTTGCGTCCATCTCGCTCTCCCCTTCGCTTCGCTGCCGCGAATCTTGCGTGGCATCCTACGGAGAGCGGTACGCGCGAGCGATACCCGGTCGGGAAAGGTGCTCGATACCAGGTATCCTGATCGGCGACGGGGCCTTAGCTCAGTTGGTAGAGCGCCGTCTTTGCATGGCGGATGTCAGGAGTTCGACTCTCCTAGGCTCCACCTCTGTCACCAGCCAGGACACCGGATCCGGTGTCCTGGCTGGTTCATTGTGGGCCCGGTGCACGGTGTTGCCACTCGCGGAATTGGCCCGCGCAACACTGGCGCGATGCCCCAGTCTTTCCCTCATAACTCGGGCAAGCCGCCCGGGAGTCGTCTGACCGGCGCAAGCCGCCGTAGGGGGGACATGATGGGTGAACTGCGTCCACTGGGCGACAATCTGCCCGAGGAGTTCCGGGCGTTCGCCGTGGAGCTGAGAAAGCTGTTCGCCGGGCTGGAGATCTCGGTGCGCCGCTATGCCGTGCGCCGCCACCGGGACCCCAGCACGATCTCGCGCTTCCTGAGCGGTACCCGCAGCCCGCCGTGGGAGTTCGTGCTCGATCTGTTCACCGATCTCGGGGCGCATCGGGGCTCCGCCGCCACTCCGGCCGCCATAGAGCTGGTGCGGGCGCTGCACCGGGCATCGGTGCGCACCAGCCGGCCCCCCGGACATGCCATCCGGGCGGGGAAACGACGGGGGCGGGAGACCTCGGTCCCCCGCCCCTCGGCCGCGCCTGCCGCCGGTCAGCGCTGGTTGTCGTCCTTGCCCGCTTCGGCCTCGTCCTGCTTGGCCCGCACCTCCGGGTCGAGGGCGCTCTGCTCGCTGCCGTCCACCGCCGACAGCCGCTCGCGGTCGCCCACCTCGGTCGCGGCGGGGGGCTCGACCAGCCAGTCGGGGTTGGCCTGCTTGTCCCACCACTTCCACGCGGCGAAGACGCCCGCGCCGATCAGTCCGATCACCGTGGCCCGTTTGGTGACGCGGGCGACGCGGGACCGGCGGCGGCGCTTCCGGGCGAGCTTCTCGATGTCGGCCGCCGTCACATGGTTGCGCAGCGCCGCGACGGCCGCGGCCGTGCGTACCGCCGCCTCCTCGCGGGCCGGGCCCGCCGCTGCACGCACTCCGGCCACCGCGTGCTCGACGCGCGGCCCGGTGTACTCGGCGGCCCGGCGCGCGGCCTTGCGGGTGCGCTTGGCGGCCCGGGCGGCGGCCTTGTCCACCTTCGGCGGCAGAGTGCCGCGGGCCTGGCTGAGCCGGGGCGCGACATGCGCGTGGTACTGCGCACCGGCGCTGCACCGGGCCTGATGTGCGGCCTGCGAGACCATCGGCGCGAGCCGTTCGCGGGCTTCGTGCGCGTACCGCGCGGCGGTGTCCTTGGCCGTGCCGGCGTAGGGCGCCACCGCCTCCGCGGCGTGCAGGACGCCGCCCTTGGCGGTGCCGGTCGCGGCTCGCACGCTGTCAATGCGGGTCACGGGATCCTCCTCCTCGGTGGCGTTCGTGCTCCGGGGTTCAGAGTCGTGTACTCAGTGGTGCTACTCCATCTGCGCAGTCTCGTGTTTCCATCCCAAGAAAGATCATGCCTGTTTGTGGAGATCATGCCCGTTCGCTGCGCGCAAGGCATGCGTGACCGGGCATCCGGGTCATGGCAGAGATTCTTCCGGAACCAGCGCGAATCGGCGCGCCGTGCGCTGTTTCGGCCGCTACTCGTCGCCCTTGCGTCCGTGCGAGGATCAGGAGACGGAAGTGAAAACTATGGAAGGTAGATCGTGGCCGAGCAGCTTTACGCCACCCTGAAGACGAACAATGGCGACATCGTGGTCCGGCTGCTGCCGAACCACGCCCCCAAGACGGTCAAGAACTTCGTGGAGCTGGCCGAGGGCAGCCGGGAGTGGACCCACCCGGCCACCGGCAAGAAGGCCAAGGAGAAGCTCTACGACGGCACCGTCTTCCACCGGGTGATCAGCGGTTTCATGATCCAGGCCGGCGATCCGCTGGGCAATGGCACCGGTGGCCCCGGCTATGAGTTCGGGGACGAGTTCCACCCGGACCTGGCGTTCAACAAGCCGTACCTGCTCGCGATGGCCAACGCCGGACCGGGCACCAACGGCTCGCAGTTCTTCATCACCGTCGCCCCGACCGCGTGGCTGACCGGTAAGCACACCATCTTCGGTGAGGTCGCCGACGAGGCCAGCAAGAAGGTCGTCGACGCGATCGCGGGCGCCGCGACCAACCCCCGTACCGACCGCCCGCTCCAGGACGTCGTCATCGAGTCGGTCGTCGTGGAGACCCGCGAGGGCTGATCCCGCACGGGAACTCCGCGCCCCGCTTGTCCGTGTGAACAAGTGTCCGCGTGAACAAGCGGGGCGGGGGACACGCGCAATCCTGTGACAGGGGGCGAAGGGACACCATGGAGGACCAGGCGGTCTGCTGCTATCGGCATCCGCAGCGGGAGACCGGCATCAGCTGTTCCCGCTGTGAGCGGCCGATCTGCCCGGAGTGCATGATCAGCGCCTCCGTCGGGTTCCACTGCCCGGAGTGCGTCCGCGGCCACGCGTCCGCCGCGTCCGGCCCGGCGAACGCCGGCCCCTCGATGCGCGCGGCCCAGCCGCGCACCATAGCGGGCGCCACGATGACCTCGGATCCGCGGCTGGTCACCAAGATCCTGATCGCGCTCAATCTCGCGATATGGCTCGCGGTGCTGGCGGCCGGCGACCGGGTGGTGAACGATTTCGCCCTGGTCGCCCAGTGGCCGCCAGGGCCCTCGGCCTCGGAGGGCGTCGCAGAGGGTCAGTGGTACCGGCTGCTGACCTCGATATTCCTGCATCAGCAGCTGATGCACATCGCCTTCAACATGCTCTCGCTGTGGTGGATCGGCGCGCCGCTGGAAGCCGCGCTCGGCCGCGCCCGCTACATCGCGCTGTATCTGCTCTCCGGGCTGGGCGGCAGTACCCTCTCGTATCTCGTCGCCGCGCCGGAGGTGGCCTCGCTCGGCGCCTCGGGGGCGATCTTCGGTCTGCTGGGCGCCACGGCCGTCCTGATGCGCCGGCTCAACTACGACATGCGCCCGGTCATCGCGCTGCTCGCGCTGAATCTGCTCTTCACCTTCACCTGGCACGGCATCGCCTGGCAGGCGCATGTCGGCGGGCTGGTCGTCGGCACGGTGGTGGCCTACGGGATGGTGCACGCGCCGCGTGAGCGGCGTGCGCTGGTACAGCGGGGGACCTGTGCGCTGATGCTGCTCGCGATGGTCGCGGCGGTGTGGATCCGTACCGTCCAGCTCACCGGCTGAGGGGCGCGTCGGGGCGGCGCGAGCCCACCCCGGAAAACCTCGAACGAGGTCGGGCTCGGTCAGTTGTCCACAGCATGGGGGTGGATCTTGCGCACCCTGTGGAGAACGTCTGTGCGAGCGCCGCTGACCTGCGTTTTCCCAGGAAATCGCAGGTGTGAACGGTCGAACAGAGGTGCTCCGCCGGTCACACCGGCGTCAACGCGGCAGAGGTTATCCACAGATCTTCTGAGTTTTCCCCGGCTGTGGATAACTCTGTGGACGAAGCCGTGGGCAGGGCTGCCGTGGACAGAGCCGACGGAGTGGGGTCACTTCCACTGGGTGGAGACGACGAACCCCGCGGCGATGAAGCCAAAGCCCACCACGATGTTCCAGTTGCCCAGAGACTTGACCGGCATGTCACCCGTGGTCACGTAGAAGAGGACGATCCACGCGAGGCCGATCAGGAACATGGCCAGCATCAGCGGTGCCACCCACCCGCGGCCGCTGTTCAGATTGATGTTGGCTGCCTGCTTCGCCGGCGGCGGCGTGAAGTCGTCCTTCTTGCGGATCCGTGACTTCGGCACGAGGAACTCTCCTGTCGAATGCGCTGCGTGACCGCGCGGGGATATGTACGGACGGCGCCGGGGCGGGACAGCGAAGGGGACCACTTCCCTCCCCCACACGTCGGTTAGCGTAGTCCTTCCGCGGCGTCGTAAGGAGCAAGGGTACGTTGAGCAATTCCGCTGACTCCCCCACCCCGCCCTCCCGCCGCCCCCGGTTCCGCCCCATCCGGCTGCTGACCGCGGCGGTCTTCGCCCTGGCCGGGGTGATCTTCTGGACCAGCTTCAATACGGCCCAGGGCACCAACCTCCGCAGTGATGAATCGATGCTGCGCCTCTCCGACCTCATCCTCGAGCGCAGCCGTAAGAACGGCGCCCTGGACGACAGCGCCGCCCGGATGCGCTCCGACGTCGACGCCCTCGCCCGGCGGGACAACGGATCCACCAAGGCCGAGCGCCGGAAACTCGCCGAGCTGGAGAAGACCGCCGGCACCAGGGCGCTCACGGGCCCCGGGCTCACCGTCACCCTCACCGACGCCCCGCCGAACGCCACCCCGAAGATCCCCGGCGTTCCCGAACCCCAGCCCAACGATCTCGTCATCCACCAGCAGGACCTGCAGGCCGTGGTCAACGCCCTGTGGCAGGGCGGCGCCAAGGGCATCAAGGTGATGGACCAGCGGCTGATCTCCACCAGCGCGGTGCGCTGCGTCGGAAACACCCTGATCCTCCAGGGCCAGGTCTACTCGCCGCCGTACAAGGTGACCGCCGTCGGCGACCGGAACAAGCTGCTCGCCGCGCTCGCCATGTCCCCGGCCATCCAGAACTACCGCAGCTATGTCGACGCGTACGGCCTCGGCTGGAAAGTCGACCAGCACGAGACGGTGACTCTTCCCGGCTACTCCGGCACAGTGGATCTGCATCAGGCACAGCCCATCGGGTAGCGCATCGGGGGCCGGTGAGGACGCGGCTGGTCATCAGAGTGCTCAGTGAGGTCTGCGTCACCGTCGGCACCGTGATGATCCCGCTGGTGGTCCACCTCCTGTACTGGGCATCGATCCGCGCCGACCGGGCCATGGACGGCGGGATCGGCCACCTCCAGGACCGATGGGCGGCCGGTCCGCGCCGCCGGCGCCCGGCCCGCGTTCCAGCCGCGCCGCTACCGGACGGGCGAGCCGTTCGCGATCATGTACATCCCGCGCCTCGCGCAGGTACCGGGACGGCCCGGAAGGCGCTGCCACCGCGTTGATCGGTGGCAGCGCCTTCCGGTTTCCGTATGCGTGACGACCGTTGCGCCACTTCTGGCCGGTCCGGCGGTCGATCCCGACGATCCGGCACGCTTCCCGGTTGCTCAGACCCTGCTGCATGAGCCGGGAATATGCCTCCCGCTCCCTGGTGAGCTTCTTCCTGCCCTGAGGCTTCGTCCGGTCCTTACGGATCTCGAAGTCCATCGCATCCCCTGAACTGGAGTGTTGCGACGACTCCTGGAACCCAAGCCCCCGCACCGCCCCCACGAGCCCTGGGCAACTTCGCCGTCGCCGGGCACCGCCGTACCTACGGCGACCCCTTCAAGGACTTCCCCCGGCTGCGTTCCGGCGTCGCGGTCGTCCTGACGGACGGCACCACCTGGTTCACCTACCGCATCGACCGCCGGCCCCATCGCCCGCTGCCCTCCGACGTCGGGTGATCGACCCGGTGCCGCGCGCGTCCGGTTTCGAGCGTCCCGGCCGCTGTCTGACCCTGACCACCTGCGAACCGGAGTGGGGCCACAGCCACCGTCTGATCGCCTGGGCGCACCTCGACGCGACCCGGCCCGTGGCCCACGGCAAGCCCCAAGCTTTGGTCAGCTGACCCTCCCGGCCCGCCCCGGCCCTTACCCTGGTCTCGCAATCGACTCCGTCATCGGTGAGTAGGGATGGCATGTACGGCTGGATCTGGCGGCATCTGCCGGGGAACGCATGGGTGCGGGCGCTGGTTTCGCTCGCCCTGGTGCTGGCGATCGTCTACGTGCTCTTCCAGTACGTCTTCCCGTGGGCGGAGCCGCTGCTGCCGTTCAACGATGTGACGGTCGACGAGGGAATGGGGACTCTGCGATGAGCGCGCGCATCCTGGTCGTCGACAACTACGACAGCTTCGTCTTCAACCTCGTCCAGTACCTCTACCAGCTCGGCGCCGAGTGCGAGGTGGTGCGCAACGACGAGGTGTCCCTCTCGCACGCCCAGGACGGCTTCGACGGTGTACTGCTGTCCCCCGGCCCCGGCACCCCCGAGGAGGCGGGCGTCTGCGTCGACATGGTGCGGCACTGCGCGGGCACCGGGGTGCCGGTGTTCGGCGTCTGCCTGGGGATGCAGTCCATGGCCGTCGCCTATGGCGGGGTCGTCGGCCGCGCCCCGGAGTTGCTGCACGGCAAGACCTCGCTGGTGACTCACGAGGGCGCGGGCGTCTTCAGCGGTCTGCCGTCCCCCTTCACCGCTACCCGCTACCACTCGCTGGCCGTCGAGCGGGGCACCGTTCCCCAGGAGCTGGAGATCACGGCCTGGACGGAGACGGGCATCGCCATGGGGCTGCGTCACCGTGGACTGCGCGTCGAGGGCGTCCAGTTCCACCCCGAGTCGGTCCTCACCGAGTGGGGCCATCGCATGCTCGCCAACTGGCTGGTGGAGTGCGGGGACATCGGGGCGGTGGAGCGGTCGACGGGGCTCGCCCCGGTGGTCGGGGCGGTCGGCGGTAAGGCCGGCGAGTGACCGCACTGCGCCCCGAGCGAGAGGGCGCGGCCTATGGCGCCCGGGAATCCGCCCCTGGTGCCCGGGAACCCGCCCCGTACGCGTCGTACGAGCCTCATGAGCCGTACGAGGCGGGACGGGGCCCGGACGCGTTCGGGGCGGCTGTGCCGGGCGCCGGGGACTCCCTGAACGACCCGCGGCAGGGATCCGCCCCGGACGACGCGGCCACGGGCCACGGCGTGGGCACCGCCTCGTTCCCGCTGCCGCCGGCCACCGGACGGCGCAGGCGCGGCTCCCCGGCCCCCTCCGCACCCGGCAGCGCCGGGGAGCCGGCCGGGCCACCCACGGGGCGCAGACGGGCCCGTGCGGCCTCCTCGGCCCCTCCGGCCCCCGCCACCCCCTCCGGCCCCCGAAGCGCCGCGGAGGCGGCCGAGACGGCCGTTCTGCGCCCGGTCGCGCCCCGGGGCGACGACGAGACGGTCGCCCTGCGCGCCGTGGGCCCGCAGGCCGCCTCCCCCGGCGGCGACCAGACCGTGATGTTGCGCAAGGTCGCGCCGGACGCGGCCCCGGGCCCGACGCCGCCGCCCGGCGGCCGGGCCGCCCGCCGGAAGGCCGCCCAGGGGGGCGGCAAGCGGGCCGGCAGGCACGGCGCCCGTGCGGGGGGCGGCGCGCCGGAAGCGGGCACAGCGGCCGCCGGGACCGGCCGGCCCCGCACCCGGATGGAGGCCAAGCGCGCCGCGCGGGCGCGCAAGGACAGTCCCGGGGTCGTCGCGAGCCGGCTGTTCGGCGAGCTGTTCATCACCCTCGGTGTGGTGATGCTGCTGTTCGTCGCGTATCAGCTGTGGTGGACGAACATCCGGGCCCATCAGCAGGCGGACGGCGCCGCCAGCGATCTGCAGAAGAACTGGGACCGGGACGGCGAGGAGGACCGCGATCCGGGCAAGTTCTCGCCCGGCCAGGGGTTCGCCATCATCTATATCCCCAAGCTGGACGTGAAGGCGCCGATCGCCGAGGGCATCGACAAGCACAAGGTCCTCGACCGCGGCATGGTGGGCCACTACGGCAAGGGCAAGCTGAAGACCGCGATGCCGTGGAACAAGCAGGGCAACTTCGCGCTCGCCGGGCATCGCAACACCCATGGCGAGCCGTTCCGCTACGTCAACAGCCTCAAGCCCGGCGACAAGATCATCGTCGAGACGCAGCGCCGGTACTACACCTACGAGATGCGCAGCATCCTGCCGCAGACGCCGCCCTCCAACACCAGCGTCATCCGGCCGGTGCCGCCCGGCTCCGGCTTTACCAAGCCGGGCCGCTACATCACGCTGACGACCTGCACTCCGGAATTCACCAGCACCTATCGGATGATCGTCTGGGGCAAGATGGTCGACGAGCGGCCGCGCAGCGAGGGCAAGCCTGACGCGCTGGTCGAGTGAGCGCGGCAAGTCCAGGCGCCGAGCTCGAACAGCCATAACACCAGAAAAAGGGGTACGACGCGGTGGCACGGACCGACCACGACCAGCGGCGGGGCCGGCGCCCCGATTCACCCGCGGCACCGAGCCGCCACACCGGCCGCGGGCGGATCGCCGCGGCCGTGGCCGTCTTCGGCGAGCTGTTGATCACCGCCGGGCTGATCCTCGCCCTCTTCGTCGTCTACTCGCTGTGGTGGACGAACGTGCTCGCCGACCGCGAGGCGAAGAAGCAGGGCGACCAGGTGCGCAGGCACTGGGCCGGGCAGGGGCCCGGCCGGCTCGACACCCAGGACGGCATCGGCTTCCTGCACGTACCGGCCATGCACAACGGCGAGGTGCTGGTGAAGAAGGGCACCTCGACCAAGATCCTCAACGACGGCGTCGCCGGGTACTACACGGACCCGGTCAAGGCCGCGATGCCCTGGGACAAGAAGGGCAACTTCTCCCTCGCCGCGCACCGGGACGGCCACGGTGCGAAGTTCCACAACATCGACAAGGTCCACGAAGGCGACGCGGTGGTCTTCGAGACCCGCGACACCTGGTACATCTACAAGGTCTACGCGACGCTGCCCGAGACCTCGAAGTTCAATGTGGATGTGCTCGACCCGGTCCCGAAGGAGTCGGGCCGGGAGAAGCCGGGCCACTACATCACGCTCTCGACCTGCACCCCGGTCTACACCTCGCGCCATCGCTATGTCGTCTGGGGTGAGCTGGAGCGCACGGAGAAGGTCGACGCGCGCCGTACGCCCCCCGAGGAACTGCGCTAAGCGGTTACGGCGAAGTCAAGTGCTGATCCTTCTCGGCGTCCAAGCCCTCGGCCAGGCCGAACGGCGAGGGATCAGCGGCGAACCCCACCGCATCCGCTTAGCCTGAATCCACCGGGCAACAGCCGGTTCATGGCTTGGACATGAAGACGCGGATGCCCTCTGAACTGGGATAATGGGACTTCCTAGGGTTC